>NZ_QFYQ01000001.1:1911000-2548000 GCF_003254475.1 Phenylobacterium soli
GCTGTTCTCGATCGCCGGCTCGTCCTGGATGCCTTGGGCGGCGCCGCACCTGGCCCGCTACTTCGTCTTCTTCGGCATCATGATCGTGCTGTCGCTGGTCGACCTGCGGGTCTGGTTCGCGCTCGCCTATCCGATCTACGGCATCGCCTTCCTGCTGCTGATCGCCGTGGACCTCGTCGGGCGCACCTCGCTGGGCGCCCAGCGCTGGCTGCAGCTGGGACCGGTGGGCATCCAGCCGTCGGAGATCATGAAGATCGGCCTCGTCCTGGCGTTGGCCCGCTTCTACCACGGGCTCTCGGGCAAGAACGCCCAGCTCTCCTGGTGGCTGTTGATCCCCGGCGGCCTGATCCTCGCTCCCGTGGGCCTGGTGGCCAAACAGCCGGACCTCGGCACGGCCATGCTGATCCTGATGACCGGCGGGGTGGTGATGATCCTCGCCGGCCTGTCCTGGCGGCTGATCGCGTCCGGCGTCCTCGGCGCGGTGTTGCTGGTGCCGCCGGCGATCATGTTCGGCCTGCACGACTACCAGCGGAAGCGGATCCTCACCTTCCTCGACCCGGAAGGCGACCCGTCCGGTTCCGGCTACCACATCCTGCAGTCCAAGATCGCGCTGGGGTCGGGCGGTCTGCTGGGCAAGGGCTACGGCCTGGGCTCGCAGAGCCAGCTCAACTTCCTGCCCGAGAAGCAGACCGACTTCATCTTCGCGACCTTGGCCGAGGAGTTCGGCTTCGTGGGCTGCGTCTCGGTGCTGCTGCTCTATGCGGCGGTGATCTTCATGGCCCTGCGCACCGCCTACATCAGCCATAGCCACTTCGGCCGCCTGGCCGCGGCCGGCGTGACCGTCACCTTCGCCCTCTACGTGCTGATCAACGGCTCGATGGTGATGGGGCTGGCGCCGGTGGTCGGGGTGCCGATGCCCCTGCTCTCCTACGGCGGCACAGTGATGCTGACGGTGATGGTCGGCTTCGGCCTCGTGCAGGCCGTGCGCGTGCACCGCTATTCGGAAGTCACCAGCGGCAAGGGCGCGCTGATGTGATCGCGCCCCCCGCCTCGGCGGGAGAGATCAGAGCATCAGGGCCTGATCGGTCGCGCGCACCAGGGCGTCGACGATGCCGGGTTCGGTGGAGGCGTGACCGGCGTCCCAGACCACCTCGAAGCGGGCCTTGGGCCAGGCGGACTTCAGCCGCCAGGCGGCGTCCATCGGCGTCACCACGTCGAAGCGGCCCTGGACGATCCAGCCGGGGATGTTCCGGATCTTGTCCGCATTGTCGACGATCCACCCCTCGGGGAAGAAGCCGCGGTTGACGAAGAAGTGGCACTCGATCCGGGCGAAGGCGATGGCGAAGTCGATCTCGTTGAACTTCGAGGGCCGGGCCTCCGGCCCGCGGATCGAAATGGTGTCGCCCTCCCACTGGCTCCAGGCGGCCGCCGCCTCGGCCTGGACGCGACGGTCGGGGTGGGTCAGGCGCTTGTGGTAGGCGGCCATCATGTCGCCGCGCTCGGCCTCGGGGATCGGCGCGCAGAAGCGGGCCCAGGCGTCCGGGAACAGCATCGAGGCGCCGTCCTGGTAGAACCACTTCAGCTCGCGCTCGGTGAGCAGGAAGACGCCGCGCAGGATGAGGCCCTCGACCCGCTCGGGGTGGGTGATCGCGTAGGCGAGGGCGAGGGTGGAGCCCCAGGAGCCGCCGAATACGGTCCACTTCTCGACGCCCAGGTGCTCGCGCAGGCGCTCGATGTCCTCGATCAGCGCCCAGGTGGTGTTGTCCTGCAGCGAGGCGTTGGGCCGGCTCTTGCCGCAGCCGCGCTGGTCGAACAGCGCCATCCGCCAGCGCGACGGGTCGAAGAAGCGCCGCATGGTCGGGTTGATCGCCCCGCCCGGACCGCCGTGCAGGATGACGCACGGCTTGCCGTCCGCCCGCCCGCACTCCTCGTAGTAGATCTCGTGAGCGCCCTCGGTGGCCAGCCAGCCGGAGGCGAAGGGCTCGTTCTCGGGGAAGAGGCCGCGCCTCGCGCCTTGGGCGGAGACGACGGGCGCGGGCGTGGTGCGTTCCATGGGCTCCAGTCTAAGTCGGGAAGCGCCTGTTCAGCCAGTCCAGCATCAGCCGGTTCACATCCTCCGGCTTCTCCTGCTGCGTCCAGTGGCCGCTGTCCTTGACCATGTGCGTCTCGAGGTCGCCGATGAAGGCCGGCATGGGCTCGGCCATCTCGGGCGAGAGCACGGCGTCCTTCTCGGCGGTGATCATCAGGCAGGGGATGCCGTCGATCCTGGTGGGAAGGCGCTCGGCCCGCTCCCAGTTCCGGGTGAAGTTGCGGTACCAGTTGATGCCGCCCGTGAAGCCGGTGCGCTTGAAGGTGTCGACGAAGAAGGCGAGCTCCTCCTCCGTCAGGAAGGCGTCGGGGGCATAGTTGCCGTCCCACTGGCGCAGGAGGTCCTTGAAGGCGAAGGTGGAGCCGCCCTCCGGCGGCTGGGCCGCCTCCTGCATCATGCGCGGCTTGCGCATGAAGAAGCGCATGGTCTTCCCCGCGTCCTCGCCGAGCACCTTTTCGGGCTCGCCGGGCGTCTGGAACCAGACGATGTACATGTCCGGTCCGAAGCGGTTGCGCATGATGAGGATCGGGTCGGCCGGCGCCCGCGGCATGAAGGGTGTGTTCAGTCCGATCACCCCCGCGACGCGAGTGGGGTGCAGCAGCGGCATCTGCCAGACCACGATCCCGCCCCAGTCGTGGCCGACGAAGATCGCCTTCTCGACGCCCAGATGGTCCAGCAGGCCGACAAGGTCGCCGGTCAGGTGCTCGATGTCGTAGTCGGTGATCGCCTCGGGCCGCGAGGAGAGGCCGTAGCCGCGCTGGTCCGGCGCGATCACCCAGCGGCCCGCGTCGGCGAGCGCCTTGATCTGGTGACGCCAGGAGAAGGCGAGCTCCGGAAAGCCATGGCAGAGGACGATCGGCACGCCGGTCTTAGGACCTGCCTCGTAATAGGCCAGCTCGATCCCGTTGACCTTGGCCTTCTGGACGGGCGGCATCATGGCGTCGGACATCTTCTGGACTCCCCCTCTTTATGATCAAGCTTTGCCGTAAAAGCGGCTCGGCAGGAACGGCGAAACGGCTATGAAGGCCCGATGAGCGAGATCGACAGCAGCCGCCATTCCGCGGGCGAGGGTACGCCCTGGGGGCTCGTGATCCTACTCGGGTCCCTGACCGCCATGGGGCCGATCGCCATCGACATGTACCTGCCGAGCCTGCCGGCGATCGGCGCGGCGCTGAAGGCCTCCTCCGGCGAGACGCAGGGCACGGTGGCCGCCTTCCTGGCCGGGATGGCGATCGGCCAGTTCGTCTACGGCCCCGCCTCCGACCGCATCGGCCGCAAGCCGCCGATCCTGATCGGGGTCGGCATCTTCATCCTGGCGTCCATCGGCTGCGGCTTCGCCCAGACCGCGCCGCAGCTGATCGTCGGACGCTTCGTCCAGGCGCTGGGCGCCTGCGCGGGCGGCGTGGTCTCGCGGGCCGTGGTGCGCGACCGGTTCAGCCACGTCGAGACGGCGCGCATGCTGTCGCTGATGATGCTGATCATGGGGCTCGCGCCGATCCTCGCGCCCCTGCTGGGCGGCGCGCTGCTGGCGTTCGGCGGCTGGCGGCTGAACTTCTGGTTCATGACCGCCTTCGGCGTGGCGATCGGGCTCGCGGCCCTCCTGCGCATGCGCGAGAGCCGCTCGGAGGAGACCGCCGCCCATGCGCGCGCCGAGCATCCCTTCCAGACCTATCTGGCCCTGGCCCGAGAGCCGCGGCTGATGGGCTACGCCCTGGCCGGCGCCCTCAACGGGGCCACGCTCTTCACCTACATCTCTGCCTCGCCCGAGCTGCTCATCCAGACCTATGGCATCAGCCCGCAGGCGTTCGGCTGGGTGTTCGGCGCCAACGCCGCGGGGCTCATCGCGGCCAACCAGGTGAACCGCATCATCCTGCGCCGCGCCACGCCCGACGAGGTGCTGGCCCGCGCGAGCATCGCCTCGCTCGGCTTCACCCTGCTGCTGGCGCTCGCGGCCGTCAGCGGGATCGGCGGGCGCTGGAGCGTCCTGCCGCTGCTGTTCTGCGTCCTGGCGAGCTACGGCTTCATGCAGGGCAACACCATGGCCGGGGCCCTGAACGTCGATCCCAGGCGCGCCGGGTCGATCTCGGCCCTGCTCGGCGGACTGTCGTTCGGCACGGGCGCGCTCGCCTCGACCTTCGCCGGGACCCTGCACGACGGCACGCCGCGGCCGATGGCCCTGATCATGCTGGCGGCGCTCGCGGGCTCTGCCCTGGCCCTCCATCGCCTGGCTCTGCCCCGGCGCCCGGCCCTGGTCTGATGAGAGCCGGCGTGCGCTGGCTCCCGCTGGGTCTGGCGCTCGTCGCGGGAGCCTCGAATGCGGCGCCGCTCAACCTGCGGGTCGACCGGTCACCGGCCGGCCTGAAGGCTGCTTTCCGGCCGGACACCGCACTCGGCGGCGGCGTGGACGGCTCCACGCGCGGCGAGATCGATCGGCTGTTCACGCCCCACAACATCGCGGCCATGCGCAGCCTCGGCCTGCGCTCCCTGACCTATCGCCTCCGCACCGAGCTCGGCATCGAGGCCTGGCACTGGACGGAGGAGGGGCGCTGGAGCGATCCGGCCCATGCCCAGGGCTACTGGACCTCCAGCGACCGGCCAAAGCAGCCCGTGACCCTGTCGTGGGGCTACCGTCTGCCGCGGCGCGGCGACACCCAGGACAACGCCAACAACCTCGACTTCTCGCGGCTGACCGACGGGGACCTCGCCACCTTCTGGAAGTCGAACCCCTATCTGGACGTTCGCTACACCCACGAGGCGGCGGGCCGGCCGCAGTGGATCCAGGTTCGCCTCGACGCCCCGACCCCCATCGATACGGTGCGCATCGACTGGGCCGACCCCTACGCCAGCGCCTACGAGGTCCAGTACTGGGACGGCCCCGACGACTACGATTCCGAGCGCGACTGGGTGACCTTTCCCATGGGGCGGGTCGCCCAGGCGCGCGGCGGCGCAGAGACCCGGCGCATCGCCCAGCGGCCGGTGACGGCGCGGTTCCTGCGGATCCTCCTGAAGACGCCCTCCGGCACGGCCCCGCCCGGTTCGGCCGACGTGCGAGACCGCTTGGGTTACGCTGTGCGGGAGGTTTCGTTCGGCGTCACCGGCGCCGATGGCGTCTTCCACGACGCGGTGCGCCACGCCGCCTCGCACGACGACCAGACCTTCACGCACGTCTCGTCCACCGACCCGTGGCATCGCGCCGCCGACCGTGACCCGAACCTCGAACAGGTAGGGGTGGATCGCATCTTCCAGAGCGGGCTCGGCAACGGCCTGCCGATCATGATGCCGGTGGGCGTGCTCTTCGACACGCCGGAGAACGCCGAGGCGCTGATCCGCTATCTGACCCGCCGGGGCTATCCGCTGAGGCGCATCGAACTGGGCGAGGAGCCGGACGGACAGTACGGCGAGCCGGCCGACTACGGCGCCCTCTACCTGGCCACCCTCGACCGCCTGCGCGCGATCGCCCCTCGCCTGGAGTATGGCGGCCCGTCCATGCAGAGCGCGGCGACGGATCTGCCCCTGGTGCATGGGCCGGCGCGCTCCTGGAACCGCGGCTTCATCGCCTATCTGAAGAGCCGCGGCCGCCTGTCGGACCTGCAGTTCTTCTCCTTCGAGCACTATCCGTTCGACGATATCTGCGGCGACATCCACGCCAAGCTGATCGCTGAAGACGCGCTGCTCGATGGCATGTTGAAGCGCCTCGAGGCCGAGGGCGTGCCGCGCACCACGCCCAAGGTGATCGCTGAGTACGGCTTCTCGGCCTTTTCCGGTCAGGCCATGGTCGAACTGCCGAGCGCCCTGTTGCAGGCCGACCTCCTGGGTCACTTCCTGAGCGAGGGCGGCGATGCGGCCTACATGTTCGGTTACGGCCCCAACACGCCGATCAACCAGCACCTGGCCTGCGCCGGCTACGGCAACATGACCCCCTTCCTGGCGGATGCGAACGGTCAGGCGGCCGAGCGCCTGCCGCAGTTCTTCGCCTCGCGCCTGATCTCGCAGACCTGGCTGCAGCCGGGCCACGGCCTGCACAGGCTCTATGCCACGCACCTGGACGGCGAGGCGCCGGCCGGCGCGGTGGTGGCCTATGCGGTGGCGCGCCCCGATGGGCGCCTGGCGACCATGGTGTTGAACCGAAGCGCCACCCAGGCCTTCACGGTCAAGCCGTGGGCAGCGGGCCGTTTGGACGTGTGGCAGTACGGTCCGGACCAGTACCGCTGGCGGCCCGACGGGGTGAACGGCAGGCCGAGCCTGGATCTGCCGCCGGCCCATTGGGAGGCGGCCGGGGGCGAGATCCGGCTGCCGGCGGACAGCTTGACGGTCATCCTTTCGCGGGCGGCGCGAACTCCAGCACGAAGCGGGCGAGCGCCTCGTAGTCGGTGAGGTCGTAATCCCGCGAGGTGACGGTCTTCTGGCCGCGCTGGGCGGCGATGAACTTCAGGGCCAGCCGCTTGAAGAAGTCGTACTGGCTGTAGCGGATCGCCCCCGCCGCATGGTGGATCGCCTTCGGCGTCCAGGCGGTCTCCTGCTGGAAGCGGGCGTCGCACTGGCCCACGCCCTCCCAGTCGTGGGGATCGACCCCGGCCGCCGACAGCGAGACCGAGACGAAGGCGCTCGGCATGGCGTTCAGCGCCTCATGCCGGGCATGGGCGAAATGGGTGAGGGCCGCCTGGTAGCGGCCGACGTGCAGCGAGGCCATGAGGATGGCGACGTCATAGGCCGCAGGATCGGGATGGCGCTCGTCGGGGCCGGCTTCCTCCACTGTCGCCTGGTGACCAGTCGCGCGCAGGCGCTCGGCGGCGAAGTGGGCCAGATCGCGGGTGTGCCCTTCGGTGGTGCCGTAGACGATCAGGACGCGCATGGCCGGCTCCTCTTACCACCCCTTGAACGCATCTAGGACGCGACCCGGCCCTGCGCCATCGGCGAGCGCCTAGCGGAACAGGAGCGGCTCGCCCTCGGCGTCGTAGGCGGCGAACCGGCCGACTCCGCCGGCGCGCACCGCCTCGACCATCGACTGCAGCGCCGCCTGGATGCGGTCGTGGGCCGGTGGCCGGCCGCCCTCGCCTGAGAGCGCGGCGGCGAACACCACCTGCCAGGGCGGGCCCGCCCGGCTGGATTCCTCGGCCAGGGTCTCGAAGCCGTCGAGGTCGGCCGGAGCTTTGTCGACGCACATCAGGGGCGAGAGGGCGCCGCCACGGCCTTCCGCATATCGACGGGCCTGGGCGGCCGAGGCCTCACCCGGAAGCTCGGCGGCGGCGAAGACGAACAGCAATTGGTGCGGCTCGGCCTGGGTGGCGGCGGCGCGGATGAGCTGCTGGAAATGGGATTCAGAGGACATGGCCGCCTGTTTGCCCTGTTCCCGGAGCCGGCGGCTTGCGCCACATCAAACCGCGCGCTTCGCCGCAGGATTAAGGGCGGCTGAGCCCTGCCGCGCAGCTCAGGCGTTTGAGGTCAGGCTTACCGTCCCACGAGGAGCAGACCATGCGCATGATCCTTGGCCTTTCTGCCCTTTCTGCCCTGGCGCTCTCGCTCGCCGTGCCGGCGGCGTCGCAGCCGCGATACGACCGGTCCTTCCCCCTGCCGCCGGGGCCCTACCAGAGCCAGTGCTCGAACATCCGCGTCGAGGGCCAGTTCCTGAAGGCCTGGTGCCGCGGGACCCGGGGCTCGGGCGAGTCCAGCATCAACATTGAGAGCTGCAGCACGCCGATCATGGTCGATCCGTCCGGCGGCCTGATCTGCACCGGCCCGGGCGGCGGCGCGCCGCCCGCCATGCCGAATGGCGCGCCGCGCGACTATCCGCGCGAGGCTCCGTACGACCGGGGCTATGACGGGCGCTACGGTAACGATGGCCGTTACGGCTATGGCGAGCGCCCCAATGGCCGGGCGATGGCGACGGTCTATGAGGGGACCGGTTACCGCGGCCGCCCTCTTCGGCTCTATGGCCCGATCCAGGACCTGCATCGCAGCGGGCTGAACGACCGGGTGCGCTCCATCCGCATCGAGCGGCGCTCCGGCCCCTGGCTGGTCTGCACGGAGGCCAACTACGGCGGCCGGTGCGTCACCATCGACCGCAGCACGCCGGACACGCGGATGTTCGGCATGAGCGAGTCGATCTCGTCCCTGCGGCCGGCGTGGTGAGCCGCGGCGTCTAGCTTCGCTGCTCAGCCGGATCGACGGCGCGGGCGGCCCAGGCCAGCACCGCCCAGCCGGCGAGGAAGCTCAGGCCGCCGAAGGGCGTGATCGCGCCGACCCAGCGCGGCGCGCCGGCGGCCAGGGCGTAGAGCGAGCCGGCGAACAGCACGATTCCGACGAGGAAGAACGCCGGTGCGAGGCGGGCGCGCCGGGCGCCCAGCTGCATGAAGACGGCGCAGGCGATGGTGGCCATGGCGTGCATGAAGGCGTACTGCGAGCCGGTCTTGAGCAGCTCCCGGGCGGCCGGATTGCTGACGCCATGCGCGGCGAAGGCGCCGACGGCCACGGAGAGGAAGCCGGCGAGCGCGGCGAGCGTCATCCAGTTGCGGCGGGTCCACACGTCGATCAGCCCCAGACCTGCGGCCGCCGGGATTTCCAGGGTGCTTCCTTCTCGAGCTGGCCCGCGAGGCGGAAGAGGGTGGCCTCGTCCGCATACTTGGCCGTGAACATCATCCCGATCGGCAGGCCGGACGCCGACATGGCCAGCGGCAGCGACATGGAAGGCTGGCCGGAGAAGTTGAAGGGCGGCGTGAACGGGAAGACGCGGCCCTGGCGGCGGTTCACCTCCTTGGGCTCGAGGCCCACGGGGTCGATGAAGCCGATCTTCGGCGGCGGCTCGCCCATCACCGGGCAGAGATAAACGTCGATATCCTCGAAGGCGCCGAGGGTGGCGCGGTTCAGGATGCGGGTTTCCTGCAGGGACCACATGACGTCCGCGCCGGTCTGGCGCCGGCCGGCCTTGAGGGAGGCCCAGGTGAGCGGCTCCAGCTCGTCCTCTTCGGGCTCACGGCCGATCTCGGCGATCAGGCGGGCCATGCCGGCCGCGAAGTTCGCCGCCGCGGCGGGGCCGCGCGAGGCGTAGAGGGCCCGGTAGTCGACCCCGAGCCCGCGCTCGATGACCTCGTGTCCCAGGCGGCGCAGCAGCTCGGCCGTGGCCTCCAGCGCGGCCTGGACCTCTGGGCTGATCGGGCGGCCCGAGGGCGTCTCGGAGGACCAGGCGATGCGCAGCCGGCCCGGCGAGGCGGAAACCTCTTCCAGATACGGCCGCGCCTTGGGCGGCGGCGGATAGGGCGAGCCGGGCGCCGGATAGCCGGTGGCGTCCAGCATCGCCGCGGAATCGCGGACGGTGCGGGTGACCACATGGTCGACCACGTTGCCCAGGGCATAGTCGTAGCCGTCGGGCAGGTTGGGATTGCGGTCCCGCGTCACCTTGAGGCCGACGAGGCCACAGCAGGCGGCGGGGATCCGGATCGAGCCCAATCCGTCGGAGGCGTGGGCGAGGGGCACGAGCCCGGCGGCCACCGCGGCGGCCGAGCCGCCGGACGATCCCCCGGCGATATGCTCCGGGTTCCAGGGATTGCGGCACGGGCCGAGGAGGGCGCTCTCGGTGGTCCCCGTGATGCCGAACTCGGGCGTGTTGGTCTTGCCCAGGGCGACGACGCCGGCAGCCCGGTAGCGTCGGGTGAGGCCGCCGTCTTCCTGGTCGACCACGTCCTTGGCGAATCGCGAACCGGAGGTGCGGGGCCATCCGGCCACCGGCATGGCCAGGTCCTTGATCAGGAAGGGCACGCCCCTGAACGGCCCGTCCGGCAGCTCGCCGGCCGCCTCGCGGCGCGCATCGTCGAAGCCCTTGTAGACCACCGCGTTGAGCGTCGGATTGTGGCGCTCGATCCGGGCGATGGCGCCCTCCACCAGTTCGGCGGGACTGACCGCCTTGCGGCGGACGAGCTCGGCCAGGCCCAGGCCATCGTAGTCGGCGTAGTCGTCCATCAGCGGGCTCCGGCGGAGAGGAAGGCGAGCTTCTCGACGGGCGCCAGGCTTGCCGCCCCGCGGCTCAGCACGCCGAAGGCGGCTTCGGCCGAGTCGAGGGCGAGGTCGATGTCGGCCTCGGCCATGGCCGCGCAAAGAAACATGTTGTGCCAGGGATGGGTGTAGACGCCGCGCTCCAGCAGGGCGGAGGCGAAGCAGAACCCCTTCCTGAGGTCCGGGTCGTCGTCGAACAGGAAGAGCCGCATGGTCACGGGCCCGGTCTGGCGCATGGCAAGGCCCGCCGCCTGCGCGCGCTCGGCGAGACCGTCTCGCAGCCGCTGACCGAGTGCGGTGATGCGCTCCAGGTAATCCGTCTCCCGCACCAGGCGCAGGGTCTCCAGCGCGGCGGCCATGGGGGCCGCTTGGTACCAGAAGGAGCCGGTCACATAGATCGAGGCGGCCGCCTTGCGAGCGACCTCGGAGCCCATCAGGGCCGAGATCGGGTGGCCGTTGGCGATGCATTTGCCCCAGGTGGAGAGGTCGGGCTGGACCCCGATCTTCGACCAGGAGCAGTCGCGGGCGAGGCGCAGGCCGGCGCGCACGTCGTCGACGATCAGTAGCGCGCCGGTCCGGTCGCAGATCTCGCGCGCCTTGCGGGCATAGGCGAGGTCGGGCTCGGCCTGATCGATGAAGGCGTCGTGCTTGAAAGGGGCGGCGAAGATGCAGGCCAGATCATCGCCGGCCTGGGCCGCGGCCGCCTCCAGCGAGGCCACGTCGTTGTAATCGCAGAAGAGCTGGTGCGCGCGATCGCTCTCGATGACCCCGGCCGGCCGCGGCGTGCACCAGGCCGCAGCCCCATGATAGGCCCCTTTGGCGCGGATGACGCTCTTCCGCCGAGTATGGGCGCGGGCGACGGTGAGCGCCATCGAGGTGGCGTCCGTGCCGTTCTTGCAGAACATGGCCCAGCTGGCGTGGCTGACCATGCCGACCATGGCTTCGGCCAGCTCCAC
This sequence comes from Phenylobacterium soli, assembly GCF_003254475.1. Taxonomy (NCBI): domain Bacteria; kingdom Pseudomonadati; phylum Pseudomonadota; class Alphaproteobacteria; order Caulobacterales; family Caulobacteraceae; genus Phenylobacterium; species Phenylobacterium soli. Next base: position 1,922,032 of record NZ_QFYQ01000001.1, read on the forward strand.
CATCAGCGCGGTCGGGCCGGTGAGGGTGTCCCCGAGGCCGAGCTGGCGGACGTAGGCGGCGTCGATCTGCGGATTGGCGTAGCCGAACAGGTTCGGGCCGTAGGCGCACATGAAGTCGAGGTAGCGGCGCCCGTCGACATCCCAGATGTAGGCGCCTTCGCCCTTCTCGAAGAACTGCGGATAGTCATCGGGCAGGAGGCCGACGGCCTGATGCCCGTACATCCCGCCGGGGATCACCGCCTCGGCGCGTTCGCGAAGCTGCCGGTCGCGGCTGTTGGCGCCTTGCATCCGCCTCTCCCTTATCGCCGATCAGACATTACGCTCCCGGAGCCCTGCGGCAACGCCCGGCGAGTCCTGGGCGGCGACTCCTGATATGCGCCGGTCATGTCGCTGCCCGTGCGCCTCGGCCTCTATTACGGCGCCCTCTACATCGGGACGGGCGTCTCCTCGCCCTACCTGCCCGTGTGGTTCGCCCACCATGGCCTCTCCGGGGCGAAGATCGGGCTGATCCTCTCCCTGCCGATGCTGGCGCGCGCCTTCACCGCGCCCTTGCTGGCGGTCTGGGCCGACAGCTTCCGCCTTCGCCGCACGGCGCTGATCGTGCTCGGCGTGGCGGTGACCGCCCTCTACGTGGCCATGGCCGCGCCGTTCGGCTTCGCCTGGTGGGCGGTGGTCTGGTTCGCCGCCTCCTCGATGTTCACCACCATGAGCCCGCTGACGGACGTGCTGGTGCTGAAGCGGGCGGCGCGCGACGGCTTCAACTACGGATGGCCGCGCGGCATCGGCTCGGCCTGCTTCATCGTCGGCAATGTCGGAATGGGCGCGATCCTGACCTGGGGCTCGCCGGAGCTGGTGCTGGTCTGGATGGTGGCCGCCGCGGGGCTCGCCAGCCTCTGCGCGCGGCTCCTGCTGCCGCCCGACGAGGTGCACGAGGCCGGGCACGCGCCGCACCTCTCCGACCGCATGGGCGGGCTGAAGGAGCTGCTCGCCGATCCGGTGTTCATGACGGCCGTGCTGTCGGCGGGCCTGATCCAGTCGGCGCACGCCTTTTACTACGGCTTCTCGACGCTCGTCTGGAAGCATCAGGGCATTCCCGAGAGCCTCACGGGCATGCTCTGGGCGACGGGGGTGACCACCGAGATCCTCTTCATGTGGTTCATGGAGCCGTGGCGGCGGCGGATGGGGGCGCGGAACCTGCTGGCGCTCGGAGGCGCGGCGGCCGTGGTCCGCTGGAGCGTGCTGGCCTTCTCGCCGCCGCTCTGGGTGGTCTTCCCGCTGCAGACCCTGCACACGCTCTCCTACGCCGCGACGTTCCTCGCTTCGCTGCAACTCGTCGAACGGCTGTCGACGCCGCGCAACGCCTCGGCGGCCCAGGCGATCAACTCGGCCCTCTCTGGCGGGGTGATCTCCGGCGTGGCGACCATGGGCTCCGGCTGGCTGTTCGACCGCTACGGCGCGCACGGCTATCTTCTGATGAGCGCCATGTCGGCGGCAGGCTTCATCGGGGCGCTGCGGCTCTACGGCATGCGCCGGCTCGACCCTTAGGGAGGCGTCCATGACCCTTCGCCTGTTCGGCTGCGTCTGCGGCCAGTTCCACGGCAGCGCCGAAGGCATGGGCATGGCCGGAACGGGGCCGGTCTCGGTGCCGGTTCCCTTCTATGTGCTCGAGCACCCGGACGGCGTCGCGCTCTTCGACTGCGGCCTGCCGGCCGGCATGGTCGACTACGACGACAGCTATCGCCAGGCGCTGCGGGCCACCGACATCGACGCGAGCCTTACGCCCGAGGAGACCGCGACGCGGCATCTGGAGCGCCTCGACATCGATCCGGCGCGCGTGCGCCAGGTCGTGGTCTCGCACCTGCACTTCGACCATGTCGGCGGGCTGCGGGAGTTCCCGAACGCCGAGGTGGTGATCCAGCGACGCGAGTGGGAAGCGGGTTTCGATCGCGAGACGGCGGGCCACTACGGGCTGCGCAAACGGTTCTTCGACCTGGGTCATGCGGTGCGGCTCGTCGACGGCGAGCACGACCTGTTCGGCGACGGCTCGGCGGTCTGCCTCCCGAGCTATGGCCACACGCCAGGACACCAGTCGCTGCGCGTGCGTAGCGCCCAGGGCGACCATATCCTGGTGGCCGACGCCTGCTACAACTGCCGCGTCGCGGAGACACGGTCCTTCCCGGACTACTCGGACGCCGAGGCGATGAACCGCTCGCTCGATGCGCTGCTGGCGCTGCGCGAGGCGGCCACCGTGATGGTCTATGGCCACGACCCGGATCAGTGGGGCGAGCGGCCCGTCCTGCCGGCTGCGCGGAGCTAACGCGAGGACAGTCTTGCCGCGGCTTCCTCCGGCGGGCCTAGATGGCGCCGCGTTGGGAGGAAAGACGAATGCGTTCTCTGCAGGTGACCGAACCCTGGGGGCTGGACCGGCTGGAGGTGGTGGATCTTCCCGATCCCACGCCAGGGCCTGGCGAGGTGCTGGTGCGCATGCGCGCGGTGTCCCTGAACTACCGCGACTTCCTGATGGTCAACGGCATCTACGGCCGCGCGCCCAGCGCCAGCGGCGCGGTGATCCCGTTCTCGGACGGCTGCGGGGTCGTCGAGGCGATCGGTCCCGGCGTGACCCGGTTCAAGGTCGGCGACCGGGTGGCGACGCTGTTCTTCCAGGGGTGGATCTCGGGCCCGCCGACCCTGGAGAAGATCTCCACCGCCCTCGGCTTCCCGATTCCGGGCGCCGGCCGGGAGCTGGGCGTCTTCAGCCAGGAAGGCCTATCGAAGGTCCCCGACTTCCTCACCGACCAGCAGGTGGCCTGCCTGCCCTGCGCGGCGCTCACGGCCTGGCGCGGCCTCTTCGAGGACGCGCGTCTGAAGCCCGGCGACACGGCGGTTCTGCAGGGCACGGGCGGGGTCTCCATCTTCGGCCTGCAGTTCGCCCATGCGGCCGGCCTGAAGACGATCATCACCTCCTCGTCGGACGACAAGCTCAAGCGCGCCGCCGAGCTCGGGGCTGACGTCGGGCTGAACTACAAGTCCGATCCCGAATGGTCGAAGGGCGTGCGCGCCGCGACCGGCGGCGTCGGGGCCGATATCATCCTGGAGGTCGGCGGCGGCGGCACCATCGAGCAGTCGATGCGGGCGATCCGCATCGGCGGCCACATCGCCATCATCGGCGTCGTCGCAGGGGCGGGCAATCCGTTCAACCCGGCCGCCCTGATCGGCAACTCGGCCAAGCTGCAGGGCCTGTCGGTCGGCTCGCGCGAGGCGTTCGAGGCGATGTGCCAGGCCATCGAGCTGCACAAGATCCAGCCGGTGGTCGACAAGGTCTTCGCGTGGACCGAGGCCAAGGCGGCGTTCGAGGCGATGGCCGCCGGCTCGCACTTCGGCAAGATCGTCCTGGAGTTCTGAACGAAAAGAGCCCGGCGGGATGACCGCCGGGCTCGAGACTCGAGGGCTTGCTCGGATTTCCGAGCGCTCCGATTAACAGGCGTCGCCGCAGAGGGTTCCGCCGCAGAACTTAGATCCCCGGATCAAATCCGCGTTCCAGCCAGGCGACGATCTCCTCGGCGGCCGTCTCGGGATCGGTGGCGGTGGTATCGATGCGGATCTCCGCGTTCTCCGGAGCCTCGTAGGGGGAATCCACGCCGGTGAAGTTCTTGAGCTGGCCGGCGCGCGCCTTGGCATAGAGGCCCTTCACGTCGCGGCGCTCGGCTTCCGCGATCGGGGTGTCGACGAACACCTCGACGAACTCGCCCTCCGCCAGCAGCTCGCGCGCCATGCGGCGCTCGGCGCGGAACGGCGAGATGAACGAGACCAGCACGATCAGGCCGGCGTCGACCATCAGTTTCGACACCTCCGCGACACGGCGGATGTTCTCGACCCGGTCTTCCTCGGTGAAGCCGAGGTCCTTGTTGAGGCCGTGGCGCACGTTGTCGCCGTCGAGCAGATAGGTGTGGCGGCCCTCGGCGTGGAGGCGCTTCTCCACCAGGTTGGCGATGGTCGACTTGCCGGCGCCGGACAGGCCGGTGAACCAGACGACGCGCGCCTTCTGCCCCTTGGCGGCGGCCCGCGCCTGCTTGTCCACGTCGAGCGCCTGCCAGTGGATGTTCTGGCTGCGACGCAGGGCGAAGTTGAGAAGGCCCGCGCCCACCGTCCGGTTGGAGATCCGGTCGATGAGGATGAAGCCGCCGAGGTCCTTGTTCTCCGCATAGGGATCGAAGGCGAGGGGGGCGTCGGTGGAGAGGTTCACCACGCCGATCTCGTTGAGCTCCAGACGCTTGGCGGCCAGGTGCTCCAGCGTGTTCACATTGACCTTGTACTTGGGCTCGGTGACCTGGGCCGAGACGGTCCGCGTGCCGAGCTTCATCAGGTAGGGTCGCCCGGGCAGCATGGCCTCGTCGTCGAACCAGACGAGGGTCGCCTCGAACTGGTCGGCAACCGGCGGCGGCGCCTTGGCCTCGGCGAGCACGTCGCCGCGGCTGACGTCGATCTCGTCTGCCAGGGTGATGGTCACCGACTGGCCGGCGACCGCCTCGGGCAGGTCGCCGCGGAAGGTGACGATGCGCTCGACGGTGCTCTCGCGGCCGGACGGCAGGGCCTTCACCTTGTCGCCGGGGCGGACGACGCCGGAGGCGATCTGGCCGGAGAAGCCGCGGAAGTCGAGGTTCGGCCGGTTGACCCACTGGACGGGCATCCGGAACGGCTTCTCGCGAAGGTCGTCCTCGACCGGAATCTCTTCCAGCCAGCGCATCAGCGGCGGGCCCGAATACCAGGCGATCTGTTCCGAGCTCTCCGTGATGTTGTCGCCCTTGAGGGCCGACATCGGGATGGCCGTGAAGCGGGTCAGGCCGATCTGCTCGGCGAAGGCCGTGTAGTCGGCGACGATCTGGTCGAACACCGCCTGGTCGTAGCCCACCAGGTCCATCTTGTTGATCGCCAGCACCACGTGGCGGATGCCCAAGAGGCTGACGAGGTAGGAGTGGCGCCGGGTCTGGGTGAGCACACCCTTGCGCGCGTCGATCAGGATCACCGCGGCGTCGGCCGTCGAGGCGCCGGTCACCATGTTGCGCGTGTACTGCTCGTGCCCGGGCGTGTCGGCGACGATGAATTTGCGCTTGTCGGTGGAGAAGAACCGGTAGGCCACGTCGATCGTGATGCCCTGCTCGCGCTCGGCGGCGAGGCCATCGACCAGGAGGGCGAAGTCGATCTCGCCGCCTTGCGTGCCGACCTTCTTGGAGTCGGCCTCGAGGGCCGCCAACTGGTCCTCGAAGATCATCTTGGAATCGTAGAGCAGGCGGCCGATCAGGGTCGACTTGCCGTCGTCCACGGAGCCGCAGGTCAGGAAGCGCAGCAGGCTCTTGACCTCGTGGGCCTTCAGATAGGCCTCGATATCCTCGGCGATGAGGGCGCTCTGGTGGGCCATCAGAAGTAGCCCTCCTGCTTCTTCTTCTCCATCGAGGCGGCCTGGTCGTGATCGATCATCCGGCCCTGACGCTCCGAGGTGGTGGTGAGCAGCATCTCCTGGATGATCTCGGGCAGGGTAGCGGCCGTGCTCTCGATGGCGCCTGTCAGCGGATAGCAACCGAGGGTGCGGAAGCGCACCGACTTCATCATCGGCGTCTCGCCCGCATGCAGGGGCATGCGCTCGTCATCGACCATGATCAACGTGCCGCCGCGCTCGACCACCGGCCGTTCGCCGGCGAAGTAGAGCGGCACGATCGGGATGTTCTCAAGGTAGATGTATTGCCAGATGTCGAGCTCGGTCCAATTCGAGATCGGGAACACCCGGATGCTTTCGCCGGGGTTCTTGCGCGTGTTGTAGAGCCGCCAGAGTTCGGGGCGCTGGTTCTTGGGATCCCAGCGGTGCTGGGCCGAGCGGAACGAGAAGATGCGCTCCTTGGCGCGGGACTTCTCCTCGTCGCGGCGCGCGCCACCGAAGGCCGCGTCGAAGCCGTACTTATCGAGCGCCTGCTTCAGGCCCTCGGTTTTCCACATGTCGGTGTGCAGCGCCGAGCCGTGGTCGAACGGGTTGATGTTCTTCTCGAGCGCCTCGGGGTTCTTGTGCACGAGAAGCTCGAAGCCGAGTTCGCGGGCCATGCGCTCGCGCATCTCGTACATGGCCTTGAACTTCCAGGTGGTGTCCACGTGGAGGAGCGGGAACGGCGGCTTGGACGGAAAGAAGGCCTTGGCCGCCAGATGCAGCATCACGGCCGAGTCCTTGCCGATGGAATAGAGCATCACCGGGCGTTCGCACTCGGCGACCACCTCGCGCATGATGTGGATGCTCTCGGCCTCGAGGCGTTGCAGGTGCGTGAGCATGTGCGGCGAGAGCGCGCCTTCCTGGAGTGCGGACTTGGGCCCGACGCGAGCGTCCATGGGTAAGGACCTTACAATACTTACGACAATGTTCCGCGCATCGGATGATCGACGCACGTTCGGCCCGCGGCTGACTTAGAGAAGCGCCGGGGCTCGGGCAACCCGCGGGACCCCCAGGAAATCTTCATGCGACGTGAGGGTTCGTGGCGATCCCCGCTTGGCGGGGACGAAGGCGGCGTGCAACATGACGCATAGGGAAACCTGCGGACCTTTCGAAACCGCGAAAAGCGGGCGCGTCCGACAACAACAAGGGGGGAAACCGGATGGCCGCAGCGGCGATGACCGGTGAGACGTCACGGCCCGGCTACCGATATCTGGTCGTCTGGATCCTGGCGGTCGTCTACACGCTCAACTTCCTGGATCGTCAGATTCTCTCGATCCTCGCCGAGCCGATCCGCAAGGACCTGAACCTCACCGACACCCAGCTCGGCATGCTGGGGGGCATCGCCTTCGCCGCCTTCTACACCTTCTGCGGCATCCCGGTGGGCTGGCTGGCCGACCGCATCAAGCGCATCTGGATCATGTCGGCGGCCTGCGGCCTCTGGAGCCTCTTCACCATGGGCTGTGGGGCGGCGACCAACTTCGTGCAGCTGGCGATCATGCGCATGGGCGTCGGCGTCGGCGAGGCCGGCGGCTCGCCGCCGTCCTATTCCCTGATCTCCGACTACTTCCCGGCCAAGGAGCGCGGTACGGGCCTCGCCATCTATTCCCTCGGCGTGCCGATGGGCTCGATGCTGGGCTCGGCCATCGGCGGCTGGATCGCCGCCAACTACGGCTGGCGCATGGCCTTCTACTGGGTCGGCGCGCCGGGCCTGCTGATGGCCCTGATCCTGTTCCTGGTGGTGCGTGAGCCGAAGCGCGGCGGGCTCGATCCCGTCGCCGACGGGCAGGCGGCGCACGAACCGCCACCGCCGCTGCTCAGCGCCGTCGGCGCCTACTTCGCCAATCGCACCCTGGTGCTGGTCGCGGTCTCGAGCGGGCTCTCCGCCTTCGTAGGCTACGCCGGCCTCGCCTGGAATCCGCCGTTCCTGATCCGCGTGAAGGGCATGTCCCTCACCGAGGTCGCCGCCTACTACAGCCTGGTGCTCGGGATCACCGGGCTGATCGGCACCTTCCTGGCCGGCTGGCTCGCCGACCGCCTCGGCCACATGGACCGGCGCTGGTACGCCTGGATCCCGGCGGTCGCCTTCACCGTGACGATCCCGTTCTGGCTGCTGATCCTGTGGGCGCCGACCTGGCAGCTGACGCTCGCCTTCATCGCCGTGCCGGCCCTGCTGAACAACATGTACCTCGCGCCAGCCCTGGCCGTGGTCCAGAACGCCGTCCCGCCGGCCCGGCGGACGATCTCCGGCGCGACCCTGCTCTTCGTGCTGAACCTCGTTGGGCTGGGCGGCGGGCCGGTGTTCGTCGGCCGGATCAGCGACATGGCCAAGCCGGCCTATGGCGACCATTCGCTGGCCGTGGGCTTCGCCGCGCTCGTGCCGATGGTGCTGGGCACCGTGCTGACCCACCTGGCCGCCTCGGCCTCGATCGCGCGGGACAAGCGCCTCGCGGCGGCGGTGTGATCGTAGTCCGAAAGCCGCCAATCGCCCACCATCTGTGTCCGAAAACCGCGAGACTTCTCGCGGAGTGAGGCGCACCTTCGCGCCATGGACATGGATTTCGAAGCCTGCCGCCGCGCCTTCCAGACCCGGGACGCCCGTTTCGACGGCCGCGTCTTCGGGGCCGTGAAGACTACCGGCATCTACTGTCGCCCGATCTGCCCGGCGCGTACGCCCAAGGCGGAGAACATGACCTTCTATCCGAGCGCGGCGGCGGCGCAGGAGGCGGGCTACCGGCCCTGCCTGCGCTGCCGGCCGGAAGCCTCGCCGGACCTCGGAGCCTGGCGCGGGACCTCCAACACCGTCTCGCGGGCCCTGGCGCTAATCGAGGGCGGGGCGCTGGACGGCGGCGACGTCGACGCGCTCGCCGCCCGACTCGGCGTGGGCGAGCGCCAGCTGCGCCGCCTGTTCCGCCAGCACCTCGGCGCAGCCCCGATCACCGTCGCCCAGACGCGGCGGGTGCTGCTCGCCAAGCAGCTCATCCAGGAGACCCGCCTGCCGATGGCCGAGGTGGCGCTCGCCTCCGGCTTCGGCAGCGTGCGGCGCTTCAACGAGACCTTCCAGCAACTCTTCGGACGGCCGCCGGGCGCGCTGCGCCGACTGGCGGGAGAGGCGAGCGCCGAGACCGCGGGCGTGACCGTGAAGCTGCCCTACCGCGCGCCCTACGACTGGGACGCGATCATCGGCTTCCTGACGGCGCGGGCGATCCCCGGCGTCGAGACGGTGAGCGCCCGGCGCTATGCGCGGACTCTGTCCGTAGAGGGCGCCACAGGCCTTGTCGTGGTCGCCCCGGGCGAGGGCGACTTCCTGGTGGCGGAGATCCGCTTCCCGAAGCTGAAGGCCCTGCCGGCGGTGATCGCCCGCGTCCGCCGGGTCTTCGACCTCACGGCGGATCCGCACCGGATCGGCGCGCACCTGTCGCAGGACGAGGCCCTGGCGCCGCTGGTCGCGGCGCGACCGGGCCTCAGGGCGCCGGGCGCCTGGGACGGCTTCGAGATGGCGGTGCGCGCCATCCTCGGCCAGCAGATCACGGTCACGGCGGCGCGCAATCTCGCGGCCAAGCTGGTGGCGACCTATGGCGAGCCGATCGAGGACGCCGCGGCGGCCAAGCTCGGCCTGACGCGCGTCTTCCCGACGCCGGAGCGCTTGGTCGGGCAGGACATCGCGGCGCTCGGCATGCCGCGGGCGCGCGGCGCCGCGCTGGAGGCGCTGGCCAGCACCGTGGCGGCCGATCCGGCGATCTTCACGCCGCGCGCGGACCTCGAGAGCGCGATCCAGGCGCTCTCATCCTTGCCGGGCGTCGGCGAGTGGACCGCGCAGTACATCGCCCTGCGCGAGCTCCGCGAACCGGACGCCTTCCCCCATGCCGACATCGGCCTCCTGCGGGCCATGGCCGCCCCCGACGGGACACGCCCCACGCCGGACGCCCTGCTGGCCCGCAGCCAGGCCTGGCGCCCCTGGCGGGCCTATGCGGCGCAACACCTGTGGGCGGCCGACGCCGCCGAACCCGAAACCAAGAGGACCAAGACCCATGACCGACATGCGGCCTGAGCGACTGACGCTCGAACGTCTCGCCACTCCGATCGGCGAGGCGCTGGTGGTGACCGACGAGGCCGGGCGCCTGCGGGCGTTCAACTGGCGCGACTACGAGGCCAGGATGCTGGCCTGGATCGGCCGCCACTATCCGAAGACGCCCCTGGCCGAGGGGCGCTGCGCCGGGCCGGTGCGCCAGGCGTTGCTTGCCTACTTCGCCGGCGACGCTTCAGCCCTGGACGGGGTGGCGTGGGTGGCGTCGGGGACGCCGTTCCAGCTGAAGGTGTGGGAGACGCTCTGCACGATCCCGCGCGGCGAGACCCTGAGCTACGCCCAGCTCGCCGAACGGATCGGCAGGCCGACGGCGGTGCGTGCGGTCGGCCTGGCCAACGGAGCCAATCCGATCAGCCTGGTCGTGCCCTGCCACCGGGTGATCGGGGCCGACGGGTCGCTGACCGGCTATGGCGGGGGCCTTCCCCGCAAGCGCTGGCTGCTGGCCCACGAGGGCGCCAGCTTCAAGGAGCAGATGGCGGCCTAGGTTCGACCCAGGCCGCCTTGAAGAACCCTACTTCAGGAGTGACAGCGGGGCTTGGTCGCGCTCGTCGGCTTCCATCTCGGCCATGGCGCGCACGAGATCGAGCACCTTGCGGCGCAGGCCCGGGCGACGGACCTTCGGGAAGGTGGCGGCCAGCTCCATGCCTTCCGGCGTCAGCAGGAATTCCTGGGCGTTGGCGCCCATGAATCCGCGGGCGGCGTCGTTGGCCTCGTCCTCGAGGCCTTCGTAGAAGTAGGCCACGTTGGTCTTCAGGGCGCGGGCGATCTCCCAGAGCTTGGAAGCGGACACGCGGTTGGCGCCGCGCTCGTACTTCTGAACCTGCTGGAAGGTCAGGCCGAGGGCTTCGGCCAGGCGCTCCTGGCTGATGCCGAGCGCCTTGCGGCGCATGCGGATGTGAAGGCCCACATGGCGATCGACGGGATGCGGACCGGCGCCGGCCTCGTCACCGCCCATCGGCGTCGAGAGGCTGGAGATGAAATCCTTATGCGAGGTGCCAGTCATCGAAACACGCGCTCCAAGTCTGCAATTCGGCCGAAGCGGGTGGCCCGTGGGCGGGCTCTCTGGTCGCCGTTATTCGGCCGCCGAATGAGCTGTGGATAAGGCCAAGGGGGCGCGAGGTTGAAGGCGCGTCATACTCAATTTGGGGTTTAGGTCCGAGGTTGCGTCGGTCCGCCGCACCCGGCCCTCGTGGGCCCTGACGGGGCGTCAGGCGACGCCTTGCAGGGGAGGCGATTGGCGGTCCCACTCGGCAAGCACGCCCAGCTGCGCGAAGCCGGAGAACATGCGCTGCAGGTCGCTGAAGTTCTCGGTCAGGATCTTCATGGACTCCGGCCGCGCCAGCACCTCGGCCGGCACCACGAAGCCCTTGGCCCCGCGTTCGCAGAGATCCTGGGCCGCCAGCTCGGCCGCGTAGCGGCGCACCGTCTCCTGCGGCGCCGACAGGCGCCCGGCGATCTCGGCGATGCGCACCGGCCGGCGCCTGCCGTCGTCGGCGAGGCCGGGGCGGGACTCGGTGGACAGGTGCTCGGTGTTGGCCCGCAGGATGGCGAACCAGATCACCCCGGCCACAAGGCCCCCGAACTGCGCCGTGGTGTTGTCGATCAGCCGCAGCATGAAGTCCGAGGCGATGCGGATGACGGCGCGCACAGGCGGTTCGCCGGCGGCGGCGTCCCACCGGACCCGATCGGCCGGGGCGATCATCTCGTCCATCAGCCCCAAGTCGCGCAACCGCAGGTAAAGGGCGTGGATCTGCTGCCAGATGGCCATCAGCGCCATGACATGCCGCGGCGAGGCCAGCTCGCGGGTGGGCACGATCACCCCGCTCTCGCCGATGTCGCAGGCGCCCTCGCGGGCGAGCCTCATGATCCGCCGGCGCGTCGTCTCGTAGGGCAGGCGCAGCGAGTGGGCGATGGCGTTGATGCTGACGGGCCGCCTCAGCTCGTCGGGCGGGGGCTCGTCGGCGCCGCCGTAGGCCCGCTGCAGGTCCCGATCGCGGATCAGCGGCGCCACGTTGGCCTGCACCACGGCGAGCAGGATGAGCGCGTCCATGAAGTCGCGATCCTCACGCCCGACCATCGAGGCGTCGAGGATGCAGGGGATGGTCAGCAGCGTGACTAGGCTGACCGTGTCGAATGAGGGTTGCGCGGCGGTCATTCGCTTCCTCGTCCGCCAAGACGCCGGCGGACCCGTTGGTTTCAGCTTAACCTTACGCTCGGCCGGCCGACCGCGGCGAAGCGCCGCGCCCAGGCGCGCAATCCTCCGGCTCAAAGAACGGTTCCCACGATCGCATGGCGCGAGCGCTCAGCGGCCGCGCGGCGCTCGCCGAGCGCGCCCCGACATCATCGAGATCGATGACAATCACTGGGTGTAATGCGCGTCAGAACGGGCGTACCAAGAATTCAAAAGTCTGCTTCATTTCAGAGGCGGAAAGGCATACCCGACAAACTGCACGGAAATTGAATATCGGGTATTCAGAATAGATCAGCACAACTTCTGATCGATGCGTAAGTTATCACTGATAAATCACTGTTGACGCAGCGTGTGCTCGTGCCTCAGCTTCCATTCCGAAGCGTAAAAACAAAAAGCGCTCGTATTAGTCTGGGGAGGCAGACCTAATGAATTGGAAGGGACACCTTTTGGCGTCCGGCGCCGTCGCGGCTGCGTTCATGGGCGCCACCGCCCACGCGCAGACGCGTTCGCAGAGCAACGTGATCGAGGAGCTGGTCGTCACGGCCGAAAAGCGTGAACAGAGTCTGCAGGACGTGCCGGTGGCGATTTCCGCCTTCACGTCGGAGAAGCGGGACCTGCTCGGCGTCAACACGATCACCGATCTGACGAACTTCACGCCTGGCCTGGAATACAACGCCCAGAACGACCGCAACACGCTGCGCGGCGTCGGGCGCAACACCAACGTCCACGCCGCCGAAGGCTCGGTGGCCCAGTACTCCGACGGGATCTACACCTCGTCGACGACGGAAGCGGGCAAGACGCCGCTCTTCGTCGACCGGATCGAGGTGCTGCGGGGGCCGCAGGGCACCCTCTACGGCCGCAACTCGATCGGCGGCGCCATCAACATCATCTCGAAGCGCCCGACCGAGGACTGGTACGCCGAGGCCCGCGCCCAGTACCAGAACTACAACATGAGCGTCCTGGAGGGTGCGGTCTCGGGGCCGACCCTCATTCCGGGGGTGCAGTTCCGCTTCGGCGCCAACTGGACCAAGCAGACGGAAGGGTGGTTCAAGAACACCGTTCCGGGCATGCCGGACGAAGGCAACATCATCGACACGAAGTACGTCGAAGGTCAGCTGAAGTTCAAATTCAACGACCACCTCGACGGCTGGATGAAGCTGGCCTGGCAGGACTGGCACAACGACGGCGGCGGACCGGGTTCGCGCAACAGCTGGACCCCGTTCCAGTTTCCGACCTACGAGGCGGTCACCGCGGGCCTCGTGCCGACGGCCGGCTACGCCTGCCGGACGGGCACCGGCGTCACCAACATCCAGGTCCCGGCCGGGATGACCCTGGCGCAGGCGTGCCACAACGGCGCGCTCGACGGCGCCCACAAGTTCACCAGCGACGTGCCCTATCAGGTGAAGCTCACGGGCACGATGATCTTCGCCAGCGAGTTCACCTACCACTTCGACAAGTTCGATGTGAAATACGTGGGCGGCGGCACCCACTACCACTACTTCCTGACGGGCCCGACGCCGGTCGACCAGGCGCCGATCCTCTCCTACACCCTGCCGCGGGTCCTCCCGCCGGGCGCCATTCCGGGGACGACCACGACCACGGTCATTCCGGGCGCTGGTCCGACGGTGCGGCCGAGGTATGCGTTCAACTACCAGGAGCAGGAAAACTGGTACAGCCACGAGCTGAACATCGCTTCGACTGACGATGGTCCGCTGCAGTGGATCGGCGGTCTCTACTACTACGACGAAGACTACAACCAGCCGGTCTATACCACGCTGGTGGATGCGCAGGGGCTCGGGCTCAACCTGAGCAACGCCGTGTGCACCAACACCGGCGGTCTGTGCCCCGCCTTGCCGGGCAACAACCGGATCTACGACGACCGGCCGCACCTGGAGATCACCTCCAAAGCGGTGTTCGGCCAGATCGACTGGAAGTTCGCGCCGCAGTTCAAGACCACCCTCGGCCTGCGCTACACCGAGGACCACAAGTTCGGTCAGGAATCGCTGCGGCTGCTCTGCTACGACGTCCAGGCCTGCGGTGTTTCGCCCGAGCTGCTTGGCCAGAACTTCTACATCGACCTGACCCAGCGGGGCGCCGGCGTCGTCAGCTACGGCACCGCCGGAAGCCTGCCGCCCGGCGTCTCCTCGACCACCACGGTCGATCCGGCGAACGGCTTCGCGACGCGCCACTACGACAACAAGTGGTCGTCGACGACCGGCACCGCCGGCATCCAGTGGGATCCCGAGCCCGGCACCATGGCCTACGCCCGCTACTCGCGCGGCTACAAGGCCGGTGGCTTCCGGATCGGTATCGACACCACGATCGGGGCCTCGCCGAACACCAACCCGGAGCATGCCGACGCGTTCGAGATCGGCTTGAAGAAGGACTTCGGCCGGACCTTCCAGGCCAACATCGCGGCCTTCTACTACAAGTACAAGAACGCGCAGATCCCGATCACCATCGCCGAGACCTCGGGCGGCGTGGCTCAGGCCAACTCCATCTTCTACAACATCCCGGAGGCCGTTTCTCAGGGCATCGAGCTGGAGTCGATCTGGCAACCGATCGACCACCTGCAGATCCTGTTCAACTACTCCTACCTGGACGCCCACGTGACCAAGGCGCTGGGCGTCGTCGACAAGGCCGATCCGACGGCGCTCGCGCCGGGGGCGAAGCCGATTACGCCGCTGGCGGCCTGCACGACCAACCCGGTGGGCGCGCCGTCGAGCTGTGACGTCTTCACCGGCTACACTCAGCGTGGCCAGGACCTGTCCGGCAACAACCTGCCGAACGCGCCGAAGAACAAGCTCGCGGTCAACGTGAACTACACCGTCGAGATGAACGCCGGCTCGTTGATCGGCTCGCTGAACTACGTCTGGCGGGACAAGCAGTACGGCTCGATCTTCAACAGGTCGTACTACCAGTCGCCCTCCTACGATCAGTGGGATGCGCGCCTGAGCTGGAAGGACCGGGACAACCGGTACACCGTGATCGCCTTCGTGAAGAACATCTTCAACGACGTCGGTTACGAAGGCGGCGCGGACGCCAACCGCCGCGCCGGCTTCATCCAGGGCTACACCCTGGGTCAGACGGGTGCGACCGGCGGCGCTCGGGTGCCGGTGGTCGAGGGTGTCGCGAGCACCTATCCGATCACCCCGCCGAGGACCTACGGCATCGAGCTGCAGTATCGCTTCTTCTAGGATCTGCTGATCACGGCGAAGGCGCTCCGCATCTGCGGGGCGCCTTTTCCTTTGCTGCCTTTCGGCCTTGCTGTGGCGGCGCGCGAGGCTCTAGCTAGGCCCATGCGGCTGCTCATCGCCGAAGACGATCCGATGCTCGGTCGGGGCCTCAAGCGGGCGCTCCAGGGGGCGGGCTACACCGTCGACCTGGTGGTGACCGGCGACGAGGCGATGGCCGCCACGCGGGTCCAGAGCTATGCGCTCGTCCTGCTGGACCTGGGCCTGCCCAACGCCAGCGGGCTGGACGCCCTGAAGGCCTTGCGCAGCCGGCGCGACGCCACACCGGTGATCATCGTCACCGCGCGAGACCGGCCGGAGCAGAAGGTGGAGGGGCTGGACGCCGGGGCCGACGATTATGTGGTGAAGCCGTTCGACCTCGAGGAACTGCTGGCCCGCATCCGCGCCCACATCCGGCGCAGAGAGCAGCGCACCAGCGACGCGCTGCAGGCCCACGGCGTTCGTGTCGATCTCGCCGCGCGCACCGTCACGCTTCAGGGGGCCGCCGTTCAGGTCACGGCCAAGGAGTTCAAGGTGCTCGCCGCGCTGATGCGCCGGATGGGCCAGTTCGTCTCGAAAGAGGAGCTCGAGGGCGCGCTCTACGACGACACCACCGAGGTGGAGAGCAACACCATCGAGACCGCAGTCTATGGCCTGCGCCGCAAGCTCGGCAGCGGCCTCATCGTGACCGCCCGCGGTCTCGGCTACACGATCCCGAAGGGCGCATGAGCCGCCGCCCCCTCCAACGTCCCACCTCGCTCCTCGCGGCGCTGTTCGGTCGGGTGGGCGTGCTGCTGCTGGTCATCGTGACGGTAGTCGGGCTTCTCGCCTTCCTCACCGCCCAGCGGCGGATCAACGAGATCTATGACGGCCAGCTGATCATCGGCGCCAACGTGCTGCGCGCCCTGATGTCGGAGGAGCTTAAGGAGGCGCCCTCGCCGGGCGCCCTGTCCGAACTGGAGGTGGACGACGCCGCCCTGCTCAGTCCCGAGGATCGCCAGGCCTTCGACAATTACGCGGACTGGCGGATGTTCCGCATCTGGCGCGGCGCAAAGCTCGTGATGCGCTCCGACACCGGGCCGCCGGTCACTGCGCCGCCGGCGGAAAACGGCTTCGGGGAGATCGACGGACCTCAGGACCGCTGGCGCGTTTACACCCTGCACGTCCCGGCCAAGAAGGTGACCGTGCAGATCGGCGAGCGGTCCGACATCCGCCTCGTGCTGGTGCAGGGGATCGCGCTCGGCCTTGCCGTGCCCCTGCTGCTGCTCGTGCCAACCGCCGGGGTCCTGATCTGGCTCTCCCTGAGCGACGGCCTTCGCGCGCTGCGCACCCTCATCGCCGAGATCGGCCGCCGCACCATGCGCGACCTCTCGCCCCTGTCGCTCGACGCCTGGCCGCGGGACCTCCATCCTCTGGTCCGCTCCATCAATCGCCTGTTCGAACGCATCGACCGCGCGGTCCAGAACGAGCGCCGGTTCGTCGACGACGCCGCCCATCAGCTGCGCACGCCGCTGGCCGCCGTGAAGCTCCAGGCCCAGCTGATCGCCAGTGAGGCCGATCCCGCCGAGCGCCAGCTGATGACGCAGCAACTGGTCGAGAGCGTCGACCGGGCCGCGGCCATGACCGACGGCCTGCTGACGCTCGCGAGACTGGGGGCGCAGGGCTCGGCGGCCGGCTCCGGCGACCTGCGGGACGAGACAGTGGCGGCGATCGCCGATCTCGCGCCCCTGGCCGCGCGCCGGCAGGTCGAGCTGTCGTTCGACGGCGAGGGGGCGTTCCCCGGCGGCGATGCGGTGCTCATGCGGCTGATCGCCGCCAACCTGATCGAGAATGCGATCAACCATGCGCCGGAAGGCTCGGAGGTGGCGGTGGTCCTGTCCCGCGGCGAGGGGCGTCTGCGCCTGAGCGTCGCCGATCGCGGCCCCGGCATCCCGCCCGCCGAGCGTGCCCGCGTCCTGGAGCGTTTCTACCGCGGCCCCGGCGCGGCGGCGAACGGGTCGGGCCTGGGTCTGTCGATCGTCAACGAGGCCGTGCGCCTGCTCGCTGGGCGCCTGGAGTTGCGCGATCGCGAGGACGGCGATCCCGGGTTGTGGGTGGTCGTCGACCTGCCGGCGCGGAAAGTGGAAGCCGCCTAGTTTTTGGGCGGATCCCATCAGTTTGGCATCAGCTTGAGCATCTAAGGCCCGTCCTCGGGGGAGAGGACGGCGTCGTTCAATGCATGTGTTCTGTGATTTCGACGGGACGATCTCGGTCGTCGACACGACGGATCGCGTCCTGAGCCGGCTGGCTGCGCCGGAATGGGAGCAGCTGGAAGGCGACTGGGTCGCCGGGCGCATCGATGCGGCGGCCTGCATGCGCGGCCAGGTGGCCTTGATCGGCGGCTCGGACGCGGAGCTGGACGCGGTGCTCGACGAGATCGAGCTCGACCCGGGCTTCTGCGCCTTCGCCGCCTGGTGCGCCGACCACGACCTGCCCCTGACCATCATCAGCGACGGCGTCGACCATTTCATTCGGCGGATCCTCGGCCGCCACGGCCTGGGCGACCTGCCCATCGTCTCCAACGAACTGGCGGGCGAGGCGGGGGCTCGCCGCCTCGAGCAGCCGCACCGCCGCGAGGGCTGCGCCGCCGGCTCCGGGGTCTGCAAGTGCGAGGCGGCCGCCCTGCGCGCCGCGCCCTCCGACACCCTGGTCTACGTCGGCGACGGCCGTTCCGACTTCTGCGTCTCGCAACGCGCCGACCTCCTCTTCGCCAAGGACAAGCTGGCCGACTACGCCGCCGGCCGCGGCCAGCCGCACCACGTCTACGAAACCTTCCACGACATCACCGCGATGCTGGCGCCGCTTCTCGCGGCGCGGCGCGCGACTGCGCTCTAAGGAGTATCCGCATGTATGACGCCATCCCGGCCCTCGATGAGGCCGAGCTGCGCCGCCTGGAGACCGAGTACTGCTCCTACGGGGACACGGTGCACTACCTGCCGGATCCCAAGTTCTTCACCGGCTGCGAAGGCTCGTACATGTACGACGCCGAGGGCCGCGAGTTCCTCGACCTGCAGATGTGGTACTCGGCGGTCAACTTCGGATACCGCAACCCGCGCCTGAACGCCGTGGCGGCCCGTCAGCTCGACACCCTGCCGCAGGTCGCGTCGCAGTACCTGCACCGCGAGAAGGTCGAGCTCGCGGCTATGATTGCCCAGGACGCCCAGAAGAAGTTCGGCAATAAGGGGCGCGTGCACTTCAACGTCGGCGGCGCGCAGGCGGTCGAGGACAGCCTCAAGATCGTGCGCAACGCCACCAGCGGGAAGAGCCTGATGTTCGCCTTCGAGGGCGGCTATCACGGCCGGACGCTCGGCGCCTCGGCGATCACCTCGTCCTACCGCTACCGCCGCCGCTACGGCCACTTCGGCGAGCGGGCCCAGTTCATCGAGTTCCCCTACCACTTCCGCGGCCCCAAGGGCATGAGCAAGGAGGAGTACGGCTCCTACTGCGTCCAGAAGTTCGAGCGGCTGTTCGAGACCGAGTACAACGGCGTCCTCGACACCAAGACCGGCCAGGCGGAGTTCGCCGCCTTCTACGTGGAGCCGATCCAGGGCACCGGCGGCTACGTCGTCCCCCCGAAGAACTTCTTCATCGAGCTGAAGAAGGTGCTCGACCGCTACGGCATCCTGCTCGTGGTCGACGAGATCCAGATGGGCTTCTTCCGGACCGGCAAGCTCTGGTCCATCGAGCACTTCGGCGTCGAGCCGGACGTGCTGGTCTTCGGCAAGGCCCTGACCAACGGCCTCAACCCGCTCTCCGGCCTCTGGGCCAAGGAAGAGCTGATCAACCCGACCCTCTTCCCGCCGGGCTCCACCCACTCGACCTTCAACTCCAACCCGATGGGCACCTCGGTGGGGCTAGAGGTGATGCGGATGCTCGCTGAGGACGACTACGAGCGCTCCGTCGCCGAGAAGGGCGCCTACTTCCTGGACGGCCTCAAGGACCTCCAGAAGCGCTGGCCGCAGATCGGCGACGTCGATGGCCTGGGCCTCGCCCTCCGCGCCGAGATCTGCGAGGCGGACGGCTGGACGCCCAACAAAGCCCTGCTCGACCAGATGGCCGAGGAAGGCATGAAGGGCGATCTCGACGCCGGCAACGGCAAGTCGTGCGGCCTGATCCTCGACGTCGGCGGCTACTACAAGAACGTCATCACCCTCGCGCCGTCGCTGCACATCACCAAGGACGAGATCGACCTCGGCATCCGCCTGATCGACCAGCTCCTGAGGCGCTGCGCCGGCTGATCCGATGCGTCCGGCGATCCTACAGCTCGACGACAGCCTCGCGCGGCAGGGCAGCCTGGAGCGGGCCGTACTGGCGCGTGGCGGACGTGTCATGAGCGCCCGCGATCTCGGGCCTGCGCTGCGGCTGTGGACCCGTCGCGGGACGCTGGGCGAGCTGAGGGGGCGGATCCTGGACGGGCTCCCGGCCCGCGGCGAGGCCGAGGTCGTGTTCGCCGGCTCGGGCGATTTCCATCACGTCACGCCGCTGCTCCTGGAGCGCGCCGTGGCCATGGCCGGCGAGCCGGTCACCGTGCTGCACTTCGACAATCACCCGGACTGGGTGCGCTTCGCCCAGGGCCTGCACTGCGGCTCGTGGGTGGGGCAGGCGGCGCGGATGGACGGCGTGGACCGTGTCGTGACGGTCGGCGTCTGCAGTCCCGACATCGGGCGCAGGAAGGCGCACGAGGGCGACCTCGAACTCATCTGGGAGAACAAGCTCGACGTCTTCGCCTGGACGGCGCCGGACGGGCGCGCGGAGGTGACGCTGGAAGGCCGATCCTGGCCGACCATCGAGTCCCTCGGCGAGGCCGCCTTCCTCGACCGGCTGGACGCAGCGATCGCCACGCGCTCCGTCTATGTGACCCTCGACAAGGACGTGCTCCGGGCGGAGGACGCCGTCACCAACTGGGACCAGGGCCGCGCCAGCCTGGAGTTCGTGGCGGCTGCGGTGCGCAGCGTCTCGCGCGGGCGGCGCATCGTCGGCGCAGACGTGGTCGGCGACTGGTCCAAGCCAGACTATGGCCTGGGGCTCGGCGGCCTGATGAAGCGGGGCGAGGCGATGCTCGACCAGCCCTGGTCGCGGCCACGTCCGGACGAGGCCGACCGGCTCAACGAGGCGGTGAACCTGCGGCTGCTCGAGGTCTTCACGGAGCTTCGCCGATGACCGCCGAGAAGCTCGTTCCGGCGGCGCTGGGTCTGCTCGGTTTCTGCATCGCGGCCGAGACGGTCCAGCAGCTCAGCTTCAAGGTCGGCAACGGCCGGGCCGAGAGCCGGCCGGGATTCGTGCGCGCCATTCTCACCCAGCCGCTGATCTGGACGGGCATCCTCCTCTGGATCGTCGAGAGCATCGCCTGGGTGCTGGTGCTGCAGAAGAGCCCGCTGTCCATGGCCTATCCGGTCATGACCCTCACCTACGCGACAGTGCCGCTCGCGGGGCTCGTCCTGCTGCGCGAGCGGATGAGCCGGCGCCAGATGGCCGGCGCCGCCCTGATCTTTGCGGGCGTCCTGCTGGTCGGGGTGTCGGGCGCATGAGCCGGTTCAAGCTGCCCACCCGCGACCTCACGTTCCGGCTCGACGGCGGCCAGGGCAAGGCGGTGCTGTGCGTGCACGGGATGACCGGCGCGCCGGGTGAGATGAAGTTCCTGGCCAAGCGCCTTCACAAGCGCGGCTTCTCGGTGGCCGCGCCCCTGCTCGCCGGCCACGGCGTCGACGAGGCCACCCTGCTCCGGACGCGCTGGACGGACTGGCTGGGTTCGGTGCGGGAAGCCTACCATACCCTCAAGCGCGACCACGACGAGGTCGCCATCGCGGGAATCTGCGTCGGCGGCGCGCTCGGCCTGGCGCTCGCCGCCGAGGAGCCGTCGGTCGCTGGCGTAGCGGTCTATTCGATGACCTACCGCTACGACGGCTGGAACATGAAGCACTGGTACTCGGCGATCGCGCCGTTCGCCGAGCCGTTCGCAGGCCTGCCGCTGGTGCGGCGCATGAGCTTCGTCGAGCCCTATCCCTTCGGCCTCAAGGACGAGCGGCTGCGCGACGGCATGACCGCCGCCCAGGGGGCGGTGATCCCGGGCGCGCTCGATCGCGTGCCGCTGGGCGCCATGGCGGAGATGCACCGCCTGGCCGCGCATCTCGACCGGGTGGGCCCGCAGATCCGCCAGCCCGTCCTCATCCTGCACGCGCAGGACGACGACATGAGTCACCCGCGCAATGCCTACCGCCTTCAGGAGACGCTGGGCGGTAGCCGGGTCGAACTGCACCTGCTCGACGACTGCTACCACATGATCCACGTCGACCGGCAAAGGGACCTTGTGGGCGACCTCACCGCCGACTTCTTCGGCGCGCCGCGCGCCGCAGTCCGGCCGCGCGTTTCGGAGGCGGCGAATGCCTGAAGCGCGCGTGGTCCGCTCCGTCGATGAGATCGGCCGCGAAGCCTGGGACGCCTGCTTCCCCGGCGCGCTGGAGGGCTACGATTACCTGGCCGCGGTCGAGGCCGCAGGGCTCGACGGCTTCGACTGGCGCTACGCGGTGGCGGAAGAGGGCGGGCGCGTGCTCGCCGCCGCGCCGGGCTTCTTCACCGACTATTCGCTCGACACGACGCTCACCGACCTTGGCCGCCGACTGGTGGCTGCGACGCGCAGGATCGCTCCGCGGGCCTTCACGGTCCGCATGGCCTGCCTCGGCTCGCCCTGCACGGAAGACGCGGGGCTCGGCTTCGCACCCGACGTTCCGGCGGAGCGTCGCTCTGAACTCCTGCGGGTCCTGCTCGAGGGCTTCGAGACGGCCGCGGCCCAGGCGGGTTGCTGGCTGCTGGCCGTCAAGGACGCGCCGGAGGGGCAGCGCGAGGCCTGGGCGAGCGCCGCGCGAGCGATCGGCTACCAGCAGACGCCGGGCATGCCCACCGCGGTCCTGCCGATCGATTTCGCCGACCTCGACGGCTATCTGGCCCGGCTCAGCCACGCCACCCGCAAGGACATGCGGCGCAAGCTGAAGGTCCTCGACCGGCTTCGCATCGAGGTGGTGAGCGACCTTGCCGGTCTCGAGCCGCGAATCCTCGACCTCTACCGCCAGACCCGCGAGCGTTCGGACCTGCAGTTCGAGGACCTCACCGCGGCCTATTTCGCGGGCGTCCTCGCGCGGATGGGCGAGCGGGCCCTGTGCGTCCTCTACTGGGCGGGGGACGAGCTGATCGGCTTCAACCTGCTGCTCCAGGACGGCGAGACCCTGCTCGACAAATTCTTCTGCATGGAGAGCGCCCGTGGGCCGGCGCTCAACCTCTACTTCGTGAGCTGGTTCACGAACGTCCGGCTGTGCCTGGAGCGCGGCCTCAAGCGTTATCAGAGCGGCCAGGCGGCCTACGAGAACAAGCTCCGGCTGGGCAGCCGCCTGATCGGCGCCGACATGTACTTCCGTCACCGCCGGCCGCTGGTGAACCGGGCCCTGCAATGGGCCGCGCCGCTGCTCGCCGACGATCCCGCGCCGCAGAGGGGCGCCGCATGACCAGCGCAGCCCTGCACCGCGCCCGCGCCGCCCGGCCCCTCGTCTGGCTGGCCATGCCCGTCATGGGCCTGATCAACCAGTACCTGGCGGTCCGCACGGCCCACGCCATGCAGGGCGTGCCGCTCGGTCTCAGCTGGCTGGCGGCGGCGATCCGCTCGCCCTGGGTGCAGACCTGGATCGGCTGCGAGATCGTCACCTTCGCGGCCTGGATGGTGGTGCTCTCCAACCTGTCGCTCAGCGCCGCCTTCCCGATGACAGCGCTCGGCTACGTGCTGGTCATCGGCATGGGCTGGACCGTCCTCGGCGAGCCAGTGACCCTCGCCGAGATCGTGGGCGGCGCGGCGATCCTCGCCGGCGTCTGGCTGCTGGGCGAAGGGGAGGCGGCGGAATGAGGCGCCTCGTCCTCCTCGTCGGCCTGCCGCTCGCGCTCCTCGTCGCGGGGCCCGCTGCGGCCGAAGGCTCGGGTTCCTCCCGCGACTGGACGGTGGATTGGGGCGGCGCGGCGCGCGTCAGGCCCGACCATATCGGATCGAACCACTACCGCGTCGACGCCGTGCCGGTGGTCGAGGCGAGCTATGGCGACCGGCTGACGATCAGCTTCGACGACGGGGTCAAGTTCCGCGCGTTCAACTGGGGGCCGGTCTCCGCCGGACCGCTCGCGGAGTACCGGCAGTCGTTCAACGACGCCCTGCCGCGGGGCGCCTTCCGGATGAGCGACGTCGTCGAGCTCGGCGGCTTCGTCGAGGGGCGCACGCCGATCGGCGTCGCCGAAGCGCGCCTACGCCATGCGGTGGGCGGCTACGACGGCTGGTCGGGCGACCTCTCCTTCTCGACCGGCGCCCCGGTGACGCCGAAGCTGATGCTCGGCGGTCAGGCGCGGCTGTCGTGGGCGGATGCCAATTTCACCCAGGAATACTTCGGCCTGCGCCCGCACGCCGCGACCCGCTTCGGCCTGCCGCGTTTTCTCGACGAGGACTTCGTGACCGTCGGAGGCGAGCTCGATGCGGCCCGTCAGATCACGCCCAAGGTCCGCGTGGTGCTGGCGCTTTCGGCCGACCGCATCGTCGGTCAGCTGCGTCCGAGCCCGATCTTCGACAGCCGCAACATCTTCACCACTTCCCTCGGCCTCACCTACCACTGGTCCTCCGGGACCGCAGGACGTTCCCAATGAAAGCCACCGAAACCGAGCTCCTCGACCTCATCGCCCAGGAAGCCATCATCGACCGCTCCAAGCTGGTCCGCGAAGCCACGCTGGAAGACCTCGGCATCTCTTCGCTCGACCTGATCTCCATGCTCTTCGAGCTCGAGGAGAAGTACGGCGTGGTGATCGAGGAAGGCGACATGCCCCAGATGTCGACCCTCGGGGAGATGGTCGACTTCCTGCTTGGCCGCATCAACGCCGAGGCCACCGCCTGATGACCCGCCGCATCGCCATCACCGGCCTGGGCGCGGTCTCGGCCCTGGGCGTCGGCGCCCACGGCAACTGGGAGGCGGCGCGCGAAGGCCGTTCGGGCATCGCGCCCACCCTGTTCGATGGCGGCCAGTACGGGCCGGACCCGGTGACCTTGCCGGCGGCCCTGACCGCCGACGGTTTCTCTGCCGGCTTCGAGGCGCGCCATGGCCGCAAGGTGTCGGCCACCCTCGACCGCTTCGCCCATCTGGCGCTCTGCGCCGCCGGCGAGGCCCTCGACCAGGCCGGCCTCGTCGACCATCCGGCCCTTGCCCAGCGAACGGCCATCGTGCTCGGCCACGGGCAGGGCGGACAGGAGACCCTGGAGAAGAGCTACGAGCGCTACTTCGGCCTCAAGACCCAGCGCATGCATCCGGCGACCGTGCCGAAGATCATGGTCTCGGGGGCGGTGAGCGCGGTGGCGATGCAGTTCGGCGTCCACGGGCCGGTGTTCGCCGTCTCCTCGGCCTGCGCCTCCTCGGCGCACGCCCTGGTGCAGGGCGCGGGGCTCATCCAGACCGGTCTCGCCGACGTTGCGATCGTCGGCGGCTCCGAGGCGATCGCGACGCCGGGCTGCATGTCCGGCTGGATGGCCATCCAGGCCCTGGCCGGCGAGACCTGCCGGCCCTTCTCGAAGGACCGCGACGGCATGGTCATGGCCGACGGCGGGGCGGTCCTGATCCTCGAGGACTACGCGCACGCCGAGGCGCGCGGGGCCGAGATCCTCGGCGAGTTCCTCGGCGCGGGCATGACCTCGGACGCCTTCCACATCACCCAGCCCTCGCTAGAGGGCACCAGCGGGGCGATGCGCCAGGCGGTGGCCAACGGCGGCCTCGCGAACGCCGAGGAAGTGCTGATCTCGGCGCACGGCACCGGCACGCCGCTCAACGACAAGAACGAGGCGGCCTCCATCCTGGCCGTCTTCGGTGAAGACGCCGGCCGTCACCCGGTCATCGCCACCAAGAGCGCCCATGGGCACCTGATTGGCGGGTCGGCCGCCCTGCAGGCCGTCATCGCGCTCCAGGCGCTCAAGGCCGGCTTTGCCCCGCCGATCCAGAACTTCAGCGAGGCCGATCCCGAATGCGCCGTCGCCCTGGTCACCGGCCAGGCGCGGCCGATCACGGCGCGTCACGCCCTGGTCAACGCCTTCGCGTTCGGCGGCCTCAACGTCTGCATGGCGTTCGCGGCATGACGGGCCAGCGGAGACGAGCCGGCGGGCGGATCTTCCGCTACACGGCGTGGGACGCGATCCCGGCGGCGCTCGTCTATGCGCACCTCGCCGCCCTGGTGGTCTTCTTCCTGGCCTGGCCGCAGCTGTCCTGGGCGGCGCGGCTGGCGGGGGCGGGGCTCTACGCCTTCGCGATCGGCTGGAACCAGGACTCCATCAGCCACAACTTCATCCACAACCCGTTCTTCACCTCGAAGCTGGCGAACCGGATCACCGCCTTCGCCCTGACGCTCGAGAACGGCGTGCCGCAGACGATGTACGCCTACGTCCATATGCGGCACCACGCGGGCAACTCCGACCGGCCGGACGCCGCGGGGGAAACCCGGGACCCGATCTCGATCTACAGGCACGGCCGGGACGGGAAGGCCGAGCCGATGCTGTCCTACGTGTTCATGGGGTTCTGGCGCGACGACGGCCCCTTCGAGGTCGCCCGCCAGATCCGCGCCAAACGGCCAGCCGAGGCAAGGCGCGCCCTGGAGGAGTTCTGGGTGATGATCGCCGTCTATGCGGCGCTGCTGGCGATCCGCTGGGAGTTCATCCTGGTGCTCGCGCCGTTCTATTACCTCGGCCAGTCGCTCTCCTTCCTGATCGCCTATTACGAACACCTCGGCGCAGATCCGGACGAGCCCAGAGCGACGGGGGTTTCGACCTACGAGCCGATCTACAATCTCGTGTTCATGAACAACGGCTACCACGCCGAGCACCACTATCGACCCAAGCAGCACTGGACCCGCATGGCGTCGCTGCGTCGGGAGATGATGGCCGAGACGGACGCGGCCCCGATCCCGGTGATCGGGCCGGCTCATTTCCTGGGCTTCCTCGATCCGCGGACGTGGCGAACGCCCACCGCGGCCAAGGGGCGGCCGGCGGCCGTGCATTAGGGAGGACGAGGATGCGGGGGCGGATCCTCTTGATGGTCGGATTGGCGCTGGCGGCGATGGCCGCCTGCTCGCGCAAGGATTCCATCTACATCGAACCGGGCAAGCGGGACTCCGAGCCGCCGCCCCGCAGCGCGCCTCCCAAGGCGCCGTCCACTGCGCCCGCGGCCAAGCCGCCGCAGACCGGGCCGAAGCCTGCGCAGGCGCCGCGGCCCAAGGGCTGAAGCCCCGCCGGTCGAACATTGCTGAAATTTCATGGAGCGACCCATCGCCGCAACCGGAGGTGTGTCGTATAACGTCGCTCGACGGATTCGAGCTGGCTGAGGGGGGCGGCGATGGCGACATTGACGGGTATCGTCGCATCCGTGGTGGTGCATTCCTCCGCGGCCGCCTTTTCCCATTTCGGCCTGACCCTCGAGCCCCTGCCGGTCGAAAAGCCGACGGTAGGCGCCGAGCGCGTCGTGGCCCGGAGCCATGCGGCCGCCCCGGCGCCGCAGAAGATCGCTGACTGTCCGATCCGGCGGGTGCGTCCCGCCGTCGACGCCAAGGTCTAGGGCCTTCCTCCGGCTGCTGAGACGCAACCGCGCGCCAGGCGTGCGCATGGCGGCTGTTCGCGCCACTGATCTGTCGTAAGGTGGCTTCCGGAAGCTGGCGCGGGGGCGGGGCTCTTCAAGGTCTCGACGCGCCCGTCTCGGAAGTGCGCGCATGAGAAGCAACAGCCGTCGCCCGCCGATGGATTTCGGAGCCTCGAACGACGAGGGGCTGACGCCAGCCGAGATGTCTTCGGGCGAAACGCCTTCGGCCGCGACGGCCGAGCCGGTCGCGATCCCCGAACCGGCCGCGCCGCTGCAACCACCCCAGATGAACGCCAAGCTCGCCGCGGCCGAGCCGCGTGTGCCCGCCCGCCGTCCCGAACCGCCGGATGCGCTCGAGGCGGTGGAATTCGCGCCGCCCTCGCCGTGGCCGATCTACCTGACCGCCCTGGCGGTCTCGGTGATGTGGGGATTTGCGCCGCTCGCCTTCGCCGTGGGCTACCGCCACGCCGTGGCCCCGCTGAACAACGACGCCTTCGCCTTGGCCGTCTTCAGCCTGCTCTCGATCGGGCCCGCGATCCTGGTCTGGGGCGGAGCCTACATGATCCGCCAGGCGCAGAAGCTCGCCTACGAGGCCAGGCGCGCCAAGGCGATGGCCGACGAGATGCTGGCGCCGGCGTTGACCGCCGCGGCGCAGGCGGGCCATGTCGTGCAGGGCGTCCGGGACGAGATCCTGCGGGCCGGCGGCGCGGCCGACGAAGCCCGCGAGACCCTGCTCGCCCTTCGCGACGCCCTGGCTCTCGAGGCCGAACGCCTCGCCGAGACCACCTCCCATTCGGTGCGCACCGCCAAGGATCTCGCCGGAGAACTCGGCCGCGAGCGCGTCGAGATGAGCGAGCTGGCGATGACGCTGGACGCCCAGGCGACCCGCGTCACCGACGCCATCGGCCAGCAGGCCAAGATGGTCTCGGACGCCGCCGAGCTGGCCGACACCCAACTGCGCGAAGCCGAGGCGCAGCTGTCCGCCCGGGCCGCGGACCTCGCCGCCGCGGCGGGCGAGGCGAGCGACGCCGCCCGTACGGCCGGCGAGGACCTGACCCGCCACATCGCCCGCCTGGAGACCGCCGGCGTCGGCGTCTCCGAGCAGGTCAAGGCGGTGGAAATCGGACTCTCCGAGCAGCGCGCGGCGCTGACGACCCTCGCCTCGGCGCTTCGGGCCGACAACGAGTCCTTCACGGCCGAAGCCGAAGCCCACGCGGCGCGCCTCGCGGAATTCATCAGCCAGGCGCGGCTGTCGGCGGTCGAGATGAGCGACCGGGCGGCCAAGGGCGGCGAGGCCCTGAAGGGGCTGATGGCGGAGGCTGCCGCGCAGTTCCGCGACCTGGCCGAGACCGCCCGCGCCGAGCGCGAGGAGTTCGGCCAGTCGACGCTGCAGTCCCTCGAGGCGGTGTCCGACGCCGCCGCCGAGCAGCGCCGCCAGTTGGAGGCTCAGACCCGCGCGGCGATCGAGGCCCTGCACGCCGCCGCCGAGGAGACCCGGCAGGCGGCCGCGGCCCACGCGGCCACGGCCAAGGAGCAGGTCGAGCAGCTCTCGGAAGCCGCCTTCGCCGCCGGTCAGAAGGCCAACCAGGTTTTCGAGAAGCGCTTGGAGGAGGCCAAGGCCCTCGTCGAGCAGTCTTCGAAGATGGTGGAAGAGGCGGGCGCGGCCACGGCTCGGAAACTCGACGAAGGCGCGGCCGCGGCGCGCGCCTCCCTCGACGAGCTCGCCGGGATGCTGGGCGAGATCGAGGCTCGGGCCCAGCGCCTGCCGGCCAGCGCCAAGGCGCAGTCCGAGGAGGTCCGCTCCGCGGTGCTGCACGGAATGGACGAGCTGATGGCCGCTGCGCACCGCACCGCCGAGGAGGCGCAGGCCATCGACGTCGCCTTCCAGGAGCGGGTGCGGCGCAACTTCGAGATGCTCAGCGAGGCCGTGCGCCTGATGGGCACCGCGACGGCGGCGGCGCCGATCGCGGTCGCTCCGATCGTGGCGCCAACGCCCACGCAGCCGGCGCCGCGCGCCGCCAGCGGCCGGATCTCGGCCCAGGTCAAGGCGAGGACCGCGCCTCCGTCTTCGCCGGCGCCCGAGCCTGTGGCGGACGACGCCCTGGAGCTGGACGAACTCGCGGCCCCCGCCGCTGCGGCGGAGCCGTCCGGCGCGGACTTGGCGGACCAGATCGGCCTGCGCCCGCGGCTGAAGCTGACGCCCACCGCCACCGACGCCGAGTTCTCGGCCGTGTTCGAGGCCGCCGGCGGGCCGCCCGCAGCCAAGCCTGCCTCTGACGACGAGGCGGAAGAGGGCGAAGGCGGCGAGGCCTGGACCTGGAAGGACCTGCTGGCTTCCATCGACGGCGCCGAGGCCGAAGGCGAACGCCTTCAGGATCAGCTCGGGGCGGAGCTGGAGCGCATGGGCGTCGAGCCCGACAAGCTGCTCCCGAAGGCGCGGATCGATGAGATCGCCGCGGCCGTGCAGACCGGTGATGGGGACGGCGCGCGCCAGGTGGTCAAGCGCCTCGCGCCGGCTGCTACGCGGCGCATCAGCCGCAGGCTCTCGACCGACGCGGGGGTGAAGCGCCAGGCCCTGACCTACATCCGTCGCTACCAGACGCTGATCCAGGACGCCGCGGTCCGCGATCCGGAGGGTTTCCTGCTGGCCGGCATGCTCGCCGAAAGCGGCGGCCGGCTCTACCTGCTGCTCGACACGGCTGCGGGGGACGCGGTCTAGGACCCGGCGCGTGGCCCCTCGGCTCAGTGTCCGGTCCGAGCGCTGGCCGCTCGCCCAGGCTTTCGTGATCTCCCGCGGCGCCAAGACCGAGGCCGAGGTCGTCGTCGTGGAGATCGAGGACGGCCCCCATCGCGGTCGCGGCGAGGCCGTGCCCTACGCGCGTTACGGCGAGACGGTCGAGGGCGTCGTCGCCCAGGTCCAGAGCCTCGCCGGTCCTGTCGCCGAAGGGCTCGACCGCGCGGCCTTGCAGTCGACGCTGACGCCCGGCGCAGCGCGCAACGCCATCGACTGTGCGCTCTGGGACCTCGAAGCGAAGCGCGCCGGGCGGCGCGCCTGGGAGCTGATCGGCCGCTCGCGCCTCGACCCGGTGAAGACCGCCCTGACCATCAGTCTTGGGCCCCCGGAGGCGATGGCTGAGGCGGCGCGTCTCAACGCCCGGCGTCCGATGCTGAAGCTCAAGATCGGCTCGGCCGACGACCTGGCGGCCGTGGAGGCGGTCCGCCACGCCGCCCCACGCACCCGCCTGATCGTCGACGCCAACGAGGGGCTGAGGGCCGGCGATCTCGCGCCGGTCACCGGCGAGCTGGCGCGGCTCGAGGTCAAGCTCCTGGAGCAGCCGCTGCCGGCCGCCGAGGACGCGGCCCTGGAGGGCTTCGAAAGCCCGGTCCCGCTGTGCGCCGACGAGAGCCTCCATACCCGCGCCGAACTCGCGGCCTGTGCGCGCCGCTATGCGGTGGTGAACGTCAAGCTCGACAAGGCAGGCGGCCTGACCGAGGCGCTAGCCCTGGCGACCGAGGCCCGGGCGAGGGGGCTGGGTCTGATGGTCGGCTCCATGGTGGCGACCTCACTCGCGATCGCGCCGGCCCTGATTCTCGCCAAGGGCGCGGAGGTCGCCGATCTCGACGGGCCGTTGCTGCTGGCCAGGGACCGCGAGCCGGGGCTGTCGATCCTGGGCTCGCTCATCGAGCCGCCGTCACCGTCGCTGTGGGGCTAGGCAGCACCGGCACCCGCGGCTCCTGGGCGTACTGGGTGCCGGGCGGCGGCCGTCCGAACTTCCCGTCGTTGACGTGTCGCCAGCCGCGGGCGTGGGCCCACTCGTGCGCCACCAGGGCTCGCCGCTCCGTCTCCGAGGGCCACGCGCCCTTCGCGGGCACGATCACGGCGTCCATACGGGCGTCGTAACAGCCCATCCAGTAGCCGCCCGGCGGCCAGGTGGGACCAAGCGCGAGGGTGCACAGGTAGCTCACCTTGAAAACGTCATCGAGATCGAGCTCGTAGGTGTGGCCGGTGAGCGTCGGGCCGGCGGCGAACTCCTGCGGCGGCGGCTCGACCGCGCGCACCCGCGGCACGGGCGGCGGCGGCTCGAGCGGCTGGGGATTGAGAAGCACGAGGCTGATAGCGCCGGCGCCGATAGCCGACCAGGTCGCCAGGATGGAGCCGAGCGCCCTCAGGAACCGTCGAACGCGCGACGGCGAACTTCGGAGCTGTAGGCGCCGGTCCATGCCCGGTCCATGGTCCAGCTCTGCGCCGGCGACATTGCGCGCCGTCAAAGTAGGTGCGGTATGGCCTCAGCGGGCGAGGGCGGCGAACGGTCGGCCGAACCGGCCGTCGGCCTCATGTTTCCAGCCACGCGCGTGGGCCCACTCGTGGACCATCAGCGCCTTGCGCTCCACCTCGGACGGCCAGGCGCCCTTGGCCGGCACGATGACCACGTCGAGGCGGCCGTCGTAACAGCCCATCCAATAGCCGCCCCGCGGCCAGGTCGGGCCGAGGGTCTGGGTGCAAAGCTGGTCGACCTGCCGCGCGTCGGGCAATTCCAGCATCCAGGTTTTGCCGGTGAGAGTCGGACCCTCGGTGTAGCGCAGGGGCGGCGCCTCCACGGCGCGCGCGGTGGCGGTCTCGGTGGGCGGCAGGGTGGTCACGAGCGGCGTGGCCTTGGCCAGGGCGACCGCAGGCGCTGCGGCAGCCGTAAGAACGACGCAAGTGAAGATCTTCGCGGCAAGGGGACGCGCGGTGATCTTGGTGGGATAAGAGCGGATGGTCATGGTGCGCCTGTTATTCCGAGGCGCGAGATATAATTTTGACCGCGCTCAAGTAATAAGTTGTCGTCATGTCGCATGGTACTCAGATTGGGGGAAATCTAATCTCCAGCGTCACCATTTGAAGCGCCACGGTGCGGCTTGGAAATTCCCAAAATGAGTAATCAAGAGTGTCGGGAACCGGATTGGCGGAGCCCCTCAAGCGCCGGCGCGTTGTCATTTCATGGTGGTCACCCCCGAACGCGCCGAGCGCGCCTGGCGCATCGCCGAGCGCATCCGAAGACTGTCGGACGACCTGATCCGTATCGGCCCGTGGGGCATCGGGCTCGACGGGGTGCTGGCCTGGGTTCCCGGTGCGAACCTCCTCTACAGCGTCGGCGCGGGCGGGATCCTCATCTATGAGGCCATCGGCGCGGGCGCCTCGGGCGGCACGCTGATCCGCATGGGGCTCTATCTGACGGCCAACAGCGCCATGACCGAGGTTCCCGTCATCGGCTGGGCCATGGACACGCTTTTCCGCGGGCACCTGATGGCGGCGCGGGCGCTGCAGAGGGATATCGAACGGCGCTTCGGGCCCGTTCCCGGCGGCGCGCGGCCTCAGCCTTCGCCGCGGAACGCCAGGCTAGCGACGTAGCGCGCCAGGTCGCGCGGCCAATCGCGCATGGCCTCGTCCAGCCGTCCGGCGTCGCGCGCGAAGAGGGCCCGGGAGGCTTCCTCGAAGGCGGGCCTGTCGCCGGCCAGGGCCGCCATCACGCGATAGGCCGCCTCCGCGCTCTGCCGCCGCAGATCATCGCCCGCGCTCTCGCGGCGCGCCTGGTCGACCAACTTGCGCAGCGCCACGGAGGCGCCGCCCGGCTGCGCCGCCAGCCACGCCCAATGCCGCGGCAGCAGCGTGACCTCGCGGGCGACCACGCCGAGCTTGGGTCGGCCGCGGCCCCGCGGCCCCGCCGGGGTCGGGGGATCGTCCGTCTCGCCTAGGGCGCCGAAGAGGGAGGCCAACGCGGGCAGGCGCGAACGGATCGCCGCCTCGTCGCCCCTGAGGTCCAGGTCGAGCACGCGACCGGTCACGTCATCGAAGACAAGCAGTGGGCCAGCCTGCGCGTCTTGGCGCGCCTTCACTGCAAGCGCGACCTGCCCCAGCGGCCCCGCCGCGATCTGGCGATCGCCTTCGAAGGCGGTGCAGGGGCGCTGGGCCACGTCGGTCATGGGTTGGCGTTATTCTACCCGGGCGATTTATGCAATGCGATCCGAGGCGCCGCAATCCGCTTGCCTGCCGTGGCGGCGGGGGGCTTAGCTCTTGCCTGACAATGTAAGCGGATGGCCCACATGAGCGAGACCCTGAACAAGCCGAGCGCCGCCCAGGCGGAGGACGTGCTCTACGAAGCGGCTGACGGGATCGCCGTCATCACCCTGAACCGGCCCGACCGGATGAACACCATCTCGGGCCCGATGCTGAACCTGCTGACCGAGCTGCTGCTCAAGGCCAACGCCGATCCCGAGGTGCGGGTGGTCGTCCTGACGGGCACGGGCCGCGCCTTCTGCGCCGGCCTCGATCTGGTGGACGCCACCAAGGGCTCCGGCATCGGCTCGGCGGCCATGTCCAACTCGGTCTCGGTGAACCTCGACCTGCGCAACACCCCGCCCACGGTGCTGTTCGCCATGGACAAGCCGACGATCTGCGCCATCAACGGCGCGGCCGCGGGCTATGGCATGGATACGGCGCTGGGCTGCGACATCCGCATCATGGGCGAGAGCTCCAAGCTGGCGGCCGCCTTCGTGAAGCGCGGGGTCGTGCCGGAGAGCGGCGGCACCTGGTACCTGCCGCGCATGCTGGGCTGGTCCAAGGCGGCCGAGCTGATCTTCACGGGCCGCACCCTGTCGGCCCAGGAGAGCCTGGAGATGGGGCTCGCCAACGAGGTCGTTCCAGACGCAGAGCTGATGAGCCGGGCCCGGGCGCTCGCCGCCGAGATCGCCGCCAACGCGCCGCTGGCGGTGCAGTCGGCCAAGCGGCTGATGCGCATGGGCCAGGAGGAGACGTTCAACGATCACGTCCACCACGTCTTCCTGCAGTTCCTGCAACTGGCCCGCACCCAGGACTTCCGCGAGGGCATGACCTCGTTCCTGGAGAAGCGTCCGCCGCGCTTCGAAGGCCGCTGAGGCCGGGAAGCTTAAGTAAAACAAAGGCCCGTGATCTGGGCGGCGGCCGCCTGGCCAAGCTCGAACCGGCCCCTGAACGCATGAGTTCCTGCACCCTCCTCAACGGACGGGTGACAAGGGTTCTTGCGCGTACATGTTCCGGCGGCCGCTTGCCTGGCCGCGGCCTGGTTGACCGGCGCCGCGCCGGCCCAGGCCCTCAGTCTGGTGCGGGCGGTCGAGCCGCCGCCGCCGCAGTTCGCGTCCGGGCCGACGCTCTCAGGCCACACGCGGGAGCGCGATTTCGACGATCCCTTCGCGCTGCAACGATACTGCGCTCGCTTCCTTGGGGCGCCGAAGCGCGGCTACTACCAAGCCTGCTACATCCCGGCCCTGGACGAGGTGGTGCTGCCGGACGCTCAGGCCTGGCCGAGCCGCGCCGAGCGCGAAGCCCTCAAGGCGCACGAGTGGGCGCACGCCCGCGGGTGGCGTCACCCCGCAGTCACGACAGCTTCGGTCAACTGACAGGGAATAGCGCGCCGTGCGCGCCCAGACAGGCTGCCCCGCCAAATCAAGGCGAGGTCAATGCAACCTGGCCCCAAGAACGGGCCCCGACTGCAACCGAGTAACCATTTAGAAAGCTGGCGTCGGTACCAACCATCCGGAACGCTTCGGCGAGTGTGCGTACGGTTTATCCAACGGGCGACAGAATATCGCTCGTAAAAACCAGGATGGTTCGATGTCGATCTCGGCTCTCTCGACGGCTCAAATCGCCGCCCTGTCGGTTACGACGATCCAGTCGCTGACGCAGACGGATATCGCATCGCTCAGCGCGACCCAGCTCGGCGCCATCAACGTCACCGACATCGCCGTCCTCGACGCGACCCAGATCCAGGGCATCACCTCGGTCAACGCCAAGGGCCTGACCGCGACCCAGATCGCGGCCTTCAACAACGCCCTGGTCTTCGACACCACTCAGCTGACCGCGCTCTCGGCGGCCCAGGTCGGCGCCTTCACCACCACCCAGCTCGCCGGCTTCGACGCGACCCACATCAAGACCCTGAGCGTGGTTCAGCTCGGCGGCATCTCGGCCGCCAACTTCTCCTCGCTGAACGCCACCCAGATCGGCGCGCTCACCTCGACGCAGGTCAAGGGCCTCAGCACGACCGACCTTGCGGGCCTGTCGACCACCGACATCGGCGAGTTCTCCTCGACGCAGCTCGGCCAGCTGTCATCCGCGCAGTTCTCGGGCCTGGCCACGACCCAGCTGTCGGCGATCAACACCACCCAGATCGCGGGCGTCACCAGCTCTCAGCTCGCGGCGCTGAACGCGACCAAGCTGTCGGCCCTGACCGCCACCCAGGTCGGCACCCTCAGCCAGACCCAGATCGGCGGCCTTACCGCCTCGCAGATCGCCGGCCTTTCGAACGCCGACTTCCTCGAATTCACTCAGACCCAGGTGGGCCAGCTGTCGGCCGGCCAGATCGGCGCGTTGTCGTCGACCAACCTGAGCGCCCTCAGCGCGACCGAGGTGAACGCCTTCAACGCGACCCAGGTGCGCGGCATCACGACCACGCAGCTCAAGTCGCTCAGCCAGGCGGACCTCAACGAGCTGGACGCCACGGCGCTGAACAACCTGACCGCCACCCAGCTCGGCTCGCTGTCGGTCACCCAGCTCGGCCAGCTCACGGCCACCCAGTTCCAGGCGTTCGACCAGACGCACATCGGCGCGCTGACCACGACCCAGATCTCGGGCCTGGCGAACCTGACGTCGTTCTCGGCCACCCAGATCGGGCAGCTGAACGCGACCCAGATCGGCAAGCTGTCGAACACCAACCTGGGCTCGCTCACGGCCACTGAGGTCAACGCCTTCAACGCGACGCAACAGCGGGCGATCACCACGACCCAGCTCAAGTCGCTGGGTCAGGCCGACCTCAACGAGCTCGACGCCACGGCGCTGAACAACCTGACGGCCAGCCAAGTCGGGGCGCTGTCCTCGACGCAGCTCGGCCAGCTCACGGCGACCCAGTTCCAGGCGCTGGATCAGACCCACATCGGCGCGCTGACGGCGACGCAGATCTCGGGCCTGGCCAACCTGACCTCGTTCTCGGCGACCCAGATCGGCCAGCTCTCAGCGACCCAGCTCGGCAAGCTCTCGAACGCCAACCTCGGGTCGCTGACCGCCACCGAGGTCAACGCGCTCAACGCGACCCAGATTCACGGCCTCACCAACACCCAGCTCGCCTCGCTCAGCCAGGCTGACCTCAACGAGCTGGACGCCACTGCGCTGAACAACCTGACCTCGACGCAGCTCGGCGCCCTGTCGGCGACGCAGCTCGGCCAGCTCACGGCGACCCAATTCCAGGCGCTCGACCAGACCCACATCGGCGCCCTCACCGGAACCCAGATCTCGGGCCTGGCCAACCTGAACTCGTTCTCGGCGACGCAGATTGGTCAGCTCAACGCGACCCAGATCGGCAAGCTGTCGAACACCAACCTGGGTTCGCTG
Organism: Phenylobacterium soli; assembly: GCF_003254475.1. Taxonomy (NCBI): domain Bacteria; kingdom Pseudomonadati; phylum Pseudomonadota; class Alphaproteobacteria; order Caulobacterales; family Caulobacteraceae; genus Phenylobacterium; species Phenylobacterium soli. The sequence continues at coordinate 1,958,079 of NZ_QFYQ01000001.1, forward strand.
ACGGCCACCGAGGTCAACGCCTTCAATGCGACGCAGGTGCGGGCGATCACCGCCACCCAGCTCAAGTCGCTGAGCCAGGCGGATCTCAACGAGCTCGACGCCACGGCGCTGAACAACCTGACGTCCACTCAGGTCGGCGCCCTCTCGGCGACCCAACTCGGCCAGCTCACGGCCACGCAGTTCCAGTCGCTCGATCAGACCCACATCGGCGCGCTCACGGCGACCCAGATCTCGGGGCTGTCGAACCTGACGTCGTTCTCTGCGACCCAGATCGGCCAGCTCTCGGCGACCCAGATCGGCAAGCTGTCGAACACCAATCTCGGCTCGCTGACCGCCACCGAGGTGAACGGCTTCACGGCGACGCAGCTGCACGCCATCACCAACACGCAGCTGGCCTCGCTCAGCCAGGCGGACCTGAATGAGCTCGACGCCACGGCGCTGAACAACCTGACCTCGACCCAGCTCGGCGCGCTCTCTGCGACGCAGCTCGGCCAGCTCACGGCGACCCAGTTCCAGGCGCTGGATCAGACCCACATCGGCGCGCTGACGGCGACGCAGATCTCGGGTCTCGCCAACCTGAACTCCTTCTCGGCGACCCAGATCGGCCAGCTGTCGGCCACTCAGATCGGCAAGCTGTCGAACACCAACGTGGGGTCGCTGACCGCCACCGAGGTGAACGCCTTCACGCCGACCCAACTTCACGGGGTGACCACCACCCAGCTCAAGTCGCTGAGCCAGGCGGACCTCAATGAGCTCGACGCCACGGCGCTGAACAACCTGACCTCGACGCAGCTCGGCGCCCTCTCGGCGACGCAGCTCGGCCAGCTCACCGCGACCCAGTTCCAGTCGCTCGATCAGACCCACATCGGCGCCCTCAACGCGACGCAGATCTCGGGCCTTGCGAACCTGAACTCGTTCTCGGCGACCCAGATCGGCCAGCTCTCGGCGACCCAGATCTCAAAGCTGTCGAACACCAATCTCGGCTCGCTGACCGCCACCGAGGTGAACGGCTTCACGGCGACGCAGCTGCACGCCATCACCAACACGCAGCTGGCCTCGCTCAGCCAGGCGGACCTGAACGAACTCGACGCCACGGCGCTGAACAACCTGACCTCGACCCAGCTCGGCGCGCTCTCTGCGACGCAGCTCGGCCAGCTCACGGCGACCCAGTTCCAGGCGCTCGATCAGACCCACATCGGCGCGCTCACCGCGACCCAGATCTCGGGCCTGGCCAATCTGAACTCCTTCTCGGTGACTCAGATCGGCCAGCTCAACGCCACCCAGATCGGCAAGCTTTCGAACACCAACGTGGGGTCGCTGACCGCCACCGAGGTGAACGCCTTCACGCCGACCCAACTGCATGGCGTGACCACCACCCAGCTCAAGTCGCTCGGCCAGGCCGACCTCAACGAGCTGGACGCCACGGCGCTGAACAACCTGACCGCGACCCAGCTTGGCGCCCTGTCGGCCACCCAGGTGGGCCAGCTGACGGCGACCCAGTTCGCGGCGCTCGACGCCACCCACGTCAAGTCGCTCACCAGCACCCAGCTCGGCGGCCTGACGACCACCGGCGTCGGCCAGTTCACGACGACCCAGCTCAACCAGCTGACGGCCACCCAGGTGGGCCAGCTGTCCTGGACCGCGGTCTCGAGCCTCGACCAGACCCACATCGCCTCGTTCGACGCGACCCAGGTCAAGGGCTTCACCGCGACCCAGCTGAAGAACCTGACGACCGCGGACGTCGGTGAGTTCGCCGACACCCAGATCGCGGCCCTGACGGGCACCCAGCTCGGCTCTCTGACGGCGACGGCCTTCTCGGCCCTCACCTCCACCCAGGTGGCGGCGATCAGCACCACCCAGATCGCCGGCCTGACGGGCGCTCAGCTGCGCGGCCTGTCGACCACCGACATCGGCGAACTGGCCGACACCCAGGTCGGCGCGCTCTCGGCGGCCCAGCTGGCCTCGCTGAGCGTCACGGACCTCTCGGCGCTCAACGGCACCCAGGTCGCCAAGCTCGGCGCGACGGCGCTCGGCGGCCTGACCGCCACCCAGATCGCCGGCCTCTCCACCACCGACGTGGGTGAATTCTCCGCGACCCAGCTCCAGGCCCTGAAGCCTGCCCAGATCGGCGCCCTCTCGGCTGCGGCCTTCTCGGCCCTCAGCTCGACCCAGGTGGCCGCCCTGAACACCAGCCAGGTGAAGGCGCTGACCGCCACCCAGATCGGTGGCCTGTCGACCACCGACGTCGGCGAACTGGCCGACACCCAGCTCGGCGCGCTGGGCGGCACCCAGATAGCGGCGCTAGCGGCGGCCAATCTGTCGGTCCTCAACCAGACCCAGGTGAACGGCCTCGGCTCCACGGCCATCAAGGCCCTGACCCTGACCCAGCTGGGCGCGATCTCTTCGACCTTCCTCGGCGAGCTGTCGGCGACCCAGGTCGGCCAGCTGAGCGCCGCCCAGCTGAACGGGCTGACCTCGACCAACGTCGCCCTGCTCAACGCGACGCAGATCGGCGGCCTGAGCTCGACCCAGCTCGGCGGCCTCTCGACCACCAAGCTGCAGGCCCTGACGCCCACCCAGTTCTCGAAGCTGGACGGCACCCAGATCAAGGGCCTGACCGCGACCCAGGTGGGGACGCTCGACGCCACCGAGACGGCGGCCCTGACGGACACCCAGCTGCAAGGCCTGACGGCCACCCAGCTCGGCGCCCTGCAGACCGCCAGTCTCGCCAACCTGTCCGGCACCCAGATCGCGCTGCTCAACGGCACGCAGCTGAAGGGCCTGACGACGACGCAGGTGAAGAGCTTCGACACCACGCGGGTCGGCCAGTTCGATCAGACCCAGCTCGCCGCCTTCACGGCGAGCCAGATCGGGGCGCTGTCGGCGGCCAACTTCTCCGCCCTGACCTCGACCCAGGTGAGCCAGCTCGGCTCGACCGCTCTGAAGGCCCTGACCAGCACGCAGGTGCAGAGCCTGACGGCCGGCGACATCGGCGAGCTCAGCTCGACGCAGATCGGCTACCTGGCGGGCACTCAGCTCTCGAGCCTGACCTCCGCCGCGGTCTCGGCGCTCAGCCAGACCCAGGTGCAGGCTCTGGGCGCGACCCAGCTGCAGTCCTTCTCGAAGACCCAGATCGCGGGGCTCTCGGCCGCCGACTTCCACGAACTGTCCGCCACCCAGGTGGGCCAGCTCACGGCGAGCCAGCTCGGCGGCCTGACCTCGACGGTCATCGCGGCCCTCACCACTACGGACGTCGGCGAGCTGAAGGCGAGCCAGATCCCGGGCCTGTCGACGACCCAGGTGCAGAGCCTCACCTCGACCAACATCGCGGCGATGACCACCGGCCTGAGGGCGGCGTTCACCCAGACACAGGTCCAGGCCATGGACTCGACCCAGATCGCGGCCTACCTGTCCTAACGGACGGACAAGTCTCCATCCTGAAGCGCCAGGCGGTCACCGCCTGGCGCTTTTCTTTGCCGCGATCCCCCGAGGCCATGCGCCGGCGCGCGTTAACCATTGGCTCACCATGATGGCCCCACCTTGGCCGCGACGCCTCCGGGGGGAGTCGCCGCGCTTCGGATCGAGCTGGGCCGCCTTGTGAACCAAGACCTTCTCGTCGCAACGCTCCAGAAGGTCAGCAGTGGGGGCGACATTGGCCTGCCGGAGCTGATCGGCGCCGCGGGACGGCTTGCCGACAGCGGCCAGGCGGCCCAGGCGATCCAGCTCTACCGCATGTGGCTGAACGCCAACGGCGAGCATCCGCAGCGCTTCGTCGCCCAGTTCAACGGCGCGGTCCTGGCGAGCCAGACGGGCGACGTCGCGACCGCGCGCCAGCTCCTCGAGGCCGCGCTGGCGGTCAACCCCGACTTCCTGCCGGGCTACATCAATCTCGGCGGCGTCCTCGAAAAGTCGGGCGCGGCGGCCGCAGGCCTGGAACAGTGGAACGCCGTCCTCGCGCGCCTCGCGCCGATCACCGGCCAGGCGGTCCAGTACAAGCTCGCCGCCCTCAAGCAGATCGCTCGGGTGCAGGGGGAGCAGCAGAATCCGGCCGCGGCCGAGGAGGCCATGGCCGAGTCCCTCGACATCAATCCGCACCAGCGGGAGGTGATCGAGCAGTACGTCGCCGTGCGCATGGCGCAGTGCAAATGGCCGGTCGCCGCCCCGCGCGAGAGCCTGTCGCGGCGCGAGATGGTGGGGGCGATGCACCCCTTGTCCATGGCCGTCTACACCGATGACCCGCTGCTGCAGCTCGCCGCCGCGGCCCACTACGTCGAGACCTCCATCCGCGAGGAACCGGGGGAGGCGGCCGACCGGCGGCACGCGCCCGTGGACCTCAAGGGCCGCCGGCTGCGCGTCGGCTATGTCTCCTCCGACCTGCGCGACCATGCGGTGGGCTACCTCATGGCCGAGGTGTTCGCCCTGCATGACCGCGAGAAGATCGAGGTCTTCGCCTACTACTGCGGGATCCCGGATCCGACCGGCCTGCAGGCGCGCCTGAAGCCGACGATCGAGCACTGGCGGGACATCCGCGAGCTGGACGACGCGGCGGCGGCAAAGCTGATCGCCGAGGACGAGATCGACATCCTGGTCGACGTCAACGGGCACACGCGGGATTCCCGCACGGCGATCTTCGCCCGCCGTCCGGCGCCCATCCAGGTGAACTGGCTGGGTTTCCCCGGCACCATGGGTTCGCCCTACCATCACTACATCATCGGCGACGACTGGATCACGCCGCCCGGCTCGGAGGCCTACTACTCGGAAGAGGTGGTGCGGCTGCCCTGCTACCAGCCCAACGACCGCAAGCGAGTGGTCGACCCGACCCGGCCCACCCGCGCCAACGCGGGCCTGCCAGAAGACGCCTTCGTGTTCTGCTGCTTCAACGGCTCGCAGAAGATCAGCCGCTTCACCTTCGAGCGCTGGCTGAAGATCCTCAAGGCGGTTCCGGGAAGCGTGCTCTGGCTCCTGGCCAGCACGCCGGAGACGCACGAGCGTCTCTGGGCCTTCGCGGAGGCGAACGGCGTCGAACGCGCGCGCCTCGTCTTCGCGCCGAAGCTCGCCAACGCCTACCACCTGGCCCGCTATCCGCTCGCCGACCTGTTCCTCGACACCTCGCCGTACGGGGCCCACACCACGGCCTCGGACGCCCTGTGGATGGGCGTGCCGATGATCACCATCTCGGGCCGCGCCTTCGCGAGCCGGGTCTGCGGCAGCCTGGTGCGGGCCGCCGGCCTGCCCGAGCTCGTGGTCGAGAACGAGGAGGACTACATCGCCCTCGCCATGGCGCTGGCCAGCGACCGTCCGCGCCTGGCGGAGCTGCGCGCCCGCCTGCAACGGGGCCGCGACAGTTGCGACCTCTTCAATATGGAGAAGCTGGTCACCCGGCTGGAGGGCCTCTACGGCCAGATGGTCGCCGACCATCAGTCGGGGCGCCTGCCCGCGCCCGACCTGACCAACCTTGCGGCCTACATGGCCGCCGGCCTCGACATCGACCACGAGGCCGAGGACCTGATGCTGCGAGCCGACTACGCCGAGCTCTACCGCGCGGCCCTGGCGCGCCGGCACCTGGTGCGGCCGCTGCAGCCGGACGGACGCCTGTGGACCGGCGAAGCCGCCGCCAATGACGCAGCCAAGGCCCGCTCCCGGAGACCGCGCGCCTCATGAGCCAGCTTCCGCCGCCCATGACACCGGCCCAGGCCGACGCCCAGCTTGCGCAACTGCTCGGCGTCGCCGTCTTGCTGCGCCAGGAGGGCCGCGTCGGCCACGCCCTGCCGATCCTGGAGCATATCGCCACCCTGCATCCGGGCCGCACCGACCTGCGGCTGCTCCTCGTCGAAATGCTGGCCGAGACGGGCCGGAACCTCGATGCGATGGCGCAGCTGAACGCGCTCAAGGCGCGCGGCGTGACCCAGGAGCTGCTGACCGCGATCCAGGCGCAGGCCGAGGCGGGCATCCACCGCTTCAACGCCCACCTGTCGCGCAACGAGGTGGCCGAGGCCGAGCGCTATGCTGCGGCCCTGGCCGAGTTGCTGCCGCAGAACCTCGCCATGCTGCGCACCGCCATGGCCTGCAACCAGACGCTCGGCCGCGCCGAGCCGGCGCGTCGCTACGCCGAGGCCATCGTGGCGCTCGAGCCGCTGGATCGCGAGGCGCGCACGCTGGCCGCGGACCACGCCCATGCGGCGGGCGACCTCGCCTCCGAGATCGAGCATCGCTTCACCCTGGCGCTGTCGCCCGCGCCGGAGAGCCACGCCCTTCTGCGCCTGCGCGACCTGCACGACGCCGCCGGCCTGATCCTCTGCCGGCCGCTGACGCCCCGCTCCCGCCAACAGCTCGACCAACTCCTGGCCGCGGCGAGGGCGCTCGAAGTGCAGACCGAGCCCGGCGAACTCGCCGCCTGGGAGTGCCATTACCGGGTGCTGATGGATGCGCTCGACATGGATCTCGCCCTCAAGCCGCCGGCGAAGCGCCCCGCCGGCAAGGTCGAGATGATGTCGGCGTCGGGCGAGAGGCTGGACTGGAAATCCCTGAAGGCGCGCGCCGACAAGCTCGGCGCGGAGTGCGTGTTCTTCGCTGCGGCGGACGAGGCCTATGTGGACCTCTACGCCCGTTGGTATGCGCTGTCCGTGCGGCGCTATGCCGACGCGCCGTACCTGACCGTCATCCATGTGATCGGCGGCCAGGGCGCGCTCGATCGCATCGCCGCCAAGGTCGGGGTCGATGACGAGCGGCTGGTGTTCATGGCCTGCGACTTCGATCCGGCCGAAGCGACGGTGAAGATCTACGACGCACCGCCGAAGGTCTGGACCGAGAAGCCCGTGGCCCACCTGCAGTCGGTGCGCTTCCTGCGGCTGGGAGCCCTGCTCGACAGGCTGCAGCGGCCGGTGTTTGTCTCCGATATCGACCTTCTCCTGCAGCGCGGCGTGGCCGACCTGCTCGCCGCCCACGCCCACGAGGACGTGGTGCTCAACGAGAACGAGCTGACCTTCAATCCCGGCTCGCGGATCACGGCCAACCTGCTGATGGCCAATCCGACGGCGAACGCCCGCACCTTCATCGACGCGGTGGCCGGCTATCTGGAGAACCGCCTCTCAGGGGCGGAGGTGACGCGCTGGATCGACCAGGTCGCCCTGACTCTCGGCCGCCACAACCTTCAGGCCAATGCGCCGGGGGCGCGGATCGGCTACTTCGACACTCGCTCGGACATCAACAACGTCATGTACCCGAGCTACCAGGAGCATCCGTTCCGCTTCCTGTCGCTGTTCCACGGCTTCGACACTTCGAGCCTGGAGCGCGATCCGCGGGTGCTGGGCGAGGGCGCGCCGCAGCCGAGCGCCGCCTGAGGAACCCTCGCTAGGAGCCTGTCCTACGAGCCCGTCCAGGTGCGGACGCGAGCCACGTCGACGTGCACGAAATCCGACACGGGGTAGAGGCCGACGCCGCCGGCCCTCTGGGCGAGGGCGGCCTTGTGGACGTTCGAGAGCTCGACGCCCTGGACGCGGATGTCCGAGGCCTTGCCCTGCATGTGCTGGCTGTGGCTGGCCACGCCGGCGCTGCGCTCGTGGAGCATGGCGTTGGTCTTCGGCGAGCGGTAGCCGGAGATGATCTGGAAGGGCTGGCTGGTCTCGAGCTTCTGCGAGATGCCGTGCAGGGCGTCGAACAGCTTCGGGTCCATGAAGTGCTCCTCGCCATTGCGCCAGTCGCGCAGCACGCGCTGGGCCTCGGCGAGGGCGTCCGGCACATAGCCGCCCTTCTCGAAATAGACCTCGTTGAAGGTGTCGCCGGTGTGCAGGTTGTGCAGCACGAGCTTGCGCGCATCGGCCATCGCGCCGCGCAGCACGGCGGGCGCGGCCGGAAGCGTTGCGTCGGGCGCGACCAGCGGAGCGCGCTTCATGACCTCGCTCTGGAGGACGGATGGAATGGCGGCGGCCGTGGCGATAGCGCCGAAACCGAACAGAACCTGTCGCCGGGCTGCGATCATGCATCCTCCCTTGGCCGGCGTTCGTTCACGCTGGCTAGACTTGCCTGGGTTCGACAGGTGCGGTCCGAGAGCCGCGATATCAAGCGTGGCAGGGTGACGGCGCGTCAAGTTGACGCAATCGTGTCCTGTGCGAGCGCTTGGGCGACCTCCGCCATGGGAACCGTCCAGTCCCCGAGGCTCCGCTGCCGGAACAGACGGGCCGAGGGATACCAGGGGCTGTCCGCGCGCCCGAACAGCCAGCGCCAATCGGGATTGGCCGGCAGAAACACCCACACCGGCGCGCCGAGCGCTCCGGCCAGGTGGGCCAGGCTGGTGTCGACGCTGATCACGAGGTCGAGGCTGGCGACCAGCGCCGCGGTGTCGGCGAAGTCGGCGAGCTCGTCGCCCATTGCGCGCACGCCTAGCGACGCCAGCCGATCAGCCTCTTCCGGCGTGAGGTCCCGCTGCAGGCTGATCCATTCGCCTGACAGCGCGAACAGGGGCGCCAGGGCCTCGAGCGACAGGGAGCGATTGTGGTCGTTCCTGTGCCCGGGCGCGCCGCGCCAGGCGAGGCCGATGCGTCGGGCGCCTGGTCCCAGCCGATCGCGCCAGGCCGCCACGAGCTGCGGCTCTGGGGTCAGGTAGGGAATGTCGGCGGGGATCGAGGTCAGGTCCGTGCCGAACGCCAGCGGCAGGCTGAGCAGCGGACAATGGATGTCGAAGTCGGGGACCGCCTCGTCCTCGCCGATCACGGCGATCGCCGGGTCGAGGCCTTGCAGGAGCCGCTTCAGCGGCGGCTGGACGCGCAGCACGACCTTGGCCCCGCGCGCCCGGGCGAGCGGGGTATAGCGGCAGAACTGGAGGGTGTCGCCGAGGCCCTGCTCGGCATGCAGCAGCAGCGTCTTGCCGGCGATGTCGCCGTCACCGAGCCAGGCCGGCCGGTCGGCGAACGCCGAGCCGGCGGGCTCGCGCGTGCGCTTGCGGGCCTCGTAGAGCGCGAAGCCGTCGACGAGGCGGCCGAGCTGGAGGAGGAGCAGGCTCTTGTTCCAGAGCACGGTGGGGTCGCCCGGCGCCAGGGCCTCGGCGCGCTCGAAGCTCGTCAGCGCCTCCTCTCGGCGGTCCAGCAAGGCGAGCGCGGCCGCCCTGTTGAGGAGCGGCTGAGGGTCCGCCGGCGCGAGCTCGGCGGCGCGGGCGTAGGCCGGCAGGGCTTCGCCGGGCCGGTTCAAAAGGACGAGAGCGTTGCCGCGGTTGTTGTGGACCTGAGCCAGCCCCGGTTCGAGGGCGATGACGCGATCATAGGCGGCCAGGGCCTCGCGGGCGCGGCGAAGCGCGGCCAGGGCGTTCCCCCGTTCGTTGAGCAGGGCTGCGTCGTCCGGCGCCAGGGCGAGTGCGCGGTCGATCGCGGGCAGGGCCTCTGCGGCGCGGCCGAGGTCCATCAGGACGCTGCCGAGCAGGCCGTGGGCGGCCGCCTCTTCCGGCAGGCGCTCGACCAGGCCGCGGGCGGCTTCCAGCGCCTCGGGGCCGCGGCCAAGGTCGCGGAGGATCTCGGCGCGCTTGGTCAAGGCGTCGAGGAAGTCCGGCTGGAGCGCGAGGGCCCGGTCGCAGGCCGCCAGGGCCGCCTCCAGTTCGCCGAGCTGGCGCAGGCCGCCGGCCAGGTTGCTGTGGGTCGGCGCGTGCCCGGGCTGGATCGCCGCCGCCTTGCGGATCAGCTGCACGCCACGCTCCGCGCGCCCGGTCTGCAGCGCCACCACGCCGGAAAGATGCAGGGCGTCGGCATGGCCAGGCCGCGTGAGCAGGATGCGCTTGTAGAGCTTGTCCGCGGCGTCCAGGTCGCCCTGGCGGTGGAGCGTCATGGCCCGTTCCAGCGTCTCGGCGATCTTGGCGGGCGTCATGAGCGGGCGAGAGGGCTTTCGGCCAAGGTGCGGGCGAGGGCGCGGGAGACCTCGTCGATCACCGGATCCCAGGCCCCGGCGGCAGGCTGGCGGAACAGGCGGGCGCTCGGATACCACCCGGTCGTCTCGCCGGCGGCCGTCCACCGCCAGTCGGGCGGAAAGGGCAGCAGGATCCACACCGGCTTGCCAAGGGCGCCTGCAAGGTGCGCCACGCTGGTGTCGACCGAAATGACCAGGTCGAGGCGGTCGATCAGGGCCGCGGTGTCGGCGAAGTCGCCGAGTTCGCCCGCGAAATGGCGCAGGTTCGGCAGGGCCGCGAGGCGCTCGGCGTCGCCGGGCCGGAACTCCTTCTGCAGGCAGACCCAGTCCGCGTCGGCCGCGAGCAGGGTCGTCAGCTGCTCCAGCCTCAGGGATCGGTTGTGGTCGTTCTTGTGGACGGTGCTGCCGCTCCAGACGAGGCCGATGCGTGGGCGCTTGCGGGCGCCGAGCCGCGCCTCCCATGAGCTCGCCAGGGCAGGATCCGCGACGAGATAGGACGGCGCCGCCAGCTCGCCGGGGCCGGTCAGCTCCATGGCGAGCGGGAGGCTCACGAGGGCGCACCGGTAGTCGGCCGCCACGCTCTCGTCCGGGCCGAGGATGCGGACTGCCGGCTCGAGCTGCCGGAGCAGGCGTTGCAGCGGCGCCTGTACCGAAAGGCTGACCTCGGCGCCCCGCTCGGCGAGCTTCATCGCGTGTCGGCAGAACTGGATCGTGTCGCCCAAACCCTGTTCCCAGCGGACCAGGATCCGCTTGCCGGCGATCGGCTCGGCGCCCGTCCAGTCAGGCTCCGGCCCCTGGTTCACCGCGATCGGATCGTCCTTGCGCTTGCGCCACTCGTAGAGCTCGAAGCCTTCGCGCCAGCGTCCGAGCATCAGCAGGACGAGGCCGCGGTTCCACTGGGCGGAGCCGCCCTGGCCGTCGAGCGCCACCGCGGCGTCATAGCTCGCGAGGGACGCCTCGAACCGGCCGAGCGCCAGCAGGGCGTTGCCCCGGTTGATGTGCGCCATGGCGTAGTCGGGCTGGAGCGCGATGGCGCGATCGAACTCGCCCAGGGCTTCCTCGACGCGATTGAGGGCGAGGAGGACGAAGCCGCGGTTGTTGTGAGCCTCGGCGTGGGCCTCGTCGATCGCCAGGGCGGCGTCGTAGCTCGCCAAGGCCTCGGGCCAGCGCTTCAGTTCGAAGAGGGCCGTGCCGCGGTTGCTGAGCGCGTCGACGAAGCCGGGCTCGATGGTGAGCGCCCGCTCGAAGCTGGCCAGCGCTTCCTGCGGCCTCTTGAGGTCGGCGAGCGCCAGGCCGCGATGGTGCAGCGCCTCGGCGAAATCCGGCCGCGCCGCCAGCGCCGCCTCGCAAGCCGCCAGGGCCTCCGCGGGACGCTTCAGGTCACGCAGGGCCGCAGCGCGGTTGGCCAGCACCTCGGCGAGTCCGGGCCGCAGGGCGAGGGCGCGGTCGAAGGCGGCGAGGGCTTCTTCAGGACGCTTCAAGGCGCGCAGGGCTGCGCCGCGGTCGTTGAGGGTCTCCGCCGTCTCAGGCGCGAGAGCCAGGACGCCGTCGAGGGCGGAGAGGGCCTCGCCGGAACGGCCCAGCTTCAGCAGGGCGGAGGCGCGGTTGCGCTGCGCCTCCAGGTGGTCGGGTTGCAGGGCGAGGGCGCGCTCCAAGCTCGCCAGGGCCTCGGCGGGACGGCCGAGCGCCGCCAGGGCGGCGCCGCGCGCATTGTGGGCCGGGGCGAAGTCGGCGCGCAGCGCCAACGCCTGGTCGAGGCTCACGAGCCCTTCGGCGGGGCGGCCGAGGTCCACCAGGGCCGCGCCGCGGTTGCTGTGGGCTTCGACGTACCCGGGATCGAGGCGCAGCGCCTCATCGTAGGCCTCAAGGGCTTCGGCACGTCGGCCAAGGTCGGCCAGGGCGTTGCCTCGGCTGTTGTGAGTGGCGGCCGCATCCGACTGCAAGGCGAGCGCGCGATCGAGGGCGGCCAAGGCCTCGGACGATCGCCCGAGCTGCATCAGGCCCATGGCCAGATTGGCGTGAGCTGCGGCGACCTCGGGCTTGGCGCGGACGGCCTGGGCGATCCGCGCGACGCCGGCTTCGGTGCGGCCCGTCTGGAGGAGAAGGACGCCCGACAGGTGCAGGGCGTCGAACTGCTCCGGCGCGTCGACGAGGATCGCGGCATAGGCCTGTTCGGCGCGGGCGAAATCGCACTGCTGATGGAAGCCGACCGCCTCCTGCAGCCGCCCCCGCAGGCCCTCCGCCTCGTGTCCGTCCGCGCCCATGTCCCCCGCCGCGCCGTGAAGCGACTCCGACGGTCAGACTAGCACCTGGGAAATGTCGGAGACGACGGCGAAAGCGCCGTCAGATGCGCAGCAGGATGCGGCCGAGGAACCACCAGAACGAGCCGGCGAGCATCATCGCGCCGAGCAGCGTGGCAAGCCGCGTCAGGTTCAGTCGCCGGCCGTCCGGCTCGTCGTCCAGCCCATCGTGGGGCCGGTAAAGGTCGAAATGAGTCATGGCGTTAGGCCCTGTTCATCGTCGCAGCGCACCCGGCCCGTCCCCGCTGCGCTGCAAGCCCGAGATATGTGCGCTGCAGCAGAGCCTCAATGCGGGTGGGTACTCAGTCTGGGTGCGCGGCCCGAGCCGAGACGGTTTGTGTTACTCATCATGGGGGAAACCGCCGTTTTGCCGCCGCGGCGGCGATCGGGCGCAATGCGAGGAAGCGGGATCGCGCGCCCAGATCCAGATCAACGACGGTTCTGAAACGCTGGCGCGTGTAAGGACCACCACGGAAGTCGATTCCGCCGGCGTCCATCCAAGGAGTTCACGAGTGACCGCCACGGCTCAAGCCGCACGCAACCGCGCGCCAGCGCGCCGGATCAATCCGCGTCTGCTGCGCGATCTGCACCTCTATCTGGCGGTCCTGTTCGCGCCGGCCATCATCTTCTTCGCGGTCACCGGGGCGGTGCAGGTGCTCGGCCTCCACGAGGCGAGCCGGGACGGCGGCGGCTACAAGCCCGCGCCGCTCGTCGAGAAGCTCGCCCAGGTGCACATCCACCAGCGCTTCGCCGAGCCGCCGCGGCGCAACGCTGCGCGACCGGCGGCTGGGCCGGGCGCGCCGGGTGCGCCGACTGCAACCGCCGCGCCCCAGGCGCAGCCTGCGGCCCAGGCGGCCCGCCGCGGGCCCAGCCTCGGCACGCGGCTCGTGAAGTGGTTCTTCGCCGCCAGCGCGGTGGGCCTCACCCTGTCCGGGCTGCTGGGCGTCTGGATCGCGGTGACCCAGTCGCGTCAGCGCAAGCTCGCCTGGGCTCTGCTGGCCATCGGCGCGGTCATCCCCCTGGCCTTCCTGGCGTTCTGAAAGCGAGGACCTGGGCCTCAGCCGCCGGCCTTGGCCTTGGCCTTGGCGAGCAGGGCCAGGGCCTCGGCCTTGCGGCCCTGGTCGGCGACCTCGCGGCCGGGGCGCGGGGGCGCCGCGAGCGCCTTCTGCAGCGCCTTCTCGGCGCCGGCGTAGTCGCCCTGGCGCAGCAGCATGTCGCCGAGGAAGTAGTTGGGGTCGAGCCCGTTCGGGTTCACCGCCAGCGCCTTGTGCAGATAGGCGCCGGCCTTGGCCTTGTCGCCGAAGCCGATCGGGAAGCCGGGCACCTGGTAATAGAGCGAGCCCAGGCTGGTGTAGACCGAGCCGTCGCCAAGCGCGTTCGGGTTGAGCTTCTCAGCCTGTTCGAGCGTGGCCTTGGCCGACTTGACCAGCCCCAGCGCGCCCATGCCGCCCTTCGCGCCCGCCTCGGTCGAGAGCGCGATGGCTTTCCAGACGAGGGGTTCGGCGCGGCCGGGGAACTGTCGCGCGACCGCGTCGGCCTCTTGGGCGAGGGCGTCAGCCTGGGCGGCGCGGGCGCTCTGCGGGACCTGGTAGTTCAGGTGGTCCCAGGTCCGGGCCAGCCCGCCGACCTTGGCGTCCAGGGCGGGGTTGTCGCTCGCCGCGGCCGCGCCGCAGGCGAGGAAGGCGGCCGCCGCGGCGGCCAGCATCAGGTACTTTCGCATTTCGATACAGATCCTTGGAATATCAGGCGAAAAGCTTGGCGACTTCGCGGTCGCCCGCGGCCAGGGCGCGGTCCACGAGACCAGGCGCCAGGGCGTTCAGACGGACGAAGACGGCTTCTGGGAAGCCCAGGTAGACGTCGCCCCGTCGGCCGGCGATGGACTCGACGATGCGGCCGGCGATCTTGTCCGGATCGTCCATGGCCATCTTCGTGCGGGCCGCGAACTCCAGCACCTTGGGGCTGTTGAAGCCGGTCTTGACGGCGCGGGGCGCGATGTAGGTCACGTCGATCCCGCTGCCGGCCACCTCGCGGCGGAGCGCCTGGCTGAAGCCGCGCAGGCCCGCCTTGGAGCTCGAGTAGGTGGCGAAGTGGGCGAAGTTGATGGAGCCGAAGATCGAGCCGACATTGACGATCTGGCCCGAGCCGCGCGCCCGCATCCCCGGCAGCACCGCCTGGGTGAGCCGAACCGGCGCCACCAGGTTGACCATGTAGGTGGTCTGCAGATGCGCCGGGGTCTGGCTCTCGACCGGCCCGAAGTGCTGCACCCCGGCGAGGTTCACGAGGATGTCGACCGGGCGGTCGTCGAGCTGCAGGGCGGCCTCCTCCAACCCTTCGGCCGAGGCGAGATCGCAGCGCAGAAAATCGACCGGCAGGTTGCGCGGCGGCTGGCGGTCCATGACCGTGACCTTCGCGCCCTCGGCGTCGAGCAGCAGGGCGATGCGCGAGCCCAGTTCGCCGGAGCCGCCGGTGATCAGGACGCGCTTGCTCTCAAGAGACATGTTTTCGGGCGACCTGTTCTTAGGCGAGCTGCTCTTAGGCGACATGGGCGATGCTCCGTTCGTGCGGGATGGCGCGGAACATGTCCGCGAACAGCCGGAAGACGTTCCTCGCGACCTCGATGACCGCCGCCTGGTCGGCCGCGTCGTCCACCTGGCCCATGAGCTCGGCGAAGAAGGCCATGTGCTGCTGGTCGAGCGATCCGTGTGAGGTGAGATAGGAGAAACATTCCGGGCCGAGGCCCAGGGACTCCGCGACCGCCGAGGCGCCGCTCGTGGCCAGGGCGATGCTCGTCCCCTCGAGCACGAAGATCATCCCGAAGAGCCCCATCGGGTTCACATGGCTCACATAGTCGTAGGCGTAGGCGACCATGGCTGCGGTCTGCGGCGCCGGCCCGGAGGCGCGCACCGCCTCGGCGTCGCCGCCGGCGTTGGCGATGTCGCGCAGGATCCACTGCTCGTGGCCGGTCTCCTCCTCGACGTACTCGAGGAGGGCGTCCCGGAAACGGGCCCGGCTGTCGTCCATCTCGCGCGCGGCGAGCCGGAGCAGAGGCACGGTGTGGCTCACGTGGTGATAGGCCTGCGCGAGATAGAGCACGTAGGTCTCGCGGGAGATCTTGCCCTGCAGCCCGTCCAGGATCTGAGGCACGGTGAACAGCAGGTTTCGTTCGGCGGCGGTCTCGCGCGCCAGGACTTCGAAGAACGACATGGGTGGGATCAGCTCTCGGCTTCGATGAAATCGCGGTGGGTCTCGCGCAGAGTCGCGCGTCTCGGCCGCCCGTTGGCGGTCACCTCGTCGGCCAGGGGGTCGAGCGGCGGCCGCAGCCGCCACCGCCCGATCCGGGCGTAGGAGGGTAGGGCGGCGTTGGCGCGGGCCACGGCCGCCTCGAGGTCGTCGGGCGTCACCGCCGGCGTCGAGGGCACGAGGAGGGCGCAGAGCTCGGGCGCGCCGTCGCCGAAGACGATGGACTGGGCGATCTCCGGCTGGGCGAGCAGCTCGCTCTCCACCCACTCGGGCGAGACGTTGCGCCCGAAGGAGGTGATCAGCACGTTTGACTTGCGGCCGACCACGGAGACGTAGCCGTCCGCGTCCATCGTGCAGAGATCGCCGGTGTGAACCGGCCCGTCCTGCCGCGGACCGCCCACATAGCCCAGGAAGGGCCGCGGTCCAGCGACCAGCTCTCCGTCGGCCTCGAGGCGGACCTCGAGGTGCGGCAGGACGCGGCCGGCCGTGCCCGTCCGATCGGCCCAGGGGGTATTGAGGGCGACGACCGAACCGCACTCGCTCAGGCCGTAACCCTCGTAGGCGGGAACGCCCACGGCGCGGGCCCCGGCGATGAGCTTGGAAGAGACCCTCGCGCCGCCCACCGCCACGAGGCGCAGGTTCGGCAGGCGCCGCCCGCTGAAGCCGAGCCAGAGCACGAGGCCGCGCAGTAGCTCGGGAACGAGGATCAGGCTGGTGACGCCGTCACGCTCCACGACGTCGATCAGGCGGCCGATGTCGGGCCGTTGGCCGGGGGCGAAGCCGATCTCGGCGAGCGGCAGGGCCTGGTAGCAGCCGCCCGCCAGCAGCACGGGGTAGAGGCCGGCGACGTTCTCCAGCAGGACCCCGAGTGGCAGGACCGCCATGTGCCGATCCGCGAAGGGCGCGCCGATGACCTCGACGATCGAGGCCGCGACGGCTTCGAGCTGGGCCTGGGACAGGCAGACGCCCTTGGGCCGGCCGGTCGAGCCCGAGGTGTAGGTGATCTTCGCGGTCCCGGCGTGCAGCGGCCGTGGGAGTAGGCCCAGCCGCCGCGCCGCGACCGGCGCGCCGGCGATCTCCGCCGCGGGGTCGAGGGCGCCGGCCGGAGGCCGGAGGATGGCGCAGGCGCCGGCGTCGCGCAGCGCGTGCTGGACCTGGTCCGGCGTGAAGAACGGCGGCAGCGGCAGGCTGGGGCGCCCCAGCCGGATCAGAGCCAGGTCGAGGACCACCCAGGCCGGACCGTTGTCGAGGGCGATGGCCACAGGCGCGCCAGGCGCGGCGTCGGAGAGGCGCTCCTCCAGCCACTCGGCGGTGCGTCGCACCTTGCGCTCAAGCTGGGCGTAGGTGATCGCCCGGCCTTCGCCGACCAGGGCTGTCGCGTGCGGCCGTTCCGCCGCATGGCGGGCGAGGGCCTCAAGGACCTTGCTCATGGCGTCACCGCCCGGACGTCTGCGGCCGCCGCCCTGCGCAGGGCCAAACGGCCCAGCGTCGGGGGCGAGCCGATCGCGCCGGCGAACACCTGGGGCGCGGCTTGGTAGTAGTCGCCCCAAGAGCGCGCCGTCTCGCCGAGGCGAGCGGGATCCGCGGCCGCGATGGGGCGCAGGCCGAAGCCGGCCCGGTCGAGCAGACGGGCGAGGTCGGGTCGCAGGGTGGCCACCGCGAACCGCCGCCCGCAGGGGCCGCCAAGCCAGCTCGCCAGGGCGCTCAGCAGGTCGAGGGTCGCCGGCGCGCTCACCGACGCGAGGGAGCCGATCTCGACGATCGCCGTGCGCGGGGCGCCCACGGCCTGCTCGATGACCGCGTCGAGATAGCTTTCCAGGAAAAGCGGTCCGGCCTCGGCGAAGCGCACGCCGGCCGCCGCCCGGGGCGCGCCGTCCGCGCCGTTCACGGCCACGAGGATGGGGTAGTGCGCTGCGAGGCGGGCGCCGAACGCCTGCCGATAGCGGGCCTCGATGAACCGCTCCAGGCCCGCCCGACCTGGGCGATCGCCGTTGAGAATGTCGAGTCGGCCGAAGCGCCAGGGTGGCGTCTCATCCGTCAGATCGTCCAGGGATAGGGGCTCGCCCAATCGGACCTCCACGTCACATCGTCCCCCCGATGCGCTGACGACGCGGCCTTGGCGGCTCCTCAAAAATTTCGGCGGATGCGGGAAGGTCCGTAGTTGCGGAGCGGCGCGGTTCTGCGGACATTCGCCTTCACGTTTTCCGGGGACCGCGCGCAACCGCCATGGCCGATCCGCAGGCGCTGATCGACGCCTACATGCGCAAGCGCGCCGACCTCGTCCGGTTCTTCGCCAAGCGGACCGGATCGGTCCCGACGGGCGAGGACATCGTTCAGGACCTCTATCTGAAGATCACCTCGGGCCCGGCGCCCGACGACCTCCGCAGCCCGGAGGCGTACCTCTACCGGATCGGCTCGAACCTGATGCTCGACCGCATGAAGTCGGCGCGCCGCCAGGCCGCGCGCGATGCGGGCTATGGTCGCACGATGGCCGGAGACGGGCCGGAGGGCGTCGCCGAGGAGCCGCCGGCCGACGACGCGGTGGCCGCTCGCCAGAGGCTCGCACAACTTGTGAAGGCGCTGGACGATCTTCCCAAGCCGGTGGCAACCGCCTTCCGGCGCCACAAGTTCGATGGGCTCACCCACGGCGAGGTGGCGGCCGAGATGGGCGTCTCACGGAGCGCCGTCGAGAAGTACATCATGACAGCGCTCAAGCACCTGATGGGCAAGGTGGGCGCATGACTCTGCGATTCATTTGCGGGTTTGCCTGCTCGGCGTCGTCACGGTCTGAGGAGCAACAGTTTTCGGCATGACCCGCACGTCAGACCTCGGCGCCGTCAGCCCCGCCGCCCGCGAACGGGCGGTGGAGTGGCACGTGCGTCTGCAGTCCGACGCCGCGGAGGAGGCCGACTGGCAGGCCTTCGAGGCCTGGTTGGACGAGAGCTCCGAGCACGCCGCGGCCTACGCCGAGGTCGATGCCCTGTGGAGCGAACTGGACGACGCGCCGGCCCAGCCGGCCGAGATCGTCACCCTCAAGCCCCGCGTGGCCGCGCGCCGTGGACCGCCGCGCTGGGCCTGGCCGGCGGCCATCGCCGCCTCCCTGGCCATCGCCGCCGGCGTGGCGCTGAACGTCGGCGACTTCGGCGGACCGGCGCCGGTCACCTACGAGACGGCGAAGGGCGCCACCCGGGAGATCACGCTCGCGGACGGCACGCACGTGAGGCTGAACAGCGGCTCGAAGATCTCCGTCGCCCTCGGCCGGCATGAGCGCCGGGTCGAAATGGCCGACGCGGAGGCCGCCTTTGACGTGACCCACGATCCCTCGCGACCGTTCATCATCGCGGCTGGCGATCGCCGCATTCGCGTGGTCGGGACGGAGTTCGACGTCCTGAGGCACGGCGGCCAGGTGAGCGTCAGCGTCCGTCGCGGCGTGGTCGAGGTGCGCGCCGCCCAGGCGGACGCCGCCGGTCCGCCCATCGCGCGGCTGACCCGCGGCCAGCGGCTGGAGCACACGGAAGGCGCGGCGGGCGACCGCGTCGGCGCCGTCGATCCCGACAAGGCCTTCGCCTGGACCCAGGGCCGGCTGGTCTACGAAGACGCCCGGCTGGAGGACGTGGCGGCTGACCTCAACCGCTATGTGGCCGCGCCGATCGTCGTCGCCCCCGAGGCGCGCAACCTGCGGCTCAGCGCTGTGATCGACCTCGACACCGAAGACGCCATGGTCCGACGTCTGGCCGGCTTCCTGCCGGTGAGCGCGGTTCGTGACGGCGATGTCTATCGGATAGGCTTGCGTCCGACTCAGCCCTGAGGGCGGTGAGCGAGGGAGGCGAGTCTGGGCGTATCGAAACGGCGGCGGCGCGCCTGGACGGCGGCCGCATCGGCGGGCCTGCTGGTCGCCTCGGCGGGTGCGGCTCAGGCCGCCGAGGCCATGCTGCAACTGCAGATCCCGCTCCAGCCGCGCAAGGCGGCCCTGCTGGCGCTCGCCCGCCAGAGCGGCCTGTCGATCGGCTTTCCCGCCAGCCTCCAGTGCGCGGGCCGGGCCTCGGCCATCGGGCTGATGACCGCGACCCAGGCGCTTGAGCGGATCCTCAGGGATTCCGGCTGCCGGGCAGTCCGGCTCGATTCTCGCACGATCGCGATCGAGGCGGAGCAGGCGCCGAGGCCCGCGCCCCGCCTGCCGCCGGCCGAGCCGCCCGCCCCGCCGTCCGCGGCGCTCGCCGAGCTGGTCGTCACGGCCACCAAGCGCGAGGTCGACCTGCGCAGCGTGCCCTACGCCCTGACGGCGCTCACAGCCGACGACCTGGAGCGGGACGGGGTGCGAGGCAGCGGCGACCTGCCGGCCGTGGCCGCCGGGGTGACGGTGACGAACCTCGGGCCCGGGCGCGACAAGCTGCTCCTGCGCGGACTCTCCGACGGGCCGCTCACCGGCCACACCCAGTCCACCGTCGGCATCTACCTGGACGAGCTCAGGCTCACCTACAACGCCCCGGATCCGGACCTCAAATGGGTGGACGTGGCGCGCGTGGAGGTCCTGCGCGGGCCGCAGGGATCGCTCTACGGCTCGGGCTCGATCGGCGGCGTGCTGCACGTGGTCACCCGCGCGCCCGACCCGCTGATGCGCGACGGCAGGGTCGCGGGCTTCGCCGAGACGACCCGCGACGGAGGGGTGAGCTACGGCGGCGAGGGCATGGTCAACCAGCCCTTGGCCGAAGGCCGCGGCGCCGTCCGCCTGGTCGGCTGGTGGGAATCGGTCGGCGGCTATGTGGACAATCGCGGCGCCGGCCGGACCGACGCCGACCGCACGCGTCGCCACGGCCTGAGGGCCTCCGCCCTGTGGGAGGCGCAGCCGGACCTCACCCTGACGGCTTCCGTCGTGCAGCAGTCGATCAATTCGGCGGACACGCACTACGCCCAGCCCGGGCTCGGAACCTTCGCCCGATCGACCCCGAATCCGGAGCCGCACGACAATGACTTCCTGGCTGCCGACCTGACGCTCCGCTGGGCGGCGCGCCTCGCCGATGTGACGGTCACCACTGGCGTCCTCGAGCACGACGTCGCCAGCCGCTACGACGCTTCGCTTGCGCCCGCGGCCCTGGCGCCGGGCGGGGATGCGCCGGCGATCTACGACGACGACAACGACATCAAGGGCCTGGTCAACGAGGCGCGCGTGACCTCGCGCGGACAAGGGCCGCTGCAGTGGCTGGCCGGCGCCTTCGCCGCGTTCGGCCAGCAGGATCTTTCCGGGACGCTGTTCGGGGCAAAGGGGGGGATCGGCTACGACGAGACCCGGCGCGACCGACTGCTTGAGACGGCCCTGTTCGGCGAGGCTTCCTACGCGCTCGGCCGGCGACTGACCCTGACGGCCGGCGGACGGCTGTTCAGCTCCAGCGTGCGCACGCGATCGCACGTCAGGCTGGGAACCGCCTCCAGGGACTTCGACGGCAAGACCTCAGACTCAGGCTTCGCCCCCAAGCTGGTGGCCGCCTATGCCGCCGCGCCCAGCCTCGGCCTCTATGTGCAGGCGGCGGAGGGCTATCGCTCCGGCGGCTTCAACACCAGCGGCCCGATCGGACAGGCGTTCGGCGCGGGCGCCGGCGCGGCGCAGCCCCTGCGCCGCTACGTCGGGGACGAGCTGTGGAGCTACGAGGCGGGCCTGCGGTGGCAGCCTTCGCCGAACTGGCGCATGCGCGCTGCGGTCTTCCATGCATCCTGGCGCGACATCCAGGCCGATCTTCTTCTGCCGTCAGGCCTGCCGTTCACCGGCAACATCGGCGACGGACGCAGCAGCGGCGCGGAGCTCGAGACGGCCTACGCCCGGGGGCAATGGACCTTCAGCGCCAATCTGACGGCGCAGGAGCCGGAGCTGAACCGCCCCGACCCCGGGTTCGCGCCGAGAGGCGATGCGGGCCTGCCGGGGGTTCCGAAGCTCGCGTTCGGCGTGGCGGGCGCCTACCGCCGTCCTCTCGCGGGGCGAGGCTATCTGGAGGCCACTGCGCGCTACGCCTACGTCGGCCGCTCGCACCTGACGATCGACGCCCAGACGGCGCCGGCGATGGGCGGGTATGGCGATCTGAGGCTCGGGCTCGCGCTGGCGGCCGGCGACCTGCGGGTTGAACTCTACGGCGAGAACGTGGCCGACAGCCGCGACGACACCTTCGCCTACGGCAACCCCTTCTCTCTGCGGAAAGTCCCCCAGACCACGCCCCAACGGCCGCGCACGATCGGCCTCTCGGTGAGCCGGAGCTTCTGAGCGGTCTAGTCGGCGACGCCGACGGCTTCGCGCATGCCGCGCAGGCGGGCGAGGATCGTCTTGTTCTCGTCCGTCAGGCCGCCGCCGTTCTGGTTGACGAGCGCCAGGGCGTCGAGGTGCAGCTTCAGGGCGTCCGAGTGCCAGACGCCGCTGGTCGTCAAACCCTCGACCATGGCGCTGATGCCGCGCGCCACTTCGCCGATGGCCTCCATCTCCGCCGCGCCGGCCACCTCGGCCACGTTCATCGCGGCGTCGGCGAGCGTCTGGCATTCGGCGAACAGCACCTCCTCGCTCTGTGTCGCGAACACCAGGATCTCCTGGAGCTTGGCCTCGACGTAGCCGTGGATGGCTTCCGACAGCTGGGCCACCCGGCACTCGGCGTCGTTGACGAGCTCCGCCGCGGTAGGCGCGTCGATGGTCTCGAGGATCTTCGCGAGCCGGTTTTCCGGCGTGAAGATACGGGCGGAGCTCATGGGCGGGTCCTAGCCAAACAGGGCGTCCACGTCATCCTGTGACATGGCCCGCTCAGGATTGGCGGTGAGCGCGATCGTGTCGGCGCGGCGCTCCGGCAGACCCTCGGGCAAGGGCAGGTGCTGGAAGCGGCGGTCCGGCCCGCAGTAGTTGGACGTGGTGACGAACTCGCGGCTGTTGCGCGCGAGCCATTCGATGCGGCTGAGCAGGACGGCCGGGGCGATCGGCTTCTTGACGATCATGTTCGCGCCGGCGTCCCGCGCGCGGATCACCTTCTCGGCCGGCGTGTGGCCGCTGACCACGATGATCGGGGCGGTGAAGTTCGGCAGGTTCGGCTCGCCGCGGATGTGGCGCGTCAGCGAGATGCCGTCCTCGTTCGGCATTTCGCCGTCGATGATGATCAGGTCGAAGATCGCCGAGGTCAGCAGCTCACGCGCCTCCTCTGGCGACCGACACCCGCTCGTCTTGTCGACGCGGAAGCCCAGGAGGATCTGAGTCATGAGCTCCAGCGACTGCGGGTTGTCGTCGACCAGCAGGACCTTGGTTTTCCGCAAGTCCAATCGCGAGGTCGAATGCAGCATGGGCCGCGGCTCATCTCCTTAGGGGTCAGGCTCAGGTGTCGTTGAACAGGGCGTCGGCGGCGTCCTGATCCAGGCCCTGGCCGGGCGCGGCCGGGCCGTTGAGCAGGGGATCGTGCTCGGGCGCCGGCCCGAATTCGGTGGTGGCGATCAGGCTCTCCAGGCGCGACAGGCGTTGGCCGGCCAGGTCCTGGAAGGCGCAGGCCTCGAGGATGGCGCAGAGCGTGCGCTCGACGCGGTCCAGAGCCGAAGTCTGGCCCTCGCGCGCGGCGTTGATGTCGCCCAGCCCCATCTCGGCGGCCGCCAGCATGGCGTCCGCGGCCTGTTCGATGTCGGCGCGGATCAGCCCGATGACCTCGCGGGCTTCGCTGGCCGACACCTCAGAGCTCTCCCAGCACCGCGCTGAGCTTCTGCTTCAGCACGGCCAGGGTGAAGGGCTTGATGATGTAGTTGTTCACCCCGGCCTTGCGGGCGGCGATGACGTTCTCGGTCTTGGCCTCGGCCGTGACCATCAGGAACGGTATGTCCTTGGTACGGGCGTCGGCGCGCACCTTCTGGAGCAGTTCGTAGCCCGTCATCGGGCTCATGTTCCAATCGGAGAGGATCAGGCCGTAGTCCTTGGCTTGGATCTTCTCGAGCGCCGTCGGACCATCCGTCGCGTCATCGATGTTTCGGAACCCGAGTTGCTCGAGGAGACCGCGGACGATGCGGATCATCGTCTTGTAGTCGTCCACGACGAGCACGTTCATGGATTTGTCGACGGCCATGTCTCTACGCCTCTTCGCCCACCCCCGGGGCCATTCAACGCCTCCACGAATTTCCCGGAATGGCTAACAAAGAGTAATTATGAATGTATTCGGGGCTTATGATCCTATTGGTATCCGCGAACAGAAAGACACGTCAGGTGTAACAAGATGCACCTGCGGAATATAGAATGATCTGTGTGGAGATATAGGCGGTGTCATAATGCCTATCGGTCGGCGCCTAGCGGCGAATATACTCAAAATGGGTACTGGTATTTCTGCACGTAAACCTGGGCGGTAAGGCGTCGTTAACCAAATCGACTCCCGTTTATTCGCGCGGCGAGAGGCCGGCGGAGCCACGGGGGTGGGCGTTGGACGATCTGGTAAGCGATTTCATCGCAGAGACCCGCGAGGGGCTCGAGGCTCTCGATAGCGAGCTCGTGCGGTTCGAGCAGCATCCCGATGACCCGGAGACGCTGGGCGGCATCTTCCGCCTGATCCACACCATCAAAGGCACCTGCGGCTTCCTAGGGCTGATGCGTCTGCAGACCGTCGCCCACGCGGCGGAGAACGTCCTGGGAGGCTTCCGTGACGGGGTGGTTCCAGTCACCCCAACCGCTGTCTCGGCCGTCCTGGACACCGTCGACCTGATCCGCTCCCTCACCGACGCCCTGGCCGAATCCGGGGCTGAACCGGAAGGCGACGACAGCGCGCTCATCGCCAGGTTGGAGGCGGTGCTCGAGGCGGACGGCGCGCCCGAGGCGCCCGTCGAGACGCCGGCCGCGGCCGCGCCCGCCATGGCGACCCCTGCCGACAACCGCAGCCTCATCGAGCGGCTGGGCGGCGACGCCAGTCTCGACGCGGCGGCGGAGATGACCTTGCCCAAGTTGCGCGGCGAGGGGGGCGAGGCGACGGCGTTCTCGGCGGCCGATCCCGACCGCCTGCAGGCCGCGCTCCGCGATGGTCTGATCGAGGTGGCGCGCAAGCAGGCCGCGACGGGAGGCTTCGCCAAGGCACTCGGGGAGACGCTGGAGACGTCCCTGGACGCCGGCCAGCTCGCCCATGCCTTCGACGTGATGGCTGCATCCCTGCGCGATCTCGATGTCGCCGACCGCGACGTGACGGAGCTGCGTGACCTGGCCCTGCCCGCCGCGGAGGCCGAACCCGAAGTGGAGCCCATGCTCGAGGTCGCCCCGCCGCCGGTCATCGAGGCGGTCGCGCCGCCTCCGCCCGCGCCTGCGCCCGCGCCTCCCGTGGTCGCGGCCGAGCCCCCGCCGGCCCCGCCTGCGGCCCAGCCGGCTCCGGCGGCGAAGCCGCTCGGCGAGACCGAGACGCCCCGCGCCGCCGCCGCGTCCTCCGGCGGCGGTGACGGGGCGGGCCCCGCCCAGACCATCCGGGTCAGCGTCGACGCGCTCGAGCACCTGATGACGGTAGTCAGCGAACTGGTGCTGATCCGCAACCAGCTGATTCAGACCCTGAGGCTCGAGCCCGAGAGCCCGTTCGCCGCGCCGCTCAACCGGCTGAACCAGGTGACCAGCGAGCTGCAGGAAGGGGTGATGACCACCCGCATGCAGCCGATCAGCGGCGCCTGGGCCAAGCTGCCGCGCCTGGTGCGGGACCTGGCGCAGGACCTCGGCAAGAAGATCGACCTCGTCATGTACGGCCAGGAGACCGAACTCGACCGCCAGGTGCTCGAGCTGATCAAGGATCCGCTCACCCACATGATCCGCAACGCCGCCGACCACGGGCTGGAGACGCCGGCCGACCGGCGCGCCGCCGGCAAGTCGGACGTCGGACGCATCACCCTGCAGGCGCGCCATGAGGGCGGGGCCATCGTCATCGAGGTGGCCGACGACGGCCGCGGCCTGTCGGCCGAGAAGATCCGCGCCAAGGCGCTGGCGACCGGCCTCGTGACGCCGACCCAGGCCGAGCAGATGTCGGACGCCGACGCCCGCTCGCTGATCTTCCTACCCGGCTTCTCGACGGCCTCGCAGGTCACCTCCGTCTCTGGACGCGGGGTCGGGATGGACGTGGTGCGCACCAACATCGAGAAGATCGGCGGCGCCATCGACGTCTCTTCCGTTGAGGGCGGCGGCACGCGGTTCACGATCCGCATTCCGCTGACCCTCACGATCGTCTCGGCCCTGATCGTCGAATGCTGCGACGAGCGCTTCGCCATCCCGCAGTCCTCGGTGGTCGAGCTGGTCAGCGCCTCGGGCGCGTCGGGCGCGTCCGGCCGGGCGATCGAGTACATCGACGGTTCCGCGGTGCTCCGCCTGCGCGACAGACTGCTGCCGCTGGTCTCCCTGCAGTCGCTGCTCGGGCTGGAAGCGTCTGGCGAACCCTCTGGCGAGACCTGCATCGTGGTCTGCCGGGTGGGCGCCTTCACCTTCGGGGTGATCGTCGACCGGGTGTTCGACACCGAGGAGATCGTGGTCAAGCCGGTCGCCACCGTGCTGCGCCACCTCAAGCTCTACTCCGGCGCCACGATCCTCGGCGACGGCTCGGTGATCCTGATCCTCGATCCCAAGGGCATGTCCAGCGAGGCGGGCGCCGGCCAGGGCGCCACCGCGACCCAGGACGAGGCCGAGGCCCAGGCCGCCGGCGAGGCCCAGGACCGGGCGGCCCTGCTGGTGTTCCGGGCCGCCAACGACGCGCTCAAGGCCGCGCCGCTGGCGTCGGTGTCGCGCATCGAGGAGGTCGCCGCCGACCAGATCGAACGGGTCGATGGCCGGGCGGTCATCCAGTACCGCGGCAAGCTCATGCCGATCCTCGGCGCCGACGCCCAACCGGCGGCGGTCTGGGAAGGCGGCCGCCGGCCGCTACTGGTGTTCGCCCGCGAGGACCGGGCGGTCGGCCTTCTGGTCGAGGAGATCGTCGACATCGTCGAGAGCGCGGTCAGCTCCGAACTCGACTCCCGCGGCGAGGGAGCCATGGGCAGCCTGATCATCGCCGGAAAGGCGACGGAGCTGATCGATGTGGGCTTCTACTGGCGGCGCGCCGTGAACGAGGACTCCGCGGAGCCTCGGGCGCGCCCGGGGGAGGGGCCGGCGCGGCGGGGGGCGGGCGCCAAGCGGCTGCTGGTCGTGGACTCCAGTCCCTTCTCGCAGCTGCTGCTCCGTCCCCTGCTGGCCCAGGCCGGTTATGAGGTGACGGTCGCGGTCGACGCCGACGCTGCCCTGAACCTCTACGACTCCGGGCAGCAGTTCCACCTGATCATGGCCGACACGCGCCCCGGCGCGCCGCAGGTGAAGGCGTTCGCCGAGGCCCTCGGCAAGGCGACGCGCTGGCACGGCACGCCGCTGCTGTCGCTGGCGATGCAGTCGGCCGGTGAGGCCGGCGTCGACAAGACCACCCTGCTCGACGCGGTGTCGGGCGCTCTGGACGATATGCGGGGGGCGGCATGACGGTCGCGATGGATCCAGCCATGGCCTCGGTCGGTGCGGCCGAGGGTCTGGTCTCAGTGCGGATCGGCAAGCAGGCCTTCGGGGTGCCTGTGCTGAGCGTCCAGGACGTCATCGCACCGACCGCCATCAACCGGGTGCCGCTCGGCCCGCCCGAGGTGGCGGGCTCGCTGAACCTGCGCGGCCGCATCGTCACCGCCATCGACATGCGCCGCCGCCTCGGCATCGAGCCGCGCGGCGCGGACGAGAGCACCATGTCGGTGATCGTCGAGCGCAACGGCGAGCTCTACGCCCTGCTGGTGGACGATGTAGGCGACGTGCTCTGGCTGCAGGCCAACCTGCACGAGCCGCCGCCGGTCACCCTCTCACCGGAGTGGCGACGCCTGTGCAGCGGGCTCTACCGCCTCGAAGGCGAGCTTCTGCTCGTCCTGAAGGTGGAGGAGGTGCTGCACCTCGATCCGTCGACCGCCATGCGGCCGTCGCCGACCGCCGCGGCTCCGGCCGCTGCGGCCGAGGCGCCGGTCGCTCAGAGCCTGTTCGAGCGGCTCGGCGGCGCGGCGGCGGTGGAGGCGGCCGTGGAGCTCTTCTACCGCAAGGTCCTGGCCGACGAGCGCATCAACAGCTTCTTCCAGGGCGTCGACATGAAGCGCCAGGCGCGTAGCCAGCGGGCGTTCCTGACCATGCTGATGGGCGGTCCGAACAGCTACACCGGCGCCAACCTGCGCTCCGGCCACCAGCGGCTGAAGGGGCTGAACGACGGCCACTTCGACGCCGTGGTCGAGCATCTGGCGGCGACCCTGAAGGAGCTTGGCGCCGCGGACGCCGACATCGCCGAGGCCGGCGCTCTCGCGGAGTCGGCGCGGGCCGACGTGCTCAACCGATGAGAGCACGGAGCGGGGTTGCGACCGGCTGTGGAATAGGTGCGATCGAGGCGTGTAGAATACGCCTGAGGCGCAAATTAAGAACACATAAGTATAAATGAAGTGTTCCCAAGTAACGAAATACACGAATCGGAGCGGGTGTTACCGTCGTGACGAAAACGATTCGAATTCTCAAGAGGTATAGGTCTGGGCAGCGCTCGGGGGGCGTATATGGGCGGTAAATCTTCGGTGGCGCTGAGTCAGGATACCGGCGCCAGTCTATTCGAACGTCTTGGCGGCGAGGCCGCGGTGGATGCGGCGGTCGAGCTGTTCTACCGGAAGGTCCTCGCCGACCCGCGGATCAACGCCTTCTTCGACGGCGTCGACATGAAGCGCCAGGCGCGGAGCCAGAAGGCCTTCCTGACCATGCTGATGGGCGGGCCGAACAACTACACGGGCGACAGCCTGAGGATGAGCCACCGCAAGTATGCGGCGCAGGGGCTCAACGACATTCACTTCGACATCGTCGTGAAGCATCTGGCGGACACCCTGCGGGAGCTGGGTTGCGCCGAGAGCGACATCGCCGAAGTCGGCGCGCTGGCCGAGTCCGCGCGTGACGACGTCTTGAACCGAGAACCACAGGGGAGCGGGATGGCACAGGGATCCGCGGCCGTTCGCAAGCAAGAGACCGAAGCGCCGGACGAACTGGCGGCGCAGCTCGAGGATTACAAGGGGCAGGTCGACGCGATCCGCCGCTCGCAGGCGGTGATCGAATTCGGCACCGACGGCGTCATCCTCGACGCCAATGACAACTTCCTGAGGGCGCTCGGCTACTCGCTGGACGAGATCCGCGGTCAGCATCACTCGATGTTCGTCGACCCCGCGGAGCGCTCGAGCCCTGAATACCGGGCGTTCTGGGATCGGCTGAGCCGCGGCGAGTACGACGCCGGCGAGTACAAGCGCATCGGCAAGGGCGGCAAGGAGATCTGGATCCAGGCCAGCTACAACCCGATCTTCGACAGATCGGGCCGGCCGTACAAGGTCGTGAAGTACGCCTCCGACATCACCGCCCAGAAGATGGCGGCGGCCGATGCGGCGGGCCAGCTCGATGCGATCAGCAAGGCCCAGGCGGTCATCCAGTTCCACCTCGACGGCACGATCATCGAGGCCAACGCCAACTTCCTCAACACCCTCGGATACTCGCTCGAGGAAGTGCGCGGGAAACATCACTCGATGTTCGTCGAGCCCGAATACCGGGCGAGCCCCGAGTATCGGGCCTTCTGGGACAAGCTCGGCCGCGGCGAATACGACGCCGGGCGCTATCTGCGGGTCGGCAAGGGCGGCAAGGAGATCTGGATCCAGGCCAGCTACAACCCGATCCTCGATCCCAGCGGCAAGCCGGTGAAGGTGGTGAAGTACGCCACCGACATCACCGAGCAGGTGAAGCGCGAGCAGGAGAACGAGACCTTGAGCCGCGTGGTCGACGCCGCGCCGTTCAACGTCATGGTCTGCGATCCCAACGACCTGACCATCAACTATCTCAACAAGCGCACGATCGAGACCCTGCGCGGCCTGCAGCACCTCTTGCCGGTGCCGGCCGACAAGCTGCTCGGCCAGTGCATCGACGTATTCCACAAGAACCCGGCCCACCAGCGCCGGCTGCTGGCGGATCCGAACAACCTGCCGCACCGGGCGATCATCAAGCTCGGCGACGAGGCTCTCGATCTGCGGGTCCAGGCGCTGCGCGATGGCCAGAACCGCTACAACGCCGCCATGCTCACCTGGACGGTGGTCACCGACCAGCTACGCTTCATCGACCGGGTGAACGACTTCAGCAAGGACGTCGCCGGATCGGCCGAGGACATGCGCGGGATGGCCAACACCATGGCCGCCTCCGCCGAGGAGACGAGCAACCAGGCCGCCGCGGTCGCCGCGGCCTCGGAAGAGGCCTCTTCCAACGTCCAGACGGTGGCCTCCGCCGCCGAAGAGCTGTCGGCTTCGATCCAGGAGATCACGCGCCAGGTCGAGCAGTCCTCCAGCATCTCGCGCCAGGCTGTCGAGGAGGCCATGGCCACCGACGGCACCATGCGCGGCCTGGCGGACTCGGCTGAGCGGGTCGGCGAGGTGGTCGGCCTGATCCAGGAGATCGCCTCGCAGACCAAGCTTCTGGCGCTGAACGCGACCATCGAATCCGCCCGCGCCGGTGAGGCCGGCAAGGGCTTCGCGGTGGTCGCCTCGGAGGTGAAGAACCTCGCCGATCAGACGGCCAAGGCGACCAAGCAGATCGCCGAGCAGATCGGATCGATCCAGAAGGCGTCCCAGGCGGCGGTCGGCGCGATCGAGAGCATCCGGCGCACCATCGAGCAGGCGAACGAGGCTTCGGCCGCCATCGCCAGCGCGGTGGAGGAGCAGGGCGCTGCGACGCAAGAGATCACCCGCAACGTGCAGGAGGCCGCCTCCGGCACCCGCGAGGTGTCCTCCAACATCACCGGCGTCACCGACGCGGCGGGTCAGAACTCCCAGGCTGCGGCCGACATGCTGGGCGCGACCAATTCGCTCAGCGACAAGGCCGTCCAACTCGAGGCGCTGGCCGCCGAGATCGAGGCGATGATCAAGGCTTAAGGCTTAGCGGCCGGACCCTGCCGGCCGACAAGCCGAACGCCCCGCGGAGCGATCCGCGGGGCGTTTTTCTGTCTGGCGCCCGATGGCTCCGCGGGAATGACCCGCGGGGCTTTCGTCGTGTCGGAGGTCAGGCCGTGCGGCTGAGCGGCTGGGCGCCGCTCGGGCGATAGAGCCCGCGTGCGCCGGGGGAGAGCTCGAAGGCGTTGCTCACCCCGATCACCGTCTCGGCGCTGCCGAGGAAGAGGTAGCCGTCGTCGGTGAGCACGCGGCGCAACTCGCCCAACACCCGCCGCTTCTGGTCGACGTCGAAGTAGATCAGGACGTTGCGGCAGAAGATGATGTCGAAGCCGCCGAGCCCCGCCGAGCCGTGCAACAGGTTGTGCGAGCGGAAGGTGACGATCTGCTGAAGCGTCGGGGAGACGCGCCAGCAGGCGCCCTCCGGCGTGAACCAGCGTTTCAGCCGCTCCTCGGTCAGGCCGCGGCGCACCTCGAAGTCGCTGTAGAGGCCGCTGCGCGCCTTGCGCAGGATCGCCTCCGACATGTCGGTGGCCAGGATCTCCAGGCGCCAGCCGGGCATCCGCGCCGACATCTCCTGGAGCAGCATGGCGATCGAATAGGGCTCCTGCCCGCTGGAGCAGGCCGCGCAGAGGATGCGCAGCGATTTCACCGACTTGCGCGCCTCGATCAGCTCGGGAAGCACTTGGTTCGCCAGCTGCTCGAAGGGGCCGCCGTCGCGGAAGAAGAACGACTCGTGCGTGGCCATGGCCTCGACGCAGCGTGTCACCAGGCTGTCCACCGGATTGGCGCGCAGCTTGGCCAGCAGCTCGGGCACGCCGCTCAGGCCTTCGGCGCGGGCCACGGGCGTCAGGCGGCTGCTGACGAGGTAGGCCTTCTCGGGCGTCAGGACGAGGCCCGAGCGGTTCCGGATGAGCTGGCAGAAGTAGTCGAAATCAGGTCCGGTCATGCGCCCACCTCGACTTGGCGACGGATCCAGGGGGCGACCTCGCCGATCGGCAGGATCGCGTCGGCGAGGCCGGTGGCTGCGGCCGCGCCGGGCATGCCCCAGACCACGCTGGTGGCTTCGTCCTGGGCGATGAAATGGCCGCCGGCGGCCGAGATCGCCTCGCAGCCCTTGGCGCCGTCGGCGCCCATGCCGGTGAGGATCACGGCGATGGCCGCCGGGCCGTACACGCGCGCGATGCTGCGCAGCATGGGGTCGACCGCCGGGCGGCAGAAGTTCTCCGGCGGATCCTGATTGAGGCGGATCACCGGCGTCGGGCCGGCGCGGCCGACGGTCATGTGCCAGCCTCCGGGCGCCACGTAACATCGCCCGGGTTCTATGCTCTCGCCGTCCTTGGCTTCGGCGCAGGGCCGCTCGCCGGCCCGCGACAGCTGTTCGGCGAGAAGGGCGGTGAAGGTGGCCGGCATGTGCTGGGTCAGCAGGATCGGCTGCGGGACCGCGCCACGCAGCGCTTCGAAGAGGCCGATGAGGGCGGGCGGGCCGCCGGTGGAGGCGCCGATCGCCAGGACCTGCGGCTTCACGCGCCGGCTGGCGGGCGTGGCCGGCGGTCGCGGCCACGACGCGGCCAGCGGGTTGCGCGGGGCGGGCGCCGCGGCCGGAGCCGGCGCGGCGCGGACCGGCTTGCGCGCGCCGAGCGCCTTGATCTTGGAGACAAGCTCGCGCTGGAACTCCGCGGCGCCGGCGAGCCCGGTTTCGGGCTTGGCCACATAGTCAGAGGCGCCGAGCTGCAGGGCCTTGAGGCTCACCTCCGCATTCCGGCGGGTGAGCGTCGAGGCCATGATGACCTCTACGTGCGGATGGCTCTTGAGGATGCGGGTCAGGGCGGTCAGGCCGTCCATGACCGGCATCTCGATGTCGAGCACCACGATGTCGACCTCGTGGCGCTCCATCTCGCGGAGCGCGATCTCGCCGTTGGATGCGGTGCAGACGACTTCGATGGCGCTGTCCGTGGCCAACTGACGCGAAACCAGGCCCCGAACCACCGCGGAATCGTCGACCACCATCACGCGGATCGTCGGCGCCGCCGCCGCAACTTCTACCGCACCCACTGCCACTCAAGCCCCCATCGCAACCGGAGCGGAAGGCGCTCTACCGATAGTGGGCGCCCTTGAACCGCTCGACTTCTAGCCGAGTAAAGTTGAGCATAGAGGCGAAAATTATTGGTTAAGTTCGCTCGATGGGAGAACTAGCCACCCAATGTCGGATAGTGAATAATTAGATTCGATTTTGAGGGTGTGAATAGAGTCGGTCGGTCTATATTAGTAACCTTGGTATGTGTCTCTGCCGCAAAGTTACCCGTGAGGTGTATTTTAATATGCTGGAGGTCGTATGGTGTTCAGGTCGCTGACACTGACGGGCGAACAGATACGCGCGGCTCGGGCTCTCGGTCGCCTCGAACAGGCTGAACTGGCCCGGCGCAGCGGCCTGAGCCTGGAGACCATCAAGCGGCTGGAACGCATCCGCGGTCCGGTGGACGCCAACAGCCGGACGCTGAATGCGATCAGCGAGGCCTTCCAGCTGATGGGGATACAATTCGAGAGCGGCGAGGGGGTCGGCGTCCGGCTGCTGGAGCCCGTCGCGGCCCCGGCCATCCCGATCCGCAGCGGCGCCGCCGCGCCGCGCAGCGCCTCGGGCCAGCTGCATCGCCTCATCTACCACTCCGCCGTTCGCCCGGAAGCGTCGGTGCGGATGAGGGACCTGCTCGAGGATATCCTGCAGTCCTCCCGCCGGCGGAACGAGAGCCTGGGCGTGACCGGCGTGCTGTTCGCCTGCCAGGGCCGCTTCCTGCAGGTCCTCGAGGGCGAGAAGCACGCGGTCCAGCAGGTCTACGGCGCCATCTCGGCCGATCCGCGGCACGGCGCGCTTCAGGTGGTCGAGAGCCGCGCGGTGGTGTCGCGGCAGTTCCCGGACTGGACCTTCTGCTGCGGCCTCTTCCCGGTCGACCGGGAGATGTTCGGCGTCGAGCCGGCGCTGCAGGACGGTTTCCGGCCCGAGGTCCTCACGCCGGCCTCGGCGCTCGGCCTGCTCAGCGTGGTCAAGGACGTGCAGCAGACCGCGCCGCGCGTCTCGCGCGGATCGCCCTCGGCCTGTCCGCTGGCCGCCGAGTGTCTCGATCGCGAGTGCTCGGTGAGCTACGGCGAGGACCGCCGATCGGCTCTGCCCGACTGCGCATGATCTGCGACAATCCGCCGCGTCTCTCCGCGGCCTCGCCCCGCAGGCGCAATTTGCTTCCCCCTGAGGGGGATCGCGCGCCCCGCAAGGTGGCGTGGCGGGCGTGGCGAAGCGGCGTTCTGCAACCGGAAGTTCGGGTCACGGGGCCTGCAAATCAGGTCACGCCTTGAGTTGGGACGGCGGCGTTCGCGCCGCAGTCGCGCGTGCTGCGCACGAGCGGGGGGAATTTCGGAGTGAGCGCGTCGCACCAGCCTCAGGTGAGGAGCGGCCCGAAACTGCGGGCTGCGCGCCAGCGCAGAGCGTCGCGCGCCTTGCAGCGCCGCTCGCAGATCGTGAAGGCGGGTCTCGTCGAGCGGATCCAGGACATCCTGTCCAGCATCCTGAACATCTCCTCGGAAGGGGTGATCGTCGCCGACGAGAGCCTGCGGGTGCTGCTGTTCAGCAAGGGCGCGGAGGGAATCTTCGGCTATGAGCCGCGCGAGATCCTGGGGCGTCCCCTCGAACGGCTGATCCCGGTGCGCCATCGCGCGGGGCACCGTCGACATGTGGAGCGCTTCGCCAAGGGCGCGGTGCAGAGCCGGCGGATGAACGCCCGCAGCGAGGTCCTCGGCCTGACCCGCGACGGACGGGTGATCCCCCTGGAAGTGGGGCTTTCACGGCTGGCGACGGCCGAGGGCACCATCTTCACCGCCCTCGTGCGCGACGTCTCCGAGCGGCGCGACGCCGAGGCCGCCTTGGCGCTGGCCGCCACAGAGGCCCAGGCCGCCAACCAGGCCAAAAGCGCCTTCCTGGCCGCCATGAGCCACGAGATCCGCACGCCGCTGAACGGCGTCCTCGGCATGGCCCAGGCCATGGGGATGGAGGAGCTGTCGTCCCACCAGCGCGAGCGGCTCGAGGTGATCCGCCAATCCGGCGAGAGCCTGCTGGCGATCCTCAACGACCTGCTTGACCTGTCCAAGATCGAGGCGGGCAAGCTGGAGCTCGAGGAGACCGAGTTCGACATCGACCAGGTGGCGCGCGGCGCGCACGACACCTTCGCGGCGCTCGCCGCCAGCAAGGACCTGGAGTTCGACCTGCGGGTGACGACGGTCGCGCGGGGCGTCTATCGCGGAGATCCGCTGCGGGTTCGCCAGATCCTGCACAATCTGATCTCCAACGCCCTGAAATTCACCGAGCGCGGCGGCGTGCGCGTGAAGGTCGGCCGCAATCGGGCCGGGTTGCTGACCCTGCGGGTCGTCGACACGGGCATCGGCATCGCGCCGGAGAAGGCCGCCAACCTGTTCCAGAAGTTCGAGCAGGCCGACGCCTCGACCACCCGCCGGTTCGGCGGCACGGGCCTTGGCCTGGCGATCTGCCGCGACCTCGCGGAGATGATGGGCGGCTCGATCGGGGTGAAGTCGCGGCCGGGCCGCGGGGCGGCCTTCGAGGTGGTGCTTGACCTGCCGCGGGTGGGCGACGCGCAGGCCGCCGAGCCGCCGCCGCTGGTGGCGCCGGCGCCGGCCGCGGGGGAGTCCTCGCTGCGCATCCTCGTCGCCGAGGACAACCAGATGAACCAGCTCGTGCTGAAGACGCTGCTCAACCAGATCGGCGTCGAGCCGGTGATGGTCGGCAACGGGCGGGCCGCGGTCGAGGCCTGGGCCGGTGCGCGCTGGGACCTGATCCTCATGGACGTCCAGATGCCGGAGATGGACGGGCCGACGGCGGCGGCCGTGATCCGCGGACGCGAGGCGACCGAGGGGCGCTCGCGCACCCCGATCCTGGCCCTGACCGCCAACGCCATGAGCCACCAGATGGCCGAATATCGCCGGGCCGGCATGGACGGCCTGATCGCGAAGCCGATCGAGGTGGAGAAGCTTTACGCGGCGATCGCCGCTCTGCATCCGGCCGACGAGGCGGATGCCGCGGCCTCCCGCGCGGCGGCCGGGTCGTCCTGAGCGCGACACCCAGATCCTGAGCCGTTCCGGCGCTGAAGTTTTTGCCGGGCGCAGCGCTGCAGCGCTTGCCTACTGACGGTTGCAGGGGAAGGCCCTGCCCGCGCAGATGGTTCGTTTTCCCGAGTGAAAACAACCAGTCGCGATTGGCCTGGCCCTTGCTCCGCGTCCCCACGGGCATGACGCCCGCGGCGTCAGAATGACGTCGGCGCCTTGAAATAAGGACCAGTGCAAAATGACGATGAATTCGATCAACACCAACACTGCGGCGATGATCGCGCTGCAGAACCTGTCGTCCACCCAGATGTCCCTGGCGACCACTCAGAACCGGATCAACACCGGCCTGAAGATCGCTTCGGCGAAAGACAACGGCGCCATCTGGGCCATCGCGCAGACCGAAAAGGCGCAAGCCAATTCGCTCGACGCGGTGGTGAACTCGCTGAACAACGGCAAGTCCGTGGTCGACACGACTCTGCAGGCCGGCGCCCAGCTGACCGATCTTCTGACCCAGATGCGTTCCAAGGCCCTGGCGGCCTCGGACGCCACCATCGACGACCCGTCGCGCGCTCAGTATGCGTCGGAGTTCGCCAAGCTGGGCCAGTCGTACGCCAACACCATCGCCTCGGCCACGTTCAACGGGGTCAACCTGATTGACGGCGGCACGGGCCAGGTCCAGGCGCTCGGCAGCACCGACGGCAAGATCACCGTCAACTCGGCTCACGCGGACATCAGCTTCAATGCGCTGTTCTCGACCGCGAAGGCCACCACGACCACGGCTGGCGCCGTCGTCGCGGGTCAGACCTATTTCACGGCCGACGGGGTCACCATGACCGCCGCGGCGTGGACGGGCGCGACCGGCGCGGCCGACGCCGGCTCCGACCTGGCGATGGTGGACACGGCCATGAAGACCGTCACCCAGACCCTCTCGGGCTTCGGTGTGGACTCCAAGGCCATGGACAACCAGCTGACCCTGGTCGGCAAGCTGCAGGACAGCTTGACCACGGGCGTGGGCAACCTGGTCGACGCCAACCTGGCTCAGGAAAGCGCGAGCCTGCAGGCCCTGCAGACCAAGCAACAGCTCGGCGTGCAGGCCCTGTCGATCGCCAACCAGTCGACCAGCATCCTGTTGGGGCTGTTCAAATAAGAAACGTCTCCGGCGCGGGCCTCGCCCGCCAGGTAAAGACGTCAGAAGCGGCGGGGAGGGCGACCTCCCCGCCGTCTTTACGTTGAGGGCCCCGCGCTCAGTCCTGTCCGAAGCGAATCTCGTCGCCGCCGGCGGGCAGATCGATGGTCATGCCGTCCTTGGCCAGACGCCAGTCGAGCGCGCCGCCGGCGTCCATGCCGCGGGTGAAGGCCTCGGGGTTGTACATGGGCAGGCCGGCCTGGGTCAGGTGATACAGCACCAGGCGCTTCACCCCCGCAGACCGGGCGATGTCCGCCGCCTCCACCGGGGTGGTGTGGTAGGTGAGGGTGTCGGTCATCAGCGAACTCATCCGCGGATTGCCGAGCGCCTTCAGGCCCTGCGCCAGCTGGCGCGTCATGTCGGCGTTCTGGGCCTCGTGGATCAGCACGTCCGCGCCTTTGGCGGCCTCGGCGAGCGGCGGCCACTTGCGGGTGTCGCCGCTGACCACGACCGATCGGCCCTTGTAGTCGAACCGGTAGGCGAAGGCCGGCTCGACAGGCTCGTGCGCCACCTTGATCGCCGTCACGGTGAGGTCGCCGTCCTTGTAGGCCACGGCCGTCGCCAGGCCGGAGGCGGAGGGCTTCGGCATCTGGATGACCTTCGGCTGAAGCTCGCCGGACTTGAGGTCGAACTTGAAGGCGCCGTGCTCGTGATGCGCCTTCCGGAAGCCGTGGTCGGTCGCATAGGCGAGGTTGAAGCCCTGGGCCACCTTCTCCGTGCCGGCTGGTCCGACCAGCAGCAGGGGCGCCGGCCGCCCGGCCACCCAGCTCTGCAGGTTGAACTCGCCCACCTCGCCGATGTGGTCGGAATGCAGGTGGGTCAGGAAGAGCGCCTTGGCCTGGTTGAGCGGCAGGCGCCACATCATCAGGTTCTCGGTG
The DNA here is from genome assembly GCF_003254475.1 of Phenylobacterium soli. Taxonomy (NCBI): domain Bacteria; kingdom Pseudomonadati; phylum Pseudomonadota; class Alphaproteobacteria; order Caulobacterales; family Caulobacteraceae; genus Phenylobacterium; species Phenylobacterium soli. The sequence continues at coordinate 1,995,620 of NZ_QFYQ01000001.1, forward strand.
GCCTCCGGTCCGACATCGACCAGATAAAGGCTGTCCCCCGCCTGGATCGCCACGCAGGCCTTGGCCCGGTCGCGCACGGGCAGAGGCCCCGAGGTGCCGCAGAAGGTGACGCGAAGGCCGTCGGGCGCCTGGGGCGCGGCCGCGGCGAACTGGGCCTGGGCGGCGGGCGCGAAGGCCAGTCCGACAGCCGCGCCGAGCGCGCCCATAGCCTTCAGCAATGTCCGGCGACGCATGATGTCCTCCCCGATTTCTTACGGCGTCAGCTCATCTTATGGTGACGGTGGCCCGCGGGAAGACGTCGCGGCAGGGGAGGGTGTCCGACTATGTCCTTGAGCTATGACCTCTATTGGTCCTTCCGCTCGCCTTATTCCTACATGGTCGTGCCGAGACTGATCGCGCTCGAGGCCGAGTACGACGTGGTCTGCAATGTGAAGCCGGTCTATCCGCTGGCCGTGCGGACGCCGGAATTCTTCGAGACGCGCGACCCCTTGTGGGTCAGCTACTTCATGAAGGACGTGTTCCGGGAGGCGGCGTTCCTCGGCCTGCCGTTCCGCTGGCCACGGCCCGATCCCGTGCAGCAGGCCAATGGCAGCTATCGCGTGCCCCAGCCGCACATCCATCGCCTGACGCACCTGGGCGTCGCCGCCGTCGAACGCGGGCGGGGCCTGGCGTTCCTGAAGGAGGCGAGCCACACCATCTGGAGCGGCGAGGTGGAGAACTGGCACGAGGGCGACCACCTCGCCCGCGCCGCCGGGCGCGCCGGCCTCGACTTCGCTGAGATGGCTGAGGCGGTGGACGCCGATCCGGACCGCTACGCCGCCGTCGTCGAGGAGAACCAGCTCGAACAGCGCGCCGCCGGCCATTGGGGCGTGCCGATGATGGTGTTCGGCGGCGAGCCGTTCTTCGGCCAGGACCGCTTCGACCAGATGGTCTGGCGCATGCGCCAGCAGGGTCTGGCGGCCCGGGCCGCCTAGTCCTTCAGCTTGGCGGCCTCGGCGGCGGCCTTCACCACCGGCAGGCGCCAGCGCTCGGCGGTCGTCAGCATCCAGCACTCGTAGCGGGTGTGCCAGGTGAGCGGCAGCGGTATGAGGCGGCCCTGGCCGATCTCGGGCTCGAACACCAGGCGCGGCCCCATGGTCAGCAGGTCGGAGTCCATGACCCGCTGCTTGATGAGATTGAAGTCGTCGGAGACGAAGGCCTGCAGGTGGGCCTGTTCGGCCTCGCTCAGCTCGCCGGCCCAGCGGCGGAAGCTCGGCACCAGGCGCGAGACCGCCATCGGATGGCTGAGGAGTTGGCGGGGGCCGAGCGGAGTCTCCTCCGCGAGCACCGGATGGCCCGGCCGGGCCACGGCGATGTGCTCGGACTCGGCCACCTTCACCCGGATCAGGTCGCCGTAGGGTTCGGCCGCCTCGAAGGTGAGGAAGACCACGTCGTAGCGGCCTTCCTCGACGCCGCGCAGCAGGGCCGCGGCCATCTCCTGCTCCGTCTCGAGGTTGAGATGCGGGAAGCGCTCGGCCATGCACCGCACGATCTGCGGCAGCAGCACCAGCCGGGGCACGGGCCCGACCCCGATACGCAGGCGTCCGGCCTCGCCCTGAACCAGATGCTCGAGGTCGCGCGTTAGCACGGCGACACTGTTGAGCAGGCTCTCCGCCCGCTCGGCGATGAAACGGCCGTAGGCGGTCGGCTTGGCGGCGCCGCCGGAACGGTCGAACAGCTTCACAGAAAGCTTGGCCTCGAGACGGGCGATGCTCTTGGACAGGGTGGGCTGCGATACCTGCAGGGCGCGCGCGGCGCCGCTGAATCCGCCGGCGCGGCAGATCGCCAGAACCTGTTCCAGATGGCGAAGCTCCATAGCCGAAAGCTATACCGATATGCGGCCCCGTGGCGAGCCTGCGGCTTGCTTTGTCCCGGTCCGACCTCCCCAATCCGGTGCGGGGATCAGGAACGTCTCGCCAGCCGCACGGCCGGCGGGCAGGACGGGAGGGGCCGGATGGGCCAGCAACTGGACGGCCGCAAGCGCCGCTGGATCGTGACCGGGGCGGTGGTCGCCGTCACCGCGGGCGGCATCGCCCTGGCGGCCAGCGACCTGCCCAAGGCGACCTTGCGCGGGACCGACGCGCCGCCCGTCGCCAAGCCGGCGAAGCCTTCGGCACCCCTGCCGACCGAGCATCTGGCGAGCTGGAACCCGGAGCGGAACGCCTATTTCGGCGACCTGCACGTCCACACCAAGCTGTCGTTCGACGCCTACATCTTCAACGTCCGGGCCACGCCCGATGACGCCTACCGTTTCGCTAAGGGCGAGCCGATCGGCCACGCCTCGGGCGCCCAGGTGCGCCTGGCGGGCGGACCGCTCGACTTCGTCGCCGTCACCGACCACTCCGAGTACATCGGGGCGATGGAGGAGGCGAACGATCCGGCGAGCCCCATCTCCAAGCTGCCGATCGTCCAGGGCCTGTTCTCGTCCGATCCGAAGCAGATGCAGGTCGCCTTCAACCGGATGGTGTTCGGCTACGGCGCGGGGACTCTGCCCAAGGAGTTCAGCGATCCGCGGATCGTCTCCCGCGCCTGGAACGAGCTGCAGACGGCGGCGGCGCGCAACTACGAGCCCGGCCGCTTCACCACCTTCGTGGGCTACGAATACACCTCTGCGCCGGACGGCCGGAACCTCCACCGCAACGTGATCTTCCGCACCGCCAAGGTGCCGGGCGCGCCCTACACCGCCCTGCAGTCCAACGACCCCGAGAACCTGTGGCGGACCATGGACGCCTGGCGCGGAAAGGGCGTCGAGGCCCTGGCGATCCCGCACAATTCGAACGGCTCCGACGGGCTGATGTTCGACACGATGCGCCTGAACGGCAAGCCGATCGACCGGACCTACGCCGAGCTCCGCACCCGCAACGAGCCTCTGGCCGAGATCAGCCAGATCAAGGGCACCTCCGAGACCCATCCCTCGCTGTCGCCCAACGACGAGTGGGCCAACTTCGAGATCATGGAGCGCTACATCGGCGTCGACATGAAGGTGAAACACTTCCGGGGCGGCTATGTCCGCCAGGCGCTGAAGGACGGCCTCGTCTTCCAGGACCGGCAGGGCTTCAACCCGTTCAAGTTCGGCTTCATCGGCTCGACCGACACCCACAACGCCGCGCCGGGCTCGGCGGAGGAGAAGAACTTCTTCTCCAAGGTCGGCCGCGTCGACTTCACGCCGGAGCAGCGCATGTCGATCCCGCCGGGCGGGGCGAAGAGCTGGGACGGCATCGACCCGAACACCGCCATCCGCTTCCAGGACTGGGGCGCGTCTGGCCTGGCCGGCGTCTGGGCCGAGGAGAACACGCGGGAGGCGATCTACGCCGCCCTGCGCCGCAAGGAGACCTTCGCCACCTCCGGACCGCGCATCCGCGTCCGCTTCTTCGCCGGCTACGACTTCCCAGCCGATCTCGCCAAGCGCCCCGACCTGGTGACCCAGGCCTATGCCCACGGGGTGCCCATGGGCGGCGACCTGCTGCCCGCCAAGGGACGCGCGCCCAGGTTCCTGGTCTGGGGCGTGCGCGACCCGAACAGCGGCTTCCTGCAACGGGCGCAGGTGGTGAAGGGCTGGATCGAGAACGGCGTCGCCAAGGAGCGGGTGTTCGACGTCGCCTGCTCAGATCATCTGAGCGTGGACCCGGCGACCGGCCGCTGCCCCAGCAACGGCGCCAGCGTCGACCTGAAGACCTGCGAGCCGACCCGCTTCAAGGGCGACGTGGAGCTGCGCACGGTGTGGACGGATCCGACCTTCGATCCGAAGCAGCGCGCCTTCTACTATGTGCGGGTGCTCGAGAACCCGTCCTGCCGCTGGTCGACCTGGGACGCGCTGCGCAACGGCACGCCGCCAAACCCGACCCTGCCGACGACGATCATGGAGCGGGCCTGGTCTTCGCCCATCTGGTACGAGCCGAAGGCCTGACGTGGCGAGCATCGCCGAGACGCAAACCAAGGGCGGCTGGACCGCGCCGCTGATCCGCCCCGTGCGGCGGGCCGCGCGCGAGCCGCTGGTCCACTTCCTGCTGATCGGCGCCGTGCTGTTCCTGCTCCTGACGGCGGTGCGGGCGGGCGGGCGGCCGACGGTGCGCATCAGCGAACAGGAACTCAACCAGCTGGTCGGCTACTGGCAGATGCAGAGCGGCCGGCCACCGACCAAGACCGAGCTCGCGGCCATCCTCCAGGACCGCGTGGACGAAGAACTGCTGGCGCGCGAGGCGCAGCGGCTGGGGCTCGATCGCGAGGACATGATCGTCCGCCGGCGCCTCGCCCAGAAGATGGCCTTCGCCAGCGAGGACGTCGGCGCGATCCCGGAGCCTGCCGAGGCCCAGCTGCGCGACTACTACGCCCAACACAGGAACCAGTATGCGACCCCGGCTCACATCGCGATGCGCCAGGTGGTCTTCAGCGCAGACCGGGGTCCCCAGGCCCAAGCCGCCGCGGCCGAGGCCCTGGCCGAACTGCGCCGGGGCGGCTCGCCGGCCGGTGATCCGTTCCTCCTGCCGCTCAGCTACGCCGACGTCAGTCCGGCCGACCTGACCCGCGACTATGGCGCGGAGTTCGCCAGGACGATCCAGGCCGCGCCTCTTGGAACCTGGATCGGGCCGATCACCTCGCCGTACGGGGTGCATCTGGTGCGGGTGGAGGGGCGGCAGGGCGCCGATGTCGCGGCGTTCGACGCGGTCCGGAGCGACGTCCGCGACGCCTGGATCGCCGAGCGGCGCGCCGCCAACAACGCCGCATTCCTCAAGTCTCTTCGCAAGCGCTACCGGGTGGTCGTGGCGGGCGAGGCCCAGTGAGGCTGCTGCTCGCCATCCTCGCCTGGCTCGGGCTGGCTGCCGCGGCCCAGGCGCACGAGGTGCGCCCCGCGCTGCTCCAGATCGTCGAAACCGGCCCGCACGCCTACGAGGTCACCTGGAAGCAGCCGGCCATGGGCGAGATGGTCATCCATCTGAGGCCGCACCTGTCCGGCGGCGCCCTCGAAGGGCCGCCGACCAGCCAGACCGCCGCATCGGGCTTCGTCGAGAAGAGCTGGCGCGTCACCACCGCTCCGCCGCTCGATGGCCAGACCGCCAGCGTCGAAGGCCTGTCGGAGACGGTCACGGACGTGCTCGTCCGCATCACGACGTCTGACGGACGGCAGGTGGACGCGGTGCTGCGGCCGTCGGAGCCGAGCATGAAGCTGTCGCTCGCCAGGCCCTCGGGCCTGGCCGTCCCGGCCTACCTGCGGCTGGGCGTCGAGCACATCCTGACCGGCTTCGACCACCTGCTGTTCGTGCTGGGCCTGCTGCTGCTCATCGGGCCGTCCTGGCGCCTGGTGAAGACCATCACGGCCTTCACCCTCGCCCACAGTCTCACCCTGGCGCTGGCGGCGCTCGGCTACATCGCCTTTCCGAGCGCGGTGATCGAGGCGCTGGTGGCGCTTTCCATCGTCTTCGTGGCCAGCGAGCTGATCCCCGGCCGCGCCGAGGACAGCCTGGCGCGCCGCCGGCCCTGGCTGATCGCCTTCGTCTTCGGCCTGCTGCACGGCATGGCGTTCGCCGGAGCCCTGGCCCAGATCGGCCTGCCGCCCAAGGCTGCACCGCAGGCGCTGTTCCTGTTCAACGTCGGCGTCGAGATCGGCCAGTTGATCTTCATCGGCGCGGTCCTGGCGCTGATCTGGATCGCATCGCGCACACCCTGGCGGCAATGGCTGGGGCGGCCGATCCTGGCCCGCACGGGCCCCGCCTATGCGATCGGCGGACTGGCGGCCTTCTGGCTGATAGAGCGGATCGTGACCGCGGTCTCCGCCTAGGCCTCGCCGCTGGCGAGCAGCTCGTCGAAATAGGCGATCGTCCGGCCGACGCCCTCCTGCAGCTGGATGGTCGGCTGCCAGTCGAGGATCGTCTTGGCCTTGCTGATGTCCGGCTTGCGCTGGCGCGGATCGTCCTGCGGCAGAGGGCGGTATTCGATCTTCGATTTCGAGCCGGTCAGCTCGATCACCGTCTCGGCCAGCTGCTTGATAGTGAACTCGCCCGGGTTGCCGAGGTTGATCGGCCCGGTGACGTCGTCGCCGGTGGCCATCAGGCGCAGGAAGCCCTCGACGAGGTCGTCCACGTAGCAGAACGAGCGGGTCTGTTCGCCGTCGCCGTAGAGGGTGATGGGCTCACCCTTGAGCGCCTGGACCACGAAGTTGGAGACGACGCGGCCGTCGTTGGGGTGCATCCGCGGGCCGTAGGTGTTGAAGATCCGCGCCACCTTGATCCGCAGCTTGTGCTGGCGGTGGTAGTCGAAGAACAGGGTCTCGGCGCAGCGTTTGCCTTCGTCGTAGCAGGATCGGAAGCCGATCGGGTTGACGTTGCCCCAGTACTCTTCGACCTGCGGGTGGACCGTGGGGTCGCCATAGACCTCGCTCGTCGAGGCCTGGAAGATCTTGGCGCGCCGGCGCTTGGCCAGGCCCAGCATGTTGATCGCGCCGTGCACCGACGTCTTCGTCGTCTGCACCGGGTCGTACTGGTAGTGGATCGGCGAGGCCGGGCAGGCGAGGTTGTAGATCTCGTCGACCTCCACGAAGAGCGGGAAGGTCACGTCGTGACGCATCAGCTCGAAGTTGGGGTTGTCCAGCAGCCGCCCGACGTTGCGCCGTGTGCCGGTGTAGAAATTGTCGACGCACAGCACCTCGTGCCCCTGGTCGAGCAGGCGTTCGCACAGATGCGAGCCGATGAAGCCGGCGCCGCCGGTCACGAGGATGCGCTTCATGAAGATCGCCCTTTCTTAGCGCCTTAGCGCACGAACAGGCGCGGACGATCACCGATTCTGGAGAGACTTGCGACGTCGGTGCGCGTCCTGGGTCCCGGAAGCGCCGTCTGACCCGCAGATGGGGCTGGACTGACGTGGGGTCGCCCGCAAACATTTTCGCCGAAATCACCGTGGGAGGCGCCGATGACGCTTTCGAAGCAACGCCGGTTCACGACGCCCGGTCCGGACGAGACCCTGGAGGAGCTGGCCGCTCGCGCCCTGCCGGACGAAGGGCTCGAAGAGGCCTGCGACAAGATCCGCAGCTGGAACCTGCACATCTTCGCCATGCGCAAGCCGGCGGGCCTGCTGCTGGGCTCCGACGTGGTGTTCGTCGAGCCGCCGCAGGCGTGAGCGGGGAGCCGGTCATCGTGGGGGCGGAGATCGCCGCCGGCCATGACGGCTCCGCAGAGCTGGTGGTGCGCCTTCGCTACCCCAACGGGGCCGAGGGCGCGGTCACCCTGGATGAGGAAACGGGCCTCAAGCTGATGCAGACTAGCGGGGCCGAGAAGGTCGAAGATCTCGCCGGCAAGTCCTGGCGGGCCATCGTGGGGAAGGACTGACCGTGTACGACGTGATCATCAGGAACGGGCTCGTGGTCGACGGCACCGGCGCGCCCGGTTACCGGGGCGACGTGGCGGTGAAGGACGGGGCGGTGGCCGCCGTGGGCGCCGTGACCGGTGCGGCGCGGGCCGAGATCGACGCGGGCGGCCGGGTGGTCGCGCCGGGGTTCATCGACCCGCACACCCACTTCGACGTGCAGCTCCTGTGGGACGGGGCGGCCAGGCCGGCGCTCGAGCACGGCGTCACCTGCGTCGTCCCGGGCAACTGCTCGCTCTCGCTGGCCCCGCTGAAGGCCAAGGACCGCGAGCGGCTGGTGGGCATGTTCCAGGTCATCGAGGAGATGCCGCCGGAGGCCTTCACCCAGGCCTTCGAGTGGAGCTGGGAGGACTTCGCGGGCTATCGTGACGCCATCGCCAAGCACCTGTCGATCAATGTCGCCCCGCTCGTCGGCCACAGCGTCATCCGACTGTGGGTGCTGGGCCCCGCCGCCCAGGAACGCGCCGCGACGGCCGACGAGATCCGCCAGATGCAGGACCTCCTGCGTCAGTGCCTGGAGGCGGGCACCGTGGGCCTCTCGACCAGCTTCGTCGACATCGACCCCAACGGCCGCCCGGTGCCGAGCCGCTTCGCCCAGTTCGAGGAGCTCGACGCCCTGGCCTCCGTGCTCGGCGAGTACGGCCGCATGCTGCAATGCGTGCCGGAGTTCTACGACGTCGACATCACCATCGCGCGCATCGACCAGCTCGCCGAGCTGTCGCTGAAGCACAACATCCCGACCACCTTCTCGCCCGTGTTCCACAACAGGAGCACGCCGCAGAACGTGCGCCGCCAGCTGGCGCGGGTCGAGGAGCAGTTCGCCCGCGGCGCGCGCGTCTGGCCGCAGATGCAGACGCGGCCGATCGACATCTCCTTCTCGCTGCTGCGGCCCAGCCTGTTCTTCGCCCGCCTGCCGCGCTGGGTGCGGATCCTGCGCCAGCCGGTGGCCGAGCGGCTCGCCGCCCTGGGCGATCCGGAGACCGCCCGCAAGATGGTCGAGGACCTCGGCCCCGACGGCGGCGAGCGGATGATGGGCGGCCTCGTCGTGCGCGGCGGCGACGCCGCGCCGGCGGCCTACGTCGGCCGCACGCTCTCGGAGATCGCCAAGGAGCGCGGCGAGCGTCCGGCCGAGGCGCTGATCAAGATCTCGCTGGAGAACGGCCTGGACGTGGCCTTCCTCTCCGCCAGCCAGGGGCACGAGGACACCGCCGAGATCGGGCCGATGCTGGCTCACCCGCTGGTGCACATCGGCGCCAGCGACGGCGGCGCCCACATCTCGTCCTTCGCCACCTATGGCGACACCGGCTACCTGTTCTCCGAGTTCGTCCGCAAGGGCGGCTTCCTGACCCTCGAGGAGGCGGTCCGCAAGATCACCTCCGAAACGGCCGACATCTGGGGCCTGAAGGGCCGCGGGCGCCTCGCGCCGGGCCAGGCGGCCGACATCGTGATCTTCGATCCGGCGAGCATCGCTCGCGGCGAGGAGCGGCCCGAGTTCGACATGCCCGGCGAGGGCATGCGCTACGTTCGCGACGCCTGCGGCATCGACACGGTTCTCGTCAACGGCGAGATCGCTTATGCCAAGGGAGCCTACACGGACGCCCGCTCGGGCGTGGTCTGCGACTAGCGCAGGCTCCACGAAGGCCGGAGGCGCAAGGGGCGGACGACAGGCTTGGCTGCGCAGCAGGATATCGACAACCGGATTCCCATCACCGGGGCCCTGATGCTGGCCACGCTGATGAACACGCTGGATTCGACCATCGCCAACGTGGCCCTGCCGCACATCCAGGGCAGCGTCTCGGCGGCCCAGGATCAGATAACCTGGGTCCTGACCTCCTACATCATCGCCACGGCGATCATGACGCCGCTGTCCGGCTGGCTGTCGCAGAAGATCGGCCTGAAGCGGATGCTGCTGATCTCGGTCGGCGGATTCACCGCCGCCTCGATGCTGTGCGGCATCGCCACGTCCCTGCCGGAGATCGTGATCTACCGCCTGCTGCAGGGCATCGCCGGCGCGTCGCTGATGCCGCTGTCCCAGGCGACCATGCTCAATATCTACCCGCAGCGGATGATCCCCCGGGTCATGAGCATCTGGAGCGCGGCGGTCATCCTCGGGCCGATCATCGGCCCGACGCTCGGCGGCTGGATCACCGAGAACCTCACCTGGCGCTGGGTCTTCTACATCAACCTGCCGATCGGCATCCTCGCCTTCCTCGGCATCTACACCTTCATGGCGCACGACGAGGGCGGGCGGGAGCGGCCCTTCGACTTCCTGGGCTTCGGCTCCATCGTCATGTTCGTGCTGGGCTTCCAGATCCTGCTCGACCGGGGCCCCAGCCAGGACTGGTTCCAGTCCAAGGAAATCTGGATCGAGGCGATCATCGCGGCCATCGGCCTATGGGTGTTCGTCATCCAGACCGCGACCTCGGAGCATCCGTTCTTCCACCGCGACCTCGCCAAGGACAGCAACTTCGTCGCCAGCACCGTCTTCGGCTTCTTCGTCGGCGCCCTGCTGTTCTCGACCTCGGCGCTGTTGCCTTCGTTCATGCAGAACCTGCTCGGCTATTCGGCCATGCAGAGCGGCGTCGCCAGCGTGACCCGCGGCGTCGGCTCGCTGATCTCGTTCCTGGCCATCCCCTGGCTGGTGCAGAAGTTCGGCGCCCGGCTGGTGCTGTTCGTCGGCGTTCTCCTCAACATCTGGGCGGCCTGGGACATGGCCCAGTTCGACCTCTCGATGACCGCCGAGCCGATCATGATCGCCGGCTTCATCCAGGGCATGGGCACGGGCCTGATGTTCGCCCCGCTCAACACCCTGGGCTACGCGACGCTCGATCCCAGGCACCGGACCGAGGGCACCATCGTCGCCACCATGGCCCGAAGTCTGGGGTCCAGCGCCGGGATCTCGGTGGTGCAGGCGATGCTGATCCGCGACGGGGCCATGGCCCACCAGCGGCTGGCCGAACGCGTCACGATCGGCGATCCCGTGCTGCCGTCCGTGCTGCCGAAATTCATGGACCCGAACACCGCGTCGGGCCTGCAGGTCCTGAACGGGGAGATCACCCGCCAGGGGATGATGGTCAGCTACGACAACGTGTTCAGCTGGATTGCCCTCAGCGTCGTGCTGCTTGCGCCCCTGATCCTGCTGCTGAAACCGGCGGCCGGGACGCCCATGGAGCGCGAGGTCCACGCCGACTAGCGGCGTCAACGGAAACTCGTCAGAGCGAACTCGTCAGGCGGGCGTCCTTGAACCCGATCTCGGCCACCTGGCGACGCAGCCGCTCCGCGTTGGCGGCGCCGCCGGAGGCGGGCAGCACGACCCTGTAGAGCACGACCGCCCCGCGTCGCAGAGGTGCGATCGTGGCCGCGCCTGCGGCCTTCAGGAGGTCCACGGCGCGCCGCGCGTTGGCGAGGCTGGCGAAGGCGCCAGCCTGAACGACGATCGAACCCGTCTGCAGGCGCGGAACCTCCTGAGCAGGCCGCAGGGCGAGCGCGCCGTCACGCGGCAGGACGCTCGCCGCTGGGACGGGATGGGCGTTGGCTATCCGCACGATCGTGGGCGGCGGAACCGTGGGACGGGCCGCGGCCATGACGGGGGGCGGCGCGGTCGGCGTGAGCGGGCCGCGCATGGCCTGGCGCAGCGGCGCGCGCCCGCCGTAGGCCATGACCGGCGCGATGTAGCGCACCCGCACGAGCAGCGGCTTGCCCGGCGCGGCGCCGAGCCCCTGGGCGGCGTCCTGCGACAGGCGGATCACGCCGTCGCGCATCGGCGCCTTGTCGTCGACGCGAACTGTGATCACGGCGCCGGTGGTGAGATTGGTGACCTCGACACGGGACGGCACCGGCAGGCCGAGGCTGGCGGCCGCGACGGCCCGCAGCTCGCCCCCCGCCGCCGTGCGGTGTGCGAAATGCCGAGCGATCCAGGCGCGCAGGCCCCGCGGACGGGCGGCAGGCTGCCAGACGGCGACTCCGATCTTCACGTAGCTGACCGGCGTCTTTGGCACGTACCAGTAGGCGTGCGGTCCGGGCGCCACGCCACCGGCGATGTCGCCGACCTGCGCCTTGAAGAGGGCGTCAGGCGGCGCGGCCCCGGTCGACGGGCCGGTGGCGCAGGCGGCCAGGGCGCTCGCGGCGACCAGGACCGCGGCGGTGCGCCGCGCCTGGGCGGATTGCGGACTGGCCGCGCCCATCTTGTGCCTCCCGAACGAAGCCGAATCGGCGTCGCTCCATTGTCACAATGGTGAACGCGAGAAGTTTTTCCAAGGTAAACAGTGGCTTGCGCCGCCCGGGCCGCGCCGGAATCCCAGGGTTGTCCTCGGGGAAGGCCGGCGCAACCCTGAAGCGAGGCGCCCCGGGCGGTTCAGGCGCGGGCGAGAGACCGGGCCTCGAGGTGTGTCGCTGGGCGTGTCTCGACCATGATGCGCCCCTGCCGATCCATGATGGCAGAGCCCGCGCGGATCGGGCCGCGGGCGCCCACCGGCCAGGGGATGTCGGTGACCGCCAGGTATTCGCCGGCCAGCGTCTTGCGGACGAGGTAATAGGCCGCCGCCCGCGCCGATTGGTGCATCCGCACCGCCTCGCGCACCGTGTCCGGGTCGAGACCCGCGCCCTCGCAGAGGCGCGCCGCGCGCTGGACGAGAGTGCGAAGCTGGATCGGCGTCCAGGGCTCCTCCACCAGGCCGAGCGCGCGGGAGCGCAGGGAGCCAGCCTGGGCGGCGCAGCGGCTGCCGTCCCAGATCACGAAGTGGTCGAAGGGTATGCGCGCAATGGCCTCCGTCACGACGGATTCTGACAACAGCTCGAGGCCGCGATGTCGGGTCAAGGGATGGTTACTCCGGGACTGTTCGGCGCGGGCGCGATCTTGCTGCGCCGAGATGATGGTAAAATGACGGACAGTTCCGGGGACCGCGTCGCCGCGCGATCCCCGGTTCGCCCCCCGCGGTCAGAAGTCCAGGCTGATCTTCGAGTAGTAGTAGCCGCCGTTGATCCCGAACGGCGAGAAGCTCGGGTACATGGTGACGTAGCCGTTGGAGTTGTTCCGCAGGTACTCGTCACGCAGCAGGCCGTTCACGCGGTCGGGATATCGGTTGAACAGGTTGTTGGCGCCGACGGTGATCTTGATCGCGCCGGTCACCTTGTAGGCGACCTCGAGGTCGGTGATGACCGCGGCCTTGATCTCGGTCTTGTACCAGGTGGCGCCGTTGCGGCTCGACCAGTTCGAGGCCGGGCCGTAGAGCGACTCCTTCAGGTTCACCGAGAACTTGCCGAGGCTCCACAGGCCGCCGAGCACCAGGCGGTACTTGGGCGAGGTGTCCTCGATGTTCGAGATGGCGTTCTTGTCGAACAGCGAGGCGCCGGCCAGCTGGGCGGGCGGGGCCTTGATCTTGGTGACCTTGGTCTCGTTGTAGTTGGCCGTCGCCGACCACTGGACCTCGCCGAAGTCGCGCAGGGCCATCGGATAGGTCACCACCAGCTCGGCCCCGCGGGTGCGGGTGTCGAGGCCGTTGGTGAAGATGTTGATGCCCGTCATGGTGACCGTCGGGTCGAGGACGTTGCCATTGGCCAGGATGGCCGCCAGCACGGCCGGGATGTTCGTCCCGCCGCCCGAACCGAACAGCGAGCCGGAGCCGACGATGCGGTCCTTCACGTTGATCTGGTAGGCGTCCAGGGTTGCGGTCAGGCCCGAGAACGGGTGGGCGACGAAGCCGACGCTGAAGTTCGTCGACTTCTCGGCCTTGAGGCCGTCGACGCCCACGAGCCTGGCGGCCGGGGAGTTCGGCGGCAGCTGCACGAATGCCGAGGTCGGCGAGACGTTGGTGGCCGAGTAGTACTCTTCGGCGAGCGTCGGCGCCCGGAAGCCGGTGGAGGCCGTGCCGCGGAGCGCGAGGGCCGGGCTGAAGTCGTAGCGGGCGGTGCCCTTGGCGACGGTGGTCTCGCCGAAGTCGCTGAAGTGCTCGTAGCGCACCGCCGCATCGAGCTTCAGGGGCTCGATCGGCTGCAGGGCCGCGTCGGCGTAGATCGCCCAGTTGGTGCGGCTGTGCTTCCCGGCGTCGGTGAGGGCGAAGCCGGGGTAGGACTGCGAGCCTTCCTTGTAGCGGGAGGCGGCGTCGCCCGGCTTGATCTCGTAGGTGTCGCGCCGGTACTCGGCGCCGAGGGCGAGCGTCAGCGGCTTGTACTGGCCGACGTCGAAATCGTGGGCCGCATCGAAGGTCGTTGTCCATTGGCTGTCGATGAAGTCGCCGGCGTGGAAGTTGGACGGCGAGAAGCCCGGCGTCGTGGCGGTCGAGGTGTCGATGTAAAGCGACCGGTTCAGCGAGTTGAGGACGTTCACCGCGTCGTTGTCCTTGCCGTAGGTCGTCGACAGGTCCCAGGTCCAGCCGGAGGTCTCGCCCTTGATCCCACCGGTGACGGCGTAGTCGGTTTCGGTGATCGATTCCTCCGGGCTGAAGCCGAGCGGGCGGGGGATCGAGCCGTCCTTGCCGACGATCAGGTTGGGCACGCGGTAGTTCTCATAGGCCGCGGCGAACTTCTGGCCGTAGGTGCCGAAGGCGTAGATCTCGGTCGTCTCGTCGAGCTGGTAGCCGGCGTTGAACGAGCCGATGTTCAGCCGGTACTCGGCATCGCCGGCGATGCGGTTCAGGTAGGGATAGTCCTCGGCGCCGGTGATCTGCGGGTAGCGCGACAGGCGCGAGGACGAGGCGGTGTTGTAGGGCGTGTTGATGGTCCGCGGATCGGTGTCGCCCCGGAAGGTGTGGCTGTGCCAGCGGCTCTCGAAGGTCAGGTTGACGTAGGCCTTGTCGGTCGGGGCGAAGCCGACGTTGGCCGAGATGTCGGCCGTCTCGCCGCCGCCGTCGAAGAACTTGCCTCCAGAGGCCACGACGCTGCCGCCCGCGCCCTTGTCCTTGAGGATGATGTTGACGACGCCGGCGATGGCGTCGGTGCCGTACTGGGCCGCCGCGCCATCCTGCAGGACTTCGACGTGATCGACGGCGGAGAGCGGGATGAAGTTGAGGTCGGCCGAGGCGCCGCCCTGGTAGGGCCCGCCGAGGACGGCGAGGTTGGCCGTGCCGTGCCGACGCTTGCCGTTGATCAGGACGAGGGTGTGGTTGGGGCTGAGGCCGCGCAGGCGGGCCGAGAGGGTCAGATTGGCCGTGTCGCCGCCGAACGCCTGGGCGTTGAAGGACGGGATGTTCTGGGCGATGGCCTGGATCAGGTCGGACTGTCCGACCCGCTGGAGCGCCGAGGATTCGAGGACCTGGACGGGCGCGGGGCTGTCCACCGCGCGCAGGCCGGTCAGTCGGGTGCCGGTGACGATCACCGCCTCGACCTGGGCGGCGTCGGCGCTGGCCGCCGCAGTCGCCGCCGGTGTGGATTGCGCATGAACCTCGGTGGCTGCGGTCAGCAGGGCTGCGCCCGAGATGCCTGCGAGAAGAGCTCGCCTGGAAAAGGCCCCCATCGATTATCCCCTTCGTCTTTCTGTTCAGGTCATGATTTTTGTTCCCTTCTTGGAGGCATCCTCGCCTAAGTATGCCGGCGGTGCCTGGTAGCCCGCTGGTCTATAATGGAAGGTTCGGGTGTCGAAAGTTGTCGATCAACGTGATTGTTTGTCTGAGCTGAAAAATTCGGTGATTGACCATCAACTGAATGAGCGTGATCGAAAACAGGGCATTGGGCGCCGAATACGACGCCCGCTCTTCACCTACAGGTGGTGCGCCGCCCCGATCGCACCGGCCGCCTTGATCAGCAGGCCGAGGCCGGAGATCCCCAGCAGCATGAAGGTCACGCGCCGGAAGTTGACGTCTGACAGCGAGCGATAGAGTCGCACGCCGAACAGGGTGCAGGGCAGGACCACCGGGACGGTGATCGCCACCAGCAGCCAGTACTTCTTGTCGAAGGTCTGGGGGTGCTGGAGCGCCAGCAGAACGATGGACAGCACCTGCAGGGCGAAGATGTAGGGCTGCACGATGGCCCGTGATTCCTGCTTGGGCAGGCGGCGCAGGCCGCTCCACACGACCACCGGCGCGCCGGGGAAGGCGGTGAAGCCGCCGATCACGCCACCGCTCATGCCGACCAGCGAGGAGGCGAGCCAGTTGCCCTTCACCGTGACCGGCTCGGCGTCGGGCCGGCGCAGGGAATAGGCGGCGTAGAGCACCAGGAAACCGCCGAACACCAGCATCAGGTTGGTGGTCGGCAGCGAGCGCAGGATGGCGAGGCCGACCGGAACGCCGACCAGGCCGCCGAGCAGGTAGGGCGCGGGGCCCTCGGGCCACCACTGGCTGATCGGCTTCATGTCCGCCTTGAGCTGGCGCAGCGACATGACCTGGTTGGCGGCGGAGAGGGTCATCAGCAGCGGCACGCCGAGCTGCGGCGGCAGCAGGGTGAGGCAGAGCGCGCCGATGGCGGAGAAGCCGAAGCCGGATAGGCCGCTCATGATGGCGGAGGCGGCGAGGATCACGACGAGCAGGCCGATCGTGATCGGGTTAAGTCCACTCATTACGAAAGCACCATTCATCGAAGTCATGGGTCTGGATGCGGCGGGCCGGATGGCAGCCGCCGGCGGGAGGCTGGGCGCGGACGGGGTGTCCGCGCCCGGGACGGCGCTAGGTCCAGACCTTGTCGAGGGCCTCGCAGAACGCCTTCATCTCCTCGGCCGAGCCGACCGTGATGCGGGAGATGGTCGGCCAGATCGGCCAGGAGCGGCCGATCTCCACGCTCTGGGTGCGGAAGGCCTGCTGCATCTTGGCGGCCGGCACGGTCTTCCAATCGACCATGAACATGTTGGCCTCGGTCGGAACCGCCTTCAGGCCGCGCTTCCTGAGGTGCTCGAGCGCCAGGCCGCGGGCCTCCTGCATCTCGCTGCGCCGCGCGGCGATGAGGTCGAGCGCGGTCAGGCTGGCGGTGGCGCAGGCGAGGGAGGGCAGGGGCAGGGCGCCCGACTGCATGCCGCCGTCGTAGCGCATCATCTTCCCGATGATGTCGGGCCTGGCCATGATGTAGCCCATGCGCATGCCGGCCATCCCGAAGATCTTCGAGAAGGTCCGCATGACGATGACGTCCTTGTCCGCCGCGGCGAGATAGGAGGCGGTCGGCACGCCCGCGAAGTGGGTGTAGGCCTCGTCGATCAGCACGATCGAACCGGCCGGCTTGTTGGCGACCAGCCACTCGATGTCGGCCAGCGGCGTGATCGTGCCCGTCGGGTTGTTGGGCGTGCAGATGTAATAGAGGCCGGCGTTGGGATCGGCCGCCAGCATGGCCTTCACGTCGTGGCTGAAGTCGGCCTTCAGCGGCACGCGCTTGACCGGAACCTTCAGCCACTCGGCGGTGCGGCCGGCGAGCTCGAAGGTGGGATCGGCGGTCACCAGCCCGCGGGTCGGGGAGCAGAAGGTCACCACCGAACGCGACAGCGGGTCGCTCGATCCGGGCCAGGGCGCCACGTGATCGTAGGGCACCTTCTCAACGCTCATCACCGCCTTGATGAAGTCGCCGCGTTCGTCGTGCGGGGCGTAACGGTTGCCGAACGGGATCATGGCTGCGGCCGCGGCGGCGCCGGGCGCGAGCGGCCCGGTCCAGCATTCGTTGGCGCCGATGCGCACCTTGGCGGTGGGGGCCGGGTCCGGCACGCCGGCCGAGGCCCAGGCGGCCCGTCCGGCGCTCGCAACCGCCAGGCCGGACCCGAACACCGCGGCGATGCGGCCAAGTTGCCGTCTCGAAAACCCGCGGCTCAGAAGATCGTCCGCTGCTTCTCCGCCGAGCGTATCCCCCAGATTGGGCCTCTCGTTGAGCGTCTCGCTCATTTCCCTTGTCTCACCCCGAAATGCCGCCGGGCGCCCCTCGCGCCGGCTTGCTTCCCAAGAGCCCTCCCAAGGCGCGCGCCCGCCGCCGAAGTGCGGGCGCGTCTAGTTTTCAGGGGTGAGGACAACACGCGCGGCGACATACGATTTGCTCAAAAGTGGCAGATCGCAGCGCGGCGGCCGGAGCCGACTAAATTTGCGTCAAAGCGCTCAAGCTGGTGGCGGTGATCGGCCTAACGATGAAGCAGCATCTCGGTCCTGCGACGCCGGAAGCCTTTCCGCCCCTCGTCGGGTGGGCTATTCGCCCGCCGAACCGGTTTCCGCACGTGGAGCGCATTGGTGATCAGGAACGGCCCGCAGTTCAAACAGGCGCGTGACGCCCTGGGCTGGACGCCCCTCGACATGGCGCGGGCGCTCCGCCTGGCCGGCGGCGACAAGCAGGGCGAGAAGCGCGTCCTGGAGATGGAGGCAGGCAAGCGGGACATCTCGGGCCCGGTCACCGTGGCGGTGGAGAGCTTCCTGCACGGTTTCCTGCCGGTGGGCTTCAAGCCCGAAGGGCCGGCGCCGGACGACGCCGCTCAGCGATAGGGCGGCCTGGGGATCGAAGCCTGCGCCGCCCGCAGCGCCTCGGACCAGCGCTCGTCGAGGTCGCGATAGTATTCGTCCTGGTCGTCGATCCGGTGCACCAGTTCGGCCGTGCAGGCGCCGCTTCGCATGGTGACCACGTCGATGGGTAGGCCGACGGCCAGGTCCGAGCGCATGGTGGATGAGAAGGAGATCAGGGCGATCTTCACCGCCTCGTCCAGTTCGGTGTCGTAGGTCAGGGCGCGATCCAGGATCGGCCTGCCGTACTTGGTCTCGCCGATCTGCAGGTAGGGCGTGTCGGAACAGCACTCGATGAAGTTGCCGGCGCCGTAGACCAGGAACAGCCGGGTCGGCTCGCCGCCCACGCTGCCGCCGACCAGGAGGGTGGCGTCGATATTGACCTCCTCCTGCTTCAACCCCTCCATCTCGTCCCGGGTGAAGCGGATCGCCTGACCCAGCAGATAGGCGGCGCGATGGATCGAGGTCGCCTCCTCGAGCATCTCGACCTGCTTGGTGTCGGGCGCCGTGATCCCCAGCCGCGCGCGCTCCATCGCGGTCTGGGTTGTGGAGAGGCTGCCGGCCGACGCCACGGCAATCAGCCGCCGGCCGTCGTTCCCGAAGATGCGGAGCTTGCGATAGGTTGAGACATTGTCGACGCCCGCGTTGGTGCGCGTGTCGGCCAGCATGGCCAGACCATCCTTCACCAGCACGCCGACGCAGTAGGTCACCGGGCCCTCGACTCCGCCTCACCCTTGCAGGCCGGCGCGGCGGCGCCAGACCTTCGGACGGTCTAACGCGCAGGCGTCGATTTGAGCCCTGCCGCGATTTAGGCTGAGACCCGTGCGGCGGGGGGCGTGGCGCCGATGTAGCCGAGAGTGGCGGCGCGATGGATCGCCTGTGAGCGGCCGACCACGTGCAGCTTGCGCGAGGCGTTGGTGATGTGGAAGCGCACCGTGGGCATGGAGATGCCGACGATGTCGGCGACCTCGTGGTCGGTCTTGCCGGCGGCGGCCCAGCGCAGGCACTGGATCTCGCGCCGGGTCAGGCGCACGGGAGCCTCGGCGGGGCCGGCGCCCAGCCGCGCGTCGGCATAGGCGCCCATCAGCTTGAGGGTGAGGGCGTGCAGCTCCACCGCCCGTTCCGCGAACACGCGGTCCACGGGCACATCCTCGTCGGGCGAGGCCCAGACCACCGCTCCGATCACGCCGGCCGGCAGGTAGGCCGGGGCGACGATCGCGGTCCCGACGCCCATCGGGTCGATCGGGTAGGTGGCGTTGATGGCGTCCAGGGTCGGGTTGACCCGCCAGGAGGCCAGCTTGCCGTGCTTGAAGTAGAAGGGCTCGGCGCAGGAGCGGGTGGCGTAGACGAAGGCCGAACGCAGGGCGAAGCCGCGATCTTCCCAGTAGCGCAGATCCGGGTCGAGCCAGCGGAACAGGTCGCCGTTGAACGGCCGCCCGTCCGGGCCGAACATGGGGGCGGGGCTGCCGATGTCGGGGCTCGTGCCGATGTAGGGCAGGCCGATCTCGCGGCCCACCTCGGCCACGCGCTCGGCAAGCCGGACGACGTCCTGCATCAACTCGGATGTGACCTCACCTGGGGTCATCGACAGCGGCGTCCCTATCACTTCCGATAGCTTGTTCCTCGCCCGGCCCGTCCGCAAGCTGATGAGGCTACGCGGGTATCCCTGCGTGATGTGCGTGTGGCCACAGAGCCGCAGGGGGGAGGAGTACGAAATGGCCAGGGCCACGGCGCGCCGGTCAGACATTTCCCATGCGCGGGTGGGCGCGCGATGAATCTCGACCTGTCACCTGAGGATCTCGCGTTCCGCGACGAAGTGCGGGCCTTCCTGGACGAGGCCCTGACGCCTGAGCTGCGCGAGGCGGGCCGGCGCATGACCAGCGTGTTCTGCGATCCCGAGTTCAGCCTGCCCTGGCAGCGGATCCTGCACGCCAAGGGCTGGGTGGCCCCCTCCTGGCCGAAGGAATACGGCGGCACGGGCTGGAGCGAGATCCAGCGGGCGATCTTCGCCGCCGAGTGCACCCGCGCCGGCGCGCCGGGTCTTGCGCCCATGGGCCTGCGGATGATCGGCCCCTGCCTGATCGGCTTCGGCACGCCGGAGCAGAAGGCCCACTACCTGCCGCGCATCCTCTCCGGCGAGGACTACTGGTGCCAGGGCTATTCGGAGCCGGGCGCTGGCTCGGACCTGGCGGCGCTGCAACTGCGCGCGGTCTCCGACGGCGACGACTATGTGCTCTCGGGATCGAAAATCTGGACGACCCACGCCCAGCACGCCAACCGCATGTTCTGTCTGGTGCGCACCCGCTTCGACGGCAAGCCGCAGGCGGGCATCACCTTCCTGCTGCTCGACATGAAGTCGCCGGGGATCTCGGTGAAGCCGATCATCACCCTGGCCGGCGAGCATGAGGTGAACCAGGTCTTCTTCGACGACGTCCGCGTGCCCAAGGCCAACCGCCTCGGCGCCGAGAACGAGGGCTGGACGGTCGCCAAGTACCTGCTGGAGTTCGAGCGGGGCGGTGGCTCGGCGCCCGGCCTGCAGGTGTCGCTGGAGCGGCTGCGCAAGGCGGTCGCCGAGGAAGGGATCGAAGACCGTCACTATCGCCGCCGCATGGCGGAGGCCGAGATCGCCGTGCAGGCGATCGACATCTCCGAGCGGCGCGTGCTGAGCGCGCTCGCGTCCGGCCAGAAGCCGGGGCCCGCCTCCTCGATGCTGAAGACCCAGGGCACCGAGGCCATGCAACGCATCGACGAGCTCGCGGTGGAGGCGACCGGCCTCTACGCCGGCGTCGATCAGCCGGCGGCCCGCGCGCCCGGCTCCAACGTCGCGCCGATCGGACCGCAGTCCGGCGTCACGGCCATGGCGCGATACCTCAACGACCGGGCCGCCTCGATCTACGGCGGCTCGAACGAGATCCAGCGCGACATCATGGCCCGGCTGGTTCTCGGCCTCTGAACTGGAGACGCATCGATGGCCTATAAGATCCGTCACGCCCCCTTCGGCAGCTACACCATCGGTCAGCTCTGCCGCGAGTTCGGCACCACGACCCGCGCCCTGCGCTTCTATGAGGAGCAGGGCCTGCTGTTCCCGGCGCGCCGCGACACCGCACGGATCTACACCTACAAGGACCGCGCCCGGCTCACCCTGATCATGCGCGGCCGCCGCGTCGGCCTGTCGCTGGCGGAGATCCGCGACATCCTCGACCTCTACGACGAGGAGGGCGAGGCGGCGCAGAGCGCCGAGGCGCTGCGCGTGTTCCGCCGTCGCATCGAGGCGCTGGAGAGCCAGAAGCAGGAGGTCGACCAAGCCATCGAGAGCCTGAAGCAGGCGTCCGACCGGCTGGCGCGGCAGTTCCCGGCCGCGACCCCCGCCGCCACCACGGGCGCGGAGCGGGAGCAATGGGCGTAGGCCAACCCCGCACGGTCGCCGGCGGCGAGGGCCGCCGCGGCTATGGGCGCGCGGGCGCCCGCGGAGCGGCCCGCATCGAGCCGTCGCTCACCCTCCTGGAGCCGCGCAAGCTGCCGCGGCAGGCGCGCTCCCAGGCGACCTTCGAGGCGATCGTCGACGCCTGCGCCCAGCTTCTGGCCAGCAGCCCCTACGAGGCGCTCACCACCAACAGCATCTCCGAGCGCGCCGGCGTCAGCATCGGCACCCTCTACGAGTACTTCCCCAATCGCGAGTCCATCGTCGCGGCCCTGACCGCCAGCTCCTGCCGCCGCCTCGTGCAGCGCATGAGGCATGCGGTGGAAGAAGCCGCCGGCATGAGCGACTTCGAGGGGGTGGAGCACCTGCTGCGGGCCGGAATCGCCGCCCTCAGTGCGCCCGAGAACGTGTTCAAGGTGCTGATGACGGAGACGCCCTTCGTCCTGCGCTTGCCGGTCTATCGCGAGGCCCGCGCCACGCTCGACCACCTGTGCCAGAGCATCACCCAGGGCGCGGGCGACCGGATCAGCCTGCCCGAACCCCGGGCCGACGCCTGGCTGATCTCGCAGATGCTTTTCAGCGCGATGCTGGAGATCGCCTTCCGCGAAACGACCGAGCAGGAGCGGGTCCTGCTGATCCGCGAACTGGCCCGCCTGACGTTCCGCATGGGCGTCGGCCGTGACGCCACGCCGGACGAGATGGGCGGCGTGCGGGCGCCCTGAAGGGCGCCGTAGCGTCGCAATATCCGAGCCCTGTTCGGTGATTTTGGGGCGTCGTCCGCCGCTTTTTGAGACGGCCGTAAATTTCATCGAAAAGACAGTATGTTGTCGCGGATTTTTGCGTTCTCGGCGCTCAAATTCCGGCAGCGAAACCGAGTAGGCCGGCCTCGCCGACGCTGAGAATACTCCCGCCTTCCTGAAGCCCCGGAGTCCGGCCGCTTCGCAATGAACGACCCCGGCCTATGCAGCCGGGCGGGAGGGATAAGAAATGCAGTCCAAGTTCTCAAACCGCATCGCGCTGGCGATGGGGGCCTCGGCGGCGACCCTGCTGGCGGCGGTCCCGGCGCTCGCCCAGACCAAGGCATCGGCCCCGCAGGCCGCGCCGGCCGCCCTGGAGGAGCTGATCGTCACCGCGCAGCGTCGCGAGGAGTCGATCAACAGCGTCGGCATGTCCATCCAGGCCGTGCGCGGCGACACGCTCCAGCAACTGCACGTGACCGACACCCGCGACCTGTCGACACTCGCGCCGAGCTTCACCGTGTCGCAGAGCTATCAGGGCGTGCCGACCTATACGCTGCGCGGCATCGGCTTCAACACGATCAACCTGTCGGCCACCTCGACGGTCGGCACCTACGTCGACGAAGTCGCCTACGCCTATCCCTTCATGAACACCGGCCCGATGTTCGACCTCGAGCGGGTGGAAGTGCTGAAGGGGCCGCAGGGCACGCTGTACGGCCGCAACACCACCGCCGGCCTGATCGACTTCGTGACCAAGAAGCCGACCAAGGACTTCCAGGCCTCGGCCACCGCCGAGCTCGGCAATTACCAGACCCACAACTTCGAGGGCTACGTGAGCGGCCCGCTCGGCGATCGCGTGCAGGGACGCCTGTCGTTCCGCACCGAGGACAGCGACAAGGGCTGGCAGGTCTCCAACACCCGCGGCGAGCGCCAGGGCGAGCTGCATCGCTACGGCGTGCGCGGCGCGCTGGCCGCCCAGCCCACCGACAAGCTGTCGATCGACGCCTCGGTGAACTACTGGAACAATACCTCCGACACCCTGGCCGCGCAGGGCGTGGGCTTCACCCCGGCCACGGCGGCGAGCCCGTTCAACGCGCCGGGGCTCGTGAACTACATCGCCACCCACGTGCCGACCAACGCTCACCAGGCGGACTGGGAATCGCCGACCGCCCGTGCGGCGGACCAGGGCGCGGGCCTCGGCCTGTCGGGCCCGCTGCAGGAGAACGACGACTTCTGGGGCGGCAAGCTGCGCGCCGCCTATGATCTCGGCGACCACACGCGGATCGTCTCGCTCACCAGCTACAACAAGCTGAAGCGCGACGCGCTCTTCGACTGGAGCGGCGCGCCCTACGAGGTGCTCGTCCAGCACGCGGTCGGCAAGATCGAGTCGGTGGCCGAGGAGCTGCACGTCGAGGGCGAGACCGACAAGGCCAACTGGCTGGTCGGCGCCTATGTCGCGCGTGACCGCATCCTCGACATGAACCGCACCATGCTGGGCCAGAACGCCAACGTGGGTCTGATCCGCTACTACGGCTCGACCCTGCTGGCCTCGCCGTTCAACACCGGCGGCTACACCGCCGCCCAGATGGCCCAGGCGTTCCGCACCTACGAGGACATCGGCCGCCTGCGGACGACGACGTGGAGCATCTTCGCCAACGCCGACTACAAGCTCACCGACGCGGTGAAGCTGACGACCGGCATCCGCTACACCCAGGACAAGCAGGACTTCAACGGCTGCTCGCGCGACTTCAACGGCGACATGCTGCCGAACGTGAACGTCGTGAACCGGGCGCTATTCTTCGGCGCCTATGGCTTGGTGTCGCCGATCACCCAGGGCTCCTGCGTGACCTTCGACCCGGCCACCAAGACCTTCGGTCCGGTGGTCTCCAAGCTCGACGAGAACAACGTCGCCTGGCGGGTGGCCCTGAACTGGACGCCGGTCGATGGCACCCTGGTCTACGGCTCGATCTCCCGCGGGGCCAAGGCCGGCGCCACGCCGATCAACGCGGCGAACATCTCGACCCAGGACGCCCCGGTCCACCAGGAGCTGCTGACCGCCTATGAAGTGGGCGTGAAATCGGCCCTGTTCGAGCGCCGGGCCCAGGCGAACCTGAGCGCCTTCTACTACGACTACAAGGACAAGCAGCTCTCGACCTACTTCGCCGATCCGATCTACACGGCGCTGTCCAGGCTCTCGAACGTTCCGAAGTCGAAGGCCTACGGCGTCGACGGCGACATCACCGCGCGCGTCTCGGAGCTGACCCTGATCGCGTCGGGCACCGTGCTGCACACCGAGGTTGTGGGCTACACCGGCATCAACGCCGCCGGCCAGCCGCAGAGCTACGACGGCAATCCGTTCCTCTACAGCCCGAAGTACCAGTACGCCCTGACGGCGATCTGGAGCCACGACCTGGGGAACGGCCTGGGCCTGCAGGCGGCGATCAACGACCGCTGGCAGAGCAAGTCCTACGCCGACCCGAACGGCGGGCCGCTCTACGTGCTGCCGTCCTACAGCCTGGTGAACGCCAGCGTCGGCATCCACGCCCAGAACGACCGTTGGGAGCTCCAGCTGTGGGGCCGCAACCTGGGCGACAAGTACTATTGGACCGCCGTTTCCTCGAACGCGAACGTCGTGGTCCGCTTCCCTGGCCAGCCGAGGACCTACGGCGCCTCTCTGACGGTGAAGTTCTAAAACCCCGGGCGTCCTCCCCGCACCGGAACCTGGCGCCGTCCGTGGGACCCGAGCCCACGGACGGCGTTCCTTTATGGCCCTCCTCGCGGGCGGAAAGCCGAGTTTTCCGAATATTCCTCAGGTCTAGACTGGGATCATGAGCACTCTCGACGTCTCCGCCCCGCGCACCGCCCGTCGCCTTGCCCAGCCGATGAGCGGCGGCCGGGTGAACTATCTCGAGCCCAAGGGCGACCTCGGCTTCTACGGCCCGGATTCGATGGCCTGGCGGGTCCACGCCAATCCGATCGCCCTGGCGGTCGGCGGCATTGCGGCGGTGATCCTGGAACTCGCCGAGCCGCGCGTGCGCACCGGCGTCTGGGAGCATTCGATCTTCCGCACCGATCCGCTCAGCCGCATGCAGCGGACCGGCGAGGCGACGATGATCACCACCTACGGCCCCACCAAGGCCGCCGAGGCGCGGGTGGCGATGGTCACGCGCATGCACCAGCGGGTGTCGGGGGTGACGCCGGAGGGCCAGGCCTACACCGCGCTCGACCCTGAGCTCATGACCTGGGTGCACCTGACCGCGGGCTATGGCTTCCTGAACGCCTATGCCCGCCATGTGGAGCCCGGGCTCAGCCGGGCCGACCAGGATCGCTACTACGCCGAAGGCGCGCGCCTCGGCGAGGCGTTCGGCGCCGTCAACCCGCCCGCTTCGGTGGCCGAGGTCGAGGCCTGCATCGAGGCCATGCGGCCGAACCTGCGGCCGCATCCGATCATCGGCGAATTCCTGCAGATCGTGTCGACGAACTCGCCCCTCGGACTGCTCGGCCGGGTTATCCAGCCGATGGCTGCGCAGGCCGCCATCGACCTCCTGCCGTCCTGGGCGAAGTCGGAGCTCGAGCTGCCCGACCGGCCTTTGGCCGGCGCGGCGGTCCGGCCCCTGATGCGGGGCATGGGCGCGGCGGGCAACCTGATGCTCGGCGACATCCCGCGTCAGGCCTATGCGCGGGTCGGTCGCAAGCCGCCGCGCTGAGCCGCGCCGCAACCGCAGCCATATCCGAGCACTCTGCGCGCAACCGGGCGACGCAGATTTCAAAGAACGCCGTCATCCGCTTAGCGGCCAAGCGGAGCCGGGCGCTCAAGTGGACGCTACGTAAACCCGAGTAGGCTCGCTTGGAAGCCTCACAACATACTTCCTCCCTGGGCCCGCTCGGCGCGTAGCTGGGACCTCCTCCCGCGGACGCGTCCGACGACCCGCAAACAAGGATCCGGCCGCATCGACGAGCCGGTGGGGAGGAAAAGGGATATGCAGCGTTCCACGTCGCTTCGTTGCGCCCTGGCGCTTGGAGCTTCCGCCGCGGCCATCGCCGCTGCGGCGCCCGCCATGGCCCAGCAGAGGCCCGCGGCCCAGGCCGCCTCGGCCAACGCCATCCAGGAGCTGGTCGTCACCGCCCAACGGCGCGAGGAGAGCATCCAGAGCGTGCCGATCGCGGTCTCGGCCTTCTCTGACGAGAACCTCAAACAGCAGCGCATCGAAGGCGGCCGCGACCTGCTGCTCGCCGTGCCCAACGTGACCTTCTCGCGGGCCAACTTCGGCGGCTACAACTTCCAGATCCGCGGCATCGGCACCAAGCTGGTGGCCACCAGCGCCGACGCGGCCATCGGCGTGCACGAGAACAACGTGCCGCTGACCGCCAACAACCTCGCCGACGCCGATTTCTACGATGTGGAGCGGGTGGAAGTGCTGCGCGGCCCGCAGGGCACCCAGTTCGGCCGCAACACCACCGGCGGCCTGGTCAACATCATCACCGCCAAGCCGACCGACACCTTCAGCGCCCGCATCACCGGCGAGCTCGGCAACTACAATTCCCGGAAGGCGAACGGCTACATCAATGTGCCCCTGGCCGACTGGTTTCAGGTGCGCGCCGCCGGGTCCTACCTGAAGCGCGACGGCTACGGCCACAACCTCGTCACCGGCAACGACATCGACGGCCGCGACCTCTGGTCCTCGCGCCTCAGCGTGCGGATGAAGCCCTCCGACAAGTTCACCGTCGACCTGATGTGGGAGCACTTCAAGGAAGACGACAACCGCAGCCGCGTCGGCAAGCAGCTCTGCATCAAGGACCCGGGCCGGACCAGCGTCGGCGGCGTGCCGACCAACCTTCCGGGCCGCTCGACCCAGCTCTACCTGACCCAGGGCTGCCTGCCCGGCGACCTCAGCTCGCCCAACGCGCTGCAGGCGGTGAACAGCGCCGCCACCCTCGGCGGCGGCCTCGGCATCCTCACCGGCCTGATCACCGGCGACGCCTACGCCGGCAAGCTGTCGGATCCGAACCTGCGCAACATCGAGTCCGGCTTCGACCCGATGTACCGCGCCGAGTCGGACATCGGCATCGTCACCTTCGACTACAAGCTGACCGACGCCCTCGACCTGACGGTGACCGGCAGCTACGCAAAGAACGACGGCTTCAGCGAGGCCGACTATAACCGCACGACGCCGACCCAGAACTTCAACGTCACGCCGCTCTCGCCGGGCGGGTTCTTCAACGACCCGCAGGTGGGCCGGATCAACCAGTTCCGGACGATCGACTTTACCGATGGCGTCGGGCACCAGAACACCCTGGAAGTGCGCCTGCAGTCCTCGTTCGGCGGCCGCTTCGACTTCAGCCTGGGCGCCAGCTACCTGCGCTTCCACGCGGTCAGCGACTACTATGTGACCAGCAACACCCTGACAGCGGTGTCCGAGGCCTTCTTCAATGCCGCGACGCCGAGCTGCCCGCTGACCGGGTCCCTGACCTCCAACATCTGCGAATACGTCGACCCGAACCCGATCCCGGACGGCTCAGGCCACAACTACTACGACAACCGCACCCGCTATCAGATCGCGTCCTACGCGGCCTTCGGCGAGGCCTACTTCAAGCTCACCGATGACCTGAAGCTCACCGCCGGCCTGCGCTGGACCATCGACAAGAAAACGGCGCAGCCCTTCCAGCCGGCGCTGTTCACCCCGGGCGTCGGCCTCCTCGCCCTGCCGATCCAGCAGGTGACCTTCCGCGAGCCGACGGGCCGATTGAACCTTGAGTGGACGCCGACCCTGTCGTTCACCGACAAGTCGCTGGTCTATCTGTCCTACGCGCGGGGCTACAAAGGCGGCGGCTTCAACCCGCCGCAGTCGGCGGGCCAGCACCTGTTCCCGGACAACTACGAGCCGGAGTTCATCGACGCCTTCGAACTGGGGGCGAAGAACACCCTCATGGGCGGGCGTCTGATCCTGAACGGCACGCTCTTCCACTACAATTACAAGGGCTACCAGGTCTCGGAGATCATCCAGCGGACCTCGGTCAACGTGAACGTCAACGCCAAGATCTGGGGCGCGGAGCTGGAGGGCATCTGGGAGCCGGTCCAAAACCTGCGCTTCAACGCCAACCTGGGCTATCTGCACACGCGGCTGGACGACTCCTCGACCCTCGACCTGATGAACCTGACGCAGAGCGATCCGAACTACGTCACCATCAAGAACGGCTCGACCTTCTCCAACTGCATCGCGCCGACCGCCCAGGTCGCGGCCCTGCAAACCCTGATCAACGCCGGCGCCATTCCCGCCATCGCCATGACCGGCGTGCCGGGCCGCGCCGACATCGGGGTCTGTCAGGGCGCCTTCGCCACCGGCACGCCGCTGTCGGCGGTGGTCACGGTGAACCCGCTGCCCGGCATCCCGGCCAAGATCGGCGGCAACGAACTGCCCAATTCGCCGCATTGGACCGCCTCGGTCGGCGCCCAGTACACCTGGGAGTTGCCGGGCGGCTGGACGGCCACGCCGCGCGCCGATTTCTACTATCAAGACAAGTCGTTCGCGCGGATCTTTAACGCGGTGAACGATCGGCTGGACTCCTACACCAACACCAACCTGTCGTTCGTCGTCGACAACCCGCAGCTCGGCTGGAACGTCCAGCTGTTCGTGAAGAACCTCGAGGACAAGACCGTCGTCACCGACCAGTACCAGACGGACGACACCTCGGGCCTGTTCACCAACATCTTCCTGACCGAACCGCGCACCTACGGGATCTCGGTGACGAAGCAGTTCTGATCCGAACTCCCTTGATGGGCGAGCCTCCCCGCCCGTCCAACCTCACGCCGCCTCGCGGACCCTCGCGTTCGCCGGGCGGCGCCTCTTTGTCGGGAGGCCATCCTTGACGTGGCGGCGCCGTTGCCCGCGCGCGCCGTCTTCGTCAGGGTTGGGCCGAAGAACTAGACAAGGGAGGTTCGGCCATGAGTCCGGCCGACGATCTGGCGTCCACCAGGACCCAACCGGCGTTCAAGCCCCTGCCGCAGAAGGCGCCCGACGTCAGCGTCGAGCGACGCCCCGACGGCGTGGTCATCGTGCGGTCCAACCATCCGCCCGGCGAGAGCCCGCGTTCCATCGGCCACCTGTTGACCGAGAAGGCGGCCGCCCATCCCGACCGGCCCTACATCCTGCAGCGCGCCCCGAACCACGGGCCCTGGCAGGGCGTCACCTACGGCGAGGCCAAGCGCGCCGCCGACGGCATCGCCCAGTGGCTCCTCGATCGTGGTTCGACCGGCGAGGATGCGGTGATGGTCCTCTCCGCCAACTCCGTCGAGCACGCCCTGATGATGCTGGGCTGCTACACCGCCGGCGTGCCGATCGCCCCGATCAGCCCGGCCTATTCGCTGATTTCCTCGGACCACGCCAAGCTCAAGCACTGCTTCGCCACCGTCCGGCCTAAGGTGGTCTTCGCCCAGAACTCCCAGATGTTCGCCCGCGCCTTCGAGACCCTGAAGGCGATCGATCCGGCGCTGGAGTTCGTCACGGTCGACGGCGGCGCCGGGACGATCCCGCTCTCCGAGCTGACCTCGACGACGCCGACGGCGGCGGTCCAGGCGGCCATGGACAAGGTCGGCCACCAGACCACGGCGAAGTACCTGTTCACCTCCGGCTCGACCGGCATGCCCAAGGGCGTGCCGCAGACGCACGGCATGTTCGCCGGCGTCATCGCCGGCCAGGAAGGCCTGCGCGCCGAGGATCCGGATCCCGATGTAGTCCCGCAGTCCCTGGAGTGGATGCCCTGGAGCCACATCTCGGCCGGCAACATCAGCTTCAACGGCTCGCTGTGGGGCGGGGGCACGCTCTACCTCGACGAAGGCAAGCCGCTGCCCGGCATGTTCGAGACGACGATCAAGAACCTCTACGACGTCTCGCCGATGGTGTTCGGCTCGGCGCCGATCGCCTTCGGCATGCTCGCCGAGGCGATGGAGCGCGATCCGGAGCTGCGGCGCTCGTTCTTCAAGAACCTGCGCTACATGGGCTACGGCGGCGCCACCCTGTCCAACGACGTCTATGAGCGTATGCAGGCGCTCGCCATCGCCGAGACCGGCCAGCGCATCCCGTTGATCACCATGTACGGCGCCACCGAGACCCAAGGGATCACGGTCGTCCACTGGGCGACGGAGCGCGCCGGCCTGATCGGCCTGCCGCTGCCGGGGATCACCCTCAAGCTGGTGCCCAACGGCTCCAAGCTCGAGGTGCGGGTGAAGGGCCCGACGGTCACGCGCGGCTATCACAACGACCCCGAGAAGACCGCCGCGGCCTTCGACGAGGAGGGCTTCTACAAGCTCGGCGACGCCTGCCGGTTCATGGATCCCGACGACCCCACCCAGGGCCTGGTCTTCGACGGCCGGGTCACCGAGGACTTCAAGCTCGATACCGGCACCTGGGTGTCGGTGGGCACCCTGCGGCCGGACCTGGTGGCCGCCTGCAGCCCCTATGTCCTCGACATCGTCGTCACGGGCCAGGACAAGCCGTTCGCCGGCGCCCTGATCTGGCCAGCGCCGGCTGCGCTCGCGAGCCTGGGCGACGATCCGATCGGCAAGCTCACCGCGCTCCTCAACGAGCGGCTCGAAGCGTTCAACGCCACCGCGGGCGGTTCCTCGCGGCGGATCGGCCGGTTCGTGGTCATGACCGAGCCGCCGTCCATCGACGCGGGCGAGATCACCGACAAGGGCTATGTGAACCAGCGCGCCACGCTGGAGCGGCGCCACGCACTGGTGGAGGCGATCTACGCCAGCCCGCCGGGGCCCGGAGTGGTCAGCCTGTCCTAGCGGGTGAGGGCGTAGACGGCGGCGGCGACCGCGGCCCAGAACACGCCCCCGCCGATCAGCGCCAGGGCCATGCCCCGCTGCGAGCCGGCCCGCGTCTTGACATCGGGCGCCTCGGGGCCTGGCGCCTGCTGCACAAGCGGGTTGCTGCGAGGCTCGGCCCTGTGGCCGAGCTCGGCCATTCCCTGTGCCGCCTTGGTCGGTTCTCGCATGGCGCCCACTATGGCTTCGCCCGCGGCCTGCTTCAACGGCCTCAGCGGCCGTAGAACTCGAGATACCAGTCGACGAAGCGGCTGACCCCTTCCTCGATGCTCACCTTCGGGGCGTAGCCGAGCGCCTGAGCGGTGGCCGCGACATCGGCCTCGGTGCTGGTCACGTCGCCCGGCTGCATGGGCATCATGTTCAGCTTGGCCTTTACCCCGAGCTTCTCCTCGAAGACCTGGATGTAGCGCATCAGGTCGACGGGCCGCCCCGCGCCGAGGTTGAAGACCCGCCAGGGCGCGACGCCGCTGGTGGCCGGATCGGGGTGGACCGCATCCCAGTGGGGATCGGCGGCCGGCGGCCGGTCGAGGGCGGCGATCACCCCGTCGACGATGTCGTCCACATAGGTGAAGTCGCGCTGCATCTGGCCCTGGCCGTAGACGTCGATCGGCCGGCCCTCGAGGATCGCCGACAGGAACTTGATGGGCGACATGTCCGGCCGGCCCCACGGTCCGTAGACGGTGAAGAACCGCAGGCCCGTGCAGGGGAAGCCGAACAGGTGGGCGTAGGCATGGGCCATGCCCTCGTTGGCGATCTTGGTTGCCGCGTAGAGAGTGATCGGGTGGGTGGCGCTGTCGTGGACGTTGAACGGCAGCTTGCCGTTGGCGCCGTAGGCCGAGCTGGTCGAGGCGAACACCAGGTGCCCGGTCTGCACCGCCCGGCAACCCTCCAGGATGTTCAGGAACCCGACGAGATTGGCGTCGGCGTAGGCGTGGGGGTTCTCCAGGCTGTAGCGGACCCCGGCCTGGGCGGCGAGATTGACGACGCCCGTGGGCCTGACCTCCTCGAACAGCCGCGCGACGCTCTCGCGGTCGGCGAGGTCGAGCCGGGCGTGGCGATAGCCGGGCTCCTGCTCCAGCAGCGCCAGGCGGGCCTCTTTCAGCCGCGGATCGTAGTAGGCGTTGAGGTTGTCGAGCCCGACCACGCTCTCGCCCCGCGCCAGCAGGCGCCGGGCCGTATGGAAGCCGATGAAGCCCGCCGATCCGGTCACCAGAATGGTCACGCCGAAAATCCCCCAACCTCGCCGTGCGCGTCAGGCGCGCGTTCGGCTCCTAGCTTCGCACGGGCTGGAAGTCGACCGAAAGCGGCTCTTGGCGGGGGCTCAGCGGGCGCCGAGGCCCACCACTTCGCGAGGGTAGGCGGGCTGCGGCTTGGCCATGGCCCGGAGGCGGGCGCTCAGGGTCTCGCGCGCCTTGAGGTGAGAGGCCACGGGATAGACGGCGGCCAGGAGGGCGAGGAGAAGTCCGATCCCGCCCTCCCGCCAGCCTGCGCGGACCAGGTAGCTCTTGCAGAAGGCGCCCAAGCCCCCCACCACCGCAGGCGCGAGCCGGCCCGGATCACAGGCGTCGGCAAGGTCCTCGGCGCGCAGCGCGGTGGAGCGGTTGAAGCTCTCGACCAGATCGCCCACGTCGCGGCCCCGCATGCGGCGGATGGCGCCCTTCAGCGCTCCGGCCGAGCGGCCGGAGACCACCTGGCCCGCATCCTTTCGGCGGGCCTGCCATTGCTTGGCGCCCGGACGATAGAGGCGCACCGCGCTCATCTCGCCGAGGCCGCCGATCCAGCCCTGGCGGACGGCGCCGTCGCCCAGGTAGTTGTGGATCGGAATTTCGAAATAGTCGCCGCGGGCGCCCATCTTCAGCGTCGCGCGGATCTCCCAGGCGAGGGCGGAATCGATGCGCTCGTCGGCTTCGATCTCCAGCACCCAGTCGCCGGTGCAGGCCGCCAGGCCCGCCAGTTTGCGTTGGTTCTCGAGCGGGAAGATGCCGGTGATCACCTCCGCGCCGGCCCGGCGCGCGATCTCCAGCGAACGATCGACGCAGCGGTCGGCGACCACCACGATCTCATCGCAAAATGTGAGCCCGCGCAGGCATTCCGCGAGCTCGGCGTCCTGGTTCTGCACGCAGACCAGCGCCGAAATCCTGACCCCCACGAACCGTCCTCCCGTGGCGGACAACTCGTCCGTACCCATTAGACGACGCCCGTGCGGGCCGCCCCCCAGTCCAGCTTTCAGTTTTCGTTAGTAATTCGCGGCCAGCCGCACGCCGATGGTCCGCGGACGCTGCGGCGTCGACTGGCGCTTGGTGCCGAAGGTGAACGGATTGCCGTAGGCGAAGGTGTCTCCAGCCACGTCGAACGGGTTGCTGATGAACACCGTCGCGTTCCACGACTTGCCCGCCACCTCGGCCGAGAACCGGGTGTTGGTGTACTGCCCCATGTCGGCCTCCTGGCGGGCGTCGAAGGAGAGCTGCGAGCGGCCGATGTAGTTGGTCTCGCCGACCAGCCTCAGGCTCAGATCGTGCGGCAGCGGGTGCTGATAGACGGCCAGGACCCCGCCCGAGAACCGCGGCGCGCTGGGCAGGCCGCTGATCAGGGCCTGGGCGAAGTCCGGGTTGGTCTGTCGCACGCGCGAGGAGGCGAAGATGGCGTTGGCCTGCAGCGAGAGACCGAAGTCGAACTCGTAGGCCAGTTCGGTCTCCAGGCCCTTGATGTCCGCGTTGCCGACATTGGCCGTGTAGGCGAGGCCCGAGGGCCGGTACTGGTCGGTCTGGATCTTGGTCCAGCGGTCGAAGAAGGCCGCGCTCCTCAGCGACAGGCGACGGTCGAAGAGGCGGGTCTTGAAGCCGAGCTCGTAGTTGCGCAGCCGGTCGGGATCGAAATAGGCGCGGCTGGCGATCAGGAAGGGATAGTTGAAGCCGCCGGTGTTGAACCCGCCGGGCCGGTAACCCTCCGAGAACAGGCCGTAGACGACGCCGGAGGAGATTTCCCGCTGGAGAGACACCTTCGGCAGGAAGCCGTCGAAGTGGCGCTTGTTGCGCAGGCTGCGCGACACCCCGGGCATCTTGGCCACCAGGCCGGATTCGGTGTGCACATCGGTGTTGAACAACCGCCCGCCGGCGGCGAGCTGCCAGCCCGGAGCGAAGGCGTAGGTGATCTCTCCATAGACGGCGCCCTCGTTCAGCCGGTCGCGCCGCTTCTCGGTGTAGACCCGCTGAAGCGTCCCCCGGTTCGATTGGACGTCGATCGAGGAGGGGCTCTTCTCGATGGAGACCATGCTGTAGACGCCCACGAGCCAGGTGACGGGACCCACCCGCGAGGAGCGCAGGACGGTGTCCTGCGAGACCATGTTGATGCCGGTGCGT
Organism: Phenylobacterium soli; assembly: GCF_003254475.1. NCBI lineage: Bacteria > Pseudomonadati > Pseudomonadota > Alphaproteobacteria > Caulobacterales > Caulobacteraceae > Phenylobacterium > Phenylobacterium soli. The sequence goes on from NZ_QFYQ01000001.1 coordinate 2,029,750, forward strand.
TCGAGGTAGACGCCGATGTCGGAGGGATCCGCGCGCAGGAAGTCGCCGAGGATCTGCGAGGCGTCGTACTGGCTCGAGAAGGTGTGCTCGATGTAGGAGACCGATGACCTGAAGGTGGCCCAGCCGAGTTCGCCCCGAAGGGTCGCCGCGCCGACCGCGAAGTCGTTCTTGTGGCCCTCCCGGACCCGCGTCGCCCGCCCGGTCGGGCCAGCGTCCGGCGTGGTGTACTGGGTGTCGGCTAGCCGCAGCCGCTGGGCGGTGCCGGAGAGGTCGAGCTGCCAGTCGTCGGAGGGTTGAAGGCGCAGGGCGATGCGGCCGCCCTCGCGCGTCGTCCGGTCGACGTTCGAGAGGCGCAGCGCCCGGTTGTCGATGTAGCCGCCCTGCTGGTCCCGGTAGCCGACGACCCGCAGCGCCGCGTGGTCCTGGACGAGCGGGATGTTGCCGTAGCCTTCGATCTCGTAGCTGTCGGAGCCGCCCTCGGTGTAGGCCGCCTGGCCGGCGGCGCCGAAGGCGAAGCCGCTCATGTCCGGCTTGCGCGGGACGATGCGGAACACACCGGAAATCGAGCCGGAGCCATAGAGCGCACCCTGGGGGCCGCGGATCACCTCGATGCGCTCGAGGTCGACGAGCTGCAGATCGGGATCGGGGGCGTTGTAGTTGATAGGCGCATCGTCGAGGTAGGTGCCCACCGTCGAGCGGGCGCGGCCCGTGAAGGCGCCGTCCGAAAGGCCGCGCAGGATCAGCTTGTCCCGGCCGGGGCCCAGATTGGTGGTGAGCACGCCGGCGACCTGGCCGGTCAGGGTCAGGACATCGGCTGCGCCGGTCATCTCGACCTGCTCGCGCGAGACGACGCTGACCGCAGCCGGCAGGGTGGCGCTGCTCGCCGGGCGCTTGGTGGCGGTGACGAGGAGCTCGGTCACGAGGGTCGGCGGCCGCGGCGGCGGCTCGGTGGGCTTCGGCGGCGGCGGCGGACCGATCCGCACCGTCCGCGGATCGAGGATGCGGTAGGCGCAGGGCGCGCCCTCCAGCAGCCGGCCCAGCGCCTCGTCGAGGGTGAGGATGCCGACGAGCCCCGTCATGCCGCCGGAGCCGCAGGCCGAGGTGCCGATCACCGAGACGTTGGCTTGGACGCCCAGATCGATCAGGGCGTCGGCGTAGGGCTTCTGGGGAATCGAGAGGCGGTAGCGCGCCTCGGCGGCGTCAACGCCCGTCGCGGCCAGGCTGAGCGCCAGGCCGCCGAGCATCCCGCCGAGATGCAGCCCCCGTCCGAAGATCGCCGTGAACCTTCATTAGCGTCCCGGCGTCCCATTGCGCTGCAAGGTGACGCCCCCGTCGGAACGTACCGCGTGCGCAGAAACCAGCAAGGCCAAGCGATGAACAACCGCATCCTCGTTGTCGAAGATCAGCACGCCTGAGATCGGCGTGGCGGCGAGACCGGCGTCGCTCACCCGAATGGGGACGGCGAACTGGGCGTTCAGGTCGGCGACGACGGCCGACAGCGGCTGGTCGCGGTAGACCATGCGGCCGGCGCGCCAGCCCAGCGCCTGATCGGGCGCGGCGGCGCTCACCTGCGCCTGTTGCGCGCCTTCCACATGCTCAAGGCGCTGACCCGGATGCAGGCGGAAGGCCTGTCCTGCGCCATGCTCATTGGGCGCCACCTCCACGAGGCCGCGGGTGACCGTGACGGAGAGGCGGCCGTCGCGGCGGCGCACATCGAACTGGGTGCCGACCACCCGGACGGTGCGGTCGCCGGCGGCGATCAGGAACGGGCGGCGCGCATCGTGGGCGACGTCGAACACCGCTTGGCCCTCGTCCATCACCACCTGGCGCTCGCCGCGGGCGAGGGTGACGGTCAGCCGGGTGCGGGCGTTGAGATCGATCCGCGAGCCATCGGCCAGGGTGACGGTGCGGTGCTCGCCGACCTTGGTGGCGTAGATGGCCGGCGCGGGCGGCGGGGTCATGGCTGGGACCACCACGACGGCCACGGCCACCGCGGCGGCGACCGCGCCGGCGGCGGCGTAGAAGCGGCCGCGTTGTTGGAGCCGGGCAGGGCGGACGCGGCGCTCGCCCAGGGCCTTGCGCACGGCCTGGGCGTTGGAGCCGTATTCGTTGGAGACGCGCAGCGCCGCGTCATAGGCGGCGGCGTTGGCCGGCGCTGTGGCCAGCCAGGCGTCGAACGCCAGGAGGTCGGCCTCGTCGAGGTCCTCGCTCTGAAGCCGGACGAGCCAGTCGGCCGCTTCTTCGTATAGCGTCTCGCGCGCCATCAGGGGTTCCAACGCGCGCTCGGCGGCGCGCCCGTCATTGCTGAAGACGCCGCCGCGCGGCCTCGCCCCCCAGTCATATTCAACCGGAAATGGGTCATCTGGAAAGTTTCGCGGCCAGGTGTTTGAGGGCGGCGCTGATGTGCTTCTCCACCGACTTGACCGAGAGGCCCATGGCCTGGGCGGTCTGGGCGTGGCTGAGGCCTTCCAGCTTGTGCAGGGTGAAGGCCTTCTGCATCTGGGGCGGCAGGGCCGCGACGGCGTCGATGAGCTGGCGCAGGCGCTGGCGCGAGGCCGCGGCCTCGTCGGCGGGCGCCTCTTCGGAGATGTCCTCGCCGGCCACGGCCGTGCGGGTGGCGCCGCGCCATTCGGCGTCCCGGGCGGCGGCGCGGGCTTCGCCCCGGGCGCGGTCGCGCATCAGGTTGAGGGCGATGCGGTAGAGCAGGGCCTGGGGGTTCTCCGCCTCGATCGCCTCCGCCCGGGTGGCGAGCTTGACGTAGAGCTCCTGGATCAGGTCTTCCGCGGCGGCCTGCGAGCCTGCGCGAGCGGCGAAGAAGCGGATGAGGTTGGGCCGCAGCGCCAGGTAGGCCTGGACGAGGGGATCCTCGTCGGCGTCCGGGGAATTCGGTGCGGGCGGGGGCGCGGCCACGCCCTCCGTGTGCCCCAATTCGCCCGGCGACGCCAAGCGGCGCGGCCCGGAGGCCATGCTACGCTCGCGCCGTGTCGATCGAATCCCTCTTCGCCCAGGCCTACGAGGCCCACCAGCGCGGCGATCTTTCACGGGCCGAGAAGGGCTATCGCGGGCTGCTGCGCTCCAAGCCCTACGAGGCGAGCCACAACCTTGGCCTGGTGCTCGGCGCCATGGGCCGGTTCAAGGAAGCGGAGACCGCCTTTCGCGAAGCCCTGGCCGCCGCGGACAATCCTGGAACCCGCTACGCCCTGGCCGAACTGCTGCTGGCCGACGGCCGCTATGCGGAGGGCTGGCCGCTATGGGAGGCGCGCCGGGCGATCCCGGCGCTGAAGGTCCCGCAGCCGGATCTCGACTTTCCCGAATGGCATGGCGAGCCGCTGGCCGGACGACGTCTGCTGGTGTTCCACGAGCAGGGGTTTGGCGATGCGATCATGCTGGCCCGCTGGTTCGCGCCGCTGAAGTCGGCCGGCGCCGAGATCGTCTTCTTCTGTCCGCCGGAGCTTCACCGGTTGATGGCGCGGCTCGGGGTGTCGGTGGTCGGGGCCGATCCCGACCCGGAGGCGGTGCGCGCCGACTACTGGACCCTGGCCGGGAGCCTGCCGTTCCGCGCGGCCGCGACCCTGGAAAGCCTGCCTCCGCCGGCGCGTTTCGAGGGGCTGGAAGTCGGTTCCGGGGGCGGGATCGGCGTGGTCGCCCGCGGCTCGTCCGCTCACCGCAACGACGCCAACCGCTCGCTGCCGGCGCGCCATGCGGCCCGGCTCGCCCGGTTGAGCCGTGACCTTTCGCCCGAGACGACCGGGGCGCGCGACTTCGAGGACACCGCCCGCATCGTCGCCGGCCTCGACCTCGTCATCTGCGTCGACACCTCGGTGGCGCACCTGGCCGGCTCGCTTGGCAAGGCCGTCTGGATCCTGCTGCCGGCCCGCGACACAGACTGGCGCTGGCTGCGCGGCCGCGACGACAGCCCGTGGTATCCGACCGCCCGCCTGTTCCGCCAGCGGATGGCGGGCGACTGGGAGCCGGTGTTGCGCCGTATCGAGACATCTGTCGCGAATCGGTAGGCCCAGGTCTTCGTGACGAGCGTCAAACAGTCCAGAAACGGGACGCCAAATCGCCTTCAAGTGATGGGAAGTCGCTGATCCAAAGGCGTAATCGTGCGTTTTGGCCTCTGCCTTGCGGGGGATGCCGCTGGGTGCGGGTATGCAGCCGCTCGATCTGCAATTAATAACTCGTTCAAAATTGGCCGCCCTCGGGGGATACGGGCGGCCGGGGCCAGGAGCTATTTCAGTATGACCGACCGCGCGATTCCGGGGCTTGAGCCTGCGCCGACGAAACACGCGAAACTCGTCCAATGGGTTCGCGAGATCGCCGAGCTGACCCAGCCGGACCGGGTCCATTGGTGCGATGGCTCCGACGCCGAGTGGGACGCCCTGACCGAACAGCTGGTCCAGGCGGGCACCCTGAAACGTCTGAACGTCGAAAAGCGCCCGAACTCCTTCTACGCCGCCTCCGACCCCCGCGACGTCGCCCGCGTCGAAAGCCGCACCTTCATCTGCTCCGAGAAGCAGGAAGACGCCGGCCCCACCAACAACTGGCTCGACCCGAGCGAGATGCGGGCCGACCTGAAGAACCTCTTCGCCGGCTGCATGAAGGGCCGCACCATGTACGTGGTGCCGTTCTGCATGGGTCCGCTCGGCTCCAAGATCAGCGCCATCGGCGTGGAGATCACGGATTCGGCCTACGTGGCCGTATCCATGAAGATCATGACGCGGATGGGCCAGGCCGCCCTCGACCAGCTCGGCGAGGACGGCTTTTTTGTGCCGGCTGTCCATTCCGTGGGCATGCCGCTCGAGGCGGGGCAGGCCGACGTCGCCTGGCCGTGCAACGAGATCAAGTACATCGTTCACTTCCCCGAGACTCGCGAGATCTGGTCCTACGGCTCGGGCTACGGCGGCAACGCCCTGCTCGGGAAGAAGTGCTTCGCCCTTCGCATCGCCTCGGTCATGGCGCGCGACGAGGGCTGGTTCGCCGAGCACATGCTGATCGTGAAGCTGACATCGCCGGAAGGTAAGTCGCACTACGTGGCCGCCGCCTTCCCGAGCGCCTGCGGCAAGACCAACATGGCCATGCTGGTGCCGACCCTGCCGGGCTGGACCGCCCAGACGATCGGCGACGATATCTGCTGGATGCGGTTCGGCGACGACGGCCGGCTCTATGCGGTGAACCCCGAGGCTGGCTTCTTCGGCGTGGCGCCGGGCACCGGCGTCAACACCAACCGCAACGCGATCGACACCCTGCACGCCAACACCATCTTCACCAACGTGGCCCTCACCGAGGATGGCGACGTGTGGTGGGAAGGCCTGACCTCCGAGCCGCCCGAGCGGCTGATCGACTGGCAGGGCAATGACTGGACGCCGGCTTCCTCGACGCCCGCCGCCCACCCGAACGCCCGCTTCACCGTGCCCGCCTCGCAGTGCCCGGTGGCCGCGCCCGAGTGGGAAGATCCCGCCGGCGTGCCGATCTCGGCGATCCTGTTCGGCGGCCGCCGCGCGTCGGCCGTGCCGCTGGTGACCGAGGCCCGGGACTGGCGCCACGGCGTCTTCATGGCCTCCAACGTGGCCTCCGAGGGCACCGCCGCCGCCGAGAACAAGATCGGCGAGCTGCGCCGCGACCCGTTCGCCATGCTGCCGTTCTGCGGCTACAACATGGGCGATTACTTCGACCACTGGCTTAAGATGGGCGAGCAGGCCGACGCCTCGAAGCTGCCGCGCATCTATTTCGTGAACTGGTTCCGCAAGGACGAGCGCGGCAAGTTCGTGTGGCCAGGTTTCGGCGAGAACAGCCGGGTGCTGAAGTGGATCGTCGAGCGCCTGGAAGGCCGCGCCAACGCGGTCGATACGCCCATCGGTCTGGTGCCGGCCCGCGAGAGCCTCGACGTGACCGGGCTCGACCTCACCGACGCCCAACTCGATCTGCTGCTGAGCGTCGACCCGGCGGTTTGGACCGAAGAGGCCGCCCTGGTGAAGCCACACTACGAGAAGTTCGGTGAGCGCCTGCCGCAGGCGCTCTGGGCCGAGCTCGAGGCGCTGCTGGCTCGGCTGGAGACGGCCAAGTCCCCGGCCATGGCCGCGGCCGAATAGGCGTAGCGAAAATCCGTCCGTCGAAGGCCGCGGGCGCTCCCCGCGGCCTTCTTCGTTTCAGGCTCGAAAGCGCGGCCTTAGAATTTCTGGAGGCGCTGAGAGTCTAATCCCACTTTGCTTATAGGAATTAGAGGGTAGGCTCCCGCCACAAGCTGCTGAGGGGAGCTTCCCAATGAAAACGCCTGCCCGACGGGTCCTGCCGGCCGCCATCCTGGCCAGCCTCTTCTGCAGCGTCGCGCCCGCCGCCCTGGCCCAGGCGGTGACCACCGCCAGCCCGAAGCCCAGCGGCATCAGCCAGGAGCGGGCGCTGGCGCTCTCGGCTCGCCTCGACGCCCTGGAGAAGCGCAACGAGGAGCTTGAGGAGCAGATCGCCGACCTCAAGGCCCAGGTGGCGGCCGGCGAGGGGCAGATCCGCGAGCAGGTCGCCGCTCAGCCGACGGTCAGCCTGAACAACGGCCGCCCGACGTTCACGAGCCTCGACGGGAACTTCAAGTTCGCGCTCCGCAGCGTGGTCCAGTTCGACGCCGCCCACTACGACGTGAGCCCGCTGCGCACGGACAACGACCTCGGCTCCGGCACGAACTTCCGTCGCGCACGGCTTGGCTTCGACGCCACGGTCTACAAGGACTGGAATATCGCCCTCTGGGGCGAGTTCGGCGGCACGGGGGGCGAGTCCGCCGTTCTCAACCAGGCCTTCGTGGAATACGCCGGCTGGAGGCCGTTCGGCCTGACCGAACCGCTGCGCCTGCGCGTCGGCGCCTGGGCCACGCCGACGGGGCTGGAGGACGCCACCAGCAACACCGAGGGCCTGTTCCTCGAGCGGGCGGCGGCCGCGGAGTTGGTGCGGGGCCTTGCGGGCGGCGACGGCCGCACCGGCTTCGGCGCCTTCGCCCGCGGCGAGCGCTGGTACGGCTCGGCCGTGCTGACCGGCAAGGTCGTCGGCACGCCGTCCACGGCCGAGTACAACCAGCAGTCCGGCTACATCCTGCGCGCCGCCTTCAGCCCGCTGCACGGGCCGGACTACGACCTGCACCTCGGCGCCAGCCTGCAGGGCATTCTAGAGCCGGCCGATACGGCCGCCGGCCCAGCCGAGGCCAACGCCGTGCGCCTTGCCGAGCGGCCGGAGGTCCGCGTCAGCGGCGCGCGCCTTGTCGATACCGGCGCGATGGCCGCCAATGGCCTGCAGGTCCTCGGCCTCGAAGCGGGCGCGAGCTGGAAGAATCTCTACGCCGCGGGGGAGTGGTTCCAGGTCGACGTCAGCCGGACGCAGGTGGGAGCGGTGCGCTCGCCCTTCGATCCCTCGTTCAGCGGCTGGTACCTGCAAGGCGCCTGGACGCTCACCGGCGAGCGCCATCCCTGGAGCAGCGCCAACGGCGGCTTCAATGGCGTAAAGCCGGCCAAGCCGTTCTCGCTGGAGAAGCGAACCTGGGGAGCCTGGGAGCTGGCTGGCCGCTACAGCGTCCTCGATCTCAACGACAAGGCCGGTTCCGCCGGCGCCGCGGCCCCGCTGGGCGGCGTACGTGGCGGCGAGCAGAAAATCACCACGCTCGGCCTGAACTGGTACCCGAACAACGTCGTCCGCTTCCTGCTGGATTATCAATGGGTCGATGTCCGCCGCCTGAGCGCGGCCGGCGCCCGGCTCGACAGCGACGTCGGCGTCGTCTCGCTCCGTTCGCAGTTCGCCTTCTAGACCCACCCAATCAGGACATTGGTCATGAGCCAGATCGACATCACCCGTCGCGGACTGGTGGGCGCGGGAGCGGGGGGCCTCGCCCTCGGCGCGCTGCCCGGCGGCGCCCTTGCCGCCCCCGCGCTCGGCAACACCCTGCTCAACGTCAGCTACGACCCGACCCGCGAGCTCTACAAGGAGATCAACGCGGCCTACGCGAAGTACTGGAAGGGCAAGACCGGCCAGGACATCACCGTCAACCAGAGCCATGGCGGCTCGGGCAAGCAGGCGCGGGCGGTGATCGACGGCCTGCAGGCCGACGTCGTCACCCTGGCGCTGGCGGCCGACATCGACGAGATCGCGGCCCGCGCCAAGCTGCTGCCGGCGAACTGGCAGAGCCGGCTGCCGAACAACTCGACCCCCTACACCTCGACCATCGTGTTCCTGGTGAAGAAGGGAAACCCCTGGAAGGTCCGCGACTGGCCGGACCTCGTCCGCCCCGGCGTCGGGGTGATCACGCCCAATCCGAAGACGTCGGGCGGCGCGCGCTGGAGCTATCTGGCGGCCTACGCATACGGCCTCAAGAAGGGCGGCGACGCTGCGGCCCAGGACTACGTCCGCCGGCTCTACAAGAACGTGCCCGTGCTCGACACCGGCGCGCGCGGCGCCACCACCACCTTCGCCCAGCGCGGCCTCGGCGACGTGCTGCTCTCCTGGGAGAACGAGGCCTATCTGACGATCGACGAGTTCGGCCCGAAGTTCGACATCGTCTATCCGTCGCAATCGATCCTCGCCGAGCCGCCGGTGGCGGTGGTGGACAAAAACGTCCAGCGCCACAACACCCGGTTCCTGGCCGAGGGCTATGTGAACTTCCTCTACAGCCCCATCGCCCAGGACATCATCGGCAAGCACCACTTCCGTCCGCGCGACGCCAAGGCGACGGCGAAGTACGCGGCGAGCTTCCGGCAGATCCCGCTGGTCACCATCGACCAGACCTTCGGCGGCTGGGCCAAGGCCCAGAAGACGCACTTCGCCGATGGAGGCGTGTTCGACCGGATCTACAAGTCGTGACGGACCGGGCCTTCCTCCCCACGCCGGTCCCAGCGGGAGGCGCGGCCGCGAGGCCGCGCCTTTCGGCGTGGAAGGAGCGCTCGATCCTGCCGGGCTTCGGCCTGTCGCTGGGGATCACCCTGGCCTACCTCGGTCTGATCGTCCTGCTGCCGTTGGCCGCCCTCGCCATCCGTCCGTGGGAGCTTGGCCTTTCCGGCGTCTGGCGCACCCTGACCGACGAGCGGGTCGCCGCGGCGCTTCGCCTGTCGTTCGGACTCTCGGCCCTGGCGGCCCTGCTCAACGCACCGCTCGGCCTGCTGATCGCCTGGACGCTGTCGCGCTACGCCTTTCCGGGCCGGCGGCTGCTGGACGCCCTGGTGGACCTGCCCTTCGCCCTGCCGACGGCTGTGGCCGGGATCGCGCTCACGGCCATCTATGCGCCTAATGGGCCACTGGGCGCGCTGGCCGCCAAGGTCGGGATCAAGACCGCCTATTCGCCGCTCGGCATCTTCATCGCCCTCGTCTTCATCGGGCTGCCCTTCGTGGTGCGCTCGCTGCAGCCGGTGCTGCAGGACCTCGACCGTGAGGTGGAGGAGGCGGCTCAGACCCTCGGGGCCACCGCTTTCCAGCGGGTCAGCCGCGTGGTGCTGCCGGCGCTCGGACCGGCGCTGATCTCCGGCGTCAGCCTGGCCTTCGCCCGGGCGGTCGGCGAATATGGCTCGGTGGTCTTCATCGCCGGCAACATGCCGATGAAGACCGAGATCGCGCCGCTGCTGATCGTCATCAAGCTCGAGCAGTACGACTACGCCGGCGCCGCGGCCGTGGGCCTGGCCATGGTCGCCATCTCCTTCGGTGGGCTCATCGTGATCAACGCCGTGCAGACGTGGCTCGCGGGGAGGGGACGCCGATGAGCGGCAACACCTCCTCGGCCCGGTTGCCGGGAGCGGCGCCGCTGCTGGTCATAGCCAGCGTCGCCGTCATGGGCGTGCTCGTGATCCTGCCGCTCTGGACCGTGTTCCACGACGCCTTCTCGAAGGGACTGGAGGCCTATCTCGCCGCCCTGAAGGAGCCGGACGCCTTGGCCGCCATCCGCCTGACGCTGATCGTGGCGGCGATCTCGGTGCCGCTGAACGCGGTGTTCGGCGTCGCCGCGGCCTGGGCCGTCGCCAAGTTCGAGTTCAAGGGCAAGAGCCTGCTGCTCACCGTCATCGACCTGCCGTTCTCGATCTCGCCGGTGATCTCGGGCCTCGTCTGGGTGCTGCTGTTCGGCGCCCAGGGCTGGTTCGGCGAATGGCTGGCGGACCATGACCTGAAGATCGTCTTCGCCCTTCCGGGGCTGGTGCTGGCGACGGTTCTCGTCACCCTGCCGTTCGTCGCGCGAGAGCTCATCCCTCTGATGCAGGAACAGGGCTCCGACCAAGAGGCCGCGGCGCTCACCCTGGGCGCTTCGGGCTTCACCACCTTCCTGCGGATCACCCTGCCGAACATTCGCTGGGCGCTGCTCTACGGCGTGCTGCTCTGCAACGCGCGCGCCATGGGCGAATTCGGCGCCGTCTCCGTCGTCTCCGGACATATCCGCGGCCAGACCACGACCCTGCCGCTGCACGTCGAGGTGCTCTACAATGACTACGATTTCGTCGGCGCGTTCGCAGCCGCCTCGCTCCTGGCTTCGCTCGGGCTCGTCACCCTCGTCCTCAAATCCGTCCTCGAATGGCGACATGCCGGTGAGCTCTCGCAAAGCCGCAAGCACTGAGGCCACGCCCCTCGCGCTGGAGATCCGTGGGATCGCCAAGGCCTACGGACGGTTCCCGGCGCTGAAGGACGTGTCGCTGCAGGCGCGGGACAAGGAGTTCCTGGCGCTGCTCGGACCGTCGGGCTCGGGCAAGACGACGCTGTTGCGGGTGCTGGCCGGGTTGGAAGAACCGGACGCCGGCGAGGTGCGCTTCGGGGGCGAGGACTTCCTGGCCCTGCCGGTGCGCCGGCGGCGGGTCGGCATGGTGTTCCAGCATTACGCCCTGTTCCGGCACATGACCGTGGCCCAGAACATCGCCTTTGGCCTCAGCGTACGGCCGCGCGCCGAGCGCCCCTCCAAGGACGCGATCCGCGCGCGGGTCGAGGAGCTCCTGTCGCTGGTCCAGCTCGAGGGGCTCGGCGGGCGCTTCCCGGCCCAGCTCTCTGGCGGCCAGCGCCAGCGCGTGGCCCTCGCCCGAGCGCTGGCGATCGAACCCAGGATGCTGCTGCTCGACGAGCCGTTCGGGGCGCTGGACGCCCAGGTTCGCCGCGAGCTGCGCCGCTGGCTGCGGGAGCTGCATGACCGGGCCGGCGTGACCACGGTGTTCGTGACCCACGACCAGGAGGAGGCGCTCGACCTCGCCGACCGCGTGGCGATCCTCAAGGACGGGGAGCTGGTCCAGCTCGGCAAGCCGGCCGAGGTCTATGAGAACCCGGCCAACCCCTTCGTCTTCGACTTCCTGGGCGCGGCCTGCCGGATGCCGGGCGTGGTCGAGGCCGGGCGCCTGACCATCGCCGACTGGGAGACCGCCGCGCCCAAGGACGCGCCGGCCGGCCGCGTAGAGATCTTCTTCCGCCCCGACGAGGTGGCCTTCGCCCCTGCCGACGGGTCCGGGCTGGCGACTGAGGTGCGTGCGGTGAGCGCGCGGGGCCCCGACGTGCGGATCGACTGCCTGATCGAAGGACGGGCGCTGGAGCTGCAGGCCCACGGCCCGGCCCTGCCGGCGGGCGTCGCGCCTGGACTGTCGCTGCGGGTGAAGCCGCTCAGGCCTCGGGTCTACGCGGCCTAGGAGCCGCCGGCCACGACCCGCAGGTTCGGGCTGGACCCCGCCTTCTCGCCGCGGATCTGAGCGACGAGATCGAAGACCGCGGTGCGCACCGCGCCGGCGTCGCCGGCCTCCGCCAGGGCTTCGAGGTCGGCGAGGTGACCGGTCGTGATGCGCAGCTTCGAGCGCGAAACGACCTCCAGCACCTTCGGGGCGCAGGGCTCGGCGCGCTCGGTCTCGTCGAGCAGGGCCTCGGTAAGCTTCTCGCCGGCGCGCAGGCCGGTGATCTGGATCTGCATGTCCTTGCCCGGGGTGCGGCCGGACAGGGCGATCATCTGGTGCGCAAGATCCATGATCCGGACGGGCTCGCCCATCTCCAGGATGAACAGGCGCGCCTCGCGGGACTCGCCCTCGGCGCTGGTGGCGGTGGCGTGCAGCACGAGCTGCGCGGCCTCCGGGATGGTCATGAAGAACCGCTCCATCTCGGGATGGGTGACGGTCACGGGACCGCCGCGCTCGATCTGCGACTTGAAGATCGGCACCACCGAGCCGGCGGAGCCCAGCACGTTGCCGAACCGCACCACCCCGAAGCGGGTGCCGTTGGACGAAACCTGGCCCTGGATCACCGCCTCGGCCAGGCGCTTGGTCGCGCCCATGGTGGTGGTCGGGTCGACGGCCTTGTCGGTGGAGATCAGCACCATTTGCGCCGCGCCGTTGGCGCGCGCCGCCTCGGCGACGTTCCAGGTGCCGATGACGTTGGTCAGCACGCCCTCGCAGGGATGACGCTCGACCATGCCGACGTGCTTCAGCGCCGCGGCGTGCAGCACCAGGTCCGGCTTTTCGGCGGCGAAGACGGCGTTGATGCGCTCGGCCTTGCGCACGTCGCAGAGCACCGCCTTGCAGGAGACGTCGGGGTAATGCTCCTCGAGTTCGCGCTCGATCTGGAAGAGCGAGGTCTCGGAGAAGTCGACGAGGGTCAGGTGCGCGCAGCCGAAGGCCGCGGCCTGGCGGCAGAGCTCGGAGCCGATGGAGCCGCCGGCGCCGGTCACCAGGACCCGATGGCCGCGGATCAGGGCGCCGATCGCGCCGCGGTCGAGCTCGATCGGCTCGCGGGCCAGAAGCTCCTCGATGTTGATCTCGCGCATGGGCACGAGGTTGAGGGCGTCGTGGTGCGCCAGCTCGACGATGGAGGGCAGGCGCAGCAGGCGCACCCCGTCGTTCTTCAGCCGCCCGAGCTGGTCGGCCGTCAGCCCCTTCAGCCGCGCCGGCTCCTCGAGGAACAGGACGGCGCGCGGATAGCGGTTCCAGCGCTGCAGGTCGGCGAGGGCGGCGTCGAGGTTCTCGAGGTGGTCGATGATGCAGACGCCGCGCACCTGCTGGCCGACGTCGCGCGGCTCGGTGCCGACGATGCCCACCGGATTGAAGGCGCGATCTGGGGTGCGCGAGACGTCGCGCAGATAGGTGTCGGCCAGCGAGGCGGGGCCGATCAGCAGCATCGGCGGCGCGCCGGGCACGCGATCGGCCGCGGTCTTGAGGGGCGTGAAGGACTGGAAGGCCTTCTCGTGCAGGGCCCGGCGGATCACCCGCACGCCCATGGAGCCCATCATCTGGAACAGCGGCGCCATGAACAGGGTCGACCGCGGCAGGCCCCGGGCCCGGTCCAGAACGAACACCCACAGCAGGAAGACCCCGGCGGTCAGCAGGGCGACGCGCGCCAGGACCAGGGCGTCGGGGATTGACACATAGCGCCAGGGCGACAGTTCGCGCCGGAACAGCATGGTGAAACCGCCGGCCAGCGCCGCGTACAGCACCACGAGCTGGATGAGGGTCAGCGACGGCAGGCCGTCGAAGGTCGGCAGCTTCAGAGGGGAGACGGCGAAGGCGAGCGAAAACGCCAGCGCCGCGATGATCACGTCGGCGACGATGGTCTGCGCGCGGAAGGCCACTCTGTCCAAGGGACGCACCCCACTGGCTCTACGATTCGCAAGCATAGGCGCCGACACGGGACGATTCCATTAATGGAGAAGGGGCGGGCCCGCAGGCCCGCGTCCCCAGCCCGTTAACCTTAGGTACCGCAATTTCGACGCGCAACGAAAAAGCCGCCGGCGCGCGGCCGGCGGCTCCTGCAAATCTGCTGGCGAAGCTGAGACTTAGAAGGTGGCCTTGATGCCCAGCACAGCGCGGCTGTCGTAGATCGAGCCGAAGGAGTGCTCGTCGGTGTCCCAGTAGCGCAGGTCGAGACCGATGTGGTCGTTGATGGCGTAGCCGACGCCCAGGTTCCAGGTGGTGTAGTCGAGCGGACCCTTGACGATCTGGCGGCCCACCGCGCCGGAGACGCTGAACTTGGTGTTCGGGATCGGCGAGGAGCCGTTCAGCTCGTAGTAGGTCGCCGGGCCCGTCTCGCCGAAGAAGTCATCGGAGTAGTAGACCGCCGCGCCGATGGTGGCCGGGCCGGCGGGCACCGATCCCGCGACCTTCCACTCGACGTAGTCCTCATGCGGACCGGAGGGCTGGTTGGTGTAGCCGTAGCGGATGACGCCGAGGTCGAGGGCCACCGGACCCACCGTCGGCTTGATGCCGGCATAGAGGTCGTACTCCATGCTCGTGCCGTTGTTGAAATCGACGTTGGACAGCCACACGCCGGCGTAGCCGATCTTGCCGAGCGTCGCGTCGGCGCCCCCGTAGATCTGCGCATTCTCGTCGGTCTGGCTGACGCCCCGGAACACATAGTCGGTCGCCGCGCCGACGTTGAAGGTCACGGAGACCGGCTTGTCCTCGGCGTGCGCCGCGGCGCCGAAGGACAGAGCGCCAATGGCGGCGAGAAGCGACAGTTTAAGAGACTTCATTATTTTGGTTCCCCTCTATCGGCGGCCCGAGCGCAGCCCGACCGTGCACGGGGAATGGTCACGGTGGGCTCATCTGGAGCAAAAGCGGGCGGCGCCGTGCGGGGGACTTCGTCGCCGTTGCCGGGTTTTTGGGCGCCTTGACGTCGCGGGGCGCCCTTCAGGCGGGCGCCCCGGGGGCTGAAACCAAGCTTCGGCTCAGCGGGCGACCAGGGCGGCGAAGCCCAGGTGGGTGCCGGCGTCGACGATCAGGGTCTCGCCGGTGACGTGCCGCGAGTGGGGCGAGGCGAGGAACACCGTCGAGACGGCGATGTCCTCGGGCGTCGAGGCGACCTTCAGCGGCGTGGTGTTGGCGGCGTTGGCGCGGACCCGCTCGGCCGCCTGCTCGCCCATCCCCTTGCCGAACCAGGGCGTGTCGATGAAGCCCGGGCAGACCGCATTGACCCGGATCTTGGGGGCGAGCGCGCGGGCCAGCGACAGGGTCATGGTGTTCAGCGCGCCCTTGGAGGCCGCGTAGGGCACCGACGAGCCGATGCCGGTGACTCCGGCGATCGAGGCGGTGTTGACCACCGCGCCGGGCTGCGGCGCGGCTTCGAGCAGGGCGCGGGCGGCGCGCACCATCTGGAAGGCGCCCACGACGTTGACCCCATAGAGCCGCAGGAAGTCCTCAGCCGACACGGCGTCGAGGTCGCCGTGGGCGGCGAAGGTCGTCGTGCCGGCGTTGTTGAACAGGGCGTCGATGCGGCCGAACGGCTCGGCCGCGGCTGCGATCCGGCGGCAGTCCTCGTCCTTGGCGACGTCGCCCTGGACCAGGACGGTCTTGGCGCCGTGAGCTTCCACCTTGCGGGCCGTCTCCTCGGCGTCGGCTCGGTTCGAGGCGTAGTTGATCACCACCGCGGCCGCGCCGCGCGAGGCGACCTCCACGGCGATTGCCCGGCCGAGGCCCGTCGAGGCCCCCGTCACCACCACCACGAAATCCTTGAAGTCGTCGCCGGCCATTGCGCCTCTCCCTTGTTGGTTGGCGTCCTACCTAGCGGCTGCGCGCGGACCTGTCTCGGTTGCCGCGGGGCGAGGCGGGGGCTAAAGCGCGCCCATGGACGAAACCCATCTCACCCAGCTCGGCCGGGAGGCGCGCGGGTTCGCGAGCCCGGAAGAGGCCGTGCTCGAGCGGGTCCCGAACCCGCAGAAGGACGCGCTGTACCTCGCCCGGTTCACGGTCCCGGAGTTCACCTCGCTGTGCCCGGTGACCGGCCAGCCCGACTTCGCGCACCTGGTCATCGACTACGCGCCCGGCGAGTGGCTCATCGAGTCCAAGTCGCTGAAGCTCTATCTCGGCTCGTTCCGCAACCATGGCGCGTTCCACGAGGACTGCACGGTGGCCATCGGTCGGCGGATCGTCGAGACCGCAGCCCCACGCTGGCTGCGAATTGGCGGCTATTGGTACCCGCGCGGCGGCATTCCCATAGACGTCTTCTGGCAAAGTGGCCCGCCGCCGGAAGGCTTGTGGCTGCCGGACCAAGGCGTTCCAGCATATCGGGGGCGCGGATAGGCCTCCTGCCGGTGCGGCTGTAGTTCTCGCGGAGAAGATGGCGGCCGAATACTTCCACGGCGAAAGGTCATCCCGCGTATTCGAAGGGGGATGGCGCCGGCTTGGCAACATCGGTCCTGGCGATGATTGCGCCGGGATCTACTCTCCTCTGAGGCGAAAAGCTCCGGCTGCTCGGGGGCCCTCGGCCATCGGCGCTTTTCAAACCCCCTTAACCGGCCTATATCTAGGTTCGCCCAACTCTCCTCGGGCGTGTCACCTCAGGCCGGACGGCGTCTACGCCGTCCGGCCGTTGTGTTTTCTGGGCTCAATTGTGTTGCGTCCTACCCCTGCCAGCGGCTGACGTGGGCGGCGAGGTCGGGGCGCTCGCGCTCGAGCGGCGGCTCGCGCGGCGTGCCGAGCAGCATGAACGCCGCCACCCGCTCCCCCGCCGAGAGGCCGAGGATCGCGCTCGCCTCGCCGTCGTAGGAATACCAGTCGGTGATCCAGTTGGCCCCGTAGCCCATGGCCAGGGCCGCGTAGAGCAGGGTGGTGCAGACCGCGCCCGCCGAGAGCAGCTGCTCCCACTCGGGGATCGAAGCCTCCAGGTTGGGCGAAGCGATCACCGCCACCGCCAGAGGGGGAACCTTCAGCTTGCCGAGCTTGGCGGCCGCCTGGTGGTCGCCGCGGGCCTCGGCGAGGGCCTCCAGGCGGGCGGCGAAGCGCGCCTTGGCCTCGCCCTCTAGGATCACGAAGCGCCACGGAGCGAGCTTGCCGTGGTCAGGAACGCGAGCGGCGAGCGCCAGGAGCTGGTCGAGCTCCTCCGCCGACGGGGCCGGCTCCACCAGAGTCAGGGCCGAGGCCGAGCGGCGGCGGGCCAGGAAGCGCAGCACCTCGGGCGCGGGCTCCAGGGGCAAGGGCGCGCCGAAGTCCGGCGGCGAGGGGAGGGCGAACGTCACGGGCGCCTCGTGGATTAGGAAAGCCGGGAATTAATCAAACCGAGAGGGAGGGCCTGTTTATGAGGGCCACGATGGGCACCGCAAGGCGAGCCGAGGATCGATGAGCGAGAAACCCGCGTGGCTCAGGCCTCACGGCGAGCCCTGGAAGCGCCTCACCGAGCGCGTGGTCTTCGAGAACCCGTGGATCAAGGTGACCGACCACGAGGCGACCGCGCCCACGGGTCGGCCGGCGCGCTACGGCGTCGTCAGCTTCAAGAACCTGGCGATCGCCATCCTGCCGATCCACGACGACGGGACCATCGTGCTGGTCGGCCAGAACCGCTTCGCCCACGCCGACTACAGCTGGGAGCTGCCCGAGGGCGGCTCGCCTGTGGGCGATGATCCGCTGGAGGGCGCCAAGCGCGAGCTGGCCGAGGAGACCGGCCTCGTGGCCGCCCATTGGCAGGAGGTCATCAACGCCCAGCTGTCCAACTCGGTCACCGACGAGCGGATGATCGGTTATGTGGCCACCGGGCTCAGCGGCGGCGGTCATGCCCACGAGGCGGACGACACCGAGGACCTCGCCATCGTCCGCGTTCCGTTCCGCGAGGCGCTCGACGCCGCGGTGGCCGGCCACATGCAGGACGCGCTGACCCTGGCGATGCTGCTGCGGGCCTACCATATGGCTCGCGAAGGGGCTTTGCCTGGGGCGCTCGCGCGTCTCATGCTAGGGTAGGGAGAACCCGATGGGCCGGGAGGAACCGATGAGAGAACGCCTCGAGGTCGTCGACCCCGCAATCGCACCGCCCGTTTGGGCCGCTCTTCGCAATGAGGCGGCGGCGGTGGCGAAGAAGGAGTCGGCGCTGGCCAGCGTGCTGGCGGCGACGATCATCAACCACGACACCCTGGGCGATGCGCTCTCCTACCAGCTCGCGCGCAAGCTGGGCGATCAGGAGCTGCGCGGCATGACCATCCGCGACATCTGCGACGAGGCCTACGAGGCCAAGCCCGAGCTCCTCGACATCGCGGAGGACGACCTGAAGGCCGTGTTCGAACGCGACCCGGCCTGCAAGGGCTACGTCCAGCCGTTCCTGTTCTTCAAGGGCTTCCAGGCGCTGCAGACCCAGCGGGTCGCCCACTGGCTCTGGCAGCAGGGCCGCGAGACCCTGGCCTTCTACTTCCAATCCCGCTCCTCCGAGCTCTTCCAGGTGGACATCCACCCGGCGACCCGGATCGGCCGCGGCGTGTTCGTCGACCACGGCACCGGCATCGTCATCGGCGAGACCGCGGTGATCGGGGACGACGTTTCCATGCTGCAGGGCGTGACGCTCGGCGGCACCGGCGCGGAGCGCGGCGACCGCCACCCGAAGATCGGCAAGGGCGTGCTGCTGGGCGCGGGCGCGAAGGTGCTCGGCAATATCCTGATCGGCGACTACGCCAAGGTGGCCTCGGGCTCGGTGGTGCTGAAGCCGGTGCCGAAGGGCTGCACGGCCGCCGGCGTTCCGGCGCGGCTCGTCAATTGCCCGACCTGCGAGGAGCCGGCCAAGTCCATGGACCACACCCTCGCCGAGGCTGTGTACGACTACGTGATCTGAGGTTTATCGGCGGCGCGCTTGAATGTAGGTTCGCCGCCGAGACTTCAAGGAGCGTTGGGCGTGGACGAAAAAGACATCCGCAAGATCGAGGGACACCTGCGCGGGACCTTCGCCAACGCCCGGATCACGCTGCGCCCCCGTCCCAAGCAGAAGGACTCCGCCGAGGTCTATGTCGGCGAGGAGTTCGTGGGCGTGGTGTTCCAGGACGAGGACGAGGACGGCTCGTTCATGTTCGAGATGGCGATCCTCGCCGAGGACCTGCCCTAAGCGGTCGCAGGGGCCGGCTTCAGGCCGAGCTCCGCGGCGCGCCTGCGGGCGCGCACTTCCACGCTGTTGCTCAGCGCCCAGCGCAGCACGCGGCCAAGGCCGCGGGCGGCCGTGCGCACGGCCGGCGCGCTGGCCGGCGTGGGCTTGAAGCCGTGCATCTCCTGGGCCCAGGCGGGCAGCAGGTCCTCGGCCGCCTGGAAGATCAGCTTCATGAATGGCGCGATGGTGAGCGGCGCCGGCTGGTTGAGCAGGGCGTCGGCGACCTCAGCGGTGCGGTGGTCGTAGAGAAGCTCGCCCCGCACGTCGTCGAGATAGGCCGCCACCGCAGCGCGGGACTTCGGCACCTCCGTCGCGCCCAGCTTTTCCGCCACGATGGCGCTCTCGCGGTAGTAGCGGTCCTGCTCCGCCTCGGTCAGCGCGCCCTTGTAGCGCAGGTAGGCGGCCAGGAACGAATGCACCTCGGCCACGTGGATCCAGGTCAGCAGCTCCGGATCGTTGGCCGAATAGGGCGTGCCGTCGGGCAGGGCGCCGGAGACGTGGTCGTGGATCTCCTGCACGTGGGCGATGAGGGCGTCGGCCTCGTCGCTCGAGCCGTAGGTGGTGCCGGCGATGAACCGGGCGGTGCGGCGCAGGCGCCCGCGCATGTCCTCGCGGAAGTTCGAGTGGTCCCAGACGCCCGCGAGCGCGCGGGGGTGCAGCATCTGCAGCAGGAGCGCCGTGACGCCGCCGATCATCATCGAGGTGAAGTCGCCGTGCACCCGCCAGGCCACACTGTCGGGGCCGAAGTAGCCGGCGTCACGCGTGCTTTCGAGGAACGGCGTGTCGCCGTCGCGCCGGCCGACGAGGCGCAGGACCTGACTTGAGATGGCGTCGCGGAGCGCGGGCATGGCTGGCGGGCAATGAGGTAGGACGGAAGCGGCCCGGGCGCCAGCGCCGCCTTAGCGGATCTTCTCCACGTGCAGCGCGCCCGCGGGCAGGGGCCCGAGCGGCGGCTGGGGCTGGGCCGTGTCGAGCCATTGCGCCCACTGCTCCTTCGGCAGGATGACGATCTGGCGGTTGTGGTAGGGCGCGACGTCGGGGCCCGGGTCGCAGGTCAGCATGGTGAAGCGGTCCTCGCGCACTAGGCCGGCGATGCAGAAGAGGTCGCCCCCGAAGAGGTCGGTGCCGCCGGGCGTGGTGAACAGCCACTTGGTCTTCGGGTACTTCGAGCCGGTGAACTCGTAGAAGCCGTCGGCGGGGATCAGGCAGCGGCCGCCGCCGAACCTGCGTCCCTCGGAGCGGAAGTTGATCACCGGCGGCCGGCCCGGCTGGACGAAGCCCCAGCGCATGGAGGTGAGCTCGGCGCCGCCGGCGCCGTCGCCGAGGAGGATCGGGGCCGGATCGGTGGGGCGGATGCTGTCGCGCGGCTCGAGGTTCGGCGCGCCGCCGGCCCAGTGCAGCGGGATCCGCAGGTGGCTGAACTCGAGGCTGAGCTTATCCAGCGACTGCTTGAAGCGGTATTCGTTGCACATGCGGCGGGCGACTCGTGACGAGGGCGCACCTTAGCGGCGCCTTCTCGCCCGGCAACGCGTCCGACGGCGAAAAGGCCCCGACGCCCTGGGGGGATGCGTCGGGGCAGTCGGTGGTCAGATCAGTTAACGGCGCGGACCTACGAACGTGCGGCAGGGGCCGCAACGAACCTGAAGGTGCAGGGGCGAGGTCCGCACGGATACCGGCGTTAGGAGCCGCTCTTCCTCCCCAGATCAGGCGCCTGCGCGGATGATGCGCCGCGCCTGGAAGGGCGGGATGATGGCCGTGATGTGCGCCGCCCAGCGCAGGCGAGCATCGCGGCGCGTGGGCCCAGCGACGCTCTCCAGGTCGTAGAGCCCGGTCCTCGAGCCCCGCAGCAGGCGCTTGACCAGCACCTCGTCCGTGTCGGTCTCGACCACGACCACATGGCCCAGCATGTCGGGCGTCGGCGGGGTGCGCTGGTCTTCGAAGTAGATCAGGGCGCCGTCGTCGGCGACGCCGCGCATGGAGTGGCCGGCGACCCGCAGGGCGGCGGCCTTCTCCGTGCCGCCGGGCGGAATGGGGGCGAGGTCGGTGGGCTCCTGGCCAAGGGCGAAGAGGACGACGCCTTCCGGGTTGGCGCCGACCATGCCGACCACCGGAACATAGCCGGGCTCGATCGCCGGGCGCATGGCGCCGACGGCGTCGTAGAGCCACTCGGGACGCACGCCGAGGGCGCCCGCGTAGTCCTTGGCCTTGCGGTAGGAGAAGGGCGCGTTGCCGTTCTCGTTCGATGCGTAGGTGTTGCGGTTCCAGCCGAAGGCGTCGGCGGCCGCCGCGGCGGTCTCGAAGCCGCGGGCGATCCGCGCCTCCCGCAGCCGTTCCGCGCGCCCGTCTCGGCCAGCGCTCATGTGGGTGGATGGGGTCATTTCGTCGCTGTAGATAAAATACAAAATCGCTTGCAGCAAGTGCTGTATGGAATGTACAACGCTCGCATGTCGCGAGAACAAACAAAGAACAGCGTAGACGCGAGCGCCGGCTATGCGGCCCTGCGTCACGGCGGCGCTCCGCCCTGGCGCGCCGCCGCCGAGCTGGCGGTCGAGGCCAGGCGCGCGAAGAAGCTCGAGGGCCTCTTCCAGCGCCGCAAGGCCGGGGGCCCCGATCCCATGAAGCCCGCCTACGCCAATAACGGACGCCACGTGGCCGACGTGCTGCGCGAAGGTGGCTTCCCGGTGCTGAAGGAGAGGGGCCGATGAGCCGGGCCTTCGACGAGGCGGCCCGCGTGGTGGCGGGCGAACTGGCCCGCCGGCGCCCGCGCGATCGGGCGGGCTTCCTGCGCGAGCTGCTGGCCCACGCCGCCGCCGGCCTGGTGGTGATCGAGGGCGACGAGAAGGCGGCCGAGAGCGTCTACCGCCTAGCCGACGCTGTCGCGGTGCGCGGCGAGCCCTGAGGATCGGAAATGGTGGGAAAGAACAAGGCCCTGAAGGGCCGCAAGCCTATGGATGAACGCCTCCGCGCCGAGCTTCACGCCCGCCGCGCCGAGGCGAGGGCGGTGGCGGAGGGTGTCGAGGAGACGCTCGGCCTGGAACGCCGCCGCGGGGCGGCCTTCACGATGGAGGGCGAGGACGCCGCCCACCGGCAGCGGCCCTACCGCCGCCAACCCGGGCTCGACTGGCTGGCCCGCAAGGGCCGCATCACCGAGAACCAGAAGGCCGCAGGCCTACGCTATCGCGACGCCTTCATCATCGCCCAGCCGACAGTGGCCATCGGCTCCACGCTCGAGGTCCAACCGAGCATGGGCGGCGGCGGCCTGGCGCTGACGTCGTTGATCGCCCGCGCCGGCCGCCGCCAGGCGGCGGAAGCCAAGCTCGCCCTCTACCGCCGCCAGCTATCGGACCACCCGGCCCTGGTCGCCGCCTGCGACCTCGTCTGCGGGCGCGAGCTGACGCCGAGGGAGGCGGCCGGCGGGGAGCGGGAGGGGCTGAGGCTCGAGGCTCAGCTGGTGGTGGCGCTGGACCTGCTGGCGGGGGCGTGAGGCCAGCAACGAAATTTGATGAGGAGAGAGAAAATGGCCTATGGCTCGATTGATCCTGCCTTGTTGGTTGGCTCCAATGGGAGGATCGTGGACGACCCGCCGCTTGTGCGACCGGAAGAGTGGCAGAGCCAAGAGCGCTATTGAGGCATGGGAAAATGTTCTCTAAATGTTCGGGAACTCTAGCCCGGACGCACGATGGTTCGATTACGATTCGCGGTCGACGAAAGGTTCGATCTGGCGAGCACCCGGCAGAAGGTGTCCGCCAGGGTGTCTGCGCCCGTTCCCCTGGAAAGGTCCACTTGGACCTGCCGGGTACGGTTAGGCCCTCCCATCGATTTTGATCGGCCCGCCTATGGGGAGGGGCCGCTCCAGGCGCTGGTGCTTGGGCTGAACAAGCTGGGCATCATCCTCTACTGCAGTGACTTATGGAGGACCGGCCGTCTGGGCTGGCGGGGTCAATACGGGGGGTATCTTGGCCTCGCCGCGCCCACACTCCTGCTGGACGATGCGCCCTATCCTTTCGATCTTGGCGGTACGGACCACCGCGCGGAGGTTGAGGAGGAGGCGAGTGGCGATGCCGAGACCGCGGACCTTCTGGTTGAGGAGACCTATTTCGTGACGGAGCCGCGGAGCCCCATGCAGGTCCGCCTCTATTCGCCAGGTCTAGGAGAGGATGGCCGGTGGCGTTGCCGTGTTCAGATCGACAGTCCGATCGAGATCGATCGGTATGTGAAGGGAGACAGCGGGCTCGAAGCGCTGTGGCGGGCGATCTGCCTAGTCAGCGGAGAACTATATGGCTCGCCTCTGTGGCAGGCCGGCAAGCTCGGCCACATCGACGAGCCTGGCGGCTTTCTCGGCCTCCCGTCGCCCGCCAGTCTTGCCCCTCTGACGGGCCATTCGTTTTGAGCGATCCCGGACTGTAGGAGAGCACATCGGTATCGGAGAATGAGAACGGAACCGTCCAGCAGCGCGGTGCTGATGACTGGGGTGGGCGGATCGTCGTCGAGATCACGGACTGGGACTGGCACATGTCCGTTGGCATGCCCAGCGCCTCGACGCCGAAGTCGCAGCTGCACAAAGGGTGGCTTCTCCATACCGCGTCCATCGAAGTTCAGGGGCGGATCGTCTCGCCATCGGCCTTGCGTCGAAGACGGTGACCTTTTGGAATTCGGCCATTCCGGACGATGTTGAGCTCACTGACGAAGATCGCGCGCTGCCGGCGTTCCAGCGGGTCGGGCACTTCGGAGAGACGACCTCGCCGGAGCGGCGTACTGACTTCAGCGGCTCGGGTTATGCGCCGGCGGAGGCGCTGCCGACGGCGGTGACGGCGCTCGGATCGGTGTGGAAGATCCTGCAGCTCTCCGTCGCCGGCGATCCGCGCGACGGCGCGGCCATCGAGCGGTTCTCGTTCTCCCGCGGGCTCCCGCCCAAGTTGGTGCGGGACGACTGGTCGGGAAGCTAAGGCGGCCTACAACAAATCCCCGCCCGCGGCGCCGGCGGTCGTGCCGTGTTCCTTGAACGCCTTGATGACGTTGCGGCCGACGGTCCAGCGGTGGACCTCGTCGGGGCCGTCGACCAGGCGCTGGGAGCGGATATGGGTGTACCAGGCGGCGAGCGGGGTATCGCGGCTGTAGCCAAGGGCGCCGTGGAGCTGGATGGCGGTGTCGACCACGTGGTGAACCATGTGGGCCAGGTAGACCTTGGCGATGGAGTTCTCCTGCCGCAGGTCCATGCCCTTCTCCGCCTTGAAGGCGATGTGCAGCAGCATCAGGCGGGCGATGTAGAGCTGGCTGGCGCACTCGGCGAGCATGAACTGCACCGCCTGGCGGTCGGCCAGGAGCTGGCCGAAGGTGGAGCGCTTGGTGACGTGCTCGGCGGCCATGTCGAGGGCGCGCTGCGCGAGGGCGATGTTGTGCATGCCGTGGCGCAGGCGGCCGTAGGCCAGGCGGTGCTGGCCCATGTCGAAGCCGCGGCCCTCGCCGCCGAGGAGGTTCTCCGCCGGGACCTCGAGGTCCTTGATCTCGATCTCGGAGTGGCCGCCACCCATGATGTGCGACAGGGGGCCTTCGACAGCCATGGTCTGGATGTCGCGCTTGATCTTGTAGCCGGGGTTCGGCAGCTCGACGATGAAGGTGGAGTAGCGCTGGTGGCGCGGCGCGTCGGGGTCG
Organism: Phenylobacterium soli; assembly: GCF_003254475.1. NCBI lineage: Bacteria > Pseudomonadati > Pseudomonadota > Alphaproteobacteria > Caulobacterales > Caulobacteraceae > Phenylobacterium > Phenylobacterium soli. The sequence continues at coordinate 2,054,197 of NZ_QFYQ01000001.1, forward strand.
GTCATGGCCATGACCACGGCGAGGTCGGCGGCGCTGGCGGCCGATGAGAACCACTTCTCGCCGTTCAGGACGTAGGCGTCGTTGCCCTTCTTCACCGCCCGGGTCTGCATGCCGGTGGCGTCGGCGCCGGCGGCCTTCTCGGTCATGGAGTAGCAGACGCGCATCTCGCCGTTCAGCAGCGGCTTGAGGTACTTCTCCTTCTGATGGTCCGTGCCATGCGCGAGCAGGGTCAGGATGGTGGCGTCGTCCGGCCCCTGGCTGTTCATCGAGAGCGCGCCCAGGTGGCTCATGCCGAGTTCCATCTGGACGAGGGCGTTGGCGAGCGGGCCAAGGCCCATGCCGCCGTATTCCTTGGGCACGAAGGGCAGCCACAGGCCCTGGGCGCGGGCCTTGGACCGCAGCTCGGCCAGCACCGACTTGTAGGAAGCTTCGTCCTTGATGCGGCCCTCGGCCGGGATGCATTCCTTCTGCACCCACTCGCGGACCTTCAGTCGGATCTTCTTCGCCTCTTCGGGGATCTCGAAATCGATCGCCATGGCGGCAGCCTCCCTTGTCTCTTTGCTTCTGGTTGAGCCCAGCCTGGGGCGGCGACGGTGGGGAAGGCAAGAGCGCGCGGCGCTTTGCAGGCGGCTCAGGCAACTATTGGCCCCTGCCGCGGATTGAACCTGGAGGGACCAGGGAGCGCGGTCGCGTGCGCATCGCCTTGAACGTCAATGGTCAGGTCCGCGAGGCGGACGTGCCGCCGGAGATGCCGCTGCTCTGGGTGCTGCGCGACGTCTTCGGCCTGACCGGAACCAAGTACGGCTGCGGCATCGCCCAGTGCGGCGCCTGTACGGTCCATGTGGACGGCCGGCCGGTTCGCAGCTGCGTTCTGCCGGCCTCGGCCGTCGGGCCGGGGCAGATCACGACAGTGGAGGCGGTCGGACAGACGCCGGCGGGAGCGAAGGCCCAGAAGGCCTGGCTCGAGGTCGAGGTCGTCCAGTGCGGCTACTGCCAGTCGGGCCAGGTGATGAGCGCGGCGGCCCTGCTGGCGCGCAATCCGAACCCGTCGGACGCCGACATCGATGTCGCCATGAGCGGCAACATCTGTCGCTGCGGGACGTATCCGCGCATCCGCGAGGCCATCAAGCGGGCGGCCAAGGCATGAGCCTGCAGGCCGGTCCGATCGTCGAAACCCGCGAGGTCGAGCTGACCACGGACCGCCGCCGCGTGCTGCTGGGCGGCGGACTGGTGCTGGGCTTCGCCTTCGCGGCGGTGAAGGCGCACGCGCGCTCCACCGACCAGCGGGTCAACAACGCCGGCCCGCAGCCGGTCTCCAACGCCGAGGTCAACGACGTGGCCGGCGCGGGCTTCGTCGGCTTTCGGCCCGACGCCTGGATCCGCATCAGTCCTGACAACAAGGTCACCCTGATCATCCCGAACGTCGAGATGGGGCAGGGAGTCTACACCGGCGAGACCATGCTGATCGCCGAGGAGCTGGAGGTCGGGCTCGACCAGGTGAGCGTGGTCCCGGCGCCCCCGAACGAGGAGCTCTACAAACAGCCTCTGCTGCAGTTCCAGGGGACCGGCGGCTCGACCTCGATACGCGGGGCTTGGGGCCCGCTGCGCCAGGCCGGCGCGGCGGCGCGCACGCTGCTGATCCAGGCCGCGGCGCAGGGCTGGGGCGTGGATCCGGCCGAGTGCCGGGCCGAGCGCGCGAGCGTGGTCCATCCGCCGACCGGGCGGTCGGTCAGCTATGGCCAGGTGGTGAACGCCGCCTCGCGGCTGCCCAAACCGGCGCAGGTCGCGCTGAAGGATCCGAGCCAGTTCAAGCTGCTCGGCAAGCAGCTTCAGAGGATCGACACGCCGGCCAAGGTGAATGGCACGGCGATCTACGGCATCGACATCATCGTCCCGGGCATGAAGTTCGCGACTGTATCGGCCTGTCCGGTGCTGGGCGGGCGGCTGGCGAGCGTGGACGACAGCGCCGCTCGGGCGGTTCCCGGCGTATTGCAGGTCGTGCGGCTCGACAACGCCGTGGCCGTGGTCGCCGAGCACTTCTGGGCCGCGAAGACAGGGCTCGACGCCTGCAAGATCACCTGGAATCCGGGACCCAACGCCAAGCTCTCGTCGACAGCGCTTTGGGCGGACCTCGACCGCGCCTCCAGGGCGGGACCTGGCGCGGTGGCCGTGCAGAAGGGCGACGTCGCCGGGACTTTCAAGAACGCCAAGAAGCAGTTCGAGGCGGTCTATCGCCAGCCGTTCCTCTGCCATGCCCCGATGGAGCCGCAGGCGGCGGTCGTGCACGTCACGGGCGGGGGGGCGCAGATCTGGTGCGGCACTCAGGTGCCGACCCGCGCCCAGGCGGCGGCCGCGAAGGTGATCGGCTGCGCGCCCGATGCGGTGGTGCTCCACAACCAGCTGATCGGCGGCGCCTATGGCCGCAAGCTTGAGACCGACTACGTCGAGCAGGCCTGCGCCATCGCCAAGCAGTGCCCCTGGCCGGTCAAGATGGTCTGGACCCGCGAAGAGGACATGCAGCACGACAACTACCGGCCGATGTACGTCGACCGGATGTCGGCGGGCCTGGACGCCGACGGCCGCCCTGTCTCGTGGCGGCACCGGATCACCGCCGCATCGGTGACTGCCCGCTACGCGCCGGCGGGCATGCGCCCGAACGGCGTCGACCCGGACGCGGTCGAGGAGGCGGAGGATCCCGTCTACGGCGGCTTCCCGAACATGCTGGTGGACTATGTCCAGTGGCGGCCGCCGCCGGGGGTGGTCGTCTCCTGGTGGCGCGGAGTCGGGCCGACCCACACCATCTTCTGCGTCGAGAGCTTCGTGGACGAGCTGGCCCATGCAGCGGGCAAGGATCCGCTGGCCTACCGCCGAGACCTCCTGCGCAACGTGCCTCGGGCGCGGGCAGTGCTGGACCGCGCCGCCGATGTAGCGGGCTGGGGCTCGGCCCTGCCGGCGCGGTGCGGCCGCGGCGTGATCATCCAGAAGTCGTTCGGCAGCTATCTCGCCGTGGTGCTGGAGGCCGGTGTCTCCGACGAGGGTGACATCGCGCTGCGGCGGATCACGGCGGCGGTGGACTGCGGGCTGACGGTCAATCCGAACCTGGTGAAGCAGCAAATCGAGGGCGGCATCATCTTCGGGCTGACGGCGGCGCTCTGGCAGGGGATCACCCTCGAGAACGGCCGGGTCCAGCAGGCCAACTACAACGACTACCGGATGCTGCGGATCAACGAGACGCCACCGATCCAGGTGATCCACATGCCGACCAACAACCCGCCCGGCGGCATCGGAGAGACCGGCACCACGGCGGCCGCCCCGGCGCTGACCAACGCCGTCTTCGCGGCGACGGGGGTGCGGATCCGCGAGTTGCCGATCGACCACGGGCTGCTGAAGAAGGGCGCCCGCGCCGAGCGCGCCGCGGTGATCGCACCCGTGGGCGTGGCCGCGGCGGCCGCGGCGAAGGCCTGGCTCGACCGCGCCGCGGAGGATGGGCGGTGAGGCGCCTCCTCGGCGTCGTCGCGGGGCTGGTGCTGATCGGGATCGCCGCGGCGGCGGCGTTCGTGTTCTGGCCGGCGGGCCCGGCAAAGGCGGTGGCGGCGGCGCCGGTGACGCCGGACCTGGTGGCGCGCGGCCAGTACATCGCCACGGCCGCCGACTGCGTTGCCTGCCACACCGCGCCTGGGGGACAGCCCTTCGCCGGCGGGCGGGCGTTCCGCCTGCCGTTCGGCACCATCTATTCGCCGAACATCACCTCCGACCGCGCCACCGGGATCGGCGCCTGGTCGGACGGGGAGTTCCTGCGGGCCATGCACGAGGGCGTCGGGCGAGGCGGCGAGGAGTTCTATCCGGCGTTCCCCTACACCTCCTATCACCGCATGACCGAGGGAGATGTCCTGGCGGTGAAGGCCTATCTGGCGAGCCTGCCGGCGGTGCGGGTCCAGAACCGGCCGAACGCCCTGTCGTTCCCGTTCGACCAGCGGCCCCTGATGCGCTTCTGGAAGCTGCTGTTCATGCCGCGCGACGGCTTCCGCAGCGACGCCTCGAAACCGGCGGACTGGAACCGCGGGGCCTATCTGGTGACGGCGCTCGGCCACTGCGGCGAGTGCCACACGCCGCGCAACATGATGTACGGCCTCAAGACCAGCCAGGCGCTGTCGGGCGAAACGATGCAGGGCTGGACGGCCTGGAACATAACCTCGGATCCGCACCACGGCGTCGGCGCCTGGTCGGTCGACGACCTGGCCGGCTACTTCCGCTACGGCTACGCGCCCGGCAAGGGCGCGGCCAACGGGCCGATGAAGGAGGCGATCGACTTCAGCCTCTCCAAGCTGACCGACGCGGATCTCAGGGCCATGGCCGTCTACCTGAAGTCCGTGCCGGCGAGCAGCCGCGGTCCGGCGGCCGGAGCCGCGCCGCCCTCGCTCTCGGGCTCGACGCTGACGGGGCCGCCGGTGAGCGAGACCGCCGACGCGGCGGGGCGCAAGGTGTTCGAAGGCGCCTGCGCCAGCTGCCACGCCTGGAACGGGCAGGGCCAGGAGACGCCCATGGCGGCGCTGGCCGGCTTGCCTGCGGTCGCCGATCCGAAGGGAGTGAACGTGATGCAGACGGTGCTGCACGGCTCATCGGTGACGGCGCCCCAGGGCCACGCCTTCATGCCCTCGTTCGGCGCAGACTATTCCAACGCCGAGATCGCGGCGGTGACGAACTATGTGGTGACGCACTTCGGCGGGGCCGACGGGCGGGCGAAGCCGTCCGACGTGGCCAAGGCGAGAACCCAGTAGGAGAAGATCAGGCGACGGCGGCGGCGCGGATCTGGTCGAAGTCGCCCACGAGACCGACCAGGGCGCCCGGCCCGCGGGGAGCCTCGGCGGCGCGGCCCTCGAAGAGGATCGACTGCAGCTCATCACGGGCGCGGCGGACGCGGCTCTTCACCGTGCCGACCGGGCAACCCATGATCTGGGCCACTTCCTCGTAGCCCATGCCGCCGGCGCCGACGAGGATCAGGGCCTCGCGCTGGAACTCGGGCAGCATGGAGAGCGCCCGGCGGACATCCTCCAACTCGACGTTGGCCGAGGGATCGTCCGGCGCGACGAGGGTGCGCTCGATGATCTCCTGGTCGTACTCGGCGCGCCACTTGCGGCGGCGCTGGCTGGAGTAGAAGCGGTTCCGCAGGATCGTGGAGAGCCAGGCCCGCAGGTTTGTCCCGGGACGGAACTGATCGCGGCAGCGCCAGGCCTGGAGGACGGTCTCCTGAGCGAGATCCTCTGCCTGTTCGATGTCGCCGGTCAGGGTGCGGCCGAAGGCGCGCATGAACGGAACGGCGTCGAGCAACTCCCGCTCGAAGTCGTCGGCAGTCAGATGTGTGGCCATACGCGCCCTCCCTCCGACCGCTAAACGGGCATGGCGCAGCTTTGTTCCAGGCCGGGTGCGACAAGCTCGACCGGGCGCGCTGGGGGCTAGGCGGCCGATCGAACTTGCGTGCAAATGTGTGGCTGCGCCTTGCCGGCGCGACCTGGAAGGATGGCGCCTTGCCGATCCCGCGCCCGAGAGACCTGATCCCGCGCGCCGAAGACGTCGGCCGGCTGGTGGCGCTCTATGTCATCTACACGATGGCGGCGCTGATCGGCCTGCGCTGGGCCGTGACTCCGGGCGGCGGCAGTCCCATCTGGCCGGCGGCGGGCGTGGCGTTCGCAAGCATGATCCTCGGCGGCCCACAGCTATGGCCGGCGGTGTTCCTGGGGCGGGTGAGCGTCGCGCTGGTGACCCATTCACCCCAGCCCTTATGGGCCGACCTGCTCGTGGCCGGCGCCTCCACCCTGGGCGGCGTCGTCCCCACGATCTTCATCCAGCGTCGCGGTGGCCTCGACCCGAGGCTCGGCTCGCTGCGGGACATGGCCTGGCTGATCCTTGGCGGCGGTCTCCTCGGCGCTCTCATCTCAGCTCTGGCGCTCATCGTCTTCTGGGCAAGCGGGACCCCGGGCGCGCGGTTGCCGGCGATCGCCGAGAACTGGATCTTCGGCTACTTCGGCGGGGTCCTGCTGATCGCGCCGCTGGCCCTGACCTTCTCGCGGACAGCTGACCGTCGGATGGCGCCGGGACGCGCGTTTCACCTTCTCGTCTGCGCCTCGGCGGTGGTGCTGGTGACGGCGCACGTCTTCCTGCAGCCGACGGAACAGCCGATCGGCAGCTGGCAGCTGTTCCCAGTGCTGGTCTGGGCGGCCCTGGCCTTCAACGTCCAGGGGGCGAGCCTGGTCATGGCGCCGGTCGCGGCGATCGCCATCTGGGCGGCCAGCAAGGGGATCTGGCCCCAGGCGGGGGTGGCGGAGGACGCAGCGCGGCGGGTGCTGATGGCCCAGCAGTTCCTCGCGGCGAGCGGGATCACGACCTTGCTGCTCGCGGCGGTGGCCGACGAGCGCCGGATGAGCGAGCAGCTGGCCAAGAGCGAGCGGCGGCTCCGGCTGGAGACCGCCGCCCTGGAGCGCGAAGTGTCCGACCGGGTGCGCGCCGAGGAGCATCAGCGGCTGCTGATCAACGAGCTGAACCATCGGGTGAAGAACACCCTCGCTACGGTGCAGTCGATCGCCGCCCAGACGCGGCGCACGGCAACCGATCCGGCGGCGAGCTACGAGAGCTTCATCGAACGGATCCTCGCCCTGTCGCGCGCCCACGACGTGCTGACCGAGGAGCGCTGGGAAGGCGCGGAGCTGCGCGCCGTGGCCGAAGGCGCGGTGCGACCCTTCGAAGATCCAGAGGGGGGCGGCCGTTTCCGCATGGGCGGCCCGCCGGTGTGGCTGGAGCCGCAGCGGGCCCTGGCCTTGGCCATGGCCCTGCACGAACTGGCGACCAATGCGGCCAAATACGGCGCGCTCAGCGTCGGCGACGGCAAGGTCTCTCTTCGCTGGACCCTGCGGCCGGACGGCGAAGGCCTGATGGACCTGGAGTTCATCTGGAGCGAGAGCGACGGCCCGCCGGTGACGCCGCCAGCCAAGCGCGGGTTCGGCTCGCGCCTGCTCGAACGCGGGCTGGCCAGCGAGCTGAACGGAAAGGTGAGCGTCGACTATCGGCCGGAAGGGCTGGTCTGCTGCATGCGCGCCAAGCTTCCGGCCGCGGACGGCCCTTTCGCCAGTCAGGCCGCGGCCGAGTAGTGCGATGTTCCCAATTTGTTCTTGACCGACGCGCGCGTTTTCGATAGGATTTGACCATCTTCCGAAATTGCGTCTGACGCTCACCGCGGCCACGGGTGGGCCCGCCTTGCGCGGCTTGCGAATGAACCAGCGGCGCCGTCGCGGCATTTAACCGGGAACGCCCCCGCATCGCTGCGCGGGCGTGAGACGGCGCGACCAGCGCGCCAGTAAAGGGGAGGGGAGATGGGCCGGGTCGACGGCGACGTCGTGGAGGTCAGAGCGCCGGCGAACGGGTCGGCCTTCCTGATCGGCGGCGGGGAGACCGGACGACTGATCTCCGCGTTCGACTGGTCGCAGACCAGCATCGGCCCGATCGAGAGCTGGCCGCAGAGCCTGAAGACCACCGTCAGCATCCTGCTGCATTCCCCCGTGCCCATCGTGCTGCTGTGGGGCGAGGACGGGGTGATGCTCTACAACGACGCGTATTCGGTGTTCGCGGCGGCCCGACACCCGGCGTTGCTCGGGTCGAAGGTGCGCGAAGGCTGGCCCGAGGTGGCCGACTTCAACGACAACGTCATGCGCGTGGGCCTTGCCGGCGGCACCCTCGCCTACAAGGACCAGGAGCTGACGCTGTATCGCCGCGGCGCGCCCGAGCAGGTCTGGATGAACCTCGACTATTCGCCGGTGTACGGCGAGACCGGCCGGCCGGAGGGCGTGATCGCCGTGGTCGTCGAGACCACCGATCGGGTGCTGTCCGAGCGCCGTATGGCCGCCGAGCGCGAGCGACTGGCGCAGATGTTCGAACAGGCGCCGGTGATCATCACTCTCATGGAGGGGCCCGATCACCGCTACGTCCTGTCCAACGCCGCGCACCGGCGGTTGCTAGGGCGGGAGGATGTGGTCGGACGGACGCTGCGCGAGGTTCAGGCGCCGATCGTCAGTGAGCCGCTCGTGGCGCTGCTCGACCAAGTCTACGCCACGGGCGAGACGTTCAGCGGCAAAAGCCTCCCGGTGCCGACCGCCGATGGCGATGGCCCCCCGCGGATAAGGCTGATGGACGTGATCCTGCAGCCGATCGCCGATCGGGAGCACAACGTCACCGGGATCTTCATCCTGGCGACGGATGTCACCGAACGCGCCCGCGGCGAGGCGGCGCTGCGCGAGAGCGAGGGACGACTGAGCGTCGCCCTGGCGGTGGCGCGGCTCGGCGCGTTCGACTGGAACACGGCCAGCGGCGTCGTCACCCTCGACGAACGGGCGCGGGAGATCTTCGGCCTGCCGCCCGGCGACGAGGTGGACGCCGAGGAGGTGTTCGCGCGCATCGAACCCGAGTGGCTGCCGAAGGTGCGGGCGGCCGCCGCGACTTCCATCGAGGCCCGCAAGCGGATGGAGATCGAATACCCGATCCGCTTGCCCGACGGGACGCGCAAGACGGTGGTGAGCCTGAGCGACGTGGTGGAAGGCGAGAGCGGCCCGCGCGCCGTGGGCGTGTTCGACGACGTCACCGAGCAGCGTCGCGCGGAGGAACAGCAGCGGCTGCTGATCAACGAGTTGAACCATCGGGTGAAGAACACCCTGGCCACGGTTCAATCGATCGCCGCCCAGACCCGGCGGAGCACCGGGGACCCGCAGGCCGCCTACCACGCCTTCGTCGAGCGGCTGGTGGCGCTGTCGCGGTCGCACGACGTGCTGACCCGGGAGCATTGGCGCGGCGCCGACCTGCGCGAGATCGTCACCGAAAGCCTGCGCCCGTTCGCCGGGCCCGGCGCGGATCGGTTCGAGGTCGCCGGTCCCTCCGTTCGGCTCAATCCGCAGTCCGCCCTGGCCATCGGGATGGCGCTGCACGAGCTGGCCACCAATGCGGTGAAATACGGCGCGCTCTCGGTTCCTGCCGGGCGCGTTTCGGTGGCCTGGCGGATCGGGGCCGATGGCGAGCTGATGCTCACCTGGCGCGAGTCCGGCGGGCCGCCAGTGACGCCGCCGACGCGGCAGGGATTCGGATCGCGCCTGCTCAAGCAGGGCCTGGCGCGGGAACTCTCTGGAGCCGTGACGCTCGAGTACCTGCCGGAGGGGGTGAGCTGCACCATCCGCGCGCGGCTGACGGACGAGCTCAGGCCTCAGCTGCGCTGAAGGGTGAAGACGGTGACGCCGTCGCAGACGACGGCGACGCGCCGGAGTGTGCTTTCCTCGAGCAGCCGATGGGCCGTGCGGCGGGCCTCGACGTCCGAGGCGAGCGGGGTGCTCACGACGCCGCGATGCTCGCCGCCCTGGTCGAACAGGTGAAAGGCGTAGGACCTCTGCATGGCCGCTCGGTTGAATTCGGCCCATTTTGGGCCGCCCTGGCCCAACGCCAGGCGAGCGGGTTCGGTTTCAACCGCGTGACAAGCTTGCACACCTGCCCTCGCGTCATTCTTGTTCCGTTCGCCGGCTTGCCTAAAGTGCCCCCGATTTTGAGCGGATTATTTTCGGAGGATTGGTCATGGCGGATTTCGGAGCGGACACGGAGCTCGAGGCGTTCCGGGCCGAGGCGGCCGCCTGGCTGAAGCAGAACTTCCCGTCTTCGCTGAAGGGCAAGGCCTATCTGGCCCAGGGCGAAGGCGTGGGCCCGAGCGACCCCGACTACCAGGCCTGGAAGAAGGCCATGGGCGAGAAGGGCTGGGGCACGCCGACCTGGCCGAAGGAGTATGGCGGGGGCGGGCTCACCGTGCCGCAGTCGCGCATCCTGCAGCAAGAGATGACGAAGGCCGGCGCCTTCAACCCGCTGACCTTCGGCATGGGCGTGACGATGATCGGGCCGACGATCCTCGATTACGGCACCGAGGAGCAGAAGAAGAAGCACATTCCGCCGATCGTGAGGGGTGAGGTGCGCTGGTGCGTCGGCTACTCGGAACCCAACGCCGGCTCTGACCTAGCCAGCCTGCAGACCAAGTGCGAGGACAAGGGCGACCACTGGCTGATCAACGGCTCCAAGATCTGGACCTCGGGCGCCCAGTGGTCCGACTGGTGCGGCTGCCTGGTGCGGACCGATCCGACGGCCAAGAAGCACGAGGGCATCAGCTTCATCCTGCTCGACATGCACCAGAAGGGCGTCGAGACGCGGCCGATCCCGCTGATCGCCGGCGACAGCCCGTTCTGCGAGACCTTCTTCACCGACGCCACCGCGCCGAAGGAAGCGCTGCTCGGCCGCCTCAACGAGGGCTGGACGGTGGGCAAGCGCCTGCTGCAGCACGAGCGCGCCAGCCAGACCGGCGCCGGCTTCGGCGGCAAGCAGGTTCCGCTGCACGAGATGGCCAAGAAGTACGTGGAGCTGGACGAGAAGGGCCGTATCGCCGATCCGGACCTGCGCACCCGCGTCATCCGCCACCAGATGGACAGCCGCGTCCACAACCTGACCCTGGCCCGCGCCGCGGCCGAGGCGAAGAACTCCAACTCGCCCGGCAACGCCGCCTCAGTGCTCAAGAACTCGGCCACCGGCGTCGCCCAGACGCGCGCGGAGCTGACGCTGGAGATCATGGGGCATCAGGGCCTGGGATGGGGCGGCGCCTCGTTCGACAAGGACGAGATCGAGGCGGTGCGCAGCTGGCTCTTCGGCAAGGCGATGTCGATCTACGGCGGCTCGGCCGAGGTCCAGAACAACATCATCTCCAAGCGCATTCTGGGTCTGCCGGACACCACCCAGTCGACCTGATCGGGCCCTCGGTCCGGCCCGGTTCTCGGGCCCGCATAAGAAAAGCCCCCGACCTGGAGAGGTATCGGGGGCTTTTGGACGTCCTGACGGTGGGCCGTTTCGGGGGGCTCGTGCGGACCGCCGTCATTTGCTGAACGCCGTTCAGCCCAGCTCGTTCCGTGCAGCTTCCGCGGAAGAGCATTTCCTCTCGCCGATTGTTTCAAAAGGAAATTCCCATGCCCGTCCCAGGACGCGGCGGGCGCGATTGCACGCCTGCCGCGAAGCTACGCAAAAGAGCGCAGAGTCTTTCCGGCGCGGCCCTCACCACCCTGGCAGAGCTGATGAAGGCGGCGGAGACGCCGGCCCCGATCCGGCTCGCGGCCGCCCGCGAGGTGCTCGACCGGGGCCATGGCCGCCCGCGACTGGGCGGCGAGACGGACGGCGCGCCGGAAGGCCTGACCGTCATCGTCAAGCGCTATGGCGACATCACCGAGGAGGAGAAGGCGCGCGCGGAGGAGGGTGAGCCTTGAGCCGCGGCGGCGCGGCCCCACTGGCCATCGCCCCGTTCCGCTGGGACCCGCGCGACTACCAGAAGCCGCTGTGGCTCTACCTCGAAGGCGGCGGGCTGCGGGCCGACGTGGTCGCGCACCGGCGCTGGGGCAAGGACGAGGTGGCGCTGCATTGGGCGGCCACGGCCATGCTGCGCCGGCCCGGCACCTACTGGCACCTGCTGCCGGAGGCGAGCCAGGGCCGCAAGGCGATCTGGGACGCGATCAATCCGCACACCGGCCGCAAGCGGATCGACGAGGCCTTTCCACTGAAGACCCGCTCACGCACCCGCGACGCGGAGATGATGATCCACTTCCGCAACGGGGCGACCTGGCAGGTGGTGGGCTCCGACAACTACAACAGCCTGGTGGGCTCGCCCCCGGTCGGAGTGGTGTTCTCCGAGTGGGCCCTGGCCAAGCCCGACGCGTGGAGCTTCATCCGGCCTATCCTGGCCGAGAACGGCGGCTGGGCGCTCTTCCTGTGGACCCCACGCGGACGGGGGCACGCGACCCGGGCCTTCGAGGTCAGGGCTCGGGACCCGGAGTGGTTCACCTTGAAGTCGCCCGCGACCGAGACCGACGTCTTCGGCCCCGAGCAACTGGCGCGGGAGCGGGCCGAGCTGGCGGCGGAGATGGGGTCGGAAGAGGAGGGCGAGGCGCGCTTCGCGTCCGAGTACCTGGTGGACTTCGACGCCGCCGCGCCGGGCGCCTACTACGCCGGCCTGATCGGCGAGGCCGAGCGGGCGGGGCGGATCGGACGCGTGCCCTACGATCCCGCGCTGAAGGTCGACACCGCCTGGGACCTCGGCATCGACGACCAGACGGCCATCTGGTTCTTCCAGCAGGCCGGACGGGAAGTGCGCGTCATCGACTACTTCGAGACCCAGGGGGCGGGGCTGCAGGCGATCGCGCGCGAGGCGCTGGCAGCGAGGCCGTACGTCTATGGGACCCACCATCTGCCGCACGACGTCCGGGTGCGCGAGCTGGGCGCGGCCGGGCGTTCGCGGCTCGAGACGCTGGAGGGGCTGGGCGTTCGTCCCGTCTTCGTGGGCGCGGCCATGGATCCGGAGGAGCGGATCAATGCGGCGCGGTTGATGATCCCGCTGTGCTGGTTCGACGCCGAAGCCTGCGGCGGCGGGCTGGAACGCCTGCGCGCCTATCGCAAGCGCTGGAACCGGGGGACGCGGAGCTACGGCGGCCCGCTGCACGATGACGCCAGCCACGCGGCCGACGCGTTTGGCGAGTTCGCGGCCAACCGGCGCGGCGGCCCGGCGACGCCCCATCGCGCGCGGCGGGTGGCGAACGAGCCGCTGGGCTGGATGGGCTAGGCCTCGCCCTCCGGGCGCTTCTGACGGCGGCCGTCGCGCCACAGCAGCACAGTGGCCGCGGCGAACACCACCAGACTGATGGCGACGGCGATCAGCAGGGGCTGGAGGATGGTATGAACGCTCTCGGAGCTCATGGGCCCTGAACGCACGAAGGGGCGCCGAGGCGCCCCATTGGGCCGAGGATCTCGCTCCTCGGCCGGCGGTCAGCCCCCGCTGGGGGCGTGGCTGACTGCGGCGGATGTCCGGCTCTCACCGCTTACCGTGCCGGCCACTTCTCGAAACCGGCGTTTAACCCTGGGCGCGCATTGCCAAATGATGCAACCGGGCCGCGACCCACAATGGGTCTGGAAGGGCGGGTGCGACGGTATGGCTCAGGAACGACGGGCGCCCGCCATGGCCGCCTGGCGGCGCTCGGGGCCGGCGAATTCGGCGGCTCTGCGGCGCCGGTCAGGCCCAACATAGGCGGTGGAGTCGATGAACGGGCGGCGGCGAGCCAGCACCGCCTCGATCTTCTGGCAGAGCCCAACGGTGGTCAGCGGCTTGACCAGGTATTCGTCGACGCCGGCGTCCCGTGCCTGGATGATCACCGGGCCCTCGGCCCGGCCGGTGACCATGATGATCGGAATGCGCCGGTTGGCATTGCCCTCCGTGCGGCGCAGACGGCGCGCCAACTGGACGCCGGTCGCGCCCTCCATGTCGTAGTCGGTGAGCAGGATGTCGAAGACGGTGTAGCGCAGGATATCGAACGCCTCGGCGGCGTCGCGCGCCTCCTGGACCTGGCGGGCGCCGAGTCCATAGAGCAGGGATTTCAGGATCTCCCGCATGGGCTGGTGGTCGTCGACCACGAGAAAGCGCGCGTCACGAAGTTGCATGAGAGCGGTATGGCTCAACGCCTATTAGTATTTTCCTAAGTGCGCGGCTGAGTTGCGAGCTCTTGCCAGTCCCCTGGCGTTCCATGGCATAGGTCGGCCATGATGCGGCTCTTCGTCCTCGCCTCGGCCCTTGCCCTCGCGCTTGGCGGCTGCGCGAGCACGACCAGCGGGCCGTCCCGTCTCACAGGCCAGGAGCTCGACGCGGCGGTGGCGCTCTATGGGCCCTGGGCCGACCAGGTCGAGGTGAAGGGGCAGACGCGGTACATCTGGCGCCGCAGCCTGTTGACCAACGGCCAGTCGACCTACTGCGAGCTGAGGGTCGAGCTGGGCTTCCGGCGGACCATCCGCCGGGCCTATCTCGAAGGCTTCCCCGCCGCCTGCGAACTGTTCGCCGTGCGCTACGAGAGCCTGACCAAGTAGGCGAGGGGAGATTGCCCCGGCCCGGCATGCCTGCCGCGTCGGGCCGGGGCATTACGGCTCCCAGACTTCACGCGACCAATCGGAAGCGTCGCCGCAGCATGAAAAAGCGCGACCGTGGCGGGGGTTCCGGCCGGTTGCAGATTCATCATCCCGCGGGCGGCGCTCGGCGCTAAGATCGTGCGCTCCCCGACGCCGCGTTCCAGGCCCTGCATGATCGACGACCAAACCCGCATCCTGGCGCTCGAGGCGAGGCTGGACGAGGCGCAGAAGATCCTGATGGCCCACGACCTGCTGCTGAGGGGGCTGCTGGCCCATCTGGCGGTGAGGGAGCCGGAGGCGTTCGGACAGCTCGCGCGGACGCTGACAGCTATGAAATTCTTCCGCGACGGCGGCGCGGGCGGCGAGTTGCCGCGCGAGGTGGCGCAGGAGATCCGGGAAATCCTGGGCGAGATCGGAAGCAGCCTCGAGCGCCGGGGCTAACGGCGGCTCACCAGTCGCAGCGCTGGTCGATCCAAAGGGTCATCGAGCCCACGTACTGGGCCTGATTGGTGCGGCTCATGCAGGCGGAGAACGCCTTGCGGAACAGGCTCCAGTTGCGATCCGCCTCGGTGAGCAGGGCGTAGGTCGTGGTCGCCGAGTCGGCCTCAGTGGCGCAGCTGTGCGCCTGGGCGATGACCAGGGGCGCCTGGGCGGGCAGGGCGCGGATCTCCCCGATCAGTTCGCCGCGCTGCTGATAGACCGCGGTGCGGACCTTGGCGGCGGCCATGGGCGCGCGGTGACCGGCGGCGGTGCAGCCGTCCGGAGCGAGCCCGCCGGTCCACAGCCTTTCGGCCGGGTTCCAGAACACCGCCGTGCGATAGGCGCTGGGCCCTTCGTAAGTCTCAGCCGCAGCCTGCGTCCCGGTCGCGAACAGCCCCAGGAGCGCAAGCGCGACGATGCGTGCGGCTTGCATTCCACTCCCCCCGCGCCGAGATCGCCGAAGCTTCGCTTTAGAGTCAATGAATTGTTAAGCCTGATTGGTTAACGGCGGCGGAGTGATGTTCTTGATTTGTTCTTGACGACCGCGCGCGAATTTGCGAGACTTTCGGCATCGTCGAAAGCTGCGTCCGTGGCGCGGCGATGCCCCCTTCCGACGATCCCCTTTCCAATCCGACGGGCGCCGCCCGATCGGGCGCTTGTCATGCCGGGAGACGCGCGATGGCCCCGAAGCCCTTCTCATCCATCGACGTCCCCGACGAAGTCTGGGAGGCGAACGCCAGAGCCTGGCGCGCGCGTCAGGACGCGGAGGCGGATGGCGGAGACGGCGGACTGGGCGACCTGCAACGCCTTCTGCAAAGCCCGCAGGAGGAGGGGCGTCGCAATGATGTCTACCTCGACAGCCGTGGCTTGCCGACGGTCGGCATCGGTCACCTGGTGAAGCCCGCGGACAATCTGCAGGTCGGGCAGCGGATCACCGATGCCCAGGTCGACGCTTTCTTCCGCCAGGACGGCGCGGAGGCCCTGAGGAGGGCGAAGGAACAGGCGGATGCGGCGGGCATAGACGATCCGGATTTCACCCGCCGCTTGGCGGCGGTGAACTTCCAACTCGGCGCAAAGAAATGGCCGGCGACCTTCCCCAAGACCTGGAGCCTGATCCAGTCCGGTGACTATGCAGGCGCGGCGAAAGAGCTTTACAACTCCAAGTGGGCGAAACAGACGCAGCACCGGGTCGATGCCTTTCGCGACGCCTTGCTGCGGCTGCCGCCCAAGCACGCGCCCTAGGGGGGGGTGAGGATGCGCAGAGCCTTGGCGATCACCGTGGCGGGCCTTGCCCTGCTCGGCGCGGCGAAGCCTCCATCCCAGGGATCGGGGGCACACACCTCGCCCTACAGCGCCATCTACTGCCTTGGCGGGCCGAACAACGATTTCCGCTACTTCGCCGCTAAGGAACAGCCCGACGGCCGTCTGCTGTTCGGGGTCTCGCACTGGTATCCGAGTGGCGCGGCCACAGGAACCTATGGCGTGGCCGATCGGGAGGGGGACCACTGGAAGTACGCCAGCCCCCCAGACGAGTGGGATCCAAAGGATCTCTATCCGTGCACGGTCCGGATCTGGCTGCGGAGGGACGGCGTCCCCGATGTCGTGCCGGACAAGGTGGCGCGCTGCGTCGGCGGCTACGGACAGCCCATGGGGCGCGTGACCTTTCCGAAGCGGGCCTACTACCGACCCGTGACGCACGAGCTCGACGACGCCGAGGCGTTCGAGGCCGCCGACGTCTGCGGCGACTTCACCGGGCGTTGAGTTCTCATTTTGTTCTTGACGTGCGCGCGCGTTTTTGAGATGATCCTGGCATCGCTGAGAACTGCGCCTTGAGCCCCTCGGCGGGGTGATCGGCGTAGGCTGATCGGCGTGTGGGGCGCGAGAGGGCGGGCTTTCTTCCGAAGCCTTCGGTCCAAAGCTTCCGTTCCAAGGCGTCCCTTCCAAAGCCTTCTTTCCAGAGCCTTGGCGGCCACGGCCGCCGTCCGAACCCGACGGGCCTCGAGCCCGGACGGGCCTTAGCCATTGGGGCCTTCATTGTCCGACGACGAGATCATCCGCGAGGCGCGCGAGGCTTTCGAGCTGGCTGCCGACTCGGAGGCCGAGAACCGGCGCGAGGCGCTGGACGACCTGCGTTTCGCCCGGCTTGGCGAGCAGTGGCCGGAGCGGGTGCGACGCGAGCGCGAGCTGGACGGGCGGCCGTGCCTGACCATCAACCGGCTGCCGGCCTTCATCCGCCAGGTGGTCAACGACGCACGGCAGAACAAGCCGGCCATGGTGGTTCATCCGGTCGACGACGCCGCCGATCCGAAGACCGCGGAGGTGTTGAACGGCCTGATCCGCCACATCGAACGATCGTCCGACGCGGAGGTCGCCTACGACACCGCCCTCGATTTCGCGGTGACCGGCGGCTTCGGCTATTTCCGCATCAATACGCGCTACGCCAGCGACGACACCTTCGATCAGGACCTGGTCATCGAGCGGGTGGCCAACCCGTTCTCGATCTATGGCGACCCGAACGGGACAGCGGCGGACAGCTCGGACTGGAACACGGCCTTCGTCGTCGACACCCTGCCCAAGGCGGTGTTCGAAGCGCGCTGGAAGGGCGCCGAGGCCGTAGACTGGGGCGCGGATTCCTACGCCCAGCTAACCGGGCCCTGGCTCGAGGGCGACCAGGTGATGGTCGCCGAGTACTGGCGCCGCGAGCCCGTGCAGCGGAGCATCCTGGCGCTGTCGGACGGCCAGGTGGTGGAGGCGTCGGTCTACGCGGCGCAGAAGACGATGTACGACGCGCTCGGCGTCAGCGTCGTCGGGCGACCCCGGCAGGTGGCGAGCCACAAGGTCACGCAGCGCATCCTGACCGGCGCGGAGGTGCTGGAGACCGTCGACTGGGCCGGCAAGTACATTCCGATCGTGCCGGTCTATGGCGAGGAGCTGCACGTCGATGGCAAGCGCCGGCTGCGCAGCCTGGTGCGGGACGCCAAGGACCCGCAGCGGATGTTCAACTACTGGCGCACGACCATGACGGAGCTGGTGGCGCTGGCGCCCAAGACTCCGTTCATCGGACGCAAGGGCGCCTTCGAGACCGACAGCGCCAAGTGGGCGACGGCCAACACCCAGACCCACGCGTACATCGAATACGACGGACCCGAGCCGCCGCAGCGCCAGTCCTTCGCCGGGCCGCCGGCCGGGGCGATGCAGGAGGCGCTGTCGGCGTCCGACGACATGAAGGCGATCATGGGCCTGCACGACGCCAGCTTGGGCGCCATGTCCAACGAGACCTCGGGCCGCGCGATCCTGGCCCGCCAGCGGGAAGGGGACGTCTCCACCTTCCACTACATCGACAATCTGAGCCGGGCGCTGCGTCACGCAGGACGCATCCTCATCGACCTGATCCCCAAGGTCTATGCGGCCCCGCGCGTGATCCGGGTGCTGGGGCCGGATGGGACGGCCGGGGCGGTGGCGGTCAACCAGCCGCCGGCCGCCAACGGCGCGGCCGCCCAGCTCGGCGACATCGAGAAGATCTACGACCTCACCATCGGCAAGTACGACCTCACCGTTGCGAGCGGACCTTCCTTCACGACCCGGAGGGAAGAGGCGGCCAACCAGATGATCGAACTGATCCGCGCCTATCCGCAGGCCGCGCCGCTGATCGGCGATCTGCTGGCCAAGAATCTCGACTGGCCGGGAGCGGACGAGATCGCCGCGCGCCTGCAGGCGATGCTGCCGGCCCAGTTGAAGGGCGGATCAGCCGAGGCGCAGCAGCTGCAGGCGGCGCAGGGGCAATTGACCCAGCTCGGCCAGGCGCTGAAGGCGGCGCAGGCGGAGATCGCCGCGCTCAAGCAGGACCAGGCGCAGACCGCGCGGCGGCTTCAGATCGAGGCCTTCGAGGCCGAGACCAACCGGCTGAAGGCGATGCGCCGATAGACGTCACTTCTCGATGTCCATCGCCGCCGTCAGGCGCAGATCGCGGCAGAGGTCCGCGGCCGGCGGCCAGCTATCCTACATCGCCCCGAGGGGCTCAATCCCAAGGACAATCCATGGACCAGGACGACCGCAAGGCGGCCGACGACATCGCGCGCGCCGAAGACCAACCGGGGGAGGCGGAGGCCTATGAGTCGGAAGAGGGGGAGGGCGAGGCGCCCGACACCTTCGAACTGGAGCTGGACGGCCAGGTGCACACCCTGCCCGCGGCGCTGAAGGGCGCGTTCCTGCGGCAGGCCGACTACACCCGCAAGACCCAGGAGCTGGCCGAGCATCGGCGGGCGCTCGAGAGCGAGCGCATGGCCGTCGCCGAGCAGGCCCAGGCGCACGACGAGGCCCTGTCCGATCGGGCGCACCTGGCGGCGCTGGACCAGCACCTGCAGGATTTCGCCGAGCTGGACTGGCGCCGGCTCGCCGAGGTGGACCCGCATCGCGCCGAGGCGCTGTGGGCGCGGTTCCAGCACGCGAGCGACCTGCGGAACGCCTACGCCCACGCCGTGGCGCGCCACGCCCACGGACGTCGGATCGACGCCGCCGCGAGGCGGCCGAGGCGCTGGCGTCCACCGGCCAGGCCCTGGCGCGGGAGATCGAAGGCTGGGGCCCGGAGCTGGCGGGTCGGATCGTCGACTATGCGCGCGGGCACGGGGTGACGCTGGAGGAGCTGCAACACGCGTCGGACCCGCGGGTCTGGAAGATCCTGCACCGGGCTTACCAGGCCGACCAGGCGGGGCAGCGGGAGGCGGCGGCGAAGGCGCCGAGCGTGCGTCCGGCAGTGTCGGTCAGCGGCGCGGCAGTGGCGGGCGGCGTGCGCGACGAACTCGGAACCAAGGAGTGGATGCAGCGCCGCGCCGAACAGGTGCGGAAGGCGCGATAATGATGTTCACATATTGTTCCGAACGGTCTAGCTTGCCTGAATGGAGCGGGCGATGAGCGCACCCGATGACCTCGAGCACCTGCGCGCGCGGGTGGGAAGCACGCTGGTGGACGGCTTGCTGGACCCGGTGGGCGGGCCCGCGGCCGCGGCGCTGTCGCCGGATGTGCAGAGTCTGACGCCCGGCCCGGACGAGGCGCCGTTTCAGATGGCGTTGAACGCGGGTCAGCGCTTCATCGTCCACAACGGCATGAAGCTCTCCGGCGCCGACAAGGTGCTGGACGATTCTCTGAACCGGATCACCGGCGGCCGCTTCACCCGCGACCAACTGCATGCGCTCGAGGATCGCGCCCTGAACCACGCCGACTGGGACGCGGACAGGTCCTTGGCGGACGTGCAGCCGGGAAACCCGGTGTTCGTCGATCCGCAACAGAAGGCGAGCCTTGACCGACTCGTGCGTCAATCGGGCTCCGACGCACTCGGTCAGGAGGCGCAGAAGGCATATGACGAGGCTTGGCGAGATGGACGGATCCGACTCCGGAACAGGTAAGGCCCCACGCACGGTCCCGCGGTGGTGGTTCCTCGTCGTCTTCGCAGCCGCCCTGGCGTCGCAAGCCTATGAATGGACGTGCGGCGCGTGCAGCACCTGGCCTGCTGAGCTGCTCACGTCCGTGTCGCAGGTTGGCGCGTTCGGATTCCCCCAGCTGTCGATTCTGCTTCCAAACGGCGATCAGCCCGAGTGGTTGAGGTTCGTCGAGACCATGGCGCTCGGCGTCGTGGGCGTCGCCTTCTACTGGCTGCTGATCCGGCGTTTCCTGGCGCCGCGGGTGCGTGTCTGGGTCTTCCTCCTCGTGCTGGTCGGCATCCCCGTCATGGACTTTGCGCTGGCCTTGCTCTTCCTGACCGTCGGAATGGACCTCCATCATCGCCTGTTGGGGCTCTGAGCCCTCCGATCTGACCGCGTTCGCATCTTCCCGGCCGCGCGCTGCGCCATCGGTCGGGAGCACCCTGCGGCGCTGAACTGACCAACCTGCCGCCGCGGGCGCGAGCCCGCCGCACCCGAGCACGCGGCCGACGCCGCCTCGGGCGCTTTCGCGCGGCTTCATCCCATCCCTGAAAGGACAGACATGGCCAACGCCATCCTGACGCCGACCGCGGTGACGCGGGAAGCGCTGCGCGTGCTGCACCAGAAGCTCAACTTCGTGGGCTCGATCACGCGCGAATACGACGACAGCTTCGCCCGCCAGGGCGCCAAGGTGGGCGACACCCTGAAGGTGCGCCTGCCCAACCAGTACGTGGTCCGCAGCGGTCCGACGCTCGCCGCCCAGGACACCACCGAGACCTCGGTGGACCTGAAGGTGCAGACCCAGAAGGGCGTCGACCTGAACTTCACCAGCATCGACCTGACCCTGTCGCTGGACGAGTTCTCCGACCGGATCCTCGAGCCCGCCATGAGCGTGCTGGCCGCCAACATCGAGGCGGACGCCATGAGCATGTACAAGGACGTCTACAACCAGGTGAACAACCAGGGCGCGGCGGCGACCTTCGCCAAGGTGTTGCAGGGTCGGAAGATCCTGGTCGACAACCTCGCGCCCCTGGCCGGCCGCACCTGCAACCTGAACACCCAGGACAACGTCGACCTGGTCGACGCCCTGAAGGGCCTGTTCAACGATCAGTCGAGCATCGGCAAGCAGAACCGCGAGGGCTTCATGGGGCGGACCGCCGGGTTCGACTTCATGGAGAACACCTTGTGGCCGGCCCACCCGCGGGGCGCGGCCAACGGCGCCTATGTGGTCAACGGCGCGGGCCAGACCGGTTCCAGCCTGACGGTCGGCACGGGCGCCGGCGCCGCGGTGAGGGGCGACGTCTTCACCATCGCCGGCGTGTTCCGCGTCCATCCGGAGACCAAGCAGGCGACCAGCGCCCTGCAGCAGTTCACGCTGACCGCTGACTATGCGGGCGGCGCGGGGGCGCTGCAGATCTCGCCGGCGATCGTCACCTCCGGCCCGATGCAGAACGTCTCGGCCGCGCCCGCGAACGCCGCGGCGATCACCTTCGCCGGGGTCGCCTCGACGGCCCACGGGATCTCGATGGCCTACCAGAAGGGCGCCTTCGCCTTCGCCAGCGCCGACATGGTGATGCCGCGCGGCGTCGACTTTGCGGCGCGCGAGGTCTTCGACGGGGTGTCGATGCGGATCGTGCGCCAGTACGACATCAACAACGACAAGTTCCCGTGCCGACTGGACGTTCTCTACGGCTACAAGACCATCCGGCCGCAGCTCGCCTGCCGCCTGGCGAACAACTAGCGCGCTCCCCTTCGCGCTAGTCGCCCGGGCGGCCTGCCCCCGCTTTCCTCGGGCCGCCCGGGCCCCTCTCATCCATTCCGATCGGATCCCGCATGGCGATCACGACCTACGCCGAGCTGCAGGCGGCTGCGGCCAACTGGCTCGTGCGCGCGGACCTCACCGCGCGCATCCCCGAATTCATTGCGCTCGCCGAAACCCGGCTGAACCGCGCCCTGCGGACGCGGCTGGCCGAGACGGAGCAGCCGCTGACAGGCGTCGTCGGCGCGCGGACGATCCCGCTGCCGGCCGGCTTCGCCGAGCCCCTGGCGCTGTGGATCCTGCGGTCGGACGGCTCGCGCTGCGCCCTGCGGTTCGCCGAGCCCGGCCTGCTGGCGGCGACCAGCCTGCGCGGACAGCCGAGCCTCTGGGGCGTCGACGGCGGCGCGCTCGCCTTCGACCGGCCCTGCGACCAGGCCTATGGCTTCGTGCTGCGGATGCTGGCGAAGTTCCAGCTCTCCGACGCCGCGCCGACCAATGCGCTGCTCGCCGACTGGCCCGACGTCTATCTGTTCGCCACGCTGTGCGAGGCCGCTCCCTTCCTGCGCGATGCGGAACTGGCCCAGGCCTATGCGGGCAAGCTCGAGGCGGCGCTCGCCGAGATCAATTCCAAGGAGGCGAGGAGCCGCGCGCCGCGCACGCTCGCCACCGACCTGCCGCGGCCGCGGGCACCCTTCGACATCCTGAGAGGAAGCTGATGCTGCACCCGATCGGGCCCGGCGTGCCGGAAGCCCTGCGCGCGCTCCTGAAGTCGTTCCGCGACGCCATCGAGGGGCTGCAGGTTCCCGGCGAACCCAAGCCGGTGTTCGCGGTGGCCCAGGCCGGCCTGCCGCCGGCCGCCAACCATCCCAACTGCGTCGCGCTGGTGAGCGACCTCAACATCCTCGCCCACTCCGACGGCGTGCACTGGATCCGCCAAGACACGGGAGCCGTGATCGTCTGATGCCTTCCTCCTGGTCCGCCTCGCTGCGCTTCGAGCTGCAGTTCACGGGCGAGAACATCAACCTGTGGGGCGACAAGCTGAACGTCGTCCTGAACCACGCCGACTACGCCATCGCCGGCTGGCTGACCAAGGCGCTGACGGCCAATGCGACCCTGACGTCGGCCAACGCCGGCGACGACGAGGCGCGGGCCGCGATGCTGAAGTTCACCGGCGCGGGGCCGTTTACGGTGACCGTGCCTTCGGTCAGCAAGAGCTACCTCGTCTGGAACGCCTGCGCGGCGGCCCTGACGCTCACCACGGGCGCTGGCGCGACGGCGCTGATCGCGCCGGGCGAGCGCGTGGCGTTGATGTGCGACGGCGCCGGGGTCTACCGCGTGCAGGGCAGCGACTTCGGCGGCCAGCGCCTGACCGGCGTTGCGGATCCCGGCGCGGCGCAGGACGCGGCGACGAAGGCGTACGTGGATGCGACGGCGTTCGCGGCGAATGCAGGGGTGCTGCCGGGGCAGACGGGAAACGCGGGGCGGGTGCTGAAGACCGACGGGGTCGGAGCCTCGTGGGGCGGCATCATTCTCACCCAAGGCTCGGTGAGTGGCCAATTCAGCCTGCTCACCAATGATCAGACCACGCCACTAGGTGGTCTCAAGGCCGATACGTCGGGGCGCGTCGCTCTCATAAACGGTAGCGGCGCGAACCGTCTAGTCACCGCACCGGACGGCTCCGTGGCCGCAGTTTCGGACAGCGGTGCCTCAAATATCCTCGCGTCTCAGGCCATGGCCCTGGCGTTCGCCGTAGCTCTCTAGGAGAACCACATGCCTACGGGTAATAATTTTATATCGCCGCAAATGCCGAAGATGTGGACAGCTATTGCGTCCGCCGCAGAAATCACCTTCAACACACCGACGAACGTTGTTGTTCTGGTCGACGAGACTATAGATACGACCGGCGTCCGGATCACCTCAATTTGTGCAATTCCGAGAGGGGCTGTCGGCTCTGCTTGTAACTGCCAGCTCTATAAGAAAGTCGGCGCCACCTATACGTTGATTGATAGTCAGCTAATGCCAACGGTGACGCCGGGTGCTGCCGCGGCGAATCCGAAGACAGATTTCGGCTATTCTGAAGACAATCCCTTGGTATTGGGAGCCGGCACCGGGCTTGCCGTGGCCATCGGCCAATCAGTTTCCAACGGCATTACTTTCCGAGCTCATGGTGGGGTATATTGATGCGTCGGGACTTGGGCGCGGCGCCTAATCAGTCAATGAGTGGCCACAAGCCCACGGCGGCCTTGGAGCTCGTTGGTATAGCCGATGGCCAGAGCGGTGCTGGATCAATCATTGCAGCTAAGCCCTGCGTTGCGGTGATCTACGCTATCGGGGGCGGCGCATCGGGAGGCTCCGGATCTCCACGTGAGATTGGCGGTGGCGGGGGCGCAGCGCTGCTGAAGACTGTGAAGATGGCTAAAGGGCAGACTATTTCTTGGGCGGTCGGCGCCGGTGCGGCTGCGTCTGGGCTGGCAACCTACGGATTTGATGGAGGCGACACTACGGTCACGCTTCCAAACGGCTTTGTCCTTACCGCTGGCGGTGGCAAGGCGGGGTCTGCGGTTTCTCCTACTGGGAACGGCGGCATGGCGCGCGGTGGCGACGTCAATCGAGCTGGCGGTGCCGGGGGAGCCTCGGGCAGCGCGGGGACTTCCGGCGGCCTCGGAGGAGGTTCGGGCGGAGCTACAAACGCCGGCGGTGGAGGGGGCGGCGGAGCCGGCTTCAGCGACGTAAGTTCAATCGGCCTGAGCCTTGCTGGGGGAAATGGTGGCGCCGGACAGCCTGTAGGCGGCAGCGACGGAGGCGCGGGTAGTACGTTTGGCGCTGGGGGTGGTGGTACTCAGAATGGCGCAAAGCAGGGCGGTGCCGGTGCTTCAGGTCGCGTTCTCGTCCTGCTCGCGCGAACTTTCTGACGTCATGAACTCAAAATCATCTGCGCCAACCTGCCGCCATATCGTTCGTTGTGGCGAAGCGCGTTCGTCGCGCTCGGTGTCCCAGTCGACGATCTGATCCATAGAGATCATATACCACGTTGAGTTGAGGGCGGGCTATCCCCTCCTGGGATCCCAAGCGCGCCCACATTCTCCGGCCTGCGGGCCTCCTGGGCGTATCCAAAACCAGACATCCTCGCCTTGATGAAGCCGAGCTCCCTTCGGAGCGCCGGTCGGCACCCCATGCTTCTGGACAGAAGGTCACATGAGAATTCCCCTCGACCTGCCGCCGGGGTTGAACGGCGATGACACCTCGTTTGCCGGGTCGGGCCGGTGGGCGGATGGGTCGAACGTACGGTTCCGGCTGGGGCGGCCACAGGTGGTCGGCGGCTGGGAGAGCCTGACGGCGAGCAAGCTCACTGGGGTGTGCCGGACGGCGTTCCCGTGGACCGACAACGCCGCGGTGCTGAACATCGCCTTCGGGACGCACTCGGGCCTGCAGCTGTGGCAGGGCGGGGCGATGTTCGACATCACGCCGGCGAGCGGCTTCACGGCGGGCGCGGTGGACGGCGCCGGGAGCGCGGGGTTCGGCACGGGCGCCTTTGGCGTGGGCGGCTATGGCCTGCCCTCGACCGGCGACTACTTCCCGCTGACCTGGTCGTTCGCGGCCTGGGGACAGAACCTGCTGGCGAGCCCGCGCAACCAGACGATCTTCGCCTGGACGAACAACACGGCCGCCAAGGCTGCGCCGCTGGCGAATGCGCCCGCGAACGTCACCCACATGCTCGTGGCGCCGCTGAACGGCGGCTACCAAGTGTTCGCCCTCGGCTGCAACGAGGAGGTCTCGGGCGTCTTCAACCCGCTCTGCATCCGCCACTCGTCGATCCGCAACAACAGCCAGTGGAGCACCTCCGCCTCGGGATCGACGGCGCGGGAATATGTGCTGACCGGTGGCGGCCGGATCGTGGCCGGGCGCATGGCCGGACCGGTGATGCTGGTCTGGACGAGCGACGCCCTGTTCCTCGGCACCTATGTCGGCGCGTTGAACCAGCCGTGGCGCTTCGACCGGGTCGGGCGCAACTGCGGCCTCATCGGGCCGAATGCAGCGGTTGTGGTCGGCCAATCGGCTTTCTGGGTCAGTCCCGACCGGCAGTTCTATCGCTATGTGGTGGGCGGCGAGCCAGAGCCGATCCCGTGCCCCATCCGCCAGGCATTCGCGGAGAACGTGGCCGCGAGCCAGGGCGACAAGATCGTGGCTTCCTCTAACGCCGAATTCGGCGAGGTGCGGTTCGACTATCCTGACGGTCGGGACGGGTATGAGAACAGCCGGTATCTCGCCCTGTGCCTGACGGGCCCGGACGCCGGCTCCTGGTATCGCGGAATCATGGGCAGGACCACATTCGTGGACGCAGGTCCCAGCGCTTTCCCCGTCGGCGTCGCCTTCGATGGCGCGGTCTATTTCCACGAGAAGGGCCGGTCGGCCGACGGGGCGCCGTTTTCCTGGTTCGTCGAGACGGCGGACAGCTATCTCGATCCTGAGCACGGTCTCCTCGTGCGCGGGCTCTGGCCGGATTTCAAAGGCCAGGTGGGGCCCGTCAACGTGACCGTGACGGCGCGGCGGACTCCGCAGGGGGCGGAAGTCTCTTCTGTTCCCGCCGCGATGGCGGCCGGCGACGCGAAGACCGACCTGCTGCTCAGCGGGCGGCTGTTCAAGGTGCGGTTCTCCGGCGCCAGCGCTCCGACCGCGTGCCGCATCGGCGAGCCGGTTTTCGACGTGGCGGCGACGGGGCTGCTGTGAGCTTCGAGGAGGCTTGGGGCCGCGCGGCCCCGCTCCTCGATCCCGCCCTGGCCCATGCGGGCCGAACCCACAGACTGGACGACGTCCGCGGCCTTCTGGCGCGCGGCGAGGCGCAGCTGTGGTTGGGCTCGGCGAGCGCGGCGGTGACGCTGGTCGAGGCCGATCCGTGCGAGCGCCGGCTGCTGATCTGGCTGGCGGGGGGCGAGCTCGACGAACTCAGGGGCGCGCTGCTGCCGCAGATGGAGCGATGGGGCCGCGGCCAGGGCTGCCGCCGGCTGCTGATCGTCGGACGCGCTGGATGGGAGCGGGCGCTGAAGCCCGATGGATACGCGCCGCTGGCGCGAGTGATCGCAAAGGACCTCTAGATGAGCTTCAAGATCGGCGGTTCGGCCTCGAAGTCGAGCTCCACCACCAACAGCAATTTCAACACCACGACGACGCCCATCGTGCCGGAGTGGG
The DNA here is from genome assembly GCF_003254475.1 of Phenylobacterium soli. Taxonomy (NCBI): domain Bacteria; kingdom Pseudomonadati; phylum Pseudomonadota; class Alphaproteobacteria; order Caulobacterales; family Caulobacteraceae; genus Phenylobacterium; species Phenylobacterium soli. The sequence goes on from NZ_QFYQ01000001.1 coordinate 2,081,035, forward strand.
CCTCCAACCTGACCCAGAGCGTCGCGGGCCGGGTCGGCGCGCTGAACGGGCTCGATCCGAAGAGCCTCGTCGCGCCGGCGAACGGTCTCCAGACCCTGGCGGGGGCGGGCGCGCAGCACCTGACGGGCCAGCCCTGGCTGTTCAACAGCTCGGTCGGTGAAACGGGCTATGTGATGAACGCCAACGCGCCGCAGGTCGGGCAGGCCGCGACAGCTTCGCCCTACATCCAGCAGTACATGGACCCGTACCTGAAGGACGTGGTCGGGGCGGCGGACGCGGACCTGAGCGCCAACGAAGCCAAGGTGCGCGCACAGCAGGCCCTCGACCTGGCGGGATCCGGCGCATTCGGCGGTTCGGGCGCGGCGCTGACCCAGTCCATGACGGAAGGCGAACTGGCGCGGGCAAGGGCTTCGACCCTGTCAGGCTTGCACTCCCAGGGTTTCAGCCAGGCGCTGGGAGCGGCGCAATCCGACGCGCAGCGGGCGGAACAGGCGAAGGAGCTGAACGCCCAGTTGCGGTCCCAGCAGATGGACCGCGCCCTGGCGGCGGCGCGCCAGCTTGGCAACCTCTCGAGCGACTACGACGCCAGTCAGCGCGGCAATATCGCCACTCAGGCGCAGGTGGGCGACATGCTGCGGGGCGTCGATCAGCAGCAACTGCAGGCCCCCGTCACGAGCACCCAGCAGGTCGTGGCGATGCTGAGCGGCCTGCCGATCCAGCTGTTCACGGGCGAGCAGAAGACGGGAACCGAGAGCAGTAAGACGAATGGAACCAATGTGAGCGTGAGCGGAGAGGCGTCGTGGCCAAAGTAGTTGGTCAATCCGAACGCCTCGCTTCCCTCGAGCAGCGCCTGACCGACCATGAGGCGCGGTGCGAGGAGCGGCTGGTGGAGATCAAGAGCTCGGCCGCCCATACGCTCAAGGCGGTAGAGGGGCTCAAGAACCGCTTCTGGGCGATCGCGATCTCACTTCTCGCCTGGGCTCTGGCGCAGCTGTGGTCAGCAGACCAAGGCCGGGTGGGGCGGCTCGAAGCGCGACCTGCCGCCGTCCAGGAGGTGTCGAATGGCCCACCTGCTTGAGGTCCGCTGGCTCTGGCGGCGGATATTCACCTACGCCGCGACGGCCCTGAACAGCGCCGGGATCGCCAGTGTGATCTGGCGGCTCTCGGATGCAGGCGCCCTGAAGTGGATCGGCCTGGCGCTCGTCGGCGCCAACGTCGCTCTCGCCACCCTCTACCTCGCGGGCGCCACCGTCACGGATTGGGCAAAGCTCGCCGCAGCCGCCCGCAAGGCTGAGCCCTGAAGCCGACCGGAGACCGAAGTGCCGAATTTCATTCTCTCGCCCCGTACGGTGCTCGTCGTCATCGCCACGGTTTGCGTCCTGGTGCTGTACAGCGGCCTCTATTGGAAGGGGCGTTCGGACGAGGCGGCGCGGCAACGGCCCCGCACAGAGGCCGCGTTGGCCCAGGCTGCGGTTGCGGGACTGGAGGCGCAGGGCGCCAGGGCGACCGTCGCCCGGGTCGATGAGGCGGCGTTGCGGCGCGACGCCGCCTCATCGGCCGCGGCTCGGCTTTCAACTCAACTCATGCAGACGGAGGCGGCGCGTGAACCGCTGGATGCCGATCGTGTTGCTCGCTTGCGCGCCAATGATCTCGAGCTGTGCCGCGCGGCCCCCGAACTTGCCGGCTGCGCCGCAGATTGAAATGCCGGCCGAAGCGGCGCGCCCGTGCAGCCTCTACATCCTGCCGGCGAAGCCCACGATGGCGGATCTGGAAGCCGGGTTCGCCAGGCGCGGCGCCCAAGTGGTGGCCTGCGACGCCGAACGGCGGCTGGCCGTGCAGACCCACGAGGCGGAACATGAACTCGAGGCTCAGTTCCTCACGCGTCGCACGAAGCGCTAGATCGGCAGCAGGCTGGTGCTCTTAATTTCTTCCAGCACGGCGTAGGTCCGGGTCTCGCGGACACCGGGCATGTCGACCAGGACGTCGCCGAGAAAGGCGCGATAGGCCGCCATGTCGCGGACGCGCGCCTTGACCAGATAGTCGAAGCCGCCGGCCACCATGTGGCACTCCAGGATGTCGGGCGCCCGCCGCGCCGCCGCAGCGAAGTCCTCGAACACATCGCTGGTGGTGCGATCGAGGACGACCTCGACGAAGATCAGCAGGGAGCGGTCAACCTTGGTCGGGTCGAGCACGGCGCTGAAACCGGTGATGTAGCCGTGCTCGCGCAGCCGGCGAACGCGTTCGGAGCAGGCCGACGGCGAAAGGTTGCAGCGATGGGCGAGATCCTGATTGCTGATGCGCCCGTCGGCCTGAAGCGTTCGCAGGAGGCGCTTGTCCATATCGTCGAGCCGAAGGTCATTCGGGTTCGGGGCCATTTGCGGATGCTCTCGCCGGAGATTGTGATGTACAAACGTAGGATATTCGGCCCGAATTAAAATATCCCGATGATATCGCGGTCGTCGAACTGGTCGGCGGCCTCAGTCGAGGCGAGGCGATGACGTTCGAGGATCTGGATCGCGCAAAGTTCACCGATGAGCGCACCGCCATCGCGGCGGCGCTCAAGGCCAAGCCGCTCGGAGACGACGACCGAGCGGCGGTGCGATCCGAGGCCGAAGCGCTGGTGCGGGCGGCGCGGCGCAGCGCGCGAAAGCAGGGCGTCGTCGAAAGCTTCCTCCAGGAATTCAGCCTCTCCACCCGGGAAGGCCTAGCGCTGATGTGCCTCGCCGAGGCCCTGCTGCGAACGCCCGACGAAGAGACGCGGGACAAGCTGATCGCCGAGAAGATCGCGTCGGCCGATTGGGCGAGCCACATCGGACGCTCGGACAGCCTGCTGGTGAATGCGTCGACCTGGAGCCTGATGCTGACCGGCAAGGTCATCGATCCGGACGAGGAGGCGCGCGCCGACCTGCCCGGCTTCGTCCGTCGGCTGGCGGGACGTCTTGGCGAGCCGGTGATCCGCCGCGCGGTGGGCGCGGCCGTAAAGATCATGGGCGAACAGTTCGTGCTCGGCACCACCATCGACCAGGCGCTCAAGCGGGCCGACCAGAACGGGTTCGTCTGCTCTTTCGACATGCTGGGCGAAGGCGCCCGCACGGACGCGGACGCCGACCGGTACGAGGCCGCCTATGCGGCGGCCATCGCCGTCGTGGGGCAGCGTTCGGGCGGCAAGGGGCCCGAGGCCGGCCATGGCGTGTCGGTGAAACTCTCGGCGCTGTCGCCGCGGTACGAGGCCAGGCAGGCGGAGCGCGTCTGGCACGACCTCTATCCGCGCGTGAAGCGGTTGGCCGAACTCGCCGCGCGCGGGGACATTAACCTGACCATCGACGCCGAAGAGGCCGACCGTCTGGCGATCTCGCTGGAACTGCTCGACCGCTTGGCGCGTGAGGCGGAGTTGGGCGAGTGGCGGGGCCTTGGGCTTGCGGTGCAGGCCTATCAGAAGCGCGCGCCGCAGGTGATAGGGGCCGTGGCGCGGATCGCGCGCGAGAGCGGTCGGCGGCTGATGGTGCGGCTGGTGAAGGGCGCCTACTGGGACAGCGAGATCAAGCGCGCCCAAGTGGCGGGCCTGTCCGGCTACCCGGTCTATACGACCAAGGCGGCGACGGACCTGTCGTATCTGGTCTGCGCTCGCGCCCTGCTGGCGGCGGCGCCGTCGCTTTACGCCCAGTTCGCCACCCACAACGCCCACACGCTGGCGGCCGTGCGGCAGATGGCCAAGCAGGTCGGGTTGTCGCCCGAGTTCCAGCGGCTGCATGGCATGGGCGAGGCGCTCTATGCCGGGGCGCGGGATCGCTACGGCGCCTTCCCGCTGAGGGTCTACGCGCCGGTCGGAAGCCACGAGGACCTGCTGCCCTACCTCGTGCGTCGGCTGCTGGAGAACGGCGCCAATACCTCGTTCGTCCATGCGCTCCTCGATGAGCGGACGCCGGTGGAGAAGGTGGTCTCGGATCCGATCTCGGCCGTTGAAGCCGCCGGTGGCGGCCCGCATCCGCGTATTCCGCTGCCCGTCGATCTCTATGGGCCGAGCCGTCGGAACTCGACGGGCATGGACCTCTCGACGGCGGCCGATCGCCAAGCGTTGACGGCGGCTGTGGCGGCGCTGAACAGCGAAACCCTCGAGGCCGGCCCCATCATCGACGGCAAGCTCGTCAAGGTTGGCGCGGCGGACGATCGCGCCTCGCCTGCCGACCTTTCCTGCCGGCTGGGACGGGTCTGGTCAGCAACCCCGGCAGAGGTCGAGGCGGCCTATGTTGCGGCCAAGGCGGCGCAGCCAGCGTGGGACGCGCTCGGCGGGGAAGGGCGCGCCCCGATCCTGCGCGCCATGGCCGATGCACTGGAGACCCATCGAGAGCGCCTCGTGGCGATCTGCGCGCGCGAGGCCGGCAAGACCTTCGCCGACGGGGTGGCCGAAGTGCGCGAAGCGGCCGACTTCTGCCGCTACTACGCCTATCTGGCGGAGACCCAGTTCGCGGCGCCCGACACGTTGAGGGGCCCCGTCGGGGAGACCAATCGGCTGTCCCTGCATGGGCGCGGCGTGTTCGCCTGCATCAGCCCCTGGAACTTCCCGCTGGCGATCTTCACCGGTCAGATCGCGGCCGCGCTGGCGGCTGGCAACGCAGTGGTGGCCAAACCGGCAGAACAGACGCCGCTGGTCGCCGCCGAAGCGGTGCGCCTCTTTCACGCCGCGGGCCTGCCGGCGGCGCTCCTTCACCTGCTGCCGGGCGATGGCCCGACGGTCGGCCAGGCGCTGGTCGCGCACGCGGCATGCGCCGGCGTCGCCTTCACGGGTGGGACCGAAACGGCCTGGGCCATCAACCGGACCCTGGCGGCGCGCCAGGGGCCGATCGTGCCGTTCATCGCCGAGACTGGCGGGCTGAACGCCATGTTCGTGGACACCACCGCCCTTCGCGAGCAGGTGATCGACGACGTCGTGGCGTCCGCCTTCGGCTCGGCCGGGCAGCGTTGCTCGGCGCTGCGCATCCTGTTCGCGCCGAACGACACCGCCGATGCGCTCATCGAGGGCCTGAAGGGCGCTATGGACACGCTGGTGGTCGGCGATCCGGCGGACCCTCGCACCGACATCGGGCCCGTGATCGATGAGGAGGCCCGCGCGGGATTGGCGGCGCACCTGGAGCGGCTCGGGACCGGCGCCAGGGGACTGCATCAGTGCGAAGCACCTGCTGGCGGCCACTTCTTCGGCCCGGTGCTGGCGGAGATCCCGACGGCGGGCTTCCTGCAGCGCGAGGTCTTCGGGCCGATCCTGCACGTCGTCCGATACGATTCCGCAAACCTTGCCGAGGCGGCCCGGCCGCTCGTGGAGGCGGGCTACGGGCTCACCCTAGGCGTGCACAGCCGCCTGGAATCCTTCGCCGAGGAGGTCCAGCGAACCGTGCCCGCGGGCAACGCCTATGTGAACCGCTCGATGATCGGCGCCGTGGTCGGGGTCCAGCCGTTCGGGGGGGAAGGTCTCTCGGGCACTGGGCCCAAGGCGGGCGGTCCGCACGCCCTGCTCCGATACGCGGTCGAACGGGCCGTGAGCGTCAACATCGCCGCTCAGGGCGGTGACCCGGCGCTGCTGAACCTGGCGCTCTGAGGCGCCAGACCAGCTTGTCTAATACGAAGGCCCGCAGCGCGGCTGCGGGCCTTCTTCATGGTGGTGCCGCCGGGCAGGATTGAACTGCCGACCTCAGCCTTACCAAGCGATCCACAGCCTACTCCAAATCACGACGTTCTTCGAAAAACCACTACGTATCATTGACTTAGCTCGCCGGGGTCCCGAGGTTCCACCCTCGGATTTCGGCCCTGCTGCTTACTATGTGCTTACTGGCGCGAGGTGGCGGCGGCCGATCCGGACGGTGATCCAGGGACGGTCGGCCATGTCGAACAAGCGCGTCAAACTCACCCGCAAGCTGGTCGAGAGCGTGGCGCTCGGCCCGCAGGACGCCTTCCTCTGGGATTCGGAGGTGGTGGGCTTCGGCGTGAAGGTCAGTCGCGGCGGCCAGCGCAGCTACATTCTCCAGTACCGGATCGGTGGACGCTCGCGGCGCTTCACGATCGGAACGCATGGCTCGCCCTGGACGCCGGAGACGGCGCGGGACCGGGCGAAGATCCTGCTCGGCCAGGTCGCCGGCGGTGTCGATCCCCAGGACGAGAAGGCCGAAGATCGCAAGGCGCTCACCGTGGCCGAGCTGTGCGACCTCTACGTCACCGAAGGGCTCGCCACCCGAAAGCCGTTGTCCGTCGTGGCCGCCAAGGCCGACATCGAGAACCACATCAAGCCGCTTCTGGGCTCCAAGCCGGCGAACGCGGTCACACCCGGCGACGTGGACAAGTTGCTGACCGACATCGCCGCAGGCCGCACCGCGAAACGGAGCAAGACCGCGCGCAAGCGGGGTCTCGCGCGCGTCACGGGCGGGAAGGGGGCGGCGAACTCGGCGATCACCACCCTCTGCGCCGCGTTTAATTTCGGCGTCCGCCGCGGCGTGCGGCCCGACAACCCGGCCCTGGGCGTCCGGAAGTATCCCGAGAAGAAGCTCGAGCGCTTTCTCTCCCCGGCCGAGCTTGCGCGGCTTGGCGAGGCGCTCGCCGCGGCGGAAGCCCTGGGCGTCGAGAGCCCGTACGCGCTCGCGGCCATTCGATTGCTCATCCTGACCGGCTGCCGTCGCAACGAGATCCTCACGCTCAAGCGCAGCTACGTGGACGAGCACAACAGCTGTCTGCGGCTGCCGGACAGCAAGACCGGCGCGAAGATCGTGCATATCGGCGACGCCGCCCTGGAGGTGATCCAGGCGGTGCCGGAGGTGGTCGGAAACCCTTACCTGCTGCCCGGGCGAAAGGGCGAGGGACACATCGTCGATCTTCAATCGACCTGGGAGCGGATCCGCGCCGCCGCGGGCCTATCGGACGTGCGGCTGCACGACCTCAGGCACGCGTTCGCGAGCCTGGGCGCGGCCAGCGGCGACAGCCTGCTCGTGATCGGCTCCCTCCTCGGGCACAAAAGCGCCAAGACCACCCACCGTTACGCTCACCTGGCCGACCATCCCCTCAAGGACGCGGCGAACCGCATATCGGCGGAAGTGGCCCGCTTGATGGGAACGACGTCATCGGGTCCGGCCAAGCCAGCCCGCCGCGCTAATGTTGTTCCGGCGCCGCCCGGCACGAAAGGGGTGCTGGGCGAGGTCATCGAGACGAAGTGGCTGGATACGCCGGCCGCGGCGGCGTTCCTTGGCCATACCGTCGGCACGCTGCAGACCTATCGCTGGATGGGCACGGGGCCGCGGTTCCGGAAAATCGGCCGCCGCGTCGTCTACGCCCTCGGGGACCTTGAAGCGTGGCGCAGCGAGCAGGCGGCCAGCTCGTCGGCTCGCGCAGCCTAGGGGGCGAACTTGGCCCGCCGCGTTCTGAGCGACTTTGACTCTTAGGCGAACTTGGGAGCGTCCGCTTTCGGGCGCACAGCAAGCGGCGCCGTTCCGCATGTCGTGTGCAGGGCTGGACCGGATCTCCGAAAAGTTCGGTTCCGCGCACATCGCAGCTTCGCCGCCTTCATGAGTGCTCCTGACTCATTGGCAACTTTGGGAAGGTCCGCACCAGACTTAGGGGCTGAGCGCCCGCCCTCGCGCGGGCGACGACGGTGGCCTGAGTCACAGCTGCACCTTACATTCTCCGAGCTATTCGACGAGCTTCGGCAGGAGGGCAGAGTCGCGTGACCAACACCATCCCGCAGACCCAGAACTCGGAGCGTGCGCTCAAGTTCATGCGCGCGCGCCAGGCCACCTATTTCCAGGCCTCCGTAAACCAGTGGTTGCAGCTCGTGGTCACGGTCCTGGCTCCGGTGATCGGCGCGATGATCGGACTCAACAACCCGGCGACCAGGCCTTACGTGGCCTTGGCGTCCGTCGCGGCGTCTCTCCTGGACGCCGCTGTGTTAGACCGGGCGCAGCGCAAGCTGCTGGCGACCGCCGCCAAGATGGCCGAGATGTTCGACGTCGAGGTCCTTCAACTGCCCTGGAACGCCTTCGTGGTAGGTCCGCGGCTGGACGCTGAGACCATCCACGGCGCGGCCGAGCGCTACAAGGGCGAGGCCAAGATGGCCAAGATCCGCAACTGGTATCCGGTCGTCGTCGGCCAGGCGCCGCTGCCCCTGGCGCGGATCGTCTGCCAGAGAACCAACCTGTGGTACGACGCGAGCCTGCGGCGGACCTATGGCGGCGTCATCGTGATCTTCGCCGTCGCGGTGACGGCTGGACTGGTGGGCGCGGCCATCTACCTCGATCTGAAGTTCCTGGACCTGGTCACTACCGCCATTGTCCCGGCCTCGCCGGTGCTGATCTGGGCCATCCGTGAGCGCAACCGTCATAAAGACACCGCCGACGCCCAGGAGCGGGTGAAGGGCGAATCTGAGGCGTTGTGGGATCGGGCCAAGGCCGGCGGGTGCAGCGACGACGACTGCGCCGAACGCTCCCGCGAGTTTCAGAACTCCATCTATGCGCGGCGAGTCTCCAGCCCGCTGATCCTGCCCTTCATGTATCCGCTGCTCCGTAACAGGATGGAGGCGCAGATGAACGTCGGAGCCGAGGCTATGCTGCGCGACGCCGGCCTGCTGAAGGATAAGCCGGAGGAGGGTGTCCCGGCCGGCTGATGTCAGCTGGCCGGAAAGAAGTCGCCGAAGATCTCCTTCCAGATCCGGACGGCCTCGCCCTCATAGCCCTGTTGCTCGGCGCGGAAGGCGCGGGTCGCAGCGACCTCGGCTTCCCGCAGCTTCTGTCGGGCGGTGGCGCAACGTGCGGCCGTCATTTCGTCGGAGACCAGCGGCCCGAGGCCGGCGGGGTCGGGCCAGTCGTCGCCGACCGTGGCCTGGGCGGCGGCAAAGAACCGACGCGCCTCGTCCGGAAAATTGCTGAACGGTCCGTCCACCAGCTCCAACGCCATTACCTCGATGAGGTAGGAGGGGGTGATCGACTTGCCGTTCGACCGATTCCAGCTCTTCAGCATCTTCACCAGCGGGACCCAGCCGCCGGCCAGCGCCTTGTTCTTCGCCGTCGCCTCTTCCGCGTGTATCTCCGGATCGGTCTTGATCCAGGTCCCCAGGGTGTCGTCCGGAATGTCGTAGCCGTCTTTCATCCCGAAGGCGGGGACCACGTCAAGGCTGAGGACCTTGCCGTCCTCGTGCTGGGTCTGGTTCTTCTTCTGGAAGTAGACGGTGACGCAACGGCGGTCTCGCTCCACCTGGTCCTCGCCATAGGCGTCGACCAGGCACTTTTCGAGATCGTCCAGCACGCCCTTCGGGTGTTTGTCGCGCCGCCACTTCTCGTCCTTGCCCAGCACCACAAAGATGTCGATGTCTTTCAGAGGCTTGGTCTTGGTGCGGCGGCCATAGCTGCCGGTCAGGAAATCACGCTCGACGTCGAAGTTGGCCTGGACGGTAGCCCGAACGTCCTTCTGCCGCCGAGAAGCATCGTCCTGTTCGGTCTGGGTGATCTCCAGCCGGGTCTTGAAGGTCTGGAAGGCGTCGCTGACCTTGCTCACGAGCGCCTCCAGTAGTTCAGGCCGGCCATGATGTCCGAGGTGGCGATCGAGGTGCCGGCGGCGCGGCTGGTGAAGCCATCGGTGGCGCGCAGGTCGGTGCTCGACATGCCGGTCACCATCGGCGCTTCGGGGTCGTGGCGGAGCACCACCCGATAAACGCAGCCCGGCGGCGGCTGGCCGGCTTTCTCGATGGTACGGCGCAGGTGTTCGCGGTCGACCCACATGTCGTCGTCGACGCCGCTGCCGTCGTAGTCGATGTCGAAGTCCCAGCGGCCTTCGAGCTTGTCGCTGCCAGGTTTGTAGAACTCCAGGATCACCTTCCTCAGGTGACCGCTGCGCAGCCAGGTGCGCACGGCCTCGCCCAGCACGTTCCAGCTGTCGGCAAGGTCCTCCGGCGACAGGCCGGCCGCCTGGATAATGCGCTTCAGCTGGTTGCGCATGTTGTCGGCCACGTAGGTCGCGGTGTGGGTGCGGGTGTAGGTGAAGGTGGAGACGCTCATCAGCTGACGGCTCCCCAGTCGATGGCGAAGCCCTGGGTGGCGTCGGCCTTCTCCTCGGCCAGCTCGGCCGGCGTTTCGTCGAGGCCGTGCACCTGGATCCTCGGCGCCCGCTTGGCGAGGGCGTCCCTGGTCCAGTCCAAGTCTTCCTCGGGGCAGGGGACGAACAGCGTCCATTCCCCTTCTGTCGGGTTCTGTTGCAGCGGATCGGGGTCTTCCAGGCTGATGGCGTCGGCACCATAGACGCCGTAGATCACCAGCCGCATGCACTTGCCCTTCAGGGTGAGCGGGTGGTCGGCGTAGTCCTCCTCGGTGAGCAGGGTGGCCATGACGCTGGCGGCGGCCGTCAGCTGGTCGACGGCCTGGCTGCCCGGCCCGGTGATCAGCTTGACGATCTCCGCCCAGGCTTCCGCGCCGGCGCGTTGCGGGGTGACCGCGATGTCCCTACGCAGCTTCACGGCCAGCCTCCTTGGCGTTGCGCTTCGCCTGCTGCAGCGAGGCCAACACCTGCTGGGCGTTCATCTTTCCCGGATCCTTCGCCGTTTCGAGCTCGAGGGCGGCCGCACCCACGACCGCCTTGCGTAGCCGCCGGCCGTCGAGGCCGTCGGACGCCGCCGCGAAGGCGTTCACGTGGCTAACTAGGCCACCCACCCCAGGCCACGACTTCGCCAGGCCCATAAGGGTGTCGCGAATGATCTCCGCGCGCGCCTCGGCGTTCGGCGGTGGGATCATCTCGATTAGGTCGGCTCGCGACATGAACGCGGGGTCGACGGCCTGCGGGTAGTTTGTCGTCGCGATCAGCAGCACGTTTCGGTGCTTCCGGGTCAGCAAGTCCACGCCCGCCAGCACCGCATCGGTGGCGCGGTGCACGTCGACTGGGTTAGCTTCCAGGCTCATGCGCTGCCGGTCGGCGGCGAGGGTCTCGACCTCGTCCAACAGGACGACGCCGCAGCCGCCTTGCGCAGCTTCGGGGATCGTTTGGTCGAACAGCTTGGTGGCCGCCTGCTGCGATTTGCCCAGCGACGCGCTGGCCAGGGCGTGCGGATCGACCTGGATGAAGACCACCCGCTGGCCCGGTAGGGCGGCGGCGACTTGGCTGGCCAGGCCCCGCGCCAGAGTCGTCTTGCCGGTGCCAGGAGGGCCCGCCAGCACGATGAGCCCGTGGAGGGGCGCGACCTCGAACGCCACCTTCGGGCGGATGGAGAGGCCCAGGAGGGCCTGGTTGACCAGCCGCTTGCGGACTTGGTCGGCGATCTTGATGGCGTCCCAGGCCTGGTTGAAGGACGGATCGGGAAGCATGGTCTGTTGGGCGATGCCCGGCGTCATAGGGGATTTCCCTTCAAGAGGTGAAAAACCCGGCGCCGGCGCAGTTGTGCGCCGCCGTGCGCGATGCATAAGATCGCGCGGCCGGGCCGGATTCGGAACGGTACGACGGGGGGAAGGGCGTATGACGGTCCAGGTCGGCCCATCCCCCCGGTTTTTGCGGCCGCCTAAGCCGCAGAATTAAGCGCCAGCCTCCCCACCCAACTTGATGAGCGGCGCGTCCCTAAAGGACGGGGCGTCGCTGCACGAGCGAGCCCACGGCTCCATCCAGTCGTCATCGGACGGTTTTTGGCGGGAACGACCCCGCAGGTCGCGAACCGAATCGCCGGCTCTCAGCTCCAGTATGGGGCCGGCCAACGATATCTCAAGACGCGGTTAACGCAGTTCGACACCTTAAGCACGATTCGGCTGTGGATTTCCCTATATCTTGTGGCGACGCGGTCACACTTATCTAGGCCTTGGGTTTCTGAGCTGTTTCCGCCGTCGGCTCGACAGGCGCGCGGCGCTGCGATCATGCTGCTTTCGCATGGACCATCTCTATCGCTTCCGCTCCGTCGAAGGCCTGTTGGGCGAGCACGCAGAACTGGCGCGCCAGGAGATCTACTTCGCCCCGACGGGCGAGCTGAACGACCCCATGGAGGGCTACCTCGACGTGGTCTGGCGGGGCGATGGCATCCTCTGGCGCAACCTGCTGCGCAACTACCTCGTCTCCCTGGTGCACGTCGCCGCCTATGGGTTCGACGAGCCCATGGACGCCGACACTCAGCTGGGTCTCGCCTGGCTGACCCGCGTCGACGTGAAGGACCAGCCGATCGCGCCGATACTCGAAGAGTTCACCTCCGCCATTCTGGCCAAGTCGCCCGCCAAGCGCCTGATCGCCCATCTGGCGGATCGCCGCCGGCGGATCGGCCGCGACGAGCTGGCCTACTGGCTCTGGACGCTGCACCCATCGGCCGTGGGCGCGCTCCTCAACCTGATGATTGATCGGGGCATGCTGACAGCGGCCGCCGCCCCCGACGAAAAGCAGGTCGCGCGCAGCGAAGCCGCCTTGTCCGGGCAGATCGATGCGATGCGGAAGCTGGCGCCGCTGACCCGACGCAGGGCCGCCACCTATTTCTCCGTCGCCCGCAACACAGCTGCCCAGCTCGCCCTGATCCACGACTACGGCGATCCCGCCCTTGAGCAGGCTGAGGCGTGGCGCTTCTTCACGCGCAAGTTCCCGGATCGCTATGTGGAGGGCCTTGAGGCGATGGTCTATCCGCCCTGGCACGTGGCGTGCTTTCTGGAGGATCCGCGCAATGCTGCGATGTGGGGCGTCTATGGCGATCATCACCGCGGAGTCTGCCTCAAGTTCGCGACTCAGCCTGTCGAGAGCGGGGTCGGCCTGGAACTGGAGGCTTTCAGCGGCTGGCAAGGAAATTCCGACGGCATCAAGCCTCACATCGGCAAGCGCGTGCTCTCATTCCAAAAGGTCCGCTATTCGCCTGTGCGGCCTCAGATCGAGTTCTTCAGCTCCCTCGGCAACATCCCGCGCTACAAGGTGATCGGTGACTGGCTCGCTGATGACCAAGGCCGGCGCAGCCCCTTGATCCGCGACCTCGACGCCGAAACCCCGGCGTGGCGGACGGCTTACTGGGACCGCTTCCAGCGCAGCCAGGCGGTCAAAACGCCGGAGTGGGCCCATGAACGGGAACACCGGCTCGTGCTCTCCTCGTCTGGTGCCTTGGATAAGCCCCTGCGCAAGGCGCGCTACGACTTCGGCGCGCTCACCGGCGTGATCTTCGGACTGAGGACCCCTGACAATGACAAGCGGAGGATCATGCAGGTGATCGAGCAGAAGTGCCGCGAGGCCGGGCGGCGGGAGTTCGAATTCCACCAGGCTTACTGGTCGGCGGCCAACCGCCGGCTGGATATCGCACCCCTGCCGCTCCTTAAATTCAGGTTCAATTGACGGCATCGCTTTCCACGTGCGGAAGGTCCGCAATTTGGATTCCGCTGGTCGAGGCCGAACACTCAGCTTCGATCCGTTGTTCATAAGCGCTCAGGCCGAAGCTGGGGCTGGATCGCCGCCGCTGTTGCAGTCGCCGTGATAGTGGGGCGCCCCCGAGGCCGCGCGTACCCCGATAAAATTACCGGCGGACGATCTCCACCGTGATGTGTGACAGCGCGGGAAAGGCCTTGAGCTTGGCCCGATAGAAATCCTCTCGGCGGTCCGAGCGCGTCAGGACGCTTAGGATCGCGCCCAAGTGCCCCGGCCCGAGCCGCCAGACGTGGAGGTCGGTCACTTCGTCCCCGGACGCTCGCACGAGCGCCTGCACCTGACGTGTGAGCTTCTTGTCGGGGTTCATGTCGAGCAGAATCGAACCCGTGTCGCGGATAAGCCCGTACGACCAACTTGCGATGACGAACGCCCCGACGATCCCTGCGAGCGGGTCCATCCAGGTCCATCCGAAGAAGCGCGCCAGCACGAGGCCGGCGATCACCAGGACCGAGACGGCGGCGTCCGCCAGCACGTGGACGACGGCGGCGCGCAGATTGTTGTCGCGGTGATGATGATGGTCGTGCTCGGCGAACGCCAGCACGTGCGTCTCCTCACCCACCTGGACCGTCGCGGTGAATTCGTGCGGTTCCGGGATGATGTCCGAGGATTGCAGGAACTCGCCGTGGTCCTCGAACTCGAACGTCTGGCGCACGCCATCCGCCCGAACGGTCTCGATGGTCACCGCGCCGGCATCCAGGCGCCCGTCTTGAACGGCCACCCTGAAGCAGGGAGGAACATCGTCCTCGAAGACCTCCACCCGAAGCAGGCCCAGGCTCGTGGCTAGCTCGCGCACCTCAGCATCGGTGTCGTGCTCATCATGTTCGTGCCCATGACCATGGTGGTGGTGGCCGCCCGCGCTCAGCAGCCAGGCGCTGGCGACGTTCACGGCAAGGCCCAGAGCCGCGAGGGGGATCGCCTCCCGGAAATGGATCGCGACCGGATGGAGCAGCCTCTTGACGGCCTCGTAGCCGATCAGGAGTGAGATCATCGCAAGGATGATCGCGCTCGTGTAACCCGCCAGGTCCCCAAGCTTGCCCGTCCCGAAGCTGAAGCGGGGGTCTGCGGCATGCCTGCGCGCATAGGTGTAGGCCAGCGCCGCGAGAACGAGCGCGCCCGCGTGCGTGGACATATGCAGGCCGTCGGCGACCAGGGCGATGGAGCCGAACAGCAAGCCGCCCACGATCTCGCCGACCATCATGGCGCCGCAGAGCCAGATCACGGCCCAGGTTCGTCGTTCGCTCGCCTCGTGGACAGCGCTCAGGAAATTGTGGTGATGCCCCGGCCGGGGGTGTTCGGCGATCAGTTCGGACATCGGCTTGGCCATCTCAGAGGTGCAGCAGGACGAGGAGGGCGGCGAACAGGGCGTAGAACAGTCCCATGCTGGCGAGGAACCCGCGGGAGATCACGCCGCGCCGGAACGAGACGAACATCACCGCGACGGCGATTGCGGTGACGCCGCCGGCGAGGATCAGCGAGCGATCGAGCAGCCACGGCGTCCAGAAGAGACCGAACGCCGTCGGGACAGTGGCCTGGATCATCATCGCGCCGCTGATGTTGGCGAGCGCCAACCGGTGCTTGCCCTGACGGACCCAGATGATGGCGTTCATCGTTTCGGGAAGCTCTGTCGCGATGGGACTGAGAAGCAACGCCAGTAGTTGCGGCTTCATGCCGAGCGCTGGCCCGAGCGCGTCGAGCTGGCTGACGAACAGGCGCGACGCCCCGAAGATCACGACGAGCGCCACGGCGGTCTGCAGGGCGCTCAGGCTAAGGGGCGGTTCACCTTGGCGCTTGCGGGCGATAATCAGCGGCTCCAGGTGCTCTTCCGCCTCGTCGCTCTCGTCGCGGCTCATCTCGCGCCAGAAGTAAATGGCGTAGGCGGCGAGGAAGAGGACGCCAAGCCACGGCTTGAAGGCGAAGGCGACCAGGCCGACCGAAAGCTTGACGATGAAGATCGTCAGGAACCACCCTTGGTCCCGGCTGAGGCGCTGGAACTGCTTTCTGACGTCGCCGGTGCGGCGCAGATGGCGACCGCTCAGGATCAGGGTCGCGCCCACGGTGGCGTAGGCGATGGTGGCCAGGACCAGCGGCCCGCCGAGCGCGGCGCCGACACCCAATTCGCGCTGAGCGTCGCCCTTGCCGAACGCCACCGCGACGAAGGTGACCACGCTCTCCGGCAGGGCGGTGCCGAAGGCGGCGAGGATCGTGCCGGTGGCCGTCCGGCCGACCGAGAGCTTGCGGCCCAGCCATTCCACCCCATTCACGAAGAACTCGCAGGCGAAGTAGATGACGGCGGCCGACCCCAGCAGGAGGACCACGTTCACGAGCAACGGGTTCATCGATTTTCCCTGGGGTCAGGCGGCGCGCACCAAAGGCCAGGCTTCCCCGCCCGACCCACGAGCGGAAGCTGGCCTTCGGTCTCGCCGTGCCTCTCGGCCGCTCACGCCATGCCGGTCGCCCGACAAGTCTGTTGACGTGAGCCCCGCTGAACGCGCGGTCGGCTACTCCCCAAAGGAGCGGATCCAGTAGCGGCAGATGAAGGACAAGGCAACTGTCCGATCCGGTGACTCAAGGGCGCGATCAGCTGTCGGATCGGCCGCGAAGAGCGGACCGTCAGAAGGTCAGCGCCAGAAACACCTTGAGATCCGCCGGGGAGGGGGCAGCGGATCTAATCAGCAAGACCGGGCGTCCGGCGTTAGTCGAGCCGGCAGAAGCAATACATGAACTCCTGGGTCGTACCCCAAGGCGTTTCATGTAGCTCCGTAAGGCTCTCCAGCAGGCGGAATTTCGGCCCAAACTGGCCGTGAAGCCCGGCCGGATCGTAGCGAACGACATCGAGGCCGCTGCATTTTTCGGGACCTCGCGGGCCGAAGGTGCCCACGATGACGTGGCCGCCGGGCCTCACCGCGCGCGCCACCTGACGGACATATGCCGCGCGTTGCCCTTCGTCCGTCAGGAAGTGAAATACGGCTCGGTCGTGCCAAACGTCGTACCGGGCCGCCGCCAACTCGGTCTGGGTGATGTCGCCCGCAATCCAATGCACTGAGGTAGCCGCCGCACCGAGCCGGGCTTGGGCCACGTCGAGGGCCGCCGGAGAGATGTCGAGCACGGTCAGATCGCGGTAGCCGCGGGCGACGAGGTCATCGACCAAGGTCGACTCCCCTCCACCCACATCGATGATCGCGCTGCCAAGATCAGGTGCGGCGCGTTCGATAAGCCGGAGCGACACGTCGAGGTGCGGCCTGTACCAGCTCACCTCGTCCATGGCCTTGGAGCGATACACGCTCTCCCAATGCGCCTTTGTGGTCATCGCCGCCCGTCTCGATGTTTTCCGTTAGATTGGGATCGGCTCCGTTGAGCGCCAGAGCCCATAGGAGGCGCCAGGGTTTGCTGTTGGCGCGCAGCTGCCCAGCCGCGATATCAGCCCGGCTGATGTCCGCTGGCGGCCGTCGGAACGTCACACGAGCGCGACGTTCAGGCCGTTGAGGACGCGGGCGAGCCCCGACGCAGCGCGCAGGGCCGTCGTCTCGCGCGGGGCCAGCTTGGCGACCGCGCGATCATAGATGGCGAGGTTCACCTCGCCGTTGAGGCGCGAGGCGTAGCAGATCCCGTCCACCCGCGCGGGGTGCTCATAGAAGGCGAGCGACCAGCGGCGCGCGAGCGCCTGTTTCGAGGACCGGGGAACGTCGCTCGGAACGCCCATCCGGACCGGGGCGTCCCCGGTCAGGTCCACCAGGGTCAGCTCCTCCCGGATCTCGATCTGGGCGAACCGGCGGGTGTCGAGTTCGCCTTCGTCCACCAGGTAGTCGCCGATGAGGCCGTCGCGCTCGTCCCTGAGCAGCGCTTCGAGGAAGCAGACCTTCAGCGACGAGCCGAGATAGAGGACGCCGAAGCGATTTTCGGACGTCCGGCGGCGTGGATCGCTGAACCGGCTGCGGGTCTTGCCGTAGCCCAGCGGGTCGGTGAAGCGCTGGTGATAGATGCGCCCGAACAGCTGGCCGGTCGGGATCCGGGTCAGATCCAGCGCCGCCTTCGCGAATCCCGGCGGCGGCTCGCGGCGCGCCACCTAGCCGAAGGCCCCGGCCGCGACGCTCTCGGCCGCGTCGAGGACCTCTTCGGTTCGGCCGCGGCGCAGCGCATCCAGGCCGCTCGCCCCCTCCAGCTCGGGGTGGCGCTGGATCAGGAACCGGTAGACGGTCCAGGGGCTGTCGCCGAGACGCTCGAACAGCTGCGGCAGGGCCGCAAACGGCTTGCCGTTCTCATCGACCTGCCAGGCCGGAAAGCGGAAGCCGCGCTTGGCCCCGTCCAGCCCCAGCACCTCGTGCTTCTGGCGCTTGGCGTTGATCGTGACCCGGCTGACGCCCAGCAGCTCGGCGAAAGCCTCGGCGCTCAGCATCTCCTGGCCCGAGAGGATCTCGGCGGCCCGCAACCGGCCGCGTTCGCGCGCGGCGGCGAGCGCCGCCTCCAAGTCATCGTTATCGGCGGGGGGCTCGGCCGGCGTGGCGGCGCCGGCTTGCTCGGCGCGCACCCGCGGCTGGCCGTTGGGATCCACGTCCACCCAAAACCCGGTGGCGCGGCCGCTTTCCCGGCTCTCGGCGATACGTTCGCTCAGCACCTGCATGACCGCGCGGACGCCGGACTTGCGCGGGTTGAGGGCCTGGACGGACTTCGACGGCAGGGCGACGGTGAACTCGCCCGTCGTGGTCGCGCGCGCCGTCGTCCGCGGCGCGTCGCTCACGCTCGACCGCGTCACATAGCGGCCCGTCGCCTTCTGGCCTGAGGATGAAGCCTTGGTCATGGGGTGGATCCTTGCCCCGGGAATTTGGATCGTAACTGTAGCTTCGTCAATTCCGTAAAGTTCGTAAAGTTCCGGTGATCATCCTGGCCGCAGCGCCTGCCGGGTGAGCGCCAAGGCTGTGGATCACAACCGCGGCGGAGTCGCTTTAGTTGGCATGTTCTGTTTTTGTTCGCTTGGAAGCGAGGCGATGTCACGGGTGATGGTGTTCAAGATCGAGCGGCTGCGGTCCGGCGCCGACGACGGCCGCCGTACGCTCAGCCTGTTCATCCGGCCAGGCAGCCGTCGGCGGCCCTGGAAGTTCTTTTCGCCCGAGGAGGTCCCGGCGTTTGTGGGCGAGTACGCCTGGTTCGAGATCGATCGGGCCCACGGCGGCTGGAAATTCCTGCGCCAGCTCCCCGGACCAACCGCGCGCCACTGACGTGGGCGCTCCCAATCCCGACCGGGTGAGCCTGCGCGCCCGTTACGGCCAGGGCCGGACGGTGGCCGAGATGGCGCGGGCGGGCTGGGAGGTGATCTCCTGCTGCGAGCGCTGCGGCCTGATGATGCGGGTCGACCTGAAGCTGATCGCCTTCGTCCGCGGCCCGAACGTCAGCCTGTGGAACCGCAAGGCCCGCTGCCGGCGCCTGCTCTGCCATGGGGTGGTGACCTTCCACGCCAAGGCGCCGGGCATGCCCGGCCATGAGCCGCTCACCATCGATCCGCGGGTGCGGGACGATCGGCCGAGCTGGGTGGAACGGCGGCTTGCCGGCCGGCGTGGAGCCGGCCAGTCTGAGGCGGATTGAGCGGAGAGGGCGCATGTGCGGCCGGTTCGACACCTCCCACCTCTACTGGCGCGACATTCACGAGCAGCTGTCGCGCTTCCTGCCGGTCCGGACCGAGCCGCTGAACCTGCAGCCGAACGACGATGTCCGGCCGACCACCGAGCAGCTCGTCGCCCACGTGCAGGAGGGCGCCTGGACGCTGGAGAAGATGCGCTGGGGCTTGGTCCCGTTCTGGCGCACCGGCAAGCCGCTGAAGGACAGCGCCAAGGGCGCCGACGACGGCTTCAAGCTCACCACCTTCAACTGCAAGGTTGAGACCTGCCACAGCGCCGCCACCTTCCGCGACGCCTTCGCCAAGCGCCGCTGCATCGTGCCGGCCAGCGCCTGGTACGAATGGACCGGTGAGAAGGGCGCCAAGGTGAAGCATCGCTTCGCCCGCGCCGACGGCCGCGCGATCTGGTTCGCCGGCCTCTGGGATCGCTGCACGACGCCGGATGCGGGCGATGTCCGGAGCTTCACGATCCTCACCGGGCCCTCGGCCGGCTGGCTCTCCGATTATCACGACCGCGCGCCGGTGATCCTGGAACCCGAAGAGTGGGGCGCCTGGCTGGAGGCGTCCGCCGACCCCGCGGCGCTCTTTCAGGCCGTGCGCCCGGAGCGCTTCGAACTCCGCGCCGCCGCGCCAGCCGGCCTATAGCGCCGATATAGTTTGAATGTAGACGGCGCCGTCGCCAGCTTGATCGCCTCCTCACACCTTCCCCGGGTGCGTGATGCATATCGCCTTCGATGAACTCTCTATCGACGTCGTGCGCTCGGACGGGACCCGGGAAGACCTCTGCGGTGGCCGATGGGGTTGGTTCTGGCAGGAGTCCCGCGCGCCAGCGCGCGGGCCATTCGGCAGCCCAGCCGAGGCCGTGGCCGACCTCGCCGAATGGATTGCGGCCCGCTTCGATGCGCAAGGCGCAGCTGTGTTGGTCCCGACGGATGCGCAGACGGAACTGGCGCGCACCTTCCTCGTCAACGCCGACGGATTCCTGCGCGGCGCGGAAGTCGCTGTCGCGGCGGGCCACGACGGCGAGGTGGTGCTCTCGTCCGCCTGCTATGCGCTCGAACTGATCTTCAAGGCCTATCTCTTGAGCCGGGGCCGCAGCGACGACTGGAACCGCGATGTGATCCGGCACGATCTGGTCGCCGCCTATCGCGAAGCCGCGTTTCTGGGCCTTCCAGGCGACGACGCCCGCATCGAGCGCTTCCTGAAGGTCGCGGCCGAACCCTTCGCCCGCCACGGCCTGTTCGAGCTCTCGCAGGTCCGGCCAAAGCTTCTGGCCGAGATCGGTTATGTGGCCGCAGTGCGCAGCTTGCACCGCGAGACTGAACGTCGGATCTGACGCCATGTAGGCCGGTGGGGAAGGCCTTCCCCTGCGGTCGAGCCTGAAGGTCTCGCCCGACCCCTTCAGCGGGGGCCGGCCCCCGCAACACCCCGTGCGGATTCGGAGAGCGCCCGGCGGTCGCGCTCGGTCCCGCCGCGTTCCGCGGCTCCTACGGGCGCGACCCTTGGGGCGGGCGCTTGCGCGCCGCCGGCCGCTCGTCGGCGCGTCCCGCCGTGCAGCGCCGGCCTTGGGCCGCACGCAGGCTCCTTGCAGCCTTCTCATTAGGCTCGTGGCTTAGGGCTCCGCCCTCGGCGCGCTTCGGAGCGGCTTCCGCCCAGCTTCGGTCCCCTTAGCCGGGCGCCAGGACCTGCAGGGCCGTCAGGGGCCCTGCAGCCGGTTCCCCGCGAAGCCGCCCCTCCGCTTGCACACCCGGTCTCGCCGACGGGCAGGGCCGCAGGCGCGCGCTTGGCGCCTGCAACCCTGACCCAAGGAGCTGACCCATGACCTCTGAGACCGTGACCCCGTCCGGCGCCATGATCGAGGTGCCGCTCAACAAGCTCAAGACGTCGCCGCGCAACGCCCGCAAGACGCCGCACAGCGAGGCGGCGATCGAGGCGCTGGCCGCCTCCATCGCCGCCAAGGGTCTGCTGCAGGCGCCCGTGGTGGAGCCCGAGCTGGACGCGGCCGGCGCGCCGACCGGCTGCTATCTGGTGACCATCGGCGAGGGGCGTCGGCGCGCGCTTCGGCTGCGCGCCCAGCGCAAGGAAATCCGCAAGACGGAGCCGGTGCGCTGCGTGGTCGACACCGCCCACGACCCGCACGAGATCAGCCTGGACGAGAACGTCACCCGCAGCGACATGCACCCGGCCGATCAGTTCGAGGCCTTCCGCGAGCTGGCCGAACGGCGGGGTTTTGGACCCGAGGAGATCGCCGCCCGCTTCGGGGTCTCGGCCCACGTGGTTCGCCAGCGGCTGCGCCTCGCCGCCGTCTCGCCGAAGCTGATGGCGATCTATCGCGAGGACGGCCTTACCCTCGACCAGCTGATGGCCTTCGCCGTCAGCGAGGATCACGAGCGCCAGGAGCAGGTCTATGACCAGCTCAGCTGGAACCGCTCGGCCCCGGTGATCCGCCGGGCGATGACCGAGTCCAAGGCCCCCGCCCATGACCGTCGCGCGGTCTTCGTCGGGGCCGAAGCCTATGCGGAGGCCGGCGGGACCCTCCTGCGCGACCTCTTCACCGAAGACGGCGGCGGCTGGTTCGAAGACGTGGCCCTGCTCGACCGGCTGGGGCTCGAGAAGCTGGAGGCCCTGGCGGTGGAGGTCCGCACGCGCGAGGGCTGGAGGTGGTCCAGCGCGGCGCTGGACTATCCGCACGGGCACGGCTGTCGGCGGGTCTACCCGCGCGCCATCGAGCGCAGCGAGGCCGAGCAGGCGCAGATCGCGGCGCTCTCGGCCGAATTCGACGCCCTGGTGAGCCAGTGGGAGAGCGCCGACGACCTGCCCGGCGAGGTGGACGCCCGGCTCAAGTACCTCGACGCGGCGCTACAAGCCTTCGGCGAGCCGGTCGCCTATGATCCCGAGGAGCTGGCGCGCGGCGGCGTCTTCGTGGTGCTCGGCCACGACGGGGCGGCCCGCATCGAGCGCGGCTTTATCCGGCCGCAGGACGAGCCGCCGGCGCCCGGTCCCGAGGCGGCCGGCGAGGGCGAGGATGCGGGCGCAGCCGGCGCCGGGGAGGGGGCGCTGGACCGCCCGGAAGACTCCGCTGAGGACGAGACCGCCCCCCTGTCCGAGCGGCTGGTGCTGGAGCTGACGGCCTATCGCACGCTCGGCCTGCGCGAGGCCCTGGGTTCTGATCCGACCCTGGCGCTGACGGCCTTGGTCCATGCGCTGGCGCTGCGGACCTTCTATCCGCCTTACGACCAGCCGACCTGCCTCGACGCCAAGCTGGTCTCGGCCTACCTCGACGGGCACGCGCCGGGCGCCGGCGAGAGCGCGGCGGGACAGCGGATCGCCGAACGGCACGCGGCCTGGGCGGCGCGGCTACCGCGCGAGGCGGGCGAGGCCTGGACGTTCGTGCGCGCGCTCGACGGCGGGGCGCTGCTCGATCTCCTGGCGCATTGCGTGAGCCTGGGCGTGAACGCCGTGCGCAATCCCTTGGATCGGCGGCCCGGCGCCTGGAGCCACGCCGACGCGCTCGCCGAGGCGGCGGGGCTCGACATGCGGCTGACCTGGACGGCGACGGCTGAGACCTATTTCGGCCGGGTCACCAAGGCGCGCATCCTGGAGGCCGTGCGGGAGGGGGCCGGCGACGCGGCAGCCGAACGGCTGGCCGGGCTCACCAAGCGCGAGATGGCGCAGGCCGCCGAACAGGCGCTGGCCGGAACCGGCTGGTTGCCGCCGCTGCTGCGAACCGCCCTGCCGGCCGCCGAGATCGCGGCGTCGCTGGCGGCGGAATAGCCTGACATCGCACGACTGAGCGCCTGCGCCGAAGCTTGCGGCGCGGGCGTTCTATTTGGATGGGCCGAGGGGCTGCCGGGCAGGGCGGCTGCTGTCGCCAGACCGGCGCCGACGCGGCCTCTCGAAGGCTGGATCTCAGCCGAGGATGCGGGCTTCGCCCCGGCAGTCCCCGCAACCGCCGCCTCCCGACTTCTTTCCCCTGCCGCCTCTTAGGCCTTCGGCCGTCCGGCGGTATTCCTCGCGCGACAAACAAGTCTCCGGCGGCGGTCCTTCGCTGACGCTGCGGCGCCTGCGGCGTGCGGGGCCTCGGCCGCCCTCGTCCTGCCGATCGCCATCGAGGCCGCGATGGGCGCGGCCCAAGGACGACAGGAGACTTCCCCATGGCGACCATCGGCACCTTCCACAAGACCGAAGACGGCGCCTACACCGGCGCGATCAAGACGCTCAGCCTCAACGTCAAGCAGGCGGCCTTCCGGCCCAACGCGAGCGAGAACGACAAGGGCCCGGACTTCCGCATCTTCGCCGGCCAGACCGAGTTCGGGGCCGCCTGGAAGCGGACCTCCCGCGACAACCGCGACTATCTCTCGGTCAAGCTCGACGACCCCAGCTTCCCGGCCCCGATCTACGCCAGCCTCGTGGACGCCGAGGATGGCTACAGCCTGATCTGGTCGCGCAGCCGCGCCGCCGAGTGAGCGCGCCGCCCGCCGCCCCGCCGGCGCGGGGCGGCGGCCCCCCCGCCAAAATCCCATCTTCAAGGAGCCCGCCATGTCGCGCGCGCCCACCCAAACTCGCCCCGATCTCTACGCCCGCGTCACCGACGCCATCCTCGCCGATCTTCGCCGCGGCGTGCGGCCCTGGACCAAGCCCTGGTCGGCCGAACATCTCGCCGGCCGCATCACCCGGCCGCTCCGCGCGACCGGCCAGCCCTACAGCGGGATCAACGTCGTCCTGCTCTGGGCCGAAGCTGTCGCGCGCGGATTTTCCGCGCCGATCTGGATGACGTTCCGCCAGGCGCTGGCGCTCGGCGCGCACGTGCGCAAGGGCGAGCACGGCGCGACCGTGGTCTACGCCAACCGCTTCACGCGCACCGAGACCGACGATAAGGGCCAGGACGTCGAGCGCGAGATCCCCTTCCTCAAGGCCTACACGGTGTTCAACGTCGAGCAGATCGACGGCCTGCCCGGGCACTTCCACGCGACCGCCGGGCCGCAGCTCGAGCCGCAGGCGCGCATCGCCCACGCCGAGGCCTTCTTCGCCGCCCTGGGCGCCGAGATCCGGCACGGCGGGACCAGCGCCTACTACGCGCTCCATCCCGACCATGTGCAGATGCCGCCCTTCGAGAGCTTCCGCGATCCGCAGAGCTATTACGCGACGCTCGCGCACGAGTGCACCCACTGGACGCGCCACCCGAGCCGCCTCGACCGCGACTTCGGGCGCAGGGCCTGGGGCGACGAAGGCTACGCGCGCGAGGAGCTGGTCGCCGAACTCGGGGCCGCCTTCCTCTGCGCCGACCTCGGCCTGGCGCTGACGCCGCGCGAGGACCACGCGGCCTACATCGAGAGCTGGCTCAAGGTCCTGCAGAACGACAAGCGCTGCATCTTCAGCGCCGCGGCGCACGCCCAGCGCGCCTGCGAGTTCCTGCACGGCCGCCAGCCGGCGCAGCGGGAGCGGGCCGCCTGACGGCGGCCCTGACCGCTCACGCGGCTAGCGTGCGACGCTCATCACCACCCCGCCGGCGGCGATCAGCAGCCCGCCGATCAGCACCGGCGGGGATGGCGGCGTGCGGAAGACGAGGAGGTTCATCAGCTGCGCCGCCAGGAAGAACAGCACGACATAGACGCCGAGCAGGCGGCCGAAGTCCCAGGGCGGGGCGTTCACGACGAGCCCGTAGCTTGTCAGCACCACGCCGCCGAGCACGATCAGTGCGATCCGCCAGCGTCCGTCGCCGGCGTGCAGGCCGCTGCGCACGAGGGCGTCCCCGCCGGTCTCCAGCAGCGCCGCGAGGACCAGCAGGAGAAGCGCGGCGGTTTTGCTCATCGTCAGCTGATCCTCGTGCGGCCCAGGCCCGGCCTGGCGACGGGCCAATCGCCGCCGCGCGGGGAGCATGGGCGGACTCGCCGGATCGCGCACGCGGCCGCATTGCGGCTGCCGCCGCGCGAATTCCAAGTATACTTGGTGGAGCGCGAGGGCCGCCGACGCTCGCCTGCGGGTGATGAGTCTGCGCGCCATCCTCGCCCGAAATCTGCGCCAGCTTCGGCAGGCCAAGGGCTGGTCCCAGGAGGAGATCGCCGCGCGTGCCGACATCACCGCCAACTACGTCAGCTCGCTCGAGCGCGAGGAATACGCCGCCTCGCTCGACGTCCTCGAGGCGCTCGCCGCCGCGCTCGGGGTCGAGCCAATCGAGCTGCTGCAGAAATAGCGCCCCGTTAAGCCCTGGGTTGTACCGGGCCTTTTGCGGGCGCCGTAGGCTCACGGCATGAACCCCCTGGGCCTTCAGGAGCGCGCGCCCGCGGGCGAGCTCACCGACTATGATCGGGAGCACGCCGCCCTCTATTTGCGCCTGCTGGACGCCGAGGCCGCGGGCGCCGATTGGCGCGAGGTGGCGCAAGTCGTCATGCGGCTCGACGTCGGCCGTGGCGTCGAGAAGGCCCGGCTCATGCACGCCACGCACCTGGCGCGTGCGCAATGGCTGCGCGACGAAGGCTATCAGCACTTGCTCCGGCTCAGCGAAAGCTGAGCTGTACAGGCGACTCAACTTTAGGCTTCACACAACCGACACTTGTGTTCTTTAATCGTTACGCTGTGGGGGCGCGGCTCTTGGAGGAGTGCGCGCTTTGAGTGACGAGGACTGGCGCTCAGAAGAGCGCTACGCAGGGTTGGGCGCGCTGTCGCCGACGGATCTGGCCTGGGAGTTCCTGCGCCGGAATCCCGCCTATCAGCACGAGTTTCGCACCTGGATAAAGGCAGGCTCCGACGAGGCCGAGCGCGCGGACTTTGCGCCTTGGGCTCGTTGGGGCCTGAGCTTTCGCCGCCGATCCCGCAGTCTCCGCGTGCGCCCAACTGGTCCTCTGGCGGCCTGAGGTCTACGCGCGCACCGTCGTCCTGACGCGCGCCGCTCACCCGGCGCCCGATGCGCTGCGCTTCGACCCGCGCCGCTGGCCTGGAACCTATGTCGCCCGCCAAGGCGCCGACGGGGTGCATGCGCTGCTGCGCACGCCAACCGAGGCGCACCGGCTGTGGATGCCGACGCCGCTCCGCTGCGGCGATCCGATCGCCTGCGTGGTTCCGTCCGGCGGCGAGGTCAGCGTCGCAACGACGGCGGCTTTGCAGTTTCTGCGGCGCCTGAGCGGACAGACCGAACGCGCCGAACCGCGCTTGCGGGCGCACGACCAGCGCGCGCAGATGAGCCTCGTCGCGCTCGATGAGCACCGCGCCGGCGCCACCTACCGCAACATCGCCGAGCGGCTCTACGGCGCCGCGCGCGTCGCGGCCGAGGACTGGCGGACCTCGGCGCTGCGCGACAGCACCATCCGCCTGGTGCGCACCGGCGAGCGCCTGGCGCGCGGCCATCACCTGCAGCTTCTGGGGCGCAAAAGCGAACTCTAGCGGAAGGCGAAATCGCCCTGGCGCGGTTCGCCATCCCCTCTGGGTGCGATCTTTCGCCACGCTCTCCGAGGTCACGCCGCCGGTCGCCAGGGCGCCCGGGACGGACCCTGGAGCTGCACGATGAACGACGTCGCCGCCGCCTTTCCGCCCCGCTTTCTGCGCACCCCCGAGGCTGCGCGATTCCTCGGCCTGTCGGGGCGGACGCTGGAAAAGCATCGGACCTTCGGCACCGGCCCGACCTACCGCAAGATCGGCGGACGCGTGGTCTATGCGCTGGACGACCTGCAGTCCTGGGCCAATCGCGGCGCGGCGGTCTCGACCTCCGATCCCGGCGCGGCTGCGGTGCATCCCGCGCGCCGGATCGACGAGCCGCGCTCCTGGGCCAAGCCGTGAGCCGGCGCCAGCCATGTCGCTCTCCATGCCGCCGCCGGGCCTCAGCCCCGCGGAGCCGAACGCCGCGCCGGGGCTCGATCCCCGCCTGACCTATGTCGAACTGGTGTGGATCGAAGGCCGCATCGAGCGCTGGATCCGCTTCGGGACCGAGGTCTTCGAGCAGATCCTCGACCGTCGCCGGCGCCTGCTCGGCTTCGCCCCCGGCGCCGTGTTCGCCTTCGTCCGCTGGCGGGCGGGCGGGCGCGGAACGGTGCTCTCGCGGATCGACATCCTGCGCGCCGTGGGCGGGGACGCGGGCTGCTCGACGGTCCCCGGCGTCACGCCGGGTGGCGAGGTCCTGTTGCGGCAGTCCGGCTGGCCCAGGGTGCAGCGCGTCCTGCAGCTGATCGACGCCGTCGAAGCCCTCGGCGTCGCGCCGCAGTACGTCGCCCCCGATCACTGGCGCCAGGCGCAGAACCGTCTGGCCGCTGGACGGGAGCCGGAGCCCTACACGCCGGCGCGCCACCGCGCCTGGCTCCTGCGGCGTCAGGTGCTGTCATGACCGCGCGCCGGCGTCTGGCGCTGACGGCGCTCGCCGCCTGCAGCGGGATCGCCGCCGCGGCGCATCCGAACGCGCGCCCAGCGCTCCTCTGGAACACCACCGCCAGCGCGCCCGAGGGTCTCTATGCGCTACGCCCGATCGCCCGTCCCGGCGTCGGCGACTGGGTCGCCGCGGCGCCGCCGCCCCTGCTTGCGGCGTGGCTGGACCGGCGCGGCTATCTCCCAGCCGGCGCGCTCTTGATCAAGCAGGTCGCCGCCGTGCCGCCGAGCGTGGTCTGTCATGACGGGGCCGGGATCTCGATCGACGGCCGCCGCCGCGCCCACACCGAACCCGCCGACCGCTACGGCCGATCCTTGCCGAGCTGGCGCGGCTGTCGGCGCCTCGTGGACGGCGAGGTTTTCGTTCTGAACCGCGCCCGGGGCTCCCTCGACAGCCGCTATTTCGGGCCGCTGCCCAGCGCCGCGATCGTCGGACGCGCCGTTCTGCTGCTCGTCTGGGGAGGCGGTCATGACGCCTGATCTGAGACGTCCAGCTCCTTTGTTCGACCGAACAAAGAAAGACGGCCGCTCCTTCGTCCCGACCAGCTTCCGCACGGCCGCCGCGCGCAGCGGCGGTCCAGGGCGGCCGTCAGGCCGGCGCGTGAGCGCCTTGCCCTGGACGGACGCGAGCCCGGCGGCACGCTGGCGGCTGATCGGGGCCGCAGCGGTGCTGCTGAGCCTGGGTTTGCTCCCAGACCGCGCGACCGGGGGCGACCTCACGTCCGCCGACGTGCCGCAGATCATCCGCGAAGCCGCCGACCGGTTCGGGCTTCCGGCGGGTTGGATCGCCGCGGTCATGCGCCGGGAGAGCGGCTTCGATCCGCGTGCGGTGAGCCCCGCCGGCGCGCTCGGCCTGATGCAGCTGATGCCGCAGACCTACGCCGAGCTGCGTAGCCGCTACGCCCTTGGGGATGATCCCTTTCTCCCGCGGGACAACATCCTGGCGGGCGCGGCTTACCTGCGGGAGATGTACGACCGCTTCGGCGCGCCGGGCTTTCTCGCCGCCTACAATGCGGGCCCCGGCCGTTACGCCCAGCACCTCGCCGGCCGCGCGCTGCCGGCGGAAACGCGGTCCTATGTGGCCCGCCTGGCGCCGCTGATCGGCGGCGCGGCGACCGAGACGCGGCCGCCGGCGGCGTCGAACTTCGTGGATCTCACGCCCGCGTCGGCGACGCCCGGAACGGCGGATGAGGCCGCAGCCGACAGTCTTTTTGCGCCCCTTACGCCGCGGACGACCAGGCCATGACCGGGATGCGCCCACGTCGCGCCCTGTCGCAGCCCATCGCGCGCTTGGCGGAGAAGGCGGTGGCGATCCCCCGAAGGATGGGCCGATGGCAAGATAAAAGGCGCACGGTGCGGGCCTCGGTTTGGGGTGGAAAGCACAACGAATTCAAAGGGGTCGTCCACCGTGCGCCGCGGCGGCCTGCGGTGGGCTTTTCGCCAAGTCCCTGGCGCGGCTCGAAAAAGCGCACGGTGCGGGGGCGGGGGGCGGCATGAGCGAGGACGAGTTCCGTCTCCGCGTCGGCCGCATCCGTGCGCGCGGCGTGAACGGCCCGCGCACCTTCGTCGGCGTGGCGCTGGCCGCCGCCGCGCGCGCCGGCGGTCTCGGCCGGGGGAGCGGCGCGGGCGCCGGGGGCTTCGGCGCCGGCCGCGCCCCCGCGCTTAGCGCGCAGCATCGCCTCGGGGGAAGTCCCCGCCGGGTGGTCGTGAAGGCGCGGGTGGTGCGCCAGGCAGGTCGGGGCGGCGCGCTCGGGCTCCACCTCGGCTATCTGCAGCGCGAGGGCGTCACGCGTGAGGGTGAGCGGGGCGAGCTGTTCGGGCCCGACGGAACCCCAGCCGAGGGCGCGGGCTTCGCCGCACGCTGCGCCGAGGACCGCCACCACTTCCGCTTCATCGTGGCGCCGGAGGACGCCGAGCAGATGCTCGACCTGAGGGCCTTCGCGCGCGACCTGATGCGCCAGGCGGAGCGGGATCTCGGGACGAGCCTCGACTGGGTGGCCGTCGACCACTGGAACACCGCCCAGCCGCACCTGCACATCCTGGTCCGCGGCCGGCGCGACACCGGCGAGGACCTGGTGATCGCCCGCGATTACATCGCCGAGGGCCTGAGGGCCCGCGCCCGCGCGCTCGTCACCTTGGAGCTCGGGCCGCGCAGCGAACGCGACATCGCCCGAGCGCACGATCGCGACGTCGCCGCCGAGCGTTGGACCGGCCTCGACCGCGACCTTACGGCGCGGGTCGACCGCCAAGGGCTGGTGGACGTGCGCGCCGATCAGCGGAGTCGCGACCCGCGCGGCCTGGCGCGGCTCGCCCGATTGCGCACCCTGGCGCGGCTCGGCCTGGCGGGGGAGGCGGCGCCCGGTCGCTGGCGGCTGGCGGCCGACGCCGAGCCCACGCTGCGCGAGCTCGGCCAGCGCGGCGACGTCATTGCGCGGATCCACCGCGCGCTCGCGACCGACGGCCGGGAGCGCGACCTCTCGGCCTATGTGCTCGACAGCCAAAGCGACGGCCTGGTGGGCCGCCTGGCCGGGCGCGGTCTCGACGACGAGCTGCGCGGCAGCGCCTACGTCGTGATCGACGGGCTGGATGGGCGGACGCACCACCTGCGGCT
This sequence comes from Phenylobacterium soli, assembly GCF_003254475.1. Taxonomy (NCBI): domain Bacteria; kingdom Pseudomonadati; phylum Pseudomonadota; class Alphaproteobacteria; order Caulobacterales; family Caulobacteraceae; genus Phenylobacterium; species Phenylobacterium soli. The sequence continues at coordinate 2,110,989 of NZ_QFYQ01000001.1, forward strand.
CGCCGATCTCGCCGACGCCAGCGACGCCCCGCCAGGCGCCATCGTCGAGACGCGGCGCCTGGAGCGGGCCGGCGGCCGCAGCCGGCTGGTGCTGGCCGTTCGCTCCGACCTCAGCCTCGCCGACCAGGTCAGGGCTCCGGGCGCGACTTGGCTCGATCGCCAGCTGGTCGGCCGCGCGCCGGCCGGCCTCGGCGAGGGCGGCTGCGCCGAGGAGGTCCGCGAGGCCCTGGCGCAGCGCACCGACGAACTGGTCGCCCGCGGGCTGGCCCGCCGGGCCGGGGGGCGCGTCCTCTTCGCCCGCGATCTCCTCGATGGCTTGCGCCGCACCGAGCTGGACGCCGCCGCCGGTTGGCTCGAACGCGAGACCGGGTTGGCCCGCCTGGCCCTGGAGCCCGAGGGCCGCGTCGCCGGGATCTATCGCCAGCGTCTCGACCTGGCTTCCGGCCGCTTCGCCATGATCGACAGCGGCCTCGGCTTCACCCTCGTTCCCTGGCGGCCGGACCTCGAGCCGCATCTCGGCCGCGAGGTCGAGGGGCGCGCGAACCCCGGCGGGGGGATTGTCTGGAGCTTCACGTTGAAACGCGGCTTGGGCCGCTGACGGAGGCCGTCATGAACGGATCCAAGGTGATGTGGGCGCAGCTGGCGCTGGTCTTCGCGATCATCGCCGCCGGCGTCTGGGCGGCCACCGAATGGTGCGCCTGGCGCCTGGCCTTCCAGCCGGAGCTCGGGCGGCCCTGGCTGCGCCTGGCCGGCTGGCCGGTTTATGCGCCGCCGGCCTTCTTCTGGTGGTGGTTCGCCTTCGACGCTTACGCACCGAAGGTCTTCCTGCAGGGGGCGGAGATCATCGTGGGCGCCGCGGCGGCCGCGACGAGCGGGGCGCTGGCGCTCTCCGTCTGGCGGGCGCGGGAGTCCCGTTCGGTGACCACCTATGGGTCGGCCCGCTGGGCGCGGCGGCCCGAGATCGCGGCGGCCGGCCTGCTGGGCGAGGACGGCGTCGTCCTGGGGCGCTGGGGCGGGGCCTACCTGCGCCACAACGGCCCGGAGCACGTCCTCTGCTTTGCGCCCACCCGCAGCGGCAAGGGGGTGGGCCTGGTGGTGCCCTCGCTCCTGACCTGGCCGGGCTCGGTGATCGTCCACGACATCAAGGGGGAGAACTGGCAGCTCACCTCGGCCGGCCGGGCGCGGATCGGCCGGGTGCTGCTGTTCGACCCGACCAACCCGAAGAGCTCGGCCTACAACCCGCTGCTGGAGGTGCGCCGCGGGGCTGCCGAGGTGCGCGACGTGCAGAACGTCGCCGACATCCTTGTCGACCCGGAAGGGGCGCTGGAGCGCCGCTCCCACTGGGAGAAGACCAGCCACAGCCTGCTGGTGGGGGCCATCCTGCACGTGCTCTATGCGGAAGCCGACAAGACGCTGTCGGGGGTGGCCGCCTTCCTCTCCGACCCGCGCCGGCCGATCGAGACGACTCTGGGCGTGATGATGCGCACGCCGCACCTCGGCGAGCGGCCGCATCCGGTGGTGGCCCAGGCCGCGCGCGAGCTGCTCAACAAGAGCGAGAACGAACGCTCGGGCGTGCTGTCGACGGCGATGTCCTTCCTGGGCCTCTACCGCGACCCGGTGGTCGCCGAGGTGACCTGCCGCTGCGACTGGCGGATCGCCGACCTGGTCGACGGCGCGCGGCCGACCAGCCTCTATCTGGTGGTGCCGCCCTCGGACATCAGCCGCACCAAGCCGCTGGTCCGGCTGATCCTCAACCAGATCGGCCGACGGCTCACCGAGGACCTCGCCGCCGGCGGCGCGCGGCACCGGTTGCTCCTGATGCTGGACGAATTCCCCGCGCTCGGCCGGCTCGACTTCTTCGAAAGCGCGCTGGCCTTCATGGCGGGCTACGGGCTGAAGGCCTTCCTGATCGCCCAGTCCCTCAACCAGATCGAGAAGGCCTACGGGCCGAACAACGCGATCCTCGACAACTGTCATGTGCGCGTGGCGTTTGCGACCAACGACGAGCGCACCGCCAAGCGGGTCTCGGATGCGCTGGGGACCGCGACCGAGCTTCGCGCCATGAAGAACTACGCCGGCCATCGGCTCTCGCCCTGGCTCGGCCACCTGATGGTCTCGCGCCAGGAGACGGCCCGCCCGCTGCTGACGCCCGGCGAGGTCATGCAGCTGCCGCCGCAGGACGAACTGGTCCTGGTCTCCGGCGCGCCGCCGATCCGCGCGCGCAAGGCGCGCTACTTCGAGGATCCGCAGCTGCGGCGGCGGATCGGGCGGGCCGAGGCCCCGGCCGTCGTGCCGTCGTCCGCCGACGACTGGTCCGGCCGCGCGACGATCACACCCGCTGATCTGGCGCGGAAACCCCGCCGGCGAGGCGAGCCTGCCGCGGACGGCGGTCTCGGGCGCGAGCCGGAGCTTCCGTTCGAGCCGCCGCCTCCGCCGCCGCGCGAGTCCCAGGAGGTCCCGTTCTTCGACCTGGAGGAGGGCGGCGAGGACGAGGCGGGGCAGGCCGCGGAGCTGCAGCGGCGCTTCGGCCGGGTCGCCCGTCAGGCCGCGCTCGATCCCGACGACGGCATGGAGCTGTGAGCCTGTGCCCAAGCAGAAGTTTACGGTCTACCTCGAGGAGGAGACGCTGGCGGCGCTGGAGGCGTTCGCCGAGCGCCGCGGCAAGTCCCGCTCCCTGGTCGCCGAGGCCGCGATCGCCTCCTTCGTGACGCTCGACGCCGCCGAGCGGCAGGAGGCGGCGATCACGCGCCGGCTCGACCAGCACCTGCGCGCGGCCGAGCGGCTGGAGCGCAACCTCGGCATATCGATCGAGATGCTGGCGCTCTTCGTCCGCCATTGGCTGGCGACGACGCCGGCGCTGCCGGAAGAGGCGCTCGCCGGAGCCCAGGCCAAGGGCAAGGCGCGCTACGAGGGCTTCGTCGCGGCGCTGGGCCGTCGGCTGGCGCGCGGCGCGAGCTTCACCCGGGAGATCTCCGAGGAGGTCGGCGGGCGCGAGCCGTTGTGAGCCGCGGGACCGCGTCAGTCCTGCCGCCGCCCGTCAGTCATCGCGCGCGGCGGCCCTACTACGCCGAAAGGTCTGTTGAGCCGGCGCAAAAGGCGCGCTCATTGATGCGCCCATCGAGGCCGCGGTGTGTGCGGCAGATGGGAGCTCATCCGGTGAACCCAGAGCCGATCCGCAACGAGGTGCTGGTCCGCAGCTCTCGCATGCTGCGCACGGCGCTGGGACCTGAGATCGCCGGCTGGCTGGACGACCCGCAGGTCGTCGAGGTGATGCTCAACCCTGACGGCCGGCTCTGGCTCGATCGGCTGACCACGGGCCTGGAGGCGACCGGCTGCGGCCTTTCGGCCGCGGACGGCGAGCGCATCATCCGGCTGGTCGCCCATCACGTCGGCGCCGAGGTGCATGCGGCAAGCCCGCGGGTGTCCGCCGAGCTGCCGCAGAGCGGAGAGCGCTTCGAAGGCCTGCTGCCCCCGGTGGTCGCCGGGCCCGCCTTCGCGATCCGCAAGCCGGCCGTGGCGATCTTCAGCCTCGAGGACTACGTCGCGCGCGGCGTCATGGGCGCGGCCCACGCCGAGGCGCTCCGGCGCGCCGTCGCCGATCGGCGCAACATCCTGGTGGTCGGCGGCACCTCCACCGGCAAGACCACCCTCGCCAACGCCCTGCTCGCCGAGGTCGCCAAGGCCGGGGACCGCGTCGTGCTGATCGAGGACACCCGCGAGCTGCAGTGCGCCACCCCGAACCTGGTGGCGCTTCGGACCAAGGACGGGGTGGCGGGGCTGGCCGAGCTCGTGCGCGCCGCCCTGCGCCTGCGTCCGGACCGCATCCCGATCGGCGAGGTGAGGGGGGCCGAGGCGCTGGAGCTCCTGAAGGCCTGGGGCACCGGCCATCCGGGCGGCGTCGGCACGCTCCACGCGGGCTCCGCCCTGGGCGCGCTTCGGCGGCTGGAACAGCTCGTCCAGGAGGCCGTCCCGATCGTGCCGCGCGCCCTGATCGGCGAGACCATCGAGCTGATCGCCGTCCTCGCCGGCCGCGGCGAGACCCGGCGGCTCACCGAACTCGTCTTCGTTGAGGGCCTCGATGCCCAGGGTGGTTACCGCCTCACGCCCGTCATTCCCCAGACGGCCCTCCTCCAGTCCCCCGGAGATCCCGCATGAACCGGTCCCGCCCGCGGCGGCTGCTCGCGCCCCTCGCTACGCTTGCGGTCGCGCTCGTCACGACACCCGCCTATGCGGCCGGCTCCTCCATGCCCTGGGAGGCGCCGCTGCAGAAGATCCTCGATTCCATCGAGGGGCCTGTCTCCAAGATCATCGCGGTGATCATCATCATCATGACCGGCCTGACGCTCGCCTTCGGCGACACCTCGGGCGGGTTCCGGCGGCTGATCCAGATTGTCTTCGGCCTGTCGATCGCCTTCGCCGCCTCCAGCTTCTTCCTGTCCTTCTTCAACTTCGGCGGCGGGGCGCTGATCTGATGGACCCGACCGCCACGCCGGGGTTCGAGGCTCCCGTGCACCGGGCGCTCACCGAGCCGGTCCTGCTCGCCGGCGCGCCGCGCGCCTTTGCGATCCTCAACGGCACCCTGGCCGCCGCCATCGGGCTTGGCCTGCGCCTCTGGTTTGCGGGCCTGGCGCTCTGGCTGATCGGCCAGGCCTTCGGCGTCTGGGCCGCCAAGCGCGATCCGCACTTCGTTGAGGTGGCGCGCCGGCACGTGCGCATCCCGCCGCATCTCGAGGTCTGAAGCTCATGTTGAACCTGAGCGAATATCGTCGCCGCCCGGCGCACCTGGCCGACTTCCTTCCGTGGGCCGCCTTGGTCGCGCCGGGCGTGGTGCTGAACAAGGATGGCGCCTTTCAGCGCACGGCCCGGTTCCGCGGGCCGGACCTGGATTCGGCGACCCCGGCCGAGCTCGTCGCCGCCGCCGGCCGGCTGAACAGCGCGCTTCGCCGGCTGGGGTCTGGCTGGGCGCTTTTCGTGGAGGCGCAGCGCAATCCCTCCGAGCTCTATCCGCTCAGCGATTTCCCCGATCCGGTTTCGGCCCTGGTGGACGAGGAGCGCCGCGCCGACTTCGAGGCGCGGGGCGCCCACTTCGAGAGCGCCTACTTCCTGACCTTCCTCTATCTTCCGCCCGGCGAGCCGAGCGCGCGGGCCGAAACCTGGCTCTACGAGGGCCGCGAACGGCGCGGCGTCGACTGGCGCGAGGTCCTCGCCGGCTTCGTCGACCGCACCGACCGGGTGCTCGCCCTGCTCGAGGGGTTCGTGCCCGAGGCCGCCTGGCTCTCCGACGCCGAGACCCTGACCTACCTGCATTCGACGGTCTCCACCCGCCGCCATCGGGTCGGCGCGCCGGACACCCCGATGCATCTCGACGTGCTCCTGGCCGATCAGCCACTGACTGGCGGGCTCGAGCCCCGGCTGGGGGCGGCCCACCTCAGAATCCTGACCATAAATGGTTTTCCGTCAACGACTTGGCCGGGACTCCTCGACGAGCTGAACAGGCTCGCATTTCCCTATCGCTGGACCACCCGGGCCATCTGTCTCGACAAGGTCGAGGCCGCCAGGCTGCTCGCCCGCATCCGCCGCCAGTGGTTCGCCAAGCGCAAGGGAGTCGCGGCGATCCTCAAGGAGGTGCTGACCAACGAGGCCGCGGCGCTGGTCGACACCGACGCCCAGAACAAGGCGGCCGACGCCGACGAGGCGCTGCAGGATCTCGGGTCCGACGTGGTGGGCCACGCCTTCGTCACCGCCACCGTCTGCGTCTGGGACGAGAACCCCGCCACCGCCGACGCTAAGCTCCGCCTGGTCGAGAAGGCCATCCAGGGCCGTGACTTCACCTGCATGGTGGAGACCCTCAACGCCGTGGAGGCCTGGCTCGGCGGGCTGCCGGGGCACGCCTACGCCAATGTGCGCCAGCCGCCGATCTCCACCCTGAACCTCGCCCACATGATCCCGCTCTCGGCGGTTTGGTCGGGCGAGCCGCGCAATGCGCATTTGAACGGCCCGCCGCTGTTATACGCCAAGACCGAGGGCTCCACGCCGTTCCGCTTCTCCACCCACGTGGGCGACGTCGGCCACACCATGGTGGTGGGCCCGACCGGGGCCGGGAAGAGCGTGCTCCTGGCGCTGATGGCGCTGCAGTTTCGGCGCTACCCGGGCGCCCAGGTCTTCGCCTTTGACTTCGGCGGCTCGATCCGCGCGGCGGCGCTCGCCATGGGCGGCGACTTTCATGACCTCGGCGGGGCGCTGGGGGAGGCGGCGGAAGCGGGCGTGGCCCTGCAGCCCCTGGCGAAGATCGATGCGCCCACCGAGCGGGCCTGGGCCGCCGAGTGGCTGGCCGGGCTGCTCGGGCGCGAAGGCGTGGAGATGACTCCCGAGCTGAAGCAGCATCTCTGGACGGCGCTCGGCTCGCTCGCCTCGGCGCCCGCGTCGCAGCGCACCCTGACAGGCCTCGCCGTGCTGCTGCAGGCCAATGCGCTGAAGCTCGCGCTGCAGCCCTATACGGTCGCCGGGCCCTGGGGCCGGCTGCTCGACGCCGAGGCCGAGCGGATCGGTTCGGCCGAGGTGCAGGCGTTCGAGACCGAAGGCCTGGTGGGCTCGGCGGCCGCCCCGGCCGTGCTGGCCTACCTCTTCCATCGCCTCGAACAGCGGCTCAACGGTCGTCCGACCCTGGTGATCGTCGACGAGGGCTGGCTGGCGCTCGACGACGCCACCTTCGGCGCGCAGCTTCGCGAATGGCTGAAGACCCTGCGCAAGAAGAACGCGGCGGTGGTCTTCGCCACCCAGTCGCTGGCCGACATCGAGTCGAGCGCGATCGCGGCCTCGATCGTGGAGAGCTGCCCGACGCGGATCTTCCTGCCCAATGACCGCGCTCAGGAGCCGCAGATCGCCGCGAGCTACGCCCGCTTCGGGCTTAACGGGCGGCAGATCGAGATCCTCAGCCAGGCGACCGCCAAGCGCGACTATTACTGCCAGTCCCGCCGCGGCAACCGGCTCTTCGAGCTGGGGCTGGGGCCGGTGGCCTTGGCGTTCTGCGCGGCCTCCTCCCGAACGGATCAGGGGGCGATCGCCGAGATCCTGACACGCCACGGCGCGGACGGATTCGCCGCCGCCTGGCTCGAGCATCGCGGGCTGCCCTGGGCGGCGGACCTGCTGCGGCTTCCTCACGCGCAAGCCCGTCGGGAGCTGGTCCCATGAGACCCCGCGCCGCCCAATTGGTCGCCACGATGGCGGCGGCCTTCCTGATGCAGGCTGGATCGGCCTCGGCCCAGCTCACCGTCTACGACCCGAGCAACTACGCCTCCAACGTGCTGCAGGCGGCGCGCGCGCTGGAGCAGATCAACAACCAGGTGCGAAGCCTGCAGAACCAGGCGCTCAGCCTCTCCAACCAGGCGCGCAACCTCGCCCAGCTGCCCTATTCGTCGCTGCAGACGCTGCAGGGCGACCTGGGCCGCATCACTCAGCTGACGCAACGGGCGCGCGGGCTCGCCTACGACGTCCAGGCGATCGACCGGGCGTTCGCCCGGGACTACGCCGTCCAGCCGGGGAGCTCGGACGCGAGCCTCGTTGCCGCCGCCCAGACACGCTGGTCGAACGCCTCGGCGGCGTTCGAAGACTCGCTGCAGATGCAGGCTGGCGTGATCTCCGGCCTGCCCGCCTCGCGCGGGGTGATGAGCTCGCTGGTCGGCGCGAGTCAGGGGGCGACCGGCATCCTGCAGGCCACACAGGCGGGCAACCAGCTGCTCGCCCTGCAGTCCCAGCAGCTGGCCGATCTCACGGCGGTGGTGGCCGCGCAAGGTCGGGCCGCGGCGCTGGAGCAGGCCGACCGCGCGGCGAGCCGGGCCCAGGCGCAAGAGCAGTTTCGCAGGTTCATGGATCGGGGGCAGGGTTACCAGCCCCGATCCGTGGAGATCTTCCGATGAACCGCCTGACCTTCACCGCTGTCGTCTCGGCCGCGCTCGTCCTCAGCGCCTGTGATCAATCGCGAGCGACGAACCATGAGAGCGAACCGGCGCATGCCGCGTCTGCGGGCGATGTCGATCGCTGTTCGAAGGGCGGAATGGCCGCGGCCAACGACCCGACCTGCAAGGCCGCAAGTGATCAGCGCTTCCGCGAGTTCCTCGACGGAGGGGGCGACCGTGAACACCGGAATCGCTGACCAATTCCTCGACGTCTTCAGCCGCTACATCGACTCCGGCTTCGGGCTGCTGGGGGGCGAGGTGGGCTTCCTCGCCTCCACCCTGGTCGCGATCGACGTCACGCTCGCAGCGCTCTTCTGGACCTGGTCTGCGGGCGACGACATCCTCGCCCGCCTGATCAAGAAGACCCTCTACGTCGGGTTCTTCGCCTTCCTGCTGTCGAACTTCAACGGGCTCGCCCGGATCCTCTTCGAGTCCTTTTCCGGGCTTGGGCTCAAAGCTGCCGGCGGAAGCCTGTCGCCGTCGGACTTTCTTCATCCGGGCAAGCTCGCTCAGGCGGGCATCGATGCGGGGAAGCCGCTCCTTGAGCAAGCGCAGCAGCTCTGCGGTTTCCCGGGGTTTTTCAACAACTTTCCGTACATTCTTGTGCTTGTTTTCGCGTGGCTGGTCGTTCTCGTCGCCTTCTTCGTGTTGGCGGTGCAGCTGTTCGTCACGCTGATCGAGTTCAAGCTGACGACGCTGGCGGGCTTCGTGCTCGTTCCCTTCGGCCTGTTCGGCAAGACCGCCTTCCTCGCCGAGCGCGTGCTGGGCAATGTCATGGCCTCGGGCGTGAAGGTCCTGGTGCTCGCCGTCATCGTCGGCATCGGCTCGACCCTCTTCGGCGCCTTCATCCAGGACTTCGGCGGCCAGCAGCCCAACCTCGAGCAGGTGTTGTCGCTGGCGCTCGGCGCGCTCTGCCTGCTGGGCCTCGGCATCTTCGGCCCGGCGATCGCCAATGGTCTGGTGTCCGGCGGGCCGCAACTCGGCGCCGGCGCCGCCGTCGGCGCGGGGCTGGCGGCTGGCGGCCTCGTGGGCGCAGGCGCGCTCGGCGCGCGCGCGGCGATCGGCGCGGGCGTGGGCGGCGCGCGCACGGTGATCGCCAAGGTCCGCGGTTCGCGTCCTGGTCCCACGGGCTCCGACGACGGCGGCTGGCGGCCTCCCCCGACGGGTGGCGGAGGCGCGCCCGCGGCCGGCGGCGCGCCGGCCTGGGCGCGGCAGTATCGCCGCCGCCAGGAGGCCGCGCACGCGGCGAGCACCGCCACGCACGCCTTGCGCGCTGGCGATCATGCCGGCGCCGGGACTTCCGTTTCGCTCGCAGAGGACCGGTCATGAACGTCTTCACCCGACCCGGCGCCCGGTATGGCGCGACACCCGCCCTCGACACGCCCTATCAGCGCGCCGCTCAAGCCTGGGACGAGCGGATCGGCTCGGCCCGCGTGCAGGCCCGCAACTGGCGGCTGATGGCGTTCGGAAGCTTCGCCTTGTCGGCAGGGCTGGCGGCCGCCCTGGTCTGGCAAACGGCGCGGGGGTCAGTGACGCCGTGGGTCGTGCAGGTGGACCGTCTGGGGCAGGCCCAGGCCGTCGCCCCGGCGATGACGGGCTACAAGCCCACCGATCCGCAGATCGCCTGGCACCTGGCGCGCTTCATCGAAGACGTGCGCGCGATTCCCGCCGATCCGGTCGTGGTGCGCCAGAACTGGCTCCGCGCCTATGACTACACGACGGACCGGGGGGCGACCGCGCTGAACGACTACGCCCGGGTCAATGACCCCTTCAGCCAGGTCGGCAAGGCTCAGGTGGCGATCGATGTCTCCAGCGTCATCCGCGCCTCGCCGGACAGCTTCCGCATCGCCTGGGTGGAGCGCCGCTATGTCGACGGCGCCCTGGCCTCGACCGAGCACTGGTCCGCCATCCTGACGATCGTCCTGCAGCCGCCGCGCGACGCCGAGGCGCTGCGCAAGAATCCGCTCGGCGTGTTCGTGCACGCGCTCAACTGGTCGCGGGAGGTGGGCTGATGCGTAGGCTTCGCCTCTCGACCGGCCTGGCGGCCGCCTTGCTCGCCAGCGGCTGTGCGCTGGCGCGGCCGGCGCCGCCGCCCAAGTCGGCGCTCGCCGCGCGGCCGACGCCAGCGCCCAGCGTTCCCCTCAAGCTCGCCTCGACGCCGGTTCCCAATCCGCCTGAGCCCGCCGCCTCGAAGGCCCGCCCAAGGCGGGGCGCCAGCGATCCCGCGACTCGGCGCGTTCGGTCGGGACGGCCCGGTCCTCCCAACGCCGAGCAGATCTACACCTTCGCCGAGGGGGCGCTCTACGAGGTCGAGGCCGCCCCTGGGCGGATCACCGACATCATGCTGCAGCCGGGCGAGGGCCTGTCCGCCACCGGGCCGGTCGCCGCCGGCGACACCGTCCGCTGGGTGATCGGCGATTCGCTGAGCGGGGCCGGCGCGACCGCGCGGGTGCATGTCCTGGTGAAGCCCACACGGCCGGGCCTGCAGACCAATCTCATCGTCAACACGGACCGGCGGACCTACCGGATCGAGCTGCGCGCCACGCGCGGCCCCTACATGCCGAGCGTCGCCTGGCGCTATCCGCAGGACGAGGCGGCCGTCAAAGCCGCGGCGGTGGAGCGGTTCGCCACACCATCGATCGCCGTCGAGGCGCTGAACTTCGGCTACCGCATCAGCGGGGACCGGACGCCCTGGCGGCCGCTCCGCGTTTTCGACGATGGTCGCCAGACCTTCATCGAATTTCCGCCGAATGTCGCCCAGAGCGACCTGCCGCCGCTCTTCATCGCCGGCGCAGACGGGCGCGGCGACGAGCTTGTGAACTACCGCGTGGTCGGCCGGCGCATGGTGCTCGACCGGCTGTTCGCCCGCGCCGAGCTGCGTCTCGGGGCGGGTCGCCATCAGGCGCGGGTTCGGATCGACCGGATCGGAGCGTGAGCCATGTCCGCCGCCGCTCATCCTCGGGAGCGCGAGATCGCCGCAGACCTGCGCCTGCGCGCCGCCCGGCCGCCGGTCGCGCGGCTCTCCCGAAAGGTGCTCCTGGTCGGCACGGCGACAGCCTGCGTCGCGATCGCCGGGGCCGTCGCCTACGCCATGGCCGCGCGGCCGGGCGCGGCCTCGCGCCCGGAGCTCTACGCCGTGGGCGGACCGCCCCCTGAACGCCTGGCTGCCTTGCCCGCCGACTACGCCGCGGCGCCCAAGCTTGGCCCGCCGCTGCCCGGGGACCTCGGCAAGCCTATTCTGGCCGCGGGCGCGCCAGCCCCGACGATGGGCGCCGCGCCCAGCGCTTCGCCGGAACAGCAGCGCCTGGTGCAGGAAGGCGAGGCGGCGCGGACAAGCCGCCTGTTCGCCAACGAGGCGGAGCTGCGGGCAGATCCCTCGCCCAGCAACGTCGGCGGCGAGCCCGTGGTCGGACAGGGCGCCCGGGCCGTCTTGGACGGCCCGGTCGACCGCCGAACGGTCAGTCCGGATCGGTTGTCGGCGCCGGCCTCGCCATATCTCTTACAGGCCGGCTCCGTCATCCCCGCCGCGCTGGTCAGCGGCATCCGCTCGGATCTGCCCGGCCAGGTGCTGGGGCAGGTCACGCAGGACGTGTTCGACAGCGTCACCGGCCGCTTCCTGCTGATCCCGCAGGGCTCCAAGCTCATCGGCCTATACGACAGCCAGATCGCCAATGGTCAGCGGCGGGTGCTGCTCGCCTGGACTCGGCTGATCCTGCCGAACGGCAAGTCCCTGGTGCTGGAGAAGCTCCCTGCCGGGGATGCGGCGGGATACGCCGGCCTCGAGGATCAGGTCGACCGGCATTGGGGCGCGTTGTTCGGGGCCGCCACGCTGTCCACCATCCTCGGCGTCGGGGCGGAACTCGGCGCGGGGTACAGGGACAGCGCCATCCTCCGCGCCTTGCGCCTTGGCACGTCCGACACCTTCAACCAGGTCGGCCAGCAGGCCGTCGGCCGCGCGCTCAGCATTCCACCGACCCTGACGATCCGGCCAGGAATGCCGGTCCGGGTGCTGGTGGCGAAAGATCTTGTCCTGGAACCCTACAGCGGATGAGGCGCCCTATGTCGAAGCTCAAGCTCGCCGAACTGCAGGACGACACACCTGTGAAGCTCACGATCGAGCTGCCCGGCCCCGTGCACCGGGACCTGGTCGCCTACGCCGAGGCGCTCAGCGGAGAGGGCGGCCCGCGCATGGAGCCGGCCAGGCTCGTGGTTCCGATGCTGGCGCGCTTCATGAGCACCGACCGGGTGTTCGCCCGCCTGAAACGGGCGCCTGCGCAGTCCTCGCGTCGGTGATAGCCTCAAACGGCTGCTGCTCGATCGAGGAGCGCCGTCGTGGCGCGCAGGCACCAACGCACGGTCGATGTCACCGCCTCGCCGGAACGACTCTTCGCGCGACTCGACGACCAGACGCGGCTTGCCGAGCACATGGCGAGGCCGTCGGTGATGATGGGCGGCGGCCGCATGACCTACAATTTCGACACAGCGCGCGGGCAGGCGGTCGGGTCGCACATTAAAATGGGCGGCTCGGCATTCGGCATTCCGTTGTTCGTGGACGAGGTCGTCGTCGAGCGCGTCCCGCCAATCCACAAGTCCTGGCGGACTGAAGGGCCGGTGCGCCTGATCGTCATCGGCGCGTACGCAATGGGCTTTGCGATCGCGCTGGCCGGCGAGGGTGCGCGCCTGACGGTATGGATCGAGTATGCGCTGCCAGGCGGAGCATTCGGCCGGTTCGCCGCGCCGTTCGCGGCGATCTATGCGCGCTTGTGCGTGGGCCAGATGGCCAGAGACGCAGCGGATCACTTCTCACCCCGCGGCTCGGCCTGAGTGTGGAACTGGGGGGCGGCCGAGGGTGAGCCCCGGCCACCCGGACGAGATCAGGGCTTGCGGATCGCCGTCACCTCGTTGTCCTGACCCTGGACCTTCACGTCGAAGCTGACCTTGTCGCCAACTTTTACCTGGTCGACGAGCGCGGCCGGGTTGGCCTTGAATGTCATCGTCATCGCCGGCCATTTCACGCCGGGGATGGGGCCGTGCTTCAGCGTGATGGTCCCGGCAGTCTTGTCGACGGCTTTCACCTCGCCTTCGCCGGTTCCGGTCATCGCGGGCCCGCTCATCTGCATGGTCGACATGTTCCCGGAGGCGGGCGCGGCGCTGTTGGTCGCCACGGCGCTCGAGGCCATGCTGTTCGTGGCCGCCGCGTCGCCGCCAGCCGCAGTCGGTTCGGCAGGGGCCGGGGCTGCGGCCTCCTTCTTGCCGCAGGCGGCGAGCGCGGCCGCAAGGCCGAGCGCGACGAGGGTCAGGTTAGGGCGCTTCATGGTCTTCTCCTTGAGTGAAGCGGTTTGGTGTTAGCGAGCGCCGCCGCCGCATCAGCAGGTACGCGGCGGGAACGACGAACATCGAGAGCAGCGGGGCGGTGAGCATGCCGCCGATCATCGGGGCGGCGATCCGGCTCATGACCTCCGAACCGGCCCCATGGCCGACGAGGATGGGCGCGAGGCCGGCGAGGATCACGGCGACGGTCATGGCTTTCGGCCGCACCCTCAGCAGCGCGCCTTCGCGCACGGCCTCGGCGACCTGCTCGTCCGAAGGGTTCGGCCCGCGGGCCTTCAGGGCGGCCTTCAGGTAGATGAGCATCACCACGCCGAACTCGGCGGCGACGCCGGCGAGCGCGATGAGACCCACGCCGGTGGCGACCGACTGGTGGTAGCCCAGGAGGTAGAGCGTCCAGATCGCGCCGGTGAGCGCAAAGGGCAGGGTGGCCATGATCAACGCCGCCTCGTCGAGGCGGTCGAAGGTCATGAAGAGCAGGACGAAGATGATTAGCAGCGTCGCCGGCACGACCAGCTTCAGCCGCTCGACGGCCCGCTGCAGGTACTCGAACTGGCCGGAGTAGGTGACCGAGACCCCGGGCGCGAGCTTGACCCTGTCGGCGACCGCCTTCTGAAGGTCGCCTACGACCGAGGCGAGGTCGCGGCCGCGCACGTCGACATAGACCCAGGTGGAAGGTCGGCCGTTCTCGGTCTTCAGCATCGGCGGCCCGTCGGCGATCCGGACGTTCGCCACCGTCCCCAGCGTGATCTGCTGGCCGGAAGGCGTCAGGATCGGCAGCTGCCTGAGGCCCTCCAGGCTGTCGCGGATCTCCCGCGGATAGCGGACGCTGATCGGGTAGCGCGCCAGGCCTTCGACCGTTTGGCCGACGGTCTCGCCGCCGATCGCGCCGGAGACGATGTCCTGCACATCGGCGATGTTGAGGCCGTAGCGGGCGGCCGCCGCCCGATCGATGTCGACGTCCACATAGCGGCCGCCGGTCAGCCGCTCGGCCAGGGCCGATGAGACGCCCGGCACCGTCTTGGCCACCGCCTCGACGTCGTGGGCGATGCGGTCGATCTCGGCCAGGTCCTGGCCGGAGACCTTTACCCCGATCGGGCTCTTGATGCCGGTGGCCAGCATGTCGATCCGGTTGCGGATCGGCGGCACCCAGACGTTGGCCAAGCCGGGGACCCTGACCGTCCGGTCCAGGTCCTCGACCAGCTTCTCCGGCGTCATGCCCGGCCGCCACTGGTCGCGCGGCTTGAACTGGATGGTGGTCTCGAACATCTCCAGCGGCGCGGGATCGGTCGCCGTCTCGGCGCGTCCCGCCTTGCCGAAGACGCTCTGCACCTCCGGCACGGTCTTGATCAGCCGGTCGGTCTGCTGAAGGAGCTCGCCCGCCTTCTGGGCGGAGATCCCCGGCAGGGCCGAGGGCATATAGAGCAGGTCGCCCTCATCGAGCTGCGGCATGAACTCGCCGCCCAGGCGGCTGAGCGGCCAGGCCGTCGTGGCGAAGGCGAGAAGCGCGATCAGCAGGGTGGTCCGGGGCCGGCGCATCACCCAGTCGAGGGCCGGGCGGTAGGCGGCGGCGAGCCAGCGGTTCAGCGGAATATCCGCCTCGGCCGGAATGCGGCCACGGATCAGCCAGCCCATCAGCACGGGGACCAGGGTGACGGAGAGGATGGCCGCGCCGGCCATGGCGTAGGTCTTGGTGAAGGCCAACGGGCCGAAGAGGCGACCCTCCTGGCCCTGCAGGCTGAACACCGGCACGAAGGACAGGGTGATGATCACCAGGCTGAAGAACAGGGCGGGGCCCACCTCGGCCGCCGCTTCGGTGACCGCCCGCCAATGCGCCTGGCCCTTGAGGTGCTCGCCGTGGTGCTGGACGCCGTAACGCTCGAGCTTCTTGTGGGCGTTCTCGATCATCACCACGGCGGCGTCGACCATGGCGCCGATGGCGATGGCGATGCCGCCGAGCGACATGATGTTGGCGTTCACACCCTGCAGGCGCATGACGATCAGCGCAAAGAGCACGCCAAGGGGCAGGGTAAGGATCGCCACCAGCGCGGAGCGGACGTGCCAGAGGAAGAGCGCGCAGACGACCGCGACGACAACGAACTCCTCGATCAGCTTTTCGCGCAGGTTGCCGATCGCCCGATCGATCAGCTGCGAGCGGTCATAGGTCGGAACGATCTCGACGCCGGCCGGCAGGCTCTTCTTCAGCTCGGCCAGCTTGTCCTTCACCGCGGCGATGGTGGCCCGAGCGTTCTTGCCCGAACGCAGGATGACCACGCCGCCAGCCACCTCGCCCTGACCGTCCAGCTCGGCGATGCCGCGCCGCATCTCCGGCCCGACCTGGAGGGTCGCCACATCGCCGAGGCGCACCGGCACGCCGCCGGCGGCGGTCTTCAGGGGCACGGCGCGGAAGTCGTCGAGGTTCTGCAGGTAGCCGCCGGCGCGGACCATGTACTCGGCCTCGCCGAGCTCGAGCACCGAGCCGCCGGTTTCCTGGTTGGCGCGGCCGAGCGCCGCGACCGCCTGCTGCTGGGTGACGCCATAGGCGGCGAGCTTCACCGGGTCGAGCACGACCTGGTACTGCTTGACCATGCCGCCGATCGAGGCGACCTCGGCCACCCCCGGCAGGGTCTTCAGCTCGTAGCGCAGGAACCAGTCCTGCAGTGAGCGCAGCTGCGAGAGGTCGTGGCGGCCGGTGCGGTCGACCAGGGCGTATTCGTAGACCCAGCCGACGCCTGTGGCGTCCGGACCGAGCGCGGGTTTCGCCGTTTCCGGCAACCGGCCCTGCACCTGGTTGAGGTACTCCAGCACGCGCGAGCGGGCCCAGTAGAGGTCGGTGCCGTCCTCGAACAGCACATAGACGAAGCTGTCGCCGAAAAAGGAATAGCCGCGCACCGTCTTGGCGCCGGGCACCGAGAGCATGGTGGTGGCGAGCGGGTAGGTGACCTGGTTCTCGACGATCTGGGGCGCCTGGCCGGGATAGGTCGTGCGGATGATCACCTGGACGTCCGACAGGTCCGGCAGGGCGTCGACCGGCGTGGTGCGCAGGGCGATGAGGCCGCCGGCGAGCAGCGCCAGCGCGCCCAGCACCACGAAGATGCGGTGGCGGACCGAGGCGCGGATAAGGGCGGCGATCACTGGCCGGCTCCCGCGGGGCTGATCCGCCGCACCACGGGGCCCTCGGGCCGCTGTTCGAAGGCGAACGCCGCCCGGTCGCCGACTTTTAGGCCCTTGGCCAAACCGGGCGGGTCGAGCTTGAAGGTCATGGTCATCGCCGGCCAGCCGATCGCCGGCACCGGCTCGTGACTGAAGGTGATCTCGTCGCCCTTGAGCGCCTCGACCCGGCCGCGGGTCTCGTAAAGCGTCGGCTGAGCCTTGGCCGATACGCTGGCGCCTGCCGCGCCCAGCGGCCGCGCCTGGATCCCGGCGAGACTGGCCTCGGAATCGATCAGGAACTGGCCCGAGGCGACGATCTTCTGGCCCTCGCTCAGGCCCGCGAGGATCTCGGTGCGGTCGCCGTCCTCGCGGCCGACCTGAACCTCAGTCGGCTGGAACCGTCCGCCGTCACCCGCGAGCATGACCAGGGACCGCTTGCCGGTGCGGATCACCGCTTCGGACGGCACGACCAGCGCAGGGCGGGCCGTCCCGCCCAGGTGCGCGGTCCCGTACATGCCGGGCCGGAGGCGCCCGTCAGGGTTCGGCAGCTCGATCCGGACCTGGAGCGTGCGGCTTTCGGCCTGCGCCGCCGGCAGGATGGCGCTCACGCGGCCCTTGAAGATCTGTCCGGGAAACGCGGCGAGCTCCACCCGCGCCGGCGCGCCCGTCCGCAGCCGACCGGCCTGCGCCTCCGGCACGGCCGAGGTGAGCCACACGCTCCCCAGCCCCGACACCTGCGCCAGGGTCTGGCCCATGTTCACCGTCATGCCCTGGCGGACGTCCAGGGTCTGGATCGCTCCGCCGATCGGCGTGGTGATGGTGACGACGGTGCGCGTGCGGCCGCTGCGGGCCACGGCCTCGATCAGGGCCTGCGGCATGCCCAGCAGACGCAGCCGTTGCCGGGCGGCCGCCTCCAGCGCCGGGTCGCCGGTGCGGCGGACCGCTAGGTATTCGCTCTGGGCGCCGCCCCAGCTCGGAACCAGAAGGTCGGCGATCGGGGCGCCGGCGCGGACCACGTCGCCCGGCGCGCGGGCGTAGACCCGCTGCACGAAGCCCGCCGCGCGGGCCTGGATGACGGCCAGGTCGCGCTGATTGAACTCGAGCACGCCAGGCGCGGTCAGATCTTCGGCGAAGGTCGCCCGCGCGGCCGTCGCGTAGCGCACGCCGAGGCTCTGCAGCCGCGCCGGATCGATCTGCACGCCGGCCTCGCCCGGGCCCTCGTCGGCGTAGCGAGGGACCAGCTGCATATCCATGAACGGCGACTTGCCCGGCTTGTCGAAGTGCTGGGCCGGGACCATCGGGTCGTACCAGTAGAGGATCTTGCGGCCCGCCCCCGGCGCGGGCGCGGCGGGGGACGGCGACCTCCCGAGGTGGCCAAGACCGTAGCCGGCGACGCCTGCGATGAGCGCGATGGCGGCCGCGCCGAGCGCGAGGCGCGCGCGGGCCGAAGCGGGGAGGGGGCTCATGGCTGGGCGGCCTCGTAGGTGAGATTGATGCGGACCGCGTCGCGGACCACGTCCGCCTCGCGGTCGAGGGCGTCGATGTGGGCCTCCGCCAGCCCGGTGAGGGCCTGCAGCACCTCGGACAGGCTCGCGCTCCCTGCGGCGTAGCTCGATCGCTCCAGGTCGGACTTACGCCGGGCGAGCGGCACAAGCGTCTCTTGCGCCCGCATCAGCCGGTCGTGGTGCATCACATGATCGGCCAGGGCGGCGTCGAGCTGGGCCCGCAGCGCGCGCCGGGTCGCCTCGCGCTCGATCCGCACCCGGCTTGCGGTGTTGGTCTTCGCCGCGATCACCGGGTCCTGTCGGGTGCGCGCGAACAGCGGCAGGCTCACGGTCGCGCCGAGCGAGACCATGTCGCCCCACATCGGATCGCGGTGCTGGTAGGTGAGATCCCAGCCGACGTCCGGTCGCTTCTGCGCCCTGGCCAGCGCCACCTCGGCGTCGGCCTGCCGCTCCAGGGCGTCGTAGGCCAGGAGCTGCGGATGTCGCTCGAGGCCGGCGCGTAGCGCCACCGCATCGACGGTCAGATCGGGCGGGGCGCCGGCGGCCTCGGGTGCGGGATCGCCGGTCCAGCGGGCCAGCTCGGCGCGCGCCTTGGCGACGGCGGCCGTGAGGTCGGCGCGCCGGTCGCCGAGCGTCGCCAGCAGCTGATCGGCTTCCAGCGTTTGGGCGGGGCGCGCGACGCCGGCCGAGAGCTGCGAGGGTGCGGTCTCGCGCATCCGCTTCAGCGCGGTTTCGACCTCGTCCAGCGCCGCGAGCCGCCGCTCGGCGTAATAGAGGTCCACCCAGGCCAACGCCGTGGCCAGGCGCACGTCGCGTCCCTCGACGACCTGGCTGGACTGCGCCGCGCCGATCTCGGCGGCCGCGCGGGCCCGCTCCGCCCTGCGCTTGGCCCCGTTCGGCACGTCCTGCACCACGCCGACCGTGGCCATGGTCATGCTATCCGGCCCGAACCGGCCCGCCGGCGGGCCGGAGATCGGGAAGTTGTCGAGGCCCAGGCGAAGCTTGGGGTCGGGCAGCCGCCCAGCGGCCACCGCCGCGGCGCGCGCGGCGTCGACGTCCCTCGCCTTGGCCTGGAGGCTGGGCGCGGACAGTTCGGCGAGCGCCAGCGCCGCCGCATAGGTCAGGGGGGCCGCGTGGGCTGCGCCGGCGATGAGCGCCGCCGCGGAAGTCAGCCAGAATGGCCGCATGAGCATCTCCTGATGGACGATCTCAGGCTCCAGGAAGCGCCGGCGAGCCTAACCGCTCGCCGGCGCCCCTCGTCCCCGCGGCCAAGGGGATTAGAAGCCGCGGGGTTGGAGCCGCTCAGCTGTTCGGAGAGGTCGCGCCAGATTGGGCGCTGGTCGACAGTTCGGCGCAGCGCTCACGCATGGCCTGCAAGGACATCTTCGCAGGGTCGCAGTCCGCGGCCCGCAGCCGCGCGGCGGCGGACTTCGTCCAGGTCACGCAATGCGTCGTCGGCGGGGCAGCCTTCGCGGGCGTCCAGGTCTGACAGGTGAACCAGCTGTCCGCCTTCGAGGCGGCGAAGGCGGCCGAAGCGGCGAAGGTGAGGCCGAGCGCGACAGCGCTGCCGGCCAGAAGCCTGCGGTAGGTCATGGGATGGCTCCCGAATTGGATCGATCGGTATGCCGGACGGAGTCCGGCCCTGGGGTGTGCGCGAAGGCTCGCGCCTCTGCGGGCAAGCGCCCGCAGGCTCAGGCGATCGGTCTGGGAGGTCGTTCGAGCCGACCGGGCTCGTGGGGCTTCAGGGACGCCAAGCGGGCGACCGGCGGCGCGTCATGGCCAGGCTGGGGGACGAAGGCATGAGGCGCGCTTGGAAGGGCGGCCATCACGCCGCACATCGTCGCGCAGGCCTGGGCGCAGTCGGTGCTCTTGTGCTTGCTCTGGCTGGCGTCTTTGGCGGGGTCACAGCAGGGATCCGCCTTCTGGACGCCGGCCTGAGTCATCCCGGGCATCTCGGTCATCGCCATGCTCATCATGGCGTGGTCGTGACACATGCCCTGGGCCGCCGCGGCGGCGGCCGGGCTGGCCAACAGGCCGATGACGGCCAGGAGGGCGAGGACGAAGCGCATCGGTTTCAGGGTACTGGCCGAACGGCGGATGTCACCTAAATTTGCGGCATTGCCGAAGGCTCGGCGGACGCGTGTTGACGCGAGCACGCTCAGGATGCTCGGCACGCGGGACAGAGGCCGGTGAGCTCCACTGTGGCCGTGCGGACCACGTATCCCCGCGCGCGGGCCTGCTCCCGGACCACGCGATTAAGATCGTTCCGCAACTCTTCGGTTCGCCCGCAGCACTCGCAGATGAGGAACTCGGGAGCATGGTCGGTCTCGGGGTGCTCGCAGGCGACAAAGGCGTTGCGGCTCTCGATCCGATGGACCAGCCCGCGGGCCAGGAGGAATTCGAGCGCACGATAGACGGTAGGGGGCGGCGCGACCTGGCCGGGAGCCTTGTAGGCGGCGATCAGGTCGTAGGCCTTCACCGGTCGTCCGGCTTCGACCAACAGCTGGTAGGTTCGGCGGCGTGGCTCGGTCCAACGCTCGCCATCGCGCTCACAGCGCGATCGCGCGACGTCCAGGCGCTCAGCGAGGGGGCAGGGGCGCGCGTCCGGGGTCTGATGCGGACACCTTGCCGGGGTCACGCGGGAAGTCCGCGCGGGATCGCGTCATGATCATGCGCGCAGAGACCATGATCGGCGAGCGCCTCGATCACACGGCAATCGGCGGCGGGGCCGCAGCAGCCGGCCTCGACCATGCGCTTGAGCTCGCCTCGCAAGGCCTGCAGCTGGCTGATCTTGTGCTCGACCGCTTCGAGCTGTTCGCGGGCGAGGGCGTTAGCCTCATCGCAGGCCCGGTCGGGATGGGCCGCCAGGTCGAGCAGCGTGCGGATGGCCTCGATCGGGAAGCCGAGCTGGCGCGCATGCTTGATGAAGGCGAGCTGACGGACCGCTTCGGCTCGGTAGAGCCGACGGTCGCTAGCGGTGCGTTCAGGCGTCGGCAGGAGCCCGATCTGCTCGTAGAAGCGTATCGTCGGAATCTTAACGTCCGCCGCCTTGGCGAGACGGCCGATGGTGAGCGCTGGCATGGCGGTTCCTTTGGCGCTGAGAATAGTCGCTTGATCCTCTAGTGACTAGAGGATGGAGACTGGTGCTATGGATTCCTGCTCCAGCTTGAAAGCCGACGCCACGGAAGCTTGCGGCTGCCGCCAAGGGGTCGCCTGTGTCGGCTCTCCAGTGGCGCACCGGGCCGCCTCGCGCCGGATCGCGCGTTATCATGTAACGCGTTCCGCCTCAGCGGCCCCGAAGGTATAGGGCGCGAATGGCCGAACTGGCGACCAGAGGCGGGCGAGTGCGCCCCTGCGAACCCGAACGGCCCGGGAGCCGCTTCCCCCGTGGTGCGGCGCGCTGCCTGGTCGCCGTGCTGGTCGTCTGGGGACTGATCCTCAGCTCGGCGATGGTCAATCCGAGGCTCCACCATTTGATCGACGGAGATCCTCTCGATCAGCCGACCGCAAATGCGGTGGTCAGCGGCGCGGACGCGTCTGCTCAAAGCGTCCATGACGTGGCCCGCAAGACCTCCGAGCCCGCCAAGGCGCCGCCTGGCGTGATGTGCTCGGGCCACTGCGCAGCGCATTTCGCAGGAACACTGCCGCCAGTTGTCGCGCAGATTTCGGAGCCGCCTGTGCTTGTCTCGTGGCCGGTGGACCAGGCGCCCTTGCGACCGGAGCGGCGGCCCTTCTCGCTCGAACGCCCCCCTCGCGTCTGAACCTGCCGCTCCACCGCCGCCGTGCGGCGACCCGGATTCTGACTGCAGGGGACAGACGATATCATGATCGCCCATTCGCGCCGGTGCCCGCTTCTCGCGGCCGCGAGCGCTGCTGTGATCCTGGGCGCCTTGGCGTCCGGGCGCAGCGCGGCCGCCGACCCGGCGCCGCCTTTTACAGAGCTTCTGGCCCAGGCCCGGGACCGTGCGCCGCGCCTAGCTGAGGCCGAGTCGTCGGTCCGCCAGGCTGAAGGCCTCGCGCGCCAGGCCGGCGCGCGGCCCAACCCGGAGGCGTCAGTCGAGGTCGAGAACTTCGATCCAAGAGGCCGGGGGGCTGACCAGATCCAGACGACCTTGTCGTTGGGCCAACCGATCGAGCTTGGCGGCAAGCGGCCCGCGCGTATCGCCGCGGGCCGAGCGGCCGTCGACGCGGCCCAGGCCAAGCTCACCCAATCCCGCGCTGATTACGCCTATGACCTGGCGGGCGCATACGCGGAAGCCGAGGTCGCCGATCGGCGGGTGAAGCTCGCCATGGACGCCTTGGGCCTTGCTCAGGAGGACCTGCGCGCAGCGCGCGCCCTTGTCGAGGCCGGCAAGGAGGCGGAGCTGCGCAGCCTGCAGGGGCAGGCGACGGTGACCCAGGCCAAGGCCGAGCTCAGTTCCGCGGAGGCCGACCGCGCGGGCGCGTTCGCACGGCTCAGCGCACTGGCCGGCTCCTCGGCGCCGTTCACCTCGCTCAGCGAGAGCCTGCTGTCGCGGCCATCCCGCCAGCGGCTTCAAACGAACATAGATCCGCTGTCGGTCCCGTCGGTCGTCGCCGCTCAGGCCGAGCGCGAGGCGGTGGCCCGCCGCGTCCGGGTGGAAAAGACCAAGGCGATCCCCGACGTCACAGCGTCGCTCGGCGTGCGGCGGTTCAACGGCGATGGATCGACCGCTCTGGTCGCCGGCGTCTCCGTCCCCATTCCCATCTTCGACCAGAACCGCGGGAACATCAGCGCGGCGCAGGCCGAGCTCGCCGGCGCCGAGGCCCGGCTGGCCTCGGCCCGGCTGGACGCTGAGGCCGACCTTCGGACCGCGCTCTTCAATGTGGACGCGGCCCGGACGCGCGAGGCCGCCGCGGCCGAGGGCGAGCAGACGGCGTCGGAGGCTTATCGCCTGACGCGGATCGCCTACGAGTCCGGCAAGTCCTCCTTGATCGAGCTCAACACCGCCCGGCGGGCCCTGGCCGACGCCCGCACCCAGACCCTCGAAGCCCAACTTGCGCGCGTGCGCGCGGAAGCTGCGCTCGCCCGGCTGCAAGGCCGCGCGCCCTTCGGAGCCGCTCCATGATCCGCAAGTCCTACCCGCTTTCCAGTCGCCGCGGCCTGGTGGCCGGCGCGGCCCTTGTCGTCGCAGCCGGCCTGGGCTTCGCGGCCGCTAAGCTGACAACGCCCAAATCGGCGCCGCCCGAGGCATCTGCCGAGGCGGAGAAGCCGGCGTCCGCAGCTCTCCAACTGGACACGTCCCGGATCGCCGCGTCGGGCGTGAAGGTCGAGCCCGTCTCCGTGGGCGGCCTGGCGTCCGAGATCATGGCTCAGGCCACGGTCGCAGCCGAGCCGGGCGGGCAGGCGGTCCTGACCGCGCGCGCGGCGGGCGCTATCAGCCGGATCACCAAGCGCCTAGGCGACCCGGTACGCGCCGGCGAGGTTCTCGCGCTCGTCGAAAGCCGGGAGGCGTCGCAGATCGCCGCAGCGCGCAGCACCGCGGCGGCGAAGGCCGAGCTCGCGCGCAAGGTCTACGCCCGAGAGCGAAGGCTCTACGAGCAGAAGGTCAGCCCCCGTCAGGACATGGAGACCGCCCAGGCAGAGCTGGCCTCGGCCGAGGCCGAGGCCCGCGCCGCCAACGCCGCAGTGGGCGCCGCCGACGTTTCTCGGGACGGCCGCTACGTCATGGTGGTGAGCCCGATCGGCGGCCGCATCACGGCGACGACCGCGAGCCTCGGCGCCTTCGTGCAGCCGGAGACCGAGCTCTTCCGGGTCGCCGATCCAGCCAAGATCCAGGTGGAGGCCGCGGTGACCGCCGCGGACGCCCAGCGGGTGCAGCCGGGCGACGCCGCCGTGGTCGAGACGGGGTCCGGCGGCACGCGCGTTGCGGTCGTGCGCTCCGTCACGCCCAGCCTCAGCCCGGAGACCCGCTCGGCGACGGTCGTTCTGGCCCTGAAAAGCGGCGGCGGCGGCGCGCTGACGCCTGGGCAGACGGTCCGCGCGCGGATATCCGCGCAGCGCACCACGAGCGGCGGCATCATCGTGCCGGAGGAGGCGGCCCAGACTGTCGAAGGGCGCGACGCCGTCTTCGTCCGCACGCCCAAGGGGTTCCGGGTGCAGCCGGTCACCCTGGGCGCGCGCAGCGGGGGCCGCGTCCAGGTGCTCGCGGGTCTCAAGCCGGGGGACGCCGTCGCGACCCGCAACGCCTTCCTCCTCAAGGCCGAACTCGGCAAGGGCGCGGAGGACGAGGAATGAGCCGGACCCGTAGCGCCGGAGGCCTCAGGTCATGATCGGGCAACTTCTTTCCCTGGCGGTGAAGGCGCGCTGGTACGTCCTCTTCATCACCCTCCTCGTCGCCGCCGTAGGCGTGTGGCAGCTCGGCAAGCTGCCGATCGACGCCGTGCCGGACATCACCAACAAGCAGGTGCAGATCAATACGGTCGATCCGGCCCTCTCGCCGATCGAGATGGAAAAGCGGGTGACCTTCCCCGTGGAGACCGCGCTCGCGGGCATTCCGGGCCTGGAGAGCACGCGCTCGATCTCGCGCAACGGCTTTTCCCAGGTCACCGCCGTCTTCAAGGACAGCAGCGACCTCTATTTCGCCCGGCAACAGGTGGCCGAGCGTCTGGCCCAGGCCCGCGACAGCCTGCCCGAGGGCGTTCAGCCGCAGATCGGACCGGTCACGACCGGTCTCGGCGAAGTCTTCATGTACACGGTCGAGTTTGCTCGGCCGGGCGGGAAGGGCGGGACGGCGCGGGACGGCGCGCCGGGCTGGCAGAGCGACGGTTCCTACCTCACGCCGGAGGGCGAGCGGCTCTCCGACTCGGTCGCTCAGGCCGGCTATCTGCGCACCGTGCAGGACTGGATCATCCGGCCGCAGCTGCGCACGGTGGCCGGCGTCGCCGGGATCGACTCCATCGGCGGCTACGAGAAACAGTACGTCGTCGAGCCCGATGCGGCGAAGCTGGCCGCCTATGGCGTCTCCTATGCGGACCTCGCCAAGGCTCTGGCGGCGGCGAACCTCTCGGTGGGCGCGAACTTCATCCAGCGCGCCGGCGAGGCGTACCTGGTGCGGGCCGACGCGCGTGTGCGGACGCTGGACGAGATCGCCAACGCCGTTGTCGCCACGCGGCAGACCGTGCCGGTGGCGGTGAAGGATGTCGCGATCGTGCGCATCGGCGGCGACCTGCGTACGGGCGCCGCCACCAAGAATGGCCAGGAGGTCGTCGCCGGCACGGCGCTGATGCTAATCGGCGAGAACAGCCGGACCGTCGCCAAGGCGGTCGGTCAGAAGCTGGAGGAGGTAAAGAAGACCCTTCCCCCAGGGGTGGTGGTGAAGACGGCGCTCGACCGTTCGGTCCTTGTGAACGCCACCATCGCCACGGTGGAGCGCAACCTGACCGAAGGCGCGCTGCTCGTCGCAGCGACCTTGTTCCTGCTGCTGGGGAACGTGCGGGCGGCGCTGATCGCGGTGCTGGTGATCCCCTTCTCTTTCCTGATGATGGCCATCGGCATGAACGCGGTGAAGGTCCCAGGCAATCTGATGAGCCTCGGGGCCCTCGACTTCGGCCTGATCGTCGACGGGACGGTGATCATCATCGAGAACTGCCTGCTCCGGCTCGCTGGGCGGCAGCATCGCGAGGGCCGGCTCCTCGCCTTGCGGGAGCGGCTCGAGACCGTCCTTCACGCCTCGCAGGAGATGATCAGGCCCACCGTCTACGGCCAAGCGATCATCTTTCTAGTGTTCGCGCCGCTGCTGATGTTCGCCGGCACGGAAGGCAAGACCTTCTCGCCGATGGCGATCACCATCATGCTGGCGCTGGCGGCGGCCTTCGTCCTGTCGCTCACCTTCGTGCCGGCCATGGTCGCGATCCTCATGCGCGGCAAGGTGGCCGAAACGGAAGTCCGGTTCCTCCAGAGGCTCAAAGCCCGCTACGAGCCCCTGCTGCAGCGTGCGATCGCGCGGCCGTGGCTGCCGATCGGCGGCGGGCTCGCGGTCTTCCTGGTGAGCGCCGTCGTGTTCACGACGCTGGGCCAGGAATTTATCCCCACGCTCGACGAGAAGAACGTGGCGCTCGGCGCGATGCGCATCCCCTCGACGTCCATCGAGCAGTCGAAGGCGATGCAGGAGCAGATCGAGCGGGCGGTCACGTCCGTGCCGGAGGTGGAGATGATGTTCTCCAAGACGGGCACCGCCGAGGTGGCGACTGATCCGATGCCGCAAAACCAGTCGGACGGCTTCATCATCCTCAAGCCGAAGCGCGACTGGTCCGAGGGCGTGCGGACGAAGGAGGACGTCACCAACCGGATCCTCGAGAAGGTGAGCCCGCTGCTCGGCAACAGCTACGAGATCACCCAGCCGATCCAGATGCGCTTCAACGAGCTCATCGCCGGGGTGCGCGGGGACGTGGCCATCAACCTCTACGGCGACGACCTGGAGAAGATGAGCGCGGCGGCCGCCAAAATCGGCCAGGTGCTCCAGTCGATCCCGGGCGCCCAGGGCGTCCGCGTCGAGCAGACCGCCGGCGCACCGACCCTCGACGTCAAGCTCGACCGGGCGGCCATCGCTCGCCTGGGGCTCACCGTCGAGGAGGTCGCCGATACGGTGGCGGCGGCAATTGGCGGGCGCGAAGCCGGCAACATCTTCCAGGGCGACAGGCGGTTCGACATCGTCGTGCGCGTGCCGTCCGCCCAGCGCGACGATATCGACGCAATCGGCGCCATGCCGGTGATGCTGCCGGGCGCCGAGGGCCAGCCCCGGCAATCCGTACCGCTTCGCCAGCTGGTGGAGCTTCGCTTCACCGACGGCCTCAACCAGGTCAGCCGCGAAAACGGCAAGCGTCGCGTGGTGATCCAGGTCAACGTCCGGGGGCGGGACATCGGCTCCTTCGTCAACGAGGCGCGCGCCAAGGTCGAGGCGGTCCCGCTTCCGTCAGGCTCGTACCTAAGCTGGGGCGGCCAGTATGAGAACCTGAAGGCCGCGACCGCCCGGCTTGGCGTCGTCGTGCCGATCTGCTTCGTGCTGATCTTCCTGATCCTTTTCATGGCGCTCGGCGGCTTCGCGCCGGCGGCGGCGGTGTTTGCGGCCATTCCGTTGGGGCTCTCGGGCGGCATCTTCGCCTTGGCCCTCAGCGGCATCACCTTCTCGATCTCTGCGGCCGTGGGCCTGATCGTCCTTGCCGGCGTCGCCGTGCTCAATGGCCTGGTGGTCATGTCGAGCATCCGCCAGCGGCTGGACGACGGCCGGCCCGTGGCGGAGGCGATCTACGAAGGCGCGGTCGAGCGGTTCCGGCCGGTGCTGATGACCGGTCTCGTGCCGGCGATCGGCTTCATCCCCATGGCGCTGGCGCATGGCACCGGCGCTGAGGTGCAGAAGCCGTTGGCCGTGGTGGTGATCGGTGGGCTGATCACGGCGACCGCCGTGACGCTGATCGTGCTCCCGGCCATCGCCCAGCTGATCCTCCGTCGGTTCGCCAGACCTCGTCCCGTTAGGGAGGAACAACCGCTCAAACCTGCGCCGCATCGCCCCTGATCTTTCGGGAGCCGCCGCGCCATGCGGTCCGCACTCCGGCGGCTCCCTTTCCCGTCACGGCGGCTCGGACCCGCCTAACGAAACGAGGAACGCCATTCGATGAAGACTCCCACCCAAGCGGTCTTGATGCGGATCTACACCGACCAGGACGCCCTGGTCGGTGATCGCTCCCTCGTCGAAATCATCGTCCGTCGCGCCCGTGACGCCCATCTGGCCGGCGCCACCGTGTTGCGCGGACGCATGGGTTTTGGCGAATCTGCGCGCCTGCACGCGCACCGGCCCTTCGATCTTCGCGATAACCTGCCGGTCGTGATCGAGCTGGTCGACGATGAAGCGAAGCTGCACGCCTTTGTTCATCAGCTCGACGATCTGCCGGACATCGGCCTGGTCACGTTCGAGAAGGTGGAGGTGGTCCGCTACGGCGGGCACCCGCCGCGCCGCTCGTGAGGGCGCGATGAAAACCCCGCGCCTGCTTCCCTGTCTCCTGGCGTTCGGCGTTCCCGTTGCGCTGAGCGCCTGCGTCAGCTTCGCGCGACCCCGATACCAAACGGTCGAGAGCGAGGTCATCCCTGCGTCCGGATTTTCGATTCAGCGGCCGGCCGCCATCGTTGATCCGGAGGGGCTTCGATTTCACGGCTGGATCTGCCGCGAATTATCAGGCGTCGGCCTGTTTTCGCCGCGAGCGCTGCGTGTCGAGCGGATCAATGGCTCCGGGGAGGTTATCGACTATGACAAAGCTGGCGTATCTCTCTCCCGAAATCCCGAGTGCTCGATCTACAACATCCCGACCTCGTGGACCTTGGGCCCTGGGGAGCGCGTGCGTGTGTGCGTCGCCGACCGGGAGCGGTCGTGTCCATCGGTTCGGAGCCAGGATGGCAGAAGCCGGCGATGATGCGCCGGCCGATGCTTCCGCCGCTCCCGGCGCGCCGGCGCAACCGGGACCGTCCGCGCTGCATTTTGGAAGCTGCGGCGACTTGGGTCGCCTCCGATGAGACCCGTGCCCATGGACGACCACGACCACGACCACGGACATGACGCAACGGGCCATGCGCACGGACCCGGCCACGCCCACGGGCCGGCCAAATTCGATCGCGCGTTCGCCATCGGTGTCGGCCTGAACATCGCCTTCGTGGCGATCGAAGCTGTGTTCGGCGTGCTCGCCAACTCCCTGGCCCTGCTGGCGGACGCCGGGCACAATCTCAGCGACGTCGCCGGGCTCCTGCTGGCCTGGGGCGCAGCATGGCTGGGGCGGCGGCGCCCGACCGCCAAGCGCACCTACGGCTACGGCCAGACCACGGTCCTGGCGGCGCTCGCCAACGCCATGCTGCTCCTGGTGGCCATCGGCGCCATTGGTTGGGAAGCGATCCGCCGCTTCCAGGACCCCCAGCCGGTGCATGGGATGACCGTGATGGTCGTGGCGACCATCGGCATCGGCATCAATGGGGCGACAGCGCTCCTCTTCATGCGCGGCCGCAAAGGCGACATCAACGTGCGGGGCGCTTTTCTCCACATGGCGGCTGACGCCGCGGTCTCCGCCGGGGTGGTGGTTGCAGGGTTGGTCATTCTGTTCACCCGTTGGCTCTGGCTCGACCCGGTGGTCAGCCTAGGCGTCGTGGTCGTCGTGGCCATCGGCACCTGGGGCCTGTTGAAGGACTCGATCGCCCTGGCCATCGACTCGGTGCCCGCGGGGATCGATGCCGACGAGGTGGCGGCGTTCCTGCGCAGCCTTCCTGGCGTCTCCGAAGTGCACGACCTGCACATATGGCCGCTCAGCACGACGCTCACCGCCTTGACGGCGCACCTCGTGCGCATCGACGCGCAAATCGACGACCGATTCACAGCAGACCTCGCCGCCGAGCTCCAGCGGCGATTCGGCATCGCCCATGCCACGGTCCAGTTGGAGCGAGGCGACGTTCCCTGCCATCTTGAGCCAGCGCACGTGGTTTAGACGCAGACAGCAAGCCACCTTGGTTGACAGCAGCACCCTGCTCGTGACCGCGTCTTCCTGCGGACCGCCAGAATCCGCGATGCGGAGGGCGCGCGCTGGGACCATGGGCCACCTTCCCAACCTGAGGCGGCGCCTTTCGACGAAGCTCTGGAATGTACTCTGGAGCTCGGCGGGCGCCCTGGGCCTCACCAGCTGTCTGATGCTCCCACATCCGACTTATCAGTCGATCCTGAGCGAAGTGGCCGGCGGCTTCAGCATCCAACGACCGGCCGCGATGGTGCGTCCCGAGGGCCTGCGGTTTCTCGGCTGGGCCTGCCGCGATTGGCCCGGCTATACCGCGCCGCGCTCCCTGCGCCTGGAGCGCCTCGATTCTTCGGGTCGTGTCGTAGAATCAGTTCGTACAGGCGTGAACTTGGCGAATCGGCCCGACTGCACCGTCTATGTCTTTGCGACCCGCTGGAGCTTGACCGAAGGCGAGCGGGTAAGGCTCTGCGCAGCCGACGACTCTCAGCCATGCCCGTCCCCCAAGCCGCGTGCTTATCACTGACGTCTAAACGGGGCGGCAGGACCGGCTTCGAAGATCAAAGCTGTAGTCCTGCATGCCCACATAAGATGCGCTTGGGGTGAACGCTTCCGGTCAGCCGGCCAGAGGTTGTCGGTCGCTACTCCGAGGATATGTCGGGTCGCTCTGAACGAAAGATCGATCAACGATGGTTGGCATGATGGCCGCCATCGGGCAGAGCTGAGCCGCTCGTACAACATCACCCAATCTTGGCCGAAGGACGCCCCGTGCCGAGCCCCCCACTGCAGCTCCTCGCCATCGTCGCCGCCCTTTTGATCGTGGCGCCGGCAACGAACGCGCGAAGCCAGCCCGAGCCGCAGCCGAAACAGGAAAGCCCGTCACCCGAAACGCAAAGGGCGGAGCAAGGTGATGCATCGCCGCCCGAGCGCTTCGCGATTCATCTGCAGGGAACCGACATCCTGCAGCATTACGGCCGGTTCCACAGTCCCTATCAGGGGGCGAACAGTTTCCGATCACAAGGCGGGTCGGGCAACACGGTTGATGCAACCCTCTATCTCGGTGTGCGGCCGTGGTCGGGCGCGGAGCTCTGGGCCAACCTTGAAATGTACCAGGGTTATGCGCCGAGCAACACAGTCGGCGTGGCCGGATACGTGAATGGCGATGGGGCGAAAGTCGGCCGCGCCCATGCTTATGGTCGCATCGCGCGTGTGTTCCTCCGGCAGACCATCGATTTGGGGGGTGAACAGGAGAATGTTGACGCTGACGTCAATCAGCTCGGCGGCGCGCGGGCTAAGAACAGGTTAGTCGTCGCCGCGGGAAAGCTGAACGTCACCGACGTATTCGATACGAATAAATATGCGCACGATGCGCGCCATGACTTTCTAAACTGGTCGCTCATCGACGCTGGCAGTTTCGACTACGCCGCAGATGCCTGGGGCTACACCTATGGGCTGGCCACTGAACTTTACCGGGGTGACTGGGCTTGGCGGGTCGGTGTGTTCGACCTTTCGATTGTGCCCAATAACGCGGAGCTGACGCATGATTTCAGCCAATTCCAAATTGTCGCCGAGGCGGAGCGGCGGTTTTCGCTTCGCGGTCGTCCCGGCGCGCTGCGCGTAACCGGCTTTCTCAGCCGTGGCCGGATGGGACGTTATGACGATGCGGTCCGGTTGGCTGAAACCCCAGGCGTAACGCCCGACATCTCACTTGTGCGCCGCTATCGCAGCCGCCCTGGAGTGCACTTGAATCTGGAACAAGAGGTCGCGAACGGCATCGGCGTGTTTGCCCGCTTGGGCTGGGCGGATGGGCGTTACGAGTCCTATGAGTACACTGACATTGACCAGACTGCGCAGGCGGGATTGTCCATCGTCGGCGGCGCGTGGGGCCGTAAGGACGACACCTTCGGCGTCGCTGTGGTGGTGAACCGGCTTTCATCGGCTGGCCACCGTTACCTGAACGCTGGCGGGTTAGGTATCCTCGTCGGTGACGGCCGCCTGCCGCACCCAGGGACCGAGGAAATCGTAGAGGCATATTACAGCCTCTCCGTGCTCAAGGACGTGACGCTCAGCCTCGATGATCAGCTGATCGAGCGCCCGGCTTACAACCGAGATCGAGGGCCGGCTAACGTGATCGGAGTACGACTCCACATCCAGCATTGATGCACTGCCGCGCAGGCTCCATGGAGCCGGCCACTGCCGTCGCCAAAGCGGCAGACCCTCCGCGTAAGAGCGCCGCCTGGTCTCGTCCGGCGAGCCAGAATTCGAAAGTCAGCAGCGCCACGTCCGCGAAGCTGCAAGGGGTTTCAAAGTCGGCCGGCGCGTGCGGATGGCTGCGCAATTCGACAACCGATCCACAGCTGACCTCATCGTCGAGCTCCGGCGACGGGATCGCCCATGCAACGGATCAGTTGGCGCGTGGCGACGTCCCCTGCCATGTTGAGCCGGCGCACGTGGCGCAGGGCTGGCAAGCGCCCTTGCGAGGCTCGCCCGATTCCAACGGTAGCGGCGCGATCACGCAGCGAGATCAGCGTCGGCGAGGTCGCTACTTCGAGGTCGCGGTCTGCGGCAGCCGCGCCTGGACGTAGGCGATCACCGACCAGATATCGTCCTTCGAAAGCGCCTGTTTGAAACTCGGCATCGCGCTGCCGAACGGAGCGCCGCCCTCTGCGACCGTCCAGTACATGAACGGATCCCACCGGCTCATCGGCATACGCGAGAGCCAGGCCAGGTTGGCCGGGCGCGGGTTCAAGCTGGATGCGGCGGGGCCGTCTCCGTATCCCGTCACGCCGTGGCACGAGGCGCAGTTGGCGGCGTAGACCGAGCCGCCATGCTGAACGGTCTCCGCCGTTTGAGGCAGGGGGTTGCGAAGGTTAGCGTAGGGGGCCGGAACCCCGCCCATCATGGCCGCGCGGTTGCGCGCCATGCTGCCGCCCATCATGCCGGACCCTGTCCCATAGCCCCCCATCATGCCGGGGCCCATGCCGTACCCCCCCCATCATTCCGCCGCCGTAGCCCCCGGGGGCCTGGGGCCACGGCCGCATGCCGCAGCACCCCACCCAGGGCGAACTATACGCGCCTGACGGCTGGCTGACGGCTGAGCTTGTCGCGGCCATCAGAGCAGCAAGGGCGATCGCCGGGACCAACTGCCGTATGGTCAACTTCATGTACGCCTCCTTGGGGATGTGGGGTGGGCGAATGACTCTGATCCACAAACTGGGGTGAATGGGGCGGCCGCAGCCCCTCGCCGCCGCGCGCTGGCGGCGGGCGTTCGGTTGCGCCGAGCGCGCTTGGGGAGGGCGTCGCCCGCAGCAGGCGCAAGGCGTTGAGCACGACCAGGAGCGAGGCGCCGACATCGGCAGCGATCGCGCCCCAGAGACTGGCCATGCCGAACAGCGTCAGGATGAAGAACGTGGCCTTCACCCCCAACGAGAAGACGACGTTCTGCCGGATGACCCCCAAGGTCCGGCGCGAATGGCGGATCAGCCACGGGAGCCTCGACAAATCGTCGCTCATCAAGGCGACGTCGGCGGTTTCGATCGCCGCATCACTGCCGATCGCGCCCATGGCCACGCCGAGGCTGGCGCGCGCCAGCGCAGGCGCGTCGTTCACGCCATCCCCGACCATCGCCACAGCGCCATAGCGGCTCACCAGATCCTCGATGCAGGCCACCTTGTCCTCGGGCAGCAGCTCGGCCCGGACTTCGTCCACGCCGATCTCGTGGCCGATGGCGTTCGCCGTCGCCTGGTTGTCGCCCGTTAGCATGACGACGTGCGCCACGCCGGCGGCGCGAAGCTCGGCGATGACCTGGCGTGCCTCGGGGCGAACCGTATCGGCGACGGCGATGAGGCCGCACACGTGGCGTCCATTTCCGATGACGATGACGGTCTTGCCGTCCGCTTCCAGGCGCTGAACGCGCTCCGCGAGTTCGGCGTGGTCCTGGCCCCGCTCGACTACATAGCGGTGGGAGCCCAGCCAGAAGTCTCGGCCGTCGAATCGACCGCTCAGGCCCTTGCCTTTCAGGACCTGGACGTCGTCTGCAGCCTGGGGCGGAACCTCCCGCATGCCTGCATAGTCGACGATCGCCCGCGCCAGCGGATGGGAGGAGCGCGCCTCGAGCGCGGCCGCACGCGCGAGAAGCTCCTCCTCGGAGTGACCGGCCAGGGGGATGACACAGACCACCTGCGGAGCGCCACGGGTGATCGTCCCGGTTTTGTCCATGGCGACCGCCCGCAATCGCGCCGGAAGCTCGATGTACGCCCCGCCCTTGATCAGCACGCCAGCCCGCGCGGCGGAGGCCAGCGCGGCAACAATCGATACGGGCGTCGAGATGACCAGCGCGCAGGGGCAGGCGATCACCAGCAGCACCAGCGCGCGGTAGAACCAGTCGGCCCAGGCTCCGCCGAACACCAGTGGCGGCCCCAGAAACACCGCCAGGGCCATGGCCATGACCGTCGGGGTGTAGATTCGGGCGAACCGCTCGACCCATTGTTCCGTGGGCGCCCGGCGCGTGTGGGCCTGCTGAACCAGCTGGATGATGCGGGCGAGGGTGGTGTCGCCCGCGGCCCGGGTCGATTCCACCGTCAGAGCGCCGTCGCCGTTGATTGTGCCCGCGAAGACCTGAGCCCCTACGCCCTTCTCGACGGGGACGCTCTCGCCCGTGATCGGCGCCTGGTTGACCGTGCTGACGCCAGCGATGACGTCGCCGTCCAGGGCGATCCGTTCGCCGCCCGCGACCACGAAGCGCTCACCCGGCCGCACCTCCGCGACCGGCGTGACGGCCTCAGACCCATCCGGCCGCAGGAGCCGCACGCTTGGCGGGGCGAGGTCCAGCAAGGTCGCGACCGCCCGGCGGGCGCGGCTGATGCTCCAGCTCTCCAGCGTCAGCGAAAGCGAGAACAGGAACGCCACCGTCGCGGCTTCGAACCACTCGCCGATGCCCGCCGCGCCCGCGACGGCGATCACCATGAGAAGGTTCATGTCGGGGCGCAGCCGCCGCGCGGCGTAGAGCGCCTTGGGCGCGACATACCAGCCCCCGAGCAAGATCGCGGTCAGATAGGCTGCGATCTCCGGCCAAGGCGTGGGTTCGCCGGCGTGTTCGATGAAGAGTCGAAGCGCCGAGGCGAAGTCTGCGGAAGACCAAACGTGCAGCGCCATTCCCAAGAGGACGAGCGCGCCGCTCCCGATCGTGCAGACCTCTTGCCGCCGTCGGTCGGCGTCGCCGCCGTCGGGGCGGGTGGCGGTCCACGGTGTCGCCGCCATCCCGGTCGCGCGGACCGCTCGGATAATCGCCTCGTCTGGAATCTGCGCCGCCGCGTCAGCGATGTTCATCCTACTGTTCAGGACGTCGAAGCTAAGGCGATCCTCTCCCCCGACGACCGGTCCAAGCACCTCGCGCAGCGTGGCGACTTCCTCGGCGCAGTCCATTCCCCGGATCCTGAAGGAACGTCCGCCCGACGACGGTGCGATGCTGCCGGAGTCGTGGCAACAAGCCGATCGAGACGCTTCAGCCACATCCACGCGAATGCCCTCGCTGCGTCCGCCCTCCCGCAATAGGGTGGGGGAGGACCTCCATGCCGGTCGGTATGGATACCTTCTCTAGTCGCTAGAGGGTCAAGACCGTCTGCACTTACAGAGAACGTGCCAAGCACGGGTGTACCCTGGTTCATCGTTCTGCATTCTGCTTTCTGCGTTCCGCGTCGTCGATGATGTCAGCGCGCGGAGGCGGGGCGCGGCTATGCCCTCGTGCCTATGATCCTGGCCGCTCGATCACGCGGATCGCCGCGCGCCTCGCCGAGCGACGCTCGGGATGGGTGCGCCCCGCGCGTTGAACGAACCGACGCGCGCCGTCGCGCCGATCCGCCTGAGTTCAGAGGCGCTCGATAACGCGTCGCAGCCGCGCGCGGACCTCTTCGGCCGTCTCCTTCAAACGCGGATTGTCGATCGCCTGCATCGAGGCGACCGGGTCGATCGCCGCCACTTCCGTTTCGGCGGGACCGCGCTCTTGGACCACCACGTTGCAGGGCAACATAGTCCCCACCTTGTCCTCGAGCAGCAAGGCTTCGTGCGCCATCTTCGGGTTGCAGGCGCCAAGGATGCGGTAGTTGCGGAAATCGATGCCGATCTTGGTCTTGAAGGTGTTCTTCACGTCGATGTCCGAGATGACGCCGAAGCCTTCCGCCTTCAGCGCCTCCAGCGTCCTGTCGATCGCCTCGTCGAAGTTGGCGGCCAGGGTCTTGGCGAAATAGTAGTTCATGTCGGCGCTCCTGGCTGCGGCGAGCCCGCGCCGATGTCGGCCCGGGTCCGCAAGTACTCGTCACGACCGATCTCCCCGCGTGCATAGCGCGCATTGAGGAGCTCGAGCGCAGAAGGGGGGCGGCTCGGACCGCCGGTCCGCGAGCGCCCCGCCGAGCGGGCGAGCATCACCGCGCCGACGATCACCGCGATCAGCAGCAGGAGTGGAAAGAGACCGAACATCGGCATTCCCCATCCGATCAGAGAACCGCCGCACCACATGAGATCACTGGACGTTCTGAAGGGCGCCGGTCGTGCGGTCGAAGGCGAAGCGCTGAACGAGCGATCCTCCGTCCTTGGTGATGATGTCGCCGACGATGGTGTTGGCGTCGCGCTGGGCGACGGCGCCGACCTTCACATGAGGATTGCCGTTCATCGCCACCCAACGCTCCAGATAGGTGCGAACGTCGTTGACGGAGAGGTTCAGGCGGCCCTGCTGCCCGGGGCTGCCATACCCGTAACCCATCATCCCCGGGCCCATTCCATAGCCCATCATGCCCGGGCCCATCATCCCGGGACCCATCATGCCGTAGCCGCCCGGGCAGCCGTAGCCATATCCGTAGCCCGGGGAAGGCTGCGCCGGGGGCGAGGACTGGGTTTGGGCCTGCGCTTGTGCCTGAACCAGGCTGACCGTCGCCAGAACAACTGCGAGGGCGCCGCCGGCGAGGAAACGCGTCTTCAACTGCATCGCTGTCGCTCCGTCTCACCTCGCGGGCCTAATGCGTCGCAAGATCGAGTGGAAACCTACTGGCCTTCGGACGCCTGTACCTTGACCTTGGTCAACCCGCGCGTGTGGGAAGGCTAGTCTTCGTCCGCCTTCATCAGGTCGGCTCGGGCGTGGCGGATCTCCACAGGCAGACCCTAAAGCCTCCAGTCGCTGGAGGAGCAAGCGCCAATCCGGCGGGGAGACGCCTTAGGCGACACCACAAGGGCCTAGACCGCCTTGTGGCCGGCTGAGGGCGTGACAGTTCTTTCGACGGCGTGCGAATTGGAGCCGGCAGGGCCGGTCAGGCAGCGCTGTTGTTTTCAGCCTCGGCGCGGTGGGGACCCGGGCGTTCCAGGCGGCCTGCCGTCATCAGGACCGCGAGAACAAGCAGGTAGGCGGCGACCTGGGCGCCCATCGGGCGATCAGAATACCCGACCAGGGTCTGCAAAGCGCGGCCGAGAAGGGTGTCGTCCGGAAGGATGAATGAGGTGTCCCAGAGCTGATCTCCAAGGCTCGGAATCCAATTCGCCTGGACGAGAAACACCGCCGCACGCCCAGCCATGCCCGCGGCGAGGAGCGCGACCAGGCCATTGGTGACCGAGAACAGTTTCGCCGTGGGGATGGCGAGCAGGCCTCGGTAGATCAGCCAGGAAACCGCAGCGCCGCCGCCGAGCCCCAGCAGGCCGCCGCCCACCATAGCCGTCGGGTCGGCGGATCCGGCCGAGGCGACGCCAAACAGGAACAGCACGACCTCGGCGCCTTCCCGCAACACCGCGACCGCTACGACCGTCGCCATGGCCAGCAGCGTGGTCTCTCCGGCGGAGAGCTTGCCGCCCAAGCTCTTCATGTCCCGAACCATCTCGCGGGCGTGGCGTGACATCCACACGACATGCCAGCTCAGCATCAGGACCGCCGCAACGAGGATCGCAGCGTTGAACAGGGCTTGGCCCGAGCCCGCGAATGCATTCGAGAGTTGCTGAGCGAAAAGCGCCACGAGCGCCGCCCCGATCACCCCTCCGCCGACACCGCCGGCGATCCAGCGGCTCCGGCCAGCGACACCTTCCGTAGCGGCGAGGATGACGCCCACGATCAATCCGGCTTCGAGGACTTCGCGGAATACGATCAGCGCTGCGGCCAGCATAATCTAACGCCCTTCGCCCACGGTCACTTTGCCCTGAGCCGTCGCGGCATGAAATTCACCCATGAAGCTGTATTCGCCAGGCTTCAGGGGGCCAATGAAGAAGCTGACCTTCCCCTTGGGCGTGACCAACTGCTCCGTCCTCAAATCGTGGCTGTCGAACTCTTCCGTGGCGAGGTCCTGATTGATCAGGACGATGCGAACCCTTTGCCCTGCCGGCACGCTGAAGTCCGAGGGCGTGAAACGATGATCCTTCAAGGTCAGGGTCACGGTCGCCGGCTCGGGCGGAGCAGCGGCCGAGACGCCCGCGGCGCTCGCGAGGGCAAGCGCAGCGATTAGAGCGCCGAATCTAGACCGCATTTGATCTGCCTCAACTGATTGGTCCCGCGACAGGGCAAGCTTAGCCATCCCCTTCATGATTTCGCAATTGACACGCGTTCGCAATAGGAAATATGCGAACGATGTGCAATTGCAAGAGGGGCGGCGGATGAAGGGCCTGATCAAGAGGTTCGCGTGGGTTTGGGCGGTCGGCCTGACGGCCATGTCAGCCCCGGCCTGGGCCGACCCACGGCTCGATGAGAAGGTCTACGACCCCTACATCGAAAACCACACGCTCGAGTTTGAGACCCGCTGGGGCCAGGAGTTAGGGCCGGGTGAGCTCAAGGGCGCCAGGACCTTCATCGTCGAGGGCGAATACGGCCTGAATGATCGGGTCAGCCTCGCGCTGCTCGGCCAGATCGAGCGCGCGCCTGGCGAAGGCGACCGGCTGGTCGGACTTGGCCTGGAGGGGGTGATGTATCTTGGGCAGATACCCAAGGTCGACGTCGATACCGGGCTCTATCTCGAATACAAGAAGGGGCTGCACGGGGAAAACGACGAAGGTGAGGCCAAGCTTCTGCTCGCCAAGACCGCGGGGCGATTTCAGGGCCTCTTCAACTTCATCGTTGAGCGGCCCTTCGGAGCACCGAATGGCGAGGGATTTGCGTCATACGGCTACGCCACGTCGCTCACTTGGCGCACGATCGGCAATTTGCGCCTCGGCGCCGAGGCTATCGGCGACTTCGGAGACGATCACGGGTTCCTCTCGCGTGCACAAGGCGCTTACGTCGGTCCTCAGCTGAAGTGGGAGGGCAAGCCCCAGTTCCTGCCGGTGGATGTCGTGGTCGATGCGGGCTGGCTCAAGTCGGTGAGCGCGGCGCGGCAAGAGGCCGACAGTCAGGCGAAAATCATTGTGGAGTTCGAGCGGCGCTTCTAGCCGAGCTTCATTGAAGGGGCCTCCGAGTCTCGATCCCCTGATGTGAGGCGGCTCGGCTTGGCGCCTCGGCCGTCCAGCAGCCCATCGCGCGCCGTTTACCTGGCAACTGGGACGGGTCGGAGGGCGCCGCGATAGGAGGAGTAGGTGCGCAAGCCGCGAGATCTCGAAGCTGAACTCCGCGTCCTGCAGAACCGATCGGCCACAGTGCGGGCCCGCATGGTGATGCGCCTTGGGGAACTCGTGGAGACGATCGGCGCCGGGGCGCTGGAGCTCGACGTCCTTGCCGGCGCCCTGTTGGAAGCCATGGCTGAGACGGAACCGGAGACGATCGAGCGGTGGCGCAGCCGCGGCGCGGCGTTTTTCGCCCTGCGCCGTGAAGCCAGACCCCGAAATCGTTGAAAACGAGCGGAGGCCTGCGCTCCGCCTTCTGGCATAGCGCCGACTCGAACGCCCCGTGATTTCGAGACGCGCGTAGGGCTGGAGCCGGAGATCACGTCATACCTTCACCGGTCGGCCGGATCTCGAACGTCCGATGGCGCGGCTCCGGTCCACTTGGTCGCCACACGCCTCACCGCGACGCTGCACCTCGGCTAGAGCAGCGGCCACGGAACGCGCATAGCGACTTCGGCGTGCAGGTGAGGGCAGGGCGTTGCGGGCATCCTAAACAGAGCTGAGTCGGGTCCGGGGCGCGGTCGCTCGGCGGCATAGGCCATCGGACCGGTGGCCGCAATTGAGGCCAGGGACCGTCTCTTTTTCACGCGACGCGCTCCGCCGGCTACATGGATGCAGCGTTTGCGGGCCTTCCAAAGGCCTTGCGTGATCGGCGCTCCTCGCTGAGCTGACGCCAATGACGCCATCTGTGGCGGGGTGTGCGAGCCTCCAGCGTTCCATGATGCGGCCGATCAAGGCAGAGGTCGTTCCGCTCAGCGGGTTTCACATCGACCGCCCGGTCGCGGTGCTGGGTCCAAACGGACTGCGCGTCACTGGACGCTGCGAGCCGCGCCGGTGTTGCGGTCGAAGGCGAAGCGCTGAACGAGCACGCCCTTGTCCGATGTGACGACGTCGCCGACGATGGTGTTGGCGTCGCGCTGAGTGATCGCGCCGACCCGCAAATGGGGATTGCCGTTGGTGGCGATCCAGCGCTCGAGATAAGTCTTCACATCGCTCGCGGAGATCTGCCCGGGGCCGCTACCCGGTGCGTAACCGTAACCACCCACACCCGGGCCGTAGCCGCCCATCATGCCGCGACCACCCATCATGCCTGGGCCATAGCCGCCCATCATGCCGCCACCGTAGCCCCCCATCATGCCTGGGCCATAGCCGCCCATCATGCCGCCACCGTAGCCCCCCATCATGCCCGGGCCGTAGCCGCCCATCATGCCGCGACCGCCCATCATGCCAGGGTAACCATAGCCGTAGCCGCCATAACCGTAGCTCCCGTAGGGTTGCGACTGAGCAGGGGCCTGGACCTGCGCGGGGGGCTGGTCTTGGGCGGGGTTCTGGGGTTGGGCGTAGGCCTGCACGAGACTGAAGGCCGCCAGAACGGCGGCAAGCGCGCCACCGGTGAGGTCGCGGATGTGCAACTGCATCGTTGCCACTCCTTCGATTGATCTCTGGCGCAGGACACACCGCGAGATCTACGAGGAAATTATTCGCGTGCGAACGCTCCCGCGTTGACCTCGGTCAGCGTGGGCGTGTTGTTGACAGCTTTGGGTGGCGAAACGCGGGGCGACGGTCAGGCGCAGACATACTGTCCCATCATGCCCGCGTCCTCGTGCTCCAGGATGTGGCAGTGGAACATGAAGGGATGGGCTCGCAGCGCCGGTTGGGTGAAATGGATCAGGAGTTCGGCGGACCGCGAGACGAGGACGGTGTCCTTCCAACCCTGCAGATGCGGGGGCGGCGCGGCGCCGTCCAGTGACAGGATCCTAAACTGGACGCCGTGGACGTGAAACGGGTGCGCCATCGACTGGGCGGAAACCTCCCACACCTCACGCGAGTCCAGGGCCACTGCGACGTCGATCCGCTGCATGTCGAACGACTGGCCATTGATGCCGAGACCAGACCCGCCGCGCCCCATGCCCATCATGCCGCCGCCCATCATGCCGCCGCCCATCATGCCGCCGCCCATCATTCCCCCCATCATGCCCCTGCCCATCATTCCGCCCATCCCGCCCATCATCCCGCCCATGTCGTTGAGCGCGAACCGCCGTCGGAGAAGTTGAGCGCTCGGGGCCGCGGCTGGCATATCGACGAGCGTGGACGGAATTTTGCGCTTCGCGCCGGGGCGGTCGCGATCTGGTGCGAAACTCATGATGTCGCCTGCGGCGCTCTGCCCGCGCCCCATCATCATTCCCATCATCGGTGGGAAGGGATCGGGACCCGTTTGCAGCACGGCGGGACGCCCGTCGGAAAAGTCGACCAGGATCTCGAAACGTTCAGAGGGCGCGATCAGAAGGCGGGTCATGCTGACAGGCGAACCCAGATACCCGCCGTCCGAGGCGATCACATGAAGTGGCCGCCCGTCGTCAAATCCCAGGTCGAGGTTGCGCGCGTTCGACCCGTTCAGCAGCCGCAGCCGCACCAGGCCGGCGGGGACGCGCGCGATGGGCGCGATTGCGCCGTTGACGATGATTGTATTGCCCCGCGCTCCCTGCATGACCGTCATCGGGTTCGCGGGGTAGATCAGGTCGCCGTTCCCATCGAACAAACGATCCTGCAGCACCAACGGCAGATCATCCACGCCATAGGTTCGCGGAAGGTCGAGGCGCGCGCCGGAGCCGTCTTCGATCAGCACCAGGCCCGCCATTCCGAAATAGACTTGGCGCCCCGTGTCTCGATGGGGGTGCGGGTGGTACCAGGCGGTGGTCTCCGGCTGCTGAACGGGCAGCACGCGCCGCCACGTCTCACCGGGAGCGATGTGATCGTGCGGCCCGCCGTCGCGTTCGCTTGGGATCAGGAACCCATGCCAATGCACGATGGTGTCGGTGTCGATGCGGTTCTCGATCGCCACATCGACCTGCGCGCCACTCTGCATCCGTATCGTTGGCCCGAGAACGGGGCCTGAGTAGCCGTAAGTTGCGACCGGCCGTCCCTCCACGAAGGCATGACGACCGGTTTGGGCCACAAGCCGGATCGAATTGCCTTGGGCTTGGGCATCGATCAGCGGCGGCACGGGCAGCGGGGTGGTGAACCGACCTGGCTGGGCGCCGCTCGGCGCCCCAAAGAGTGTCGACCCCGCAATCAGCGAGCCACCTGCAACGATCGTCCTACGTCGCGTGAGCATGCGAGCACGTCTCCGACAGCGGAAAAGGATCGGAGCAAACGATTTCCGCACCCACTATCAGCTCAGGAGCTTGGTGGGCGCAGCCTTGCCGAGCTGACAGTCGCGAGCGCCCGGCTTGAGCCAACGCAAGGCTAATGCGCAGATGGGGACTAACTTTTAACCTATGTGGGACCTCGCCGGTAGATCAGATGCGCACGCCGCCGCGGCGGTGACGTCGGGGCGCCGCTCCCTCGTGAAGGCCATCACCTATCGACTGGTCGTCATGTGCGCCGATGCGGCGGCGATCTACCTGCTCACGGGCAAGTGGCGTCTGGCCGCCGGCTTCATGATCGCCAGCAGCGTCTACACGACCGCGCTCTACTTCCTGCACGAGCGACTCTGGGCGCGGATTGGCTGGGGGCGTCAGCTGGAACCGCGCGGAACGCAAGACCAACCGCAAAGTCGCCTGGCCTGAGTGACGCCGGGCGCGCTCTCGCTCCCTATCGGCCGCGTCCCACGGTGTCGCTCAAGGCGGAGAGCGGATTCCATCGAAAATCAGCGGCTCGCCGATCAGGTCAGGGCGGCATCGCCTCTTCGGCACTCTGCCGGAGGCCGCCGATCCTTCACGATTCCGCGATTTTCTACGGCTCCGAGCGCTTACTATGTGCTTACTGGGGCGCTTCAGCGCTCGGAGCCAATGACCTAAGTCATTGAAAAGATGGTGCCGCCGGGCAGGATTGAACTGCCGACCTCAGCCTTACCAAGGATGCGCTCTACCACTGAGCTACGGCGGCGAAAGGCGAGGCGGGGGCTATAGCCAAACGAGAGGCCGGCGTGAAGCCCCAATCGCTGCACGCGGCTCTTGACGGGCTGCACGCCTCGCCGCACCTCAGCGCCATGGGCAAGGGCGACGATCAGAAGAGGCCGGCGCCGACCGATCGCGAGGCCAGGCTCGCGCAAGCGCTCCGCGCGAATCTCCGGCGGCGGAAGGTCGATTCGCCACGCGCGGACAGACCTGCAGCTGGCCAATCGCCTCACAACGAGGACTGAGGCCACCCTTTGCGCGGGCGAGCGCCCACGCTAGATAAACGGCATCTGCGCTGCCCCCGCGTTGCGACGAGAACGCGGTCATTTCGAAGGATCAGGTTTGGATCGCATCGCCATCACCGGCGGCGCACAGCTGAAGGGGGAAATCCCGATCAGCGGCGCCAAGAACTCGGCCATCAAGCTGATGGCGGCGAGCCTTCTGACGGAAGAGCCCCTGCGGCTGACCAACATGCCGCGGCTGGCCGACACCCGATTCCTCGGCAAGCTGCTGCAGAGGCTCGGGACCGAGGTCGTCGAATCGGTCGGCGAGGACGGGCCGGAGACCCTGCTGCGCACCAAGGAGATCGTCAGCGCCATCGCGCCTTACGATCTGGTCCGGCAGATGCGCGCCTCGTTCAACGTCCTGGGCCCGCTGGTCGCGCGGACCGGCCAGGCGAAGGTCTCCCTGCCCGGGGGCTGCACCATCGGCGCGCGGCCCGTGGACCTGCACCTCCAGGCCCTTGAAGCGCTGGGTGCGCGCATCGACCTGCATGAGGGCTATGTCTACGCCCAGGCGCCGCGGGGGCTGAAGGGCGGACGCATCGAGTTCCCGATCGTCTCGGTCGGTGCGACCGAGCACGCCATGCTGGCTGCGGTTCTCGCGGCGGGTGACACCGAGATCGTCAATGCGGCTCAGGAGCCCGAGATGATCGACCTGGCCGAATGCCTCAACGCGATGGGCGCGAAGGTGTCGGGGGCGGGGACCTCGACCATCCAGATCGAGGGCGTCGGCCGTCTGAGCGGCGCCAGCCACGCGGTGATCGCCGACCGCATCGAGACCGGGACCTATGCGGTCGCCGCGGCGATGGCCGGCGGAGAGGTCCGCCTGACGCGTACGCGTCCCGAGCTGATCCAGTCGCTCATCGACAAGATGGTGGAGGCGGGTGTCGAGGTGACGGCGAATGCGGATGGCCTGACCGTCAAGCGCAACGGCCGCCGTCTGCGCGCCGTGGAGATCGACACCGCGCCCTATCCGGGCTTCGCGACGGATCTCCAGGCCCAGTTCATGGCTTTGATGACGCTGGCCGAAGGCGAGAGCGTGATCCGCGAGACCATCTTCGAGAACCGCTTCATGCACGCCCCGGAGCTCGGCCGCCTGGGCGCCGATATCTCGGTCTCGGGGGGAGAGGCGCGGGTGAGGGGCGTCGAGGCGCTGGAAGGCGCCCAGGTGATGGCC
Source organism: Phenylobacterium soli (assembly GCF_003254475.1). Taxonomy (NCBI): domain Bacteria; kingdom Pseudomonadati; phylum Pseudomonadota; class Alphaproteobacteria; order Caulobacterales; family Caulobacteraceae; genus Phenylobacterium; species Phenylobacterium soli. Next base: position 2,155,350 of record NZ_QFYQ01000001.1, read on the forward strand.
ACCGACCTGCGCGCCTCCGTCAGCCTGGTCATCGCGGGCCTCGCCGCGCGCGGCGAGACGGTGGTGAACCGCGTCTATCACCTGGATCGCGGGTTCGAGCGGCTCGAGGAGAAGCTCGGCGCCTGTGGCGCCGAGATCCGGCGCATCAAGGGCGGGGACGAGGAAGAGTAGACGGACATGGCCGAGCCCAAGCCGCTTCGACTTCTCGCCCAGGATCCTGAGGATCTCGAGGTCATCTCCGCGGCCATGCAGGACGCCGTCCTGAAGGTTGGGGACATCGTCTACGAGGCCAAGGCCAAACGCCTGACGATCGCCTTCAACCGGTACCGCTGGGAAGCTGGCGGAGGCGAGCGGGTCCGGGCCGGGCTCCAGCTTGCCGGGGTGCTGGGCGTTCAGACGCGCAAGATCCGCCTGGGCGCCAAGAGCGCCGTGCTTGAACTGCTGGCGATGACGTTCACGCCGGGCGAGGCGCCGGGCGGCGCCGTCACCCTGAGCTTCGCGGGGGGCGGCGACCTGCGCGCCAATGTAGAATGCGTCGAGGCGGTGCTGGCCGATGTCTCGACGCCCTGGCGGACGCCGCGCAAGCCAGCTCACGAGGTCTGAGGGCGCGCCGCGATGGCGCTCGCGGGCAAGGGCGGGTAAAGAGCGCCCGCCATGCGCCGCTTCAAGTTCATAGATCCCGGTTTCGAAGCCGCCTTCACCGCGTTCGTCGAAGAGCGTCGCGAGACGCCTGAAGAGGTCGACGCCGTCGTACGCGAGGTGATCGCCTCGGTCCGGGCCGAAGGGCTGGAGGCATTGCTTCGCCTAGCGCGGCAGTTCGACAAGGTGGAGCTGGATGCGGACTCGATCCGTGTCTCCGCCGAGGAGATCGAGGCTGGGGCGGAGGCCTGCCACGTCGAAGTGCGCGAGGCGATAGCCTTCGCGGCGGCCCGCATCCGCGCCTACCACGAACGCCAACGTCCCGCGGATCAACGCTTCACCGATGCCGCGGGCGTCGAGCTCGGGTGGCGCTGGACGCCTCTGGAGGCGGTCGGAATCTACGTGCCGGGCGGCCGCGCGGCCTATCCCTCCACCGTCCTGATGAACGCCGTGCCCGCCGCCGTCGCCGGGGTTTCGCGGATCGCCATGGTCACGCCGCCAGGACGATTGCAGCCTGCCGTGCTCGCGGCGGCGAAGGAAGCCGGAGTCAGCGAGATCTGGCGCGTCGGCGGCGCCCAGGCGGTGGCGGCGCTCGCCTATGGCGCGGGTCCGATCCGTCCGGTGGACAAGATCGTCGGCCCGGGCAACGCCTTCGTCACGGCCGCCAAACGGCGGGTGTATGGCGCGGTGGGCATCGACGCGCTGGCCGGCCCCTCCGAGATCGTCGTCGTCGCCGATGGGGCCAACCGACCAGAGTGGATCGCGGCGGACCTTCTTTCCCAGGCCGAGCACGATCCCGCCGCCCAATCGATTCTCATCACCGATGACGAGGCCTTCGCAGGGCAGGTCGAGGCGGAAGTGCAGGCCCAGCTCTCCAGCCTTTCGACGGGTGAGGCCGCTGCCGCATCGTGGCGGGACCACGGGGCGGTGGTGATCGCGCCGCTGGACGAAGTGCCGCGCCTCGTGGACCTCATCGCGCCGGAGCACGTCGAGTTCGCCGTCGCCGAACCTGAGCAGCTGGCCGATCGGGTACGGCATGCGGGCGCCATCTTCCTGGGCCGCCTCGCGCCCGAAGCCATCGGCGACTACGTTGCTGGATCCAATCACGTCCTGCCGACGAGCCGCGCGGCGCGCTTCTCCTCGGGCCTGTCGCTCTATGACTTCATCAAGCGCACCTCCCTGGTGAAGTGCGACGAGGCGGCGTTCGCCGCCCTCGCGCCGGCCACCGTGGCCCTCGCGGAGGCGGAAGGACTGCCCGCGCACGCGCGGTCCGCGGCGATCCGCATGGGGCAGTGAAGCTGAACAGCCGTCCACGAAGCTGAACAATAGCTGTCAGCGTCGTTCCGGCGCCCGTTCAGGCTGGGCCACATAAGGTGCCTCCATCGAATTCAGACGATGGAGAGCCGAGATGCGCACTTCGAAGACCAAATCCATGATCGCTGCCGCCGTCGCCGTCGCCGGCGCGGCGGCGTTCACCGCCCCCGCAGCGCAAGCGGGGGTCACCTCCTGCTCGGCCCAGGGCGGCAAGCAGGAGGCGGGCGCCTTGATCGGCGCGGCTCTGGGCGGCCTGCTGGGGAACAGCGTCTCCGGTCATAACCGCACCACCGGGACCGTCGTCGGCGCGGCCGTCGGCGCGGCGGCCGGCTCGGCCGTCGGCTGCCAGATGCAGCACCAGGATCCCGCTCAGCGCGCCAGGTATGATCGCGAGGACCGGTTTGCGACCTATGTGAGCGGGGGCTATCGCCTGTCCTCGCAGATCGAGCCGGCGCGGTTCAGCCGGATGGGCCAGCTGTCGGTGATCAACCGTGACTTCGGCCTGCGCGCCGCCCCCGACTTCTCGAGCCGCTATGTCGGCAAGCTGAAGGGTGGCGAGCGGGTGGACGCCATGGCCCACGTCCGTGGGACCGACTGGATCCTGGTGGGCCGTAACGGCGTGGGCATGGGTTACGTCCATGAGGACTACATCCGGCCCGACAACGCCCGGTACGCCTACGGCTACTGATCAGAACCCGATGAATCGCAGCGCCCGGCGTCCCACGCCGGGCGCTTTTTCTATGCCTGTGGCGGCGGCGTGATGACGCGAGGGGCCAGAATGCCATAAAGCACCGGTCAGACCCGCAGTCCGGACGCCATGGCCGACGACGACCGCAAGACACATCGCCTCGAGAAGGTCGAGCTCGACGAGGACTCCCTCGCGGCGGTCTCGCGCGACCAGGAGCAGGAGCGGCAGATCGCAATCTTCGATCTGCTCGAGGAGAACTATTTCAGGCCCGAGGGCGCGGACGGCGGCCCTTACGAGCTGAAGATGGGCCTGGTCGAGAATCGCCTGCTGCTGGACGTGCGCGGACCGGGGTACGAGAAGCAGCACATCCTCTCGCTCTCGCCGTTCCGCAGCCTGATCAAAGACTACTTCATGATCTGCGAGAGCTATTACGAGGCGATCCGCAATTCGACCCCCGCCCAGATCGAGGCCTTGGACATGGGGCGCCGCGGCCTGCACAACGAAGCCTCCGACCTGCTGCGCACGCGCCTCACAGGAAAGATCGAGACCGACCTCGACACGGCGCGCCGCCTTTTCACCCTGATCTGCGCACTGCACTGGCGGGGTTGAAACGCCATGCCCAGTGAGGAGGGGGCGCGCAGGCCCGCGGCGGTGCTGTTCGCCTGCAACTTCAACCGCGTGCGTTCGCCCATGGCGGAGGCCCTGTTGAAGCGCGTCGCGGGGCAGAGAATCTATGTCGACAGCTGTGGCCTGAGGCATCCGGCGCTGGCCGACGGCGAGGACGCCTTCGCCATCGATCCGTTCGCGGCTGCCGTGATGGGCGAAGTTGGCTGCGATCTGTCCGAGCATCGCGCCAAGACGTTCGATGAGTTGCAGGACGATTCCTTCGATCTGGTGATCTCGTTCACGCCCGAGTCGCAGCATCGGGCCGTGGAACTCGCGCGCGGCCGGGCGGCCGAAATCGAATACTGGCCGATCTTCGATCCCACGCTTGCGGAGGGCTCGCGGGAGGCTCGGCTCATGGCCTACAGGGACGTGAGGGACGCGCTCGCCGCCCGCATCGCCGCGCGTTTCGGGTAATGATTTGGCGGGCTGTCGACCTGACTCGGCAGGCTGGAGTATAATTCTGAGCTGTTCACGGCTCGCGGCCTGACGTAAAGGCGCGAGCCGTCGTTTTTATGCCCCTCTCGGAGCCTGCATGGCGAAAGAAGAACTGCTGGAGTTTCCCGGAACGGTCACGGAAGTGCTTCCGAACGCGACCTTCCGCGTGAAGCTCGAAAACGAACACGAGATCATCGCCCATACGGCCGGCAAGATGCGCAAGAACCGCATCCGGGTTTCGGCGGGCGACAAGGTGCTCGTAGAGATGACGCCCTACGACCTGACCAAGGGCCGCATCACCTTCCGCGTTCGCTAAAGGACCGACGGCCGCCTTGTCGTCGACGCTCCAGCGACTGGTGCTGGCCTCCGAGAGCCCGAGGCGGCTCGCCTTGCTGCGCCAGATCGGCGTCGAGCCTCACCATGTCGACCCGGCTGAGCTCGACGAAACTCCGCTCCGCAAGGAAACACCGCGCGCCCTGGCCCTGCGTCTCGCATCGGCCAAGGCCGACGCCCTGGCGGCTAGGCATGCCGGCGCCTACGTGCTGGCGGCCGACACCGTGGTGGCCGTTGGCCGGCGCATCCTCCCCAAGGCCGAAGCTGACGCCGAGGTGCGCGTCTGCCTGGAGCTCCTCTCCGGCCGCAATCACCATGTCCTGACAGCCGTCAGCGTCGTCGCTCCCGACGGCCGTCGATCAAGCCGCCTGTCGGACACGCGCGTCGCCTTCAAGCGGCTCGGGGAAGTCGAGGTGGCGAGCTACATCCGTTGCGGGGAAGGGATCGGAAAGGCTGGCGGCTATGCCATCCAGGGACGGGCGGCTGCGTTCGTGATGGGGCTGCAGGGCTCGTACTCGGGCGTCGTCGGACTGCCGCTCTATGAAGCCGCCAATCTGTTGCGCGGCCTCGGCTTCGCGATTCCATGAGCCGACGTCGTCTCTACCTCGATCGCTGCCCCGGCGAGGCGAGGGGAGTCGTCACTTTGGACGACCGGCCCGAGCGGCTGCTCATTCGACGCGACGACGACGATCCGCGCCTGCTGCTCGGCGCGCGTTCAGTGGCCCGGGTGGCCAGCGTCGAGCCCGCGCTTGCCACTGCCTTCCTCGATCTGGGCGCTGGCGCCGAGGCCATCCTGCCCTTCAAGCCGGACGCGCGGCCGGTGGTCGGCCAGTCGGTGGAGGTCGAGATTCGCAGCGAACCGCGCCGGGGCAAGCAGGCGGTCGCCCGCTGGCTCGGGCCGGCGGAGGGGGCGCCGCGCCTGCTGGCGCCGGCGGCCGATCTCGAATCGGAATTGCGCGTGCACGCCCGGGATGCCGAGATCGTCACCGGCCGTACGGCCCGGGACGTGGCCGACGAGGCCGAGGCCGAGGTCCTGGAGTCGGTTCACCCGCTGCCCGGCGGCGGGGACATCGCCGTCGAGCCGACGCGAGCCCTGGTTTCGATCGATGTGGACCTTGGGGTTCGCAAGGGCGCCGACGCCAAGCGCGTCACCCGGCAAGCGAACCTGGCGGCACTGCACGAAGCAGCCCGGCTGCTGCGTCTCAAGGGACTGGGCGGGATCGTGGTGATCGACCTCGTCGGGCGCGGTCACGATGGCCAGGCCCTGCTGGCGGCGGCTCGGGCCGCGTTCGGCCCGGACAACCCCGGAGTTGCGATTGGGCCGGTGGGGCGTTTCGGAACGATGGAGCTGTCGCTGCCCCGGCGCAGCCGACCTTTGGTCGAAATCCTCGCAGGGCCAGATGGCGCGCTCTCCGATCGAACACTCGCCCAGCGCCTGGTGCGACGCCTGGAGACCGAGGCCGAGGCGCAAGGGGGCGCAAGGCTGATCGCCAGGTGCGCCCCGCCTGTGGCGGCTGCCGCCGCGCCACTCGTGGTCCAGCTTACGGAACGGCTCGGCGCGCGATTCCATGTGGAGGCCGACCCCGCCTCGCCACGTGAACGCCTGGAGGTGGCCGCGCAATGACCTCGCCCCGGTGCCCGATCTGCGGCAAGCCGCCCGTCGCTGAATACCGGCCGTTCTGCTCCAAGCGCTGCGCCGACGTGGATCTGCAGCGGTGGCTCTCGGGAGGCTATGCGATCCCCGCCGCCGAGGACGAGCACGGGCCTTCCGAGGCGGGCGAAGAAGACTGAAGGCGCTTACTGGACTTCCCGGATCGGCTCTTTTATAGACGCGGCTCCCGCGTCGGCGGCCCTCGCCTGGGTAGCTCAGTTGGTAGAGCAGCGGATTGAAAATCCGCGTGTCGGTGGTTCGAATCCGCCCCCAGGCACCATCCTTTCCATTTTCAAAAGTCAGCCGTATCCGACGCCGGGTGCGACACCTGCGACCAGTTGCGCTGCGCCCGTTCGCCTCATGGCCAAGGCGTTCCCCCACGATCATAGCTTCGACGGCTCGGTTCGCGCGGTTCGTCGCGCGGCGAAAGCGCGGCGAGCGGGCCGCGAGGGGCCGCCCCGGGGCGGCCCCTCATCCGTATTTCTCGCATTTGATGTTTTGAGCTCGCGGTCGGGTGCGAGGGGCCGCAGATGGCGGTCCAAAATTCAACTCGTGCTGAAATCGCGGTTCCGCGAAATTGCTGCGATGCAATATCGTAAATACCCGTATCGGTAGAATTGCTCAGCGCCCCCTCGGCGCCTCTATTGTGCATCGCAGCATACCGCGGCGCGGCAAAGTCCTCCCGACCCTCTGATCCGTATTCTGACCCCTTGACGCAATTATAAGGGGTTGCCAAAGGACCGAGGCCGCACGTCTAACAAAGCGGTAAGACTTCAAGATCCCCTTGGGGAAGGCGAAGTCGCCACGCGCCTTCGAAACGCCACCCTTCCACGCCTCGTTGGGAGTACGCGTTACGGGTCGGGCGCGGCGACAGCGGTTCTGCCGCTCGGGCTCGATCAGTCGGGTCAGGGCGGCGGGCTTGTTTCAACTAGGGTGGAGACGCTCTCGCGCGACGACCCTCCGGCCAATCGTGCTAGACCAACCAGGAACTGGCGACAGATGCTCGACAACAAACTGAAGACCCCTTTCATCGCTCTCGTCGGCGCGATCGCGCTGATGTCGAGCGCGCCGGCGTTCGCCCAGAACGCCGCTCCCGCCGCCCCGGCTGACGCCGCGGCCGCTCCTGCTGCGGCTCCGGCCGCCGCTGCCGCCGCCGCTCCGGCCGCGGACCTGCCTCCGCAGATGCAACACGGCGGCAAGATCAACATCGGCACCATGTTCCTCGACGCTAAGCCCGTCGTGAAGGTGGTGATGATCGGCCTCGTGCTCGCCTCGGTCTTCTCGTGGACCCTGCTGATCACCAAGCTGATCGAGTTCCGCTCGCTGAACCGCGTGTCGGACGGCTTCCTGGAAGCCTTCCGCGGCGCCAAGTCGATCAACGACATGGGCCGTATCGCCACCTCGGAAGAGTTCGAGGGCAACCCGCTGGCCGACATGGCCGCCGCGGCCGCTCAGGAAATCGAACTGTCCCGTCAGGCCGGCCTGAAGGTCGCTGCCGAACATCGCGAGACCACCATCCACCGGGCTGAAGCCGCGGTGGGCGCCGTTCAGGCCTCGCTGACCCGCCGCCTCTCCAGCGGCATGCAGTTCCTGGCCTCCGTCGGCTCCAACGGTCCGTTCATCGGTCTGTTCGGCACCGTGTACGGCATCATGGACTCGTTCATCGGCATCGCGAACACGAACACGACCAACCTGGCCGTCGTGGCCCCCGGCATCGCCGAGGCCCTGCTCGCCACCGGTCTGGGCCTCGCCGCCGCCATCCCGTCGGTTATCTTCTACAACTACTTCCAGACCCGCATCTCCGCCTACGGCGCGCGGACGGAAGGCTTTGTGGCTGAACTGATGAACGCGATCTCCCGGCAGCTCGACAAAGGAGCCTAAGCCACATGGGAGCCAAACTCGCAGGCTCTGGGGGCAAGTACCAAGAAGAGGCGAACAGCGACATCAACGTCACCCCCTTCGTGGATGTGATGCTGGTCCTGCTGATCATCTTCATGGTTGCGGCTCCTCTGGCTGCGGTGACGGTGAAGGTGGATCTCCCACCCGCCGTCGCCAAGCCGGGGACCAACCCCCCCAAGCCAGTCTATATCTCCATCCAGAGCAACGGACGGCTGTTCCTCATGGACAAGCCGACCGATCTGGCCACCCTCGGTGACGACCTTCGGGCCCACCTTGGCGAGCGCCGGAATCCGACCAAGGAGCGGATCTTCATCCGCGCCGACAAGGAAGTGCTCTACGGCGACTTCATGGGCGTCATGAACATGCTGCAGGACAACGGTTTCTACAGCGTGGCCCTGGTCGGCGAAGACAAGCGGAAGTAGGCGGTGACGTATGTCTGACACACACGACGTCGCCCACCCGACGCACAACCCGTTTGACGACCCGCGGCCCAAGCGCAGCAAAGGCATGGGGGTGGCGATCATCATCGTCGTCGCCGTTCACGCTGCGCTGGCGTTCTATCTGTGGAAGAGCAAGTTCGAAGCGAACTTCAAGGACTACTCGGAAGACGTGACGGATGTGGCGCTGATCAAGCCGGTGCCGCCGCCGCCCCCGCCTCCGCCGCCTCCGCCTCCGCCGAATACGCCGCCGCCTCCGCCGCCGAAGCTGCAGCCGCGTCCGCCGGTCGCCGTGCCCAACACGCCGACCATCCCGCCGCTGCCGGTTCCGCCGGTTGAGCACCGTATCGAGGAGCCCAAGCCGCCGGCCCCGCCGCCGCCTGAGCCGCCTCGTCCTTCGGTGATCACCCAGCCCGACTGGCTGCGTCGTCCGAGCGGCGAAGACCTCGCCCGCTACTACCCGGATCGCGCTCAGCGGATGAACATCGAGGGCCGCGCGTCCTTGAGCTGCACGGTCACCGCCCAAGGCACCCTCACGGGCTGCTCGGTGGTCGAAGAGAGCCCTGACGGCGCCGGCTTCGGCGACGCCGCCATCAAGCTCAGCAAGCTGTTCAAGATGCGGCCCATGACCAAGGACGGCGCCCCGGTTTCCGGCGGCACGGTCCGGATCCCGATCGCGTTCCGCCTGCCGAAATAGGCTTGCGGGACAACTGGATCGAAAGCCCGGAGGCGTCTGCCTCCGGGCTTTTTCTTTGCCTGTGCGCGGGCGCGCTTCGCAGGCCTTGATCGCGTTGGGATGCGCGACTAGAACCGGCGCTCGCGATGCGCCGCCCTAGCTCAGTTGGTTAGAGCGCCAGATTGTGGCTCTGGAGGTCTCCCGTTCGATCCGGGAGGGCGGTACCATCGCAAAGGCTTGTAGGGGCTGGAGAGTTTCTCCGGCCCTTTTTCGTTGGCGCTTTCGCCGCCCTTCGTTGCCGCCGTGGCCAGCGCGAGGCGCCAGGCGCTGCAACCCGTCGGAGGGAAGCCGCTACCGTCCGGTTGGGATGGTCGCCATCGCGACACCCGTATTGGGCGTCCGACTGTCGAAGGCCACGACACGAAGGGTGTCGCCATCGGCGTCGGCCTTCGGCAAGACGCCCGCGTATTCCCCCGTCCGGCCAGTGAAGGCCAGAGCCGTTTCGGCCACGGCCCGGTTGTGGCGCAGGAGCGTCGCGCGAACCGAGTAGTTGGCGGCGTCCCAGATCCCGTTCGCCTCGATGGGGCAGCCGCACATGGGACTGACCTTTGCGGTGATGCGGAACCGGTCGGGACCGTCGAGGATGACGGTGGGTTCGACGACCAGCCCGGGGAACATCAGCACGATGCCATCGCCGTCGATATTGTGGCCGGGCAGGAGCCAAAGGGTCGACGAGACCGTCGTCGCCGACGCTGGTCTGCCGAGCGGCCCCTCCGCCTCGATGCGGACCAGGGTCGGCTCGGCGATGTCCACCATGGCGACAAAGCCGGCCGTCTGGTCGTCGGAGACCCGGCCATAGCGTGCCGGCGGCGTCTTCATGATGCGCGCCGTGTCGCCCGTCCCGCCGCGGATGAGACCCTGCGACAGCACCTTGCCGCTGCGGGCGTCGCGAATCGTGACCCCCACACCGCCCGTGTGATCGCCGATGAACTTGGCGTCGAGGGCCTGGGCGCGGACCGCGACCCGGGTCGGCTCCGCGAGGCTCGGCGAGGCGGCGGCGGCGAGCGCGGTGACCAGGGCGAAGGCTCGGAGCTGCAAGGTCGTCTTCTCCTGTCGGACAGGCATTGGGCGGCCTTCGGTATAGCAACAAAGGACGAGGCTGGAGCCACGGCCTCCGAGGCGATCGCCAAGTTCCTGTGTCTTCAGGTCGCGATGATCTTGCCGGGATTGAGGATCCCCTGCGGATCCATGGCCGTCTTCAACCTGCGCATGAGCGCGATCTCGGCGGGCGACCGGGACAGGTGAAGGAACGCGCGCTTCTGCAGGCCGACGCCATGTTCGGCTGAGATCGAGCCGCCGATACTGGCGAGAGGGCCGTAGACGGCCGCCTCCACCTCCTGCTGCAGCTCGGGCGAGCGCGCTCCCACCCCGGCGATCAGGTGCAGATTGCCGTCGCCCAGGTGGCCGAAGACGGTCAGCGAGGCCGCCTCACCCCAGCGTGCGCCGAGGGCCGCGCGGACCTGCGCCACGTAGGCTTCCATCTCACCGATCCGAAGGCTGACGTCGAACGCGTAGATCGGGCCGTTGCGGGCGGTCTGGCCGACGTCGTCGCGCAGCGCCCACATGGCGTTGCGCTCGGCTTCGGACTTGGCGATCGCCGCATCGGTGATGGTCCCGAAGGCGAGCGCCTCGCCGAGCACGGTCTCGAGGCGCTCCCCATCGGCCGCGGCGTCCGAGCCGAGAGTCTCCAGCAAGACATAGTAGGGCGCGCCGCGGGGGAGGGGCGCTCGCCCCTGGGCCGGCGGGGTGGTGACGAGATCGTAGAAGTCGGCCCACATCACCTCGAAGGCGGAGAGGGTCCCGCCGAGTCCGGCGGACGCCGCCGAGAGCAGGGCGGGCAGAGCGTCGAAGCGGTTGACCGCCACAAAGGCGGTTGCCTGGCTCGTGGGGCGGGGCCGCAGGCGCAGCACCGCGCGCGTGACGAGGCCCAGCGTCCCCTCCGAGCCGATGAACAGGTGCTTCAGATCATAGCCGGCGTTGTTCTTGACCAGGGTGTTGAGGCTCGTGACCACCTCGCCGTCGGCCAGAACGGCCTCCAGCCCCAGGACGCTTTCGCGCATCATGCCCCAGCGAAGCACGCGGTTGCCGCCGGCGTTGGTGGAGATGGCGCCGCCGACGGTCGCCGACCCGCGCGCGCCGATGTCGATCGGCAGGAAGAGGCCGGCGGCCTCGGCGGCCGCCGCGGCGCTCTCGAGGGGACAGCCCGCCTCGACGGTGAGCGTGCGCTCGACCGGATCCACCTCACGCACCGCCCGCATCCGCTCCAGGGACAGGGCGACCGCGCCTTCGGCGTAGGCGCCTTCGACCAGGCCGGTCAGGCCGCCCCAGGGAACGACTGGCTGGCGGTGGTCGTGGGCCAGGCGCAGGATCGTGGAGACCTCCGCGGTGGTTCTCGGGCGCACGATGGCCAAGGGCGCGCCAAGCCGGGCCCAGCCGCTGCGCGCCCGCTCCCGCGCCGCCTCGCCGGTGATCACCTCCGTGGCGCCGAAGGCGGCGGTCAGGGCCTCGACGATGTCGGACATGGGTTCGCTCCCTGGCGCGGCGTCTGGCGCCTCGGGAGCCTAAACCCTTCTTTTGCGGAGTTCACGACGGGGCCGCGATCACCCTTGTCGCGCGGCGGAGAGGACAAACCAGCGACGCGGGCGGAACGTTCCGCAGGCTCCGCCGTTTTTCCGGTCAGCCGGTGATCGTTTTTCAGGCGCGGTGCATTCGGAAGGCTGCGCTCGATGGTTGATTTCGATCAACGGCCGCCGTCCCGCCTAATGTATGGCTCTACGGGGGATGGCGGGGAATTGGCGTTCTGTCCTAGGGAGGCAGTTGATGTCCGCGTTCCAGGCCTACGGTGGCGCCTACGAGCATGACGGGCGCTCGTTCCGCTGGCGCTGCTATGCGACCGCGCGAGTCTATGAAGTGCGTGAGGGGGATCCGGCCCTTCCGGCGCCCCGGGGCAAGAAGTGGATCCGCAAGAGCCCCTTTCGCGGCGAGCCGGAATTCAGCTGGCTGATCGACGAGGCGATCGAAGACTTCTCGCACATCCTGCTGCAGATGGAGCCACCTCAGCCCCAGGTCGTTGACGCCTGACGGCGAGCACACGGTTTCGGCCCTGATCCATCGTGGCCTCTTGCGCGCTCGCCCGCGCCGGACAGACTGCGCACAGTATCGAGAGGTTTTGAGAGCATCATGAGCGCATCGTCCGACGTGGCGGTCAGGATCGCACTGCCCACGGAAGACCAGGACGTGGCGGCGCTTCGGCGCGCCATCGTGGCCAAGCTCGCCTATTCGGTCGGCAAGGATCCGATCGTCGCCACCGAGCACGACTGGTTCATGGCCACGGCGCTCGCGGTGCGCGACCGGATCGTCGACGCCTGGTTCCCGACGACGCGGACGATCTACACCGAGAAGCCGAAGCGGGTTTACTACCTCTCCGTCGAGTTCCTGATCGGACGGCTGCTCTACGACAGCCTGAACGCCCTCGGGCTGGCGGAGACCATGCGCAAGGCGCTGGCCGAACTCGGCGTCGATCTCGAGGTGCTGCGCGAGGTGGAGCCCGACGCCGCCCTCGGCAACGGCGGCCTCGGGCGTCTCGCCGCCTGCTTCATGGAGAGCATGGCGAGCCTCGGCATCGCCGGCTACGGCTACGGCATCCGCTACGACCACGGCATGTTCCGCCAGAAGATCAAGGACGGCTGGCAGTCCGAGCTGCCGGAAACCTGGCTCGCCGGCGGCAATCCGTGGGAGTTCGAGCGTCCCGACGTCGTCTATCACATCAGCTACGGCGGCTCGGTAGAGGCGCGCGAGACGCCCGAGGGCGAGATCCGCCACATCTGGCATCCCGCCGAGACGGTGGAGGCGGTGGCCTACGACACCCCCATGGTCGGCTGGCGCGGCAAGCACGTGAACACCTTGCGGCTGTGGTCAGCCCGCGCCCCCGATCCCTTGCGGCTCGACGCCTTTAACCGCGGCGACCATCTGGGCGCCCTGGCGTCGCAATCGCGGGCCCAGGCGATCTCCCAAGTGCTCTACCCGGCCGACGACAGTCCGGCGGGGCAGGAGCTGCGGCTGCGCCAGGAGCATTTCTTCTCGTCGGCCGCCCTGCAGGACATCGTGCGTCGCCACCTGCACCAGCATGGCGACCTGAAGACCCTGCCCGATCACGTGGCGATCCAGCTCAACGACACCCACCCGGCGATCTCCATCGCCGAGATGATGCGCCTGCTGATCGATAACCACGGCGTGGAATGGGACGACGCCTGGGATGTCTGCCGGCGCACCTTCAACTACACCAACCACACCCTCCTGCCCGAGGCGCTGGAGCACTGGCCGGTGCCGCTGATGGAGCGGATGTTGCCGCGGCACATGCAGATCATCTACCTGATCAATGCGCGCCATCTCGACGAGCTACGCGCCAAGGGGGCGCTCTCCGAGGCTGAGATCGGCGCAGTCTCCCTGATCGAGGAGTCCGGGGCGCGGCAGGTCCGCATGGGCTGGCTGAGCTTCATCGGCTCGCACCGGGTCAACGGCGTCTCGGCGCTTCACACCGACCTCATGCGGCAGACGGTCTTCGCCCCGCTGCACCGGCTCTACCCCGACCGGATCGTCAACAAGACCAACGGCATCACCTTCCGGCGCTGGCTGATGGAGGCCAATCCCGGGCTCACCCAGCTCCTGGCGGACACCGTCGGTTCGGCGGTGCTCGACAACACCGAACGGCTGGCCGACTTCGCCGCCTATGCCGACGACGCCGGCGTACAGGAGCGCTTCCGGGCCATCCGCCGCGAGCACAAGGCCCAGCTCTCGGGCCTGATCCACCGCCGACTCGGGGTGAAGGTCGACCCGGACGCCATGTTCGACACCCACATCAAGCGGATCCACGAATACAAGCGCCAGCTCCTCAACATCCTCGAGACCGTGGCGCTTTACGATGCGATGCGCGCCCAGCCGACGCGCAACTGGACGCCGCGGGTGAAGATCTTCGCCGGCAAGGCGGCGGCGAGCTATCAGAACGCCAAGCTCGTCATCAAGCTGATCAACGACGTCGCCAATGTGGTGAACAACGATCCCACCCTGCGCGGGCTTCTGAAGGTGGTCTTCCTGCCGAACTACAATGTGTCGCTGGCCGAGGCGGTGATCCCGGCCTCGGACCTTTCGGAGCAGATCTCCACCGCGGGCATGGAGGCTTCGGGGACAGGCAACATGAAGTTCGCCCTGAACGGCGCCCTGACCATCGGCACGCTCGACGGCGCCAATGTCGAGATCAAGGATCGGGTCGGCGACGACAACATCTTCATCTTCGGGCTGGAGGCCCACGAAGTGGAGCAGCGGCGACGCGAAGGCTTCGGCACCGAGGAGATCATCCGCCGGTCGCCGATGATCCAGCAGGTGCTCGACCAGATCGGTTCAGGCGGCTTCTCGCCGGCCGAGCCGAACCTCTATAGCCATATCCTCGACGGCCTCGTGCGCCACGACCACTTCCTGGTGCTCGGCGATTTCCAGTCCTATGCCGAGAAGCAGCGGGAGGTGGCGGCCAAGTGGCGCGACCCCGCGGCCTGGTGGCGTTCGGCGATCCTCAACACCGCGCACATGGGCTTCTTCTCCTCCGACCGCACCATTCGCGACTACGCCGAGGAGATCTGGGGCGTACCGGTCAAACCGGCTTGAGGAAGACGACCAAGACCGATGGACGCCTGGCCGAGGCGGAGGTGGAGGCGCTCGTGAAGGGCCGCCACCCTGATCCCTTCGCCGTGCTCGGCCCGCACGCCCTCGGGCGCGGGATGGTGATCCGCGCCTTCGTCCCGGGAGCCGAGCGTCTGACCGCACGCCTGGCCGATGGCCGTTCGGTCGAGCTCGCCCAACGGCATCCCGACGGCCTCTTCGAGGGGGCGGCCGCCGAAATGCTCGGGTGCGCCTACGTGCTCGAGGCCGAGCGCGGGAGCGACCGCTGGTCCATCGAGGATGCCTACCGCTTCGGGCCGCTTCTCGGCCCGACGGACGACCACCTCCTCGTGGAGGGCTCCCATCGCCGGCTGTGGGAGAGGCTCGGCGCACATCCCGTGAGCCACGACGGCGTCGAAGGCGTCCGTTTCGCCGTCTGGGCGCCGAACGCCTCGCGCGTCTCGGTGGTCGGCGACTTCAACCAGTGGGATGGACGCCGCGCCCCGATGCGCAAGCGCCTCGACAGCGGGGTCTGGGAGATCTTCCTGCCCGGTGTCGCCGAAGGCGCGCGCTACAAGTTCGAGATCCTCGACGCCGCCGGCGACCTTCTGCCCCTCAAGGCCGATCCGTTCGGCTTCTCCGCCGAGCTGCGTCCGGCCACCGCTTCGGTAGTGGCGCGTGTCGATGATTTTCAGTGGACCGATGCGGCCTACCTCGCGGCCCGCAGCCAGGGCGCTGCGCATCGCAAGCCGATCTCGATCTACGAGGCCCACCTCGGCTCCTGGCGGCGGAACGAGGAGGGCGGCTTCCTGAGCTACGACGAGCTCGCCGCCACCCTGATCCCCTATGCCGCCGGGCTCGGCTACACCCACATCGAGCTGTTGCCGATCTCGGAGCATCCGCTCGACGCCTCGTGGGGGTATCAGCCGGTTGGCCTGTTCGCGCCGACGCGCCGCTTCGGCGATCCGGCCGGCTTTGCGCGCTTCGTCGACGCCGCCCATGCGGCGGGTCTTGGCGTGATCCTTGACTGGCCCGCGGCCCACTTCCCGGTGGACGCCCACGGTCTCTACCGCTTCGACGGGACGCCGCTCTACGAGGACGCCGACGAACGCCGTGGCTTTCACCCCGACTGGAACACGGCGATCTTCGACTTCGGCCGACGTGAGGTGGCCAACGTCCTGATCGCCAACGCCCTCTACTGGCTGGAGGTCTTCCACGTGGACGGCCTGCGCGTCGACGCGGTCGCCTCCATGCTGCACCTCGACTATTCCCGCCAGCCGGGAGAATGGGCGCCCAACGTCCACGGCGGGCGGGAGAATCTCGAGGCCGAAGCCTTCCTCAAGGCGCTGAACACCGCCGTCTACGCCGCCCACCCCGACGTCCTGATGATCGCCGAGGAGTCCACCACCTGGCCCGGCGTCTCACGCCCGGTTCACCAGGGCGGGCTGGGTTTCGGCTTCAAGTGGAACATGGGGTGGATGAACGACACCCTCCGCTACATCTCGCGCGAGCCGGTGCATCGCCGGCACCATCATCGCGAGCTGACCTTCGGCCTGCTCTACGCCTTCACCGAGACCTTCATCCTGCCGCTGTCCCATGACGAGGTGGTGCATGGCAAAGGCTCGATCCTCGGCCGCATGCCCGGCGACGACTGGCGCCGCTTCGCCGGCCTGCGCGCCTACTACGGTTTCATGTGGGGCTATCCCGGCAAGAAGCTGCTGTTCATGGGTCAGGAGTTCGGCCAGTGGGCCGAGTGGAACTTCGACGGCGAGCTCGACTGGAATCTCCTGCAGTACGCCCCGCACCAGGGCGTCCGGCGCGCCGTGGCCGACCTGAACCGGCTCTATCGTGAGACGGCCGCCCTGCACGTGGGCGACGCCGAGCCCGAGGGCTTCCGCTGGCTCGTCGTCGACGACGAGGCGCAGTCCGTGGCCGCCTGGCTGCGCCGTGGCGACAGCCGCGATCCCCCCGTCGCGGTGGTCTGCAACTTCACGCCCGTGACCCGCGGCCGCTACCGGATCGGCCTGCCCCATGCGGGCGTTTGGCGCGAGGTATTCAATTCCGACGCCGCGGAATATGGCGGCTCCGGTCACGGCAACCTCGGGTCGGTGGTGGCCATCGACGAGCCGTCCCACGGTTTCCCGGCGAGCGCGGACATCGAGCTTCCGCCGCTGGCGACGGTCTACTTCCAGTATGCGCCCGACGGCGCGGCGACTTAGAACAAGAGGGCGAGGGACACAGGCATGAACGGCTCCCCAACCGTGAGCTCGACGCTGTCGCGCCAGGCGATGGCCTATGTGCTGGCCGGGGGCCGGGGCACGCGGCTGATGGAGATGACCGAGGTGCGGGCCAAGCCCGCGGTCTACTTCGGCGGCAAGTTCAGAATCATCGATTTCGCGCTCTCCAACGCGCTGAACTCCGGCATTCGCCGCATCGCGGTGGCCACGCAGTACCGGGCCCACAGTCTCATCCGGCACATGCAGCGCGGCTGGAACTTCTTCCGGCCCGAGCGCAACGAGACCTTCGACATTCTGCCGGCCAGCCAGCGGATCACCGATCAGTGGTACCAGGGGACGGCCGACGCGGTGCACCAGAACTGCGACATCCTGCTGGACTACGACACCCGCTTCATCGTCATCCTCGCCGGCGACCACGTCTACAAGATGGACTACGAGCTCATGCTCCAGCAGCACGTGGAGCAGGGCGCCGACGTGACCGTGGGTTGCCTGGAGGTCCCGCGCATGGATGCCACCGGCTTCGGCGTCATGGCCGTCGACGAGCACGACCGCATCATCGATTTCGTGGAGAAGCCGGCGGATCCGCCGGCCATGCCGGGGCGGCCCGACATGGCCCTGGCCAGCATGGGCATCTACGTCTTCAACACCGAGTTCCTGGTCGATGTCCTGGCGCGCGACGCCGACGATCCGAACTCCAGCCACGACTTCGGCAAGGACATCATCCCGCGCCTGGTGCGCGAGGCGAAGGCCGTGGCGCATCCCTTCAGCCGCTCGGCCATCCGGCCCTCGCCCGAAGCCCAGCCCTATTGGCGCGACGTCGGCACCATCGACAGCTATTTCGCCGCCAACCTCGACCTGACGGAGGTGATCCCGGACCTCGACCTCTACGACCACTCGTGGCCGATCTGGACCTATAGCGAGATGAACGCTCCGGCGAAGTTCGTGCATGACGAAGACGGCCGCCGCGGCGGCGCCACTTCGTCGCTGGTCGCGGGCGGCTGCGTGATCTCCGGCTCGACCATCTGGCGTTCGCTGCTGTTCAGCCGGGTGCGGATCAACTCCTACTCCACCGTCGAGCTCGGGGTCATCATGCCCGACGTGACGATCGGTCGGCACGTGCGCCTGCGCAACGTTATCGTCGACCGCGGGGTGCACATCCCCGACGGACTGGTGGTCGGCGAGGACCTCGAACTCGACGCCACCCGCTTCCGCCGCAGCGAAGGCGGCGTCTGCCTGATCACGCAGAAGATGATCGACAGGCTCGCCAACTCGTGAGCCGGCTCGAGGTTCTCGCCGTCGCATCCGAGGTCTTCCCGCTCGTCAAGACGGGCGGCCTGGCCGATGTGGTGGGGGCGCTGCCCAAGGCCCTGGCCCGCGAGGAGGTTCGCCTGCGAACCCTGGTCCCTGGCTATCGCCCCGTGCTTGCCGGCCTCGAAGGGCGAAAGGTCATCAGGCGCTTCGACGACTGGTTCGGCGGACCGGCCGAGCTTCTCTCCGGCGAGGCGGATGGGCTGCCGCTCTTCGTGCTCGACGCCCCGCACCTCTACGACCGCGACGGCGGGCCCTACGCCGACGCGCAGGGCCGCGACTTCGGGGACAATGCGATCCGCTTCGCCGCCCTGGCCCGGATGGGGGCGAACATCGCCCAGGGTTGTGCGCCGCGCTATCGACCCGCGGTCGTCCAGACCCACGACTGGCAGGCCGGCCTGACGGCGGCCTATCTGCACTTCGACGGCGGTCCGCGCCCCGGCGTGGTCTGCACCATCCACAACCTGGCCTTCCAGGGCCAGTTCGACCGCGCCCTCCTGGGGCGGCTGGGCCTTGGACCTGAGGCCTTCACCCCCGATGGCGTCGAGTACTACGGCGACATTGGCTTCCTCAAGGCAGGCGTCCGGCTTGCCGATCGCATCACCACCGTCTCGCCCACCTACGCCGCCGAGATCTGCACCCCGCAAGGCGGCATGGGAATGGATGGTCTCCTGCGCGGCCGCGCGGACCGGCTGAGTGGCATCGTCAATGGCGTCGACACCGACGTCTGGGACCCGGCCGCAGATCCGCTGATCGCCGCCCCGTTCAGCGCCACCGATCTTGCCGGCCGCGCCGCCGACAAGGCCGCCCTCCAGGAGCGGCTGCACCTCGATTGCGATCCCGGCGCGCCCTTGTTCGGCGTGGTGAGCCGGCTGAGCTGGCAGAAGGGCGTCGACCTGCTGGCCCAGGCCTTGCCGACTCTGATCGCGCACGGCGGGCAGCTCGCGCTGCTCGGTTCCGGCGATGCAGCGCTCGAAGGCGAGCTCCTCCATGCCGCCCGTACCCATCCGGGCCGCATCGCCTGCGTGCTGGGCTACGACGAAGCCCTCGCCCACCAGATCCAGGCCGGGGCCGACGCCATCCTCGTGCCGTCGCGGTTCGAGCCCTGCGGCCTCACCCAACTCTGCGCCATGCGCTATGGCGCCGTGCCGGTGGTCGCCCGCGTCGGCGGACTGGCCGATACGGTGATCGACGCCGCCCCCATGGCGCTGGCGTCGGGGGCGGCGACGGGCGTGCAGTTCGCCCCCGTCGAGGTGGCGGCTCTGGAGATCGCCCTTCGCCGGACGATCGCCCTCTATCGCGATCGGCCCGCCTGGAGCCGGCTCCAGGCGCAGGGACTGCAGACCGACGTGTCCTGGGCGCGACCCGCGAAGCTCTACGCCGAGCTGTTCGCGGATCTGGTCCGCGAGCGCGGGGGCTAGCACCATGACCGTCGGGCGGATGAGCACGGGATCGCCGGAGCCGCTCGGGGTGACGCTGACCGACGAAGGCGTGAACATCGCCGTCGTTTCCGGTACGGCGACGGCCATCGACTTCTGCCTCTTCGATGGCGCGGGCGGTGAACAGCGTTTCCGCTTGCCGGGGCGGACGGGCGAGGTCTTCCACGGCCATCTGTCCAGCGTCGGCGAAGGGGCTCGGTATGGCCTGCGGGCCCACGGTCCCTGGGATCCGGCGAACGGCCTCCGCTTCGATCCATCCAAGCTGCTCATCGACCCGCACGCGGTCGCCCTGGACGGTCCAATCCGCCTGCACCGGACGCACCTGGCCCCGGCGGGCGAGGGCGTTGACAGCGGTCCGCACGTCCCCAAGGCCATCGTCATGCGGGATGCGCCGGCCGCGGCGCCGCCGATCTCCGTGCCGTGGGACCGGACCGTGATCTACGAGGCCCACGTCCGCGGGCTGACGCGGCTTCATCCGCTGGTCCCCGACGGGCAGCGGGGAACTTTCGCGGGGCTTTCCCACCCGGCCGTCATCGACCACCTGAAGCTCCTGGGCGTCACCACCCTGGAGCTGTTGCCGGTCGCGGCCTGGGCAGACGAGCCGCGCCTGCAGGCGCTCGGCCTCACCAACTACTGGGGCTACAACCCGGTGGCCTTCTGCGCTCCCGATCCGCGCCTTGCGCCCGGCGGCTGGCCCGAGGTCCGCGCGGCCACCGAGGCCCTGGCCGCAGCGGGAATCGAGGTGATCCTCGATGTGGTGTTCAATCACACGGGCGAGGGCGATGCGCTGGGGCCGACGCTCTCGCTGCGCGGCCTCGACAACCGCGGCTACTACCGCCTCGATCCGTCCGACCCGGCCGCCTATCTGAACGACGCCGGCACGGGCAACACCCTGCGCTGCGAGGCCCCTCAGACCGTGCGTCTGGTCCTCGACGCGCTTCGCACCTGGGTCCGGCGGGGCGGCCTTGCGGGCTTTCGGTTCGACCTCGCCACCGTCCTCGGTCGCCGCCGCGACGGGTTCGACCCCGAAGCGCCCCTGCTCACGGCCATCCTCCAGGATCCGGAGCTGCGGGGCCTGAAGCTGATCGCCGAGCCCTGGGATATCGGGCCCGGCGGCTATCAGCTCGGCCGCTTTCCCGCGGCCTTCGCCGAGTGGAACGATCGCTATCGGGAGACGGTCCGTCGCTTCTGGCGCGGGCGCGGCGCCACTCTCGGCGAGCTCGCCACCCGACTGGCCGGTTCGGAAGACGTCTTCGCCGCCCGCGGCCGCCCCTCGCGCAGCCTCAACTATGTCACCGCCCACGACGGCTTCACCCTGGCCGACCTCGTCAGCTACGCGTCCAAGCACAATCTCGCGAACGGCGAAGACAATCGCGACGGCTCCGATCACGAGGGGTCGTGGAACGGGGGGCACGAGGGACCGAGCGGGGATCCCGATCTGAGGGCGCGTCGCCTCGCCGACCAGCGGGCGCTGCTGGCGACGCTCCTCGTCTCGCGCGGCACGCCGATGCTGCAGATGGGGGCCGAACTCGGCCACAGCCAGGGTGGGAACAACAACGCCTACTGCCAGGACAACGAGACGAGCTGGGTCGACTGGCGCTCGGCGGATCTCGAGCTGGCCGGCTATGTCGGCCGGCTCATCGACCTGCGCCAGCGCCACCCGAGCCTGTCCGCCGACGCCTTTCTTCACGGAGAGGCCCGGGACGGCCCCCTTCCGGACGTCGCGTGGTCCGACGCGGAAGGCGCACCGCTGGACGCTGCGGGCTGGGAGGCTCCCGAAGCCGAAACCCTGGTGGTGGCGCTCGCGCGCTACGCGCCAGGGCCTGACCCCGATCGGGTCACCGTCGTCATCCATCGTGGCGAGGGCGAACGCGTGGTTCGCGTTCCACACGCCCGCGACGGCCATGCCTGGCGCATCGCGAGCGACAGCGCCGATCCGGCACGCGCAGAGACGATTGGCGATCGGCAGGTCGTGGTGGCGGCGCGCTCCGTCGTGCTCCTCGAGGAGACGGCCGCGCGCCGCCGGCGTGCGTCGGCGGACGACGCGGTCGTGGCTCAGGTGGCGTCGGCGGCGGGCATCGCCTCGGTGTGGCAGGGGCTCGACGGCGTGGCGCGACAAGTCACGCCGCAGAGCCAGAGGGCCCTGCTCGCAGCCATGGGCTTTGCGGCGGACACGCCGGACCTCGCCTGGGACAGTCTCTGGCGGCTGGAGGCGCCACGCCGAGCCATTCTGCCGGCTTGTGTCGTTCGCCGCGCGGATGAACCTGTTGTCGTGCCGGTGCGCGCGGCCGATCCCTGGCTGCTCGTCACCGACGAGGCGGGCGGCTCCTGGCACGTGCAGGCGCGCGACGGTGTCGCTCATTTAGGTCTGCTGGCGGCGGGGCGGTATGGGTTGAGATCGGGCGGTGCGGCGGGCCGTCTCATCGTGGTCCCGACGAGCGCATTCGAACCTGCTTCGCTCGCCTACGGCGAGCGCCTCTTCGGCTTGTCGGCGCAGCTCTATGCGGTCCCGGAGCCTGGGCGGTCCATCGGCGATCTCGCCACCCTGCGTGCGCTCGGGCGGGCCGCGGCGGGGGAGGGCGCGAACCTGCTCGCCATCAATCCCCTGCACGCGCTCTTCGCCGACGATCGCACCCGGGTGAGCCCCTACCACCCGTCCGATCGCCGCTTCATCGATCCGCTCTACATCGACGTCGGTCCTGTGGCCGGCGCGCAGGCGGAGGCGCTGATCGACTACGCGGCGGTGTGGACATCGAAGGCCGCGGCCCTGCAGGCGCTGCCGCCGCTCACGCCGCCGGAGGCGCAGGCGTTTGACGCCTTTCAGGGTGAGCGGGGCCCGGCGCTACGCCAGTTTGCGCTGTTCCAGACAATTGCGGAACAGCACCCCGGCCAACCCTGGGCGACGTGGCCAGAGGGGCTCCGCTCTCCCTCGGGGGCGGAGGTGGACTCCTTCGCCCGCGCCCACGCGGACCGCATCGCCTTTCACGAGCAGCTCCAATGGCGCTGCGACGCCCAGCTGGCCGCCGCCGCGATAGAGGCGCCGGGCCTGGGCCTGTGCCGGGACCTCGCGGTCGGCGCCGCCGCCGATGGCGCG
Organism: Phenylobacterium soli; assembly: GCF_003254475.1. Taxonomy (NCBI): domain Bacteria; kingdom Pseudomonadati; phylum Pseudomonadota; class Alphaproteobacteria; order Caulobacterales; family Caulobacteraceae; genus Phenylobacterium; species Phenylobacterium soli. The sequence continues at coordinate 2,177,878 of NZ_QFYQ01000001.1, forward strand.
GAGGTCTGGTCGGGCCAGGAGCGGTTCGCCCTGGCCGCCTCGGTCGGCGCGCCACCCGACGCGTTCGCGCCCCACGGCCAGGTCTGGGCTCTGCCGCCGCCGATCCCCCACCGGTGGACGGCGGAAGGCTACGAAGGCTTTGCCGATCTGCTGCGGGCCAATATGCGTCACGCCGGCGCGCTCCGCATCGACCACGTGCTCGGCCTGAGGCGTCTCTTTTGGGTTCCGGAGGGCGCGGAGGGGGCGGATGGGGCCTATGTGAGCTATCCCTTCGAAGACCTCCTGGGCGTCCTCGCCCTGGAGAGCGCCCGCGCCGAATGTCTCGTGGTCGGCGAGGATCTCGGGACTGTGCCGGACGGGCTGCAGCATGCGCTGAGTGCGGCGAAGGTCTACGGCTACAGCGTCATGCGCTTCGAGCGCGAAGGGCAGGCGTTCCGCGTCCCGGTCGACTATCGGCCGAAGGCCTTGGCCTGCGCCACGACCCACGACCTGCCGCCGCTCGCGGCCTGGTGGTCCGGCGAGGATCTCGCCGAGCGCCTCGCGCTGGGCCTGCTGCCGGCGGCGGGGCTGGACGAAGCGCGCGCCGAGCGCCGCTCGGACAAGGCGGCGCTGTTGGCGGCTCTGGTTGAGGCGGGTGAGGCCGGCGACTGGTCAGCCGACAGCGCCTGGGAGCCTCCGCTGGCCGCCGCGATCCACGGCTTCCTGGCCGCCTCGGAGAGCCAGCTCGTCCTCGTGCAGCTCGAGGACCTGGCGGGCGACCATCTCTCGCAGAACGTGCCGGGCACCGATCGCGAGCGCCCCAACTGGCGACATAGGACGAGCCTGGGCCCGTCGGGCCTGGGAGGTCACGCCATCGCCCGCGCCGTCCTGGCGCGCATCAGGTCCCTGCGTCCCCCCGTTGATTTGCATCAACGCAGGTCGCCCGATTCCGACACCCATTTGAAAAGGACGAGCAGCCCGCCTCGCAAGTAACCTCGTTCACGGGAGAAGAATGTCCGCCTTCGCTCCTTACCGCGGCGCCTACGAGGCCGATGGACAGCGCTACGCCTGGCGCTGCTACGCGACGGCTCGCATCTACGAGGTGCGTCTCGCCGACCATCCCTTGCCACCGCCGCCCCACGGCAAGGCCTGGCTGACCGCCGCGCGACATCCCGGCGACGATCGGATGCACTGGCTGGTGGATGAGGGGATCGACCGCTTCTCCCAGATCCTATGCGCGGTGGAGGCGGCGGGACCGCGTGCTGACGCGCACCGCCATCCGGCCCATCGGCGGCGGCCCGCCCGTCCCGCCAACGGAGACTCCGCCTATGACTGAACCTGGCCAGAACTCCGCCCGCCCGCAGGCCGACGAGGTCGCGGCGCGCGCCTACCAGATCTGGGATCACGAGGGCCGCCCGGACGGTCACGACGTGGACCACTGGCTGCAGGCCCGAACAGGAGTTGCAGTCGGCGCGGGTGCGAAAGAAGCGCGCGCCCAAGGCCTGACGCAAACCGCTTCCAGGACGGGGCGCGCGCCCGAGGTTCCGGGTTAGCCCTCGATCACCGCCCGAGCCGCTTCCATCACCACGTCGACGACCGCGTGCCAGTCTCCAGGGCGCGCCTGCCGAAACAGCCTGGCGCTCGGGTACCACGGGCTGTCGCTGCGCCCCGCCATCCAGCGCCAGTCCAGCCCCATCGCCGGCAGCAGCACGAAGACCGGCTTGCCCAGGGCGCCGGCCAGGTGGGCGGCGGACGTGTCGACGGCGATGACCAGATCCAGCCCCGCCACGATCTCGGCCGTCTCGGCCATGTCGCTTGCCCCGGTGGCCTCGGGCGAGAGATCGATCGCGCCGGGCAGGGCAAGGAGGCGCTCCGCCTCCTCGGCGGGCAGTGAGCGGAAGCCGTCGAACCGGTGCTGCGGGTTGCCGCGGCTCGCCACTCCGATCCTCGCGCCCGGTGTGCGCCGCGGGCCGGCGCGCAGATAGGGGGCCGTCGGCAGCGTCTCCAAGGTGACGCCGAGCTTTGCGGGCAGGGAAGCCGTCAGGACCCAGCAATCCGGGTCGGGAACATCCACCCTGCCCGCCATGCCGAACACCTGCACGTCCAGCGAGGCCTCGAACAGACGGGTCAGGCTCGCACGGCACAGCAGGGTGACGTCGGCTCCGAGTTCCCGGAGCACCGGCACGAAGCGGGCGTACATGATCTGATCGCCCAGCCCCTGTTCGCCGATGACCAGCAGCCGCTTGCCGGCCACCGGCCCTCCCTGCCACTCCGGCTCCTCCAGCGGCGGACGCGGAGAGCCCAGGGCGACGGCCTCGAGCCGCCTTGCCTGCAGCGGCCAGGCTTCGGCGTAGCGTCCCTGTCCCAGCAGGGCCTGCGAGAGATATTGCTCGGCGTAGACGTCGTCGGGGGCGCGCTCCAGCAACGCGCGCATCAGCGTTTCGGCCTCCGCGAACCGGCCGGCGTATAGCAGGCGCTCGCCTTCGGCGCGGAGGTCGGCGGCGGGGTCGACGGATTCCATGCGCCTTCAATAGTCCGGGCCAGGCCGTGCGAAACCTCTCATCTCGTCGGCGCCATCCTTGGTCCCAGCGCTTGACGCACGTCAAAGGGGCTGGGCCATGGTCGTGCTTGTCTCCACGCGCCACACGGGCGGGAGGCGGATGCAGAGGTTCATTCTCCAGAGCAATATCGAGCGCTACCGCACCCTGCTCGGGACCGAGGACCAGGAGAGTTCGCGAGCCTGGCTCCTGGCGATGATCGCCGCCGGCCAGCGTGAACTCGCCGTGCTCAACGCCGCGGTGGGGGGCGTTCGGGTTGGGCCCGCCCCGCCGGGGTCGCGCTTGGCCCGGGCCAACAGGCTGCGCGCCGAATTCCAGAAGTCGCTGGAGACGTGCGATGAGGCCGTGCTGATCCTGGAGCCAGGTCCGGGTCTGCACATCGTCGACCTCAGCGAGGTTTACGCCCAGGCGACGCTGATCGAGCGGTCGGCTGTCGCCGGAGAGCTGATCTTCGACGTTTTTCCGGACAACCCGGCCGACCCGACCGCCGACGGCGTGAGCAACCTCTACGCCTCTCTGCGGCGCGCTGCGGAAACCGGCCAGGCCGACGCCATGGCCGTCCAGCGCTACGACGTGCGGGGTCCCGATGGGGTGTTCGTCGAGAAATTCTGGTCGCCCATCAACACCCCCGTCTTCGATGAAGGCGGCCATCTCGCCTACATCGTCCACCGGGTGCAGGACGTGACCGGGCGGATGCGCCCGCACTCCCTCTCAGCGGAGCGCCCAGCGGCAAGCTTGGCAGGTTAGCTATGCCCCTGGTTTAGGACATGGGCGGCGCGCAAGCTGAGCGTGCATTGGAAAAATCTTCCTCACCTGCATCAATCCGCCCATCGACAAGGGCTGATCTTGCCGGGTAAATGCGCCCTTCGCGCGCTGCGGCCTCCGCTGGGTTTGAGGCTGTGCTTTGGCGTGCGTGGTTAGAAGGTGAGGACTGAGATGGGGTCGCCCCAGCGGCAGGGACTGTACGATCCGGCGAATGAGCACGATGCGTGCGGCGTGGGCTTTGTGGCCAACATCAAAGGCCGCAAATCGCATGAAGCCATCGAAGCCGGGCTGCAGATTCTCGTCAATCTCGACCACCGCGGCGCCGTGGGCGCCGACCCGCTCGTCGGCGACGGCGCCGGGATTCTGATCCAGATTCCGGACGCGCTGTATCGCGATTGGGCAGACAAGGCTGGCGTGACCCTGCCGGCGCCCGGCGAATACGCCGTGGCCATGTGCTTCCTGCCGCAGGACGAGGAGGCGCGCCGCGTCGCCGTCTCCCAGTTCGAACACTTCCTCAACGTCGAGAAGCAGCCGCTCATCGGCTGGCGCGACGTGCCGGTCGACACCACCGGCCTCGGCGAGGCCGTGTTGGCCTCGATGCCGGTCATCAAGCAGGCCTTCATCGGCCGCGGGCCCAACGTCCGCGACCAGGACGCGCACGAGCGCAAGCTGCTGGCCGTGCGCAAGCAGCTGCAGAACCCGCTGGCCGAGCTTGCCGCCAAGCGCAACCTGCCGGGCCTGACGCAGCTCTACCTGCCGTCCTTCTCGACGCGCACGGTGGTCTACAAGGGCCTGCTGCTCGCCCACCAGGTGGGCTCGTTCTACGAGGACCTGCGCAACCCGCTGGCCGAGTCCGCCATCGCCCTGGTGCACCAGCGGTTCTCGACCAACACCTTCCCGTCCTGGAAGCTGGCGCACCCCTACCGATTCATCGCCCACAACGGCGAGATCAACACGGTCCGCGGTAACGTGAACTGGATGAACGCCCGCCGGCGTTCGCTGGAAAGCGATCTCCTGGGGCCGGACCTCAACAAGATGTGGCCGCTGATCCCGCACGGCCAGTCGGACACGGCCTGCCTCGACAACGCCCTCGAGCTGCTGGTCGCCGGCGGCTATCCGCTGGCGCACGCGATGATGATGCTCATCCCGGAGGCCTGGGCCGGCAATCCGCAGATGGAGGCCAAGCGCAAAGCCTTCTACGAGTACCACGCCGCCCTCATGGAGCCGTGGGACGGCCCGGCCGCGGTCGCCTTCACGGACGGTCGCCAGATCGGCGCGACGCTCGACCGTAACGGCCTCAGGCCCGCGCGCTTCGTCATCACCGACCAGGACCATGTGATCATGGCCTCGGAAGTCGGCGTGCTGCAGATCCCGGAGGAGCGGATCGTCCGCAAGTGGCGCCTGCAGCCTGGCAAGATGCTGCTCATCGACCTGGAGCAGGGCCGGATCGTCGAGGACGAGGAGATCAAGCGCTCCCTGGCCGAGGCCGAGCCCTACGAGGAGTGGCTGGCCGAAACCCAGTTCAAGCTGGAGGAGCTGTCGCTCGCCGCGCCGCCCGAGGCGCCGACGCCGAACGATCCCCAGACCCTGCTCGATCGCCAGCAGGCCTTCGGCTACACCCAGGAAGACGTCAGCTTCTTCCTCGAGCCGATGGCCAAGAACGGCGACGATCCCATCGGGTCGATGGGTTTCGATACGCCCATCGCGGTGCTCTCTGCCCGCCCGAAGCTGCTCTACGAGTACTTCAAGCAGAATTTCGCCCAGGTGACGAACCCGCCGATCGACCCGATCCGCGAAGAGCTCGTCATGAGCCTGGTGTCGATGATCGGGCCGCGCCCGAACCTGCTCGGCCGCAACGCCGGTAGCCACAAGCGCCTGGAAGTCGCCCAGCCGGTGCTCACCGACGAGGACCTGGCCAAGATCCGCTCGATCAACGAGTTGCTGGACGGCGCCTTCCGCACCGCCACCCTCGACACGACCTGGGCGGCCGAGGAGGGCGCGGAGGGCCTCGAGAAGGCGCTCGACCGCTTGTGCCGCGAGGCGACCGACGCGGTCCTGGCCGACATGAACATCCTGATCCTGTCGGATCGGGCGACCTCGGCCGAGCGCATCCCGATGCCGGCGGCGCTCGCGACCGCGGCCGTGCACCACCACCTCATCCGTCAGGGTCTGCGCATGCAGACCGGCCTCGTCATCGAGACCGGCGAAGCGCGCGAGGTGCACCACTTCTGCGTCCTCGCCGGCTACGGCGCCGAGGCGGTGAACCCCTATCTCGCCTTCCAGACCCTGGAGGAGATCCGCGTCCGCAACGGCCTGACCCAGTCGGCCTACGAGGTTCGCAAGAACTTCATCAAGGCGATCGGCAAGGGCGTGCTGAAGGTGATGTCCAAGATGGGCATCTCCACCTACCAGTCCTATTGCGGGGCCCAGATCTTCGACGCGGTCGGTCTTTCGTCGCAGCTAATCGAGAAGTACTTCACCGGCACGGCGACCTCCATCGAGGGTGTCGGCCTGCGGGAGATCGCCGAAGAGAGCGTGCGCCGTCACCGCGACGCCTACGGCGACTCCCCGGTGTACAAGTCGATGCTCGACGTCGGCGGCCAGTACGCCTGGCGGACGCGCGGCGAAGCCCACGCCTGGACGCCGGAGTCGGTCGGCCAGCTGCAGCACGCCGTCCGCGGCAACCTGCCGGACGCCTACCGCGCCTTCGCCAAGAGCATCAACGAGCAGTCCGAGCGCCTGCTGACGATCCGAGGCTTGATGCGGCTGATGCCGGGCGCCTCGCCCGTGCCGCTGGACGAGGTCGAGCCCGCCTCGGAGATCGTCAGGCGCTTCTCCACCGGCGCCATGTCCTTCGGCTCGATCAGCCGCGAGGCGCACACTACCCTCGCCATCGCCATGAACCGCATCGGCGGGCGCTCGAACACGGGCGAGGGCGGCGAGGAGAGCGATCGCTTCAAGCCGCTGCCCAACGGCGACTCGATGCGTTCGGCGATCAAGCAGGTGGCGTCGGGCCGCTTCGGTGTCACCGCCGAGTACCTGGTCAACGCCGACGACATCCAGATCAAGATGGCCCAGGGCGCCAAGCCCGGCGAGGGCGGCCAGCTGCCCGGCCACAAGGTCGACAAGAACATCGCCCGCGTGCGTCACTCGACGCCGGGGGTCGGCCTGATCTCGCCGCCGCCGCACCACGACATCTATTCGATCGAGGACCTGGCCCAGCTCATCCACGATCTGAAGAACGTCAATCCGGGCGCCCGCATCTCCGTGAAGCTGGTGTCGGAAGTGGGCGTCGGCACCGTGGCCGCGGGCGTCGCCAAGGCGCGCGCCGACCACGTCACCATCTCGGGCTTCGAGGGGGGCACCGGGGCCTCGCCGCTCACTTCCCTGACCCACGCGGGTTCGCCCTGGGAGATCGGCCTCGCCGAGACCCAGCAGACCCTGCTGCTCAATGGCCTGCGTACCCGCATCGCCGTGCAGGTGGACGGCGGCCTTCGCACCGGCCGTGATGTCGCCATCGGCGCCCTCCTCGGCGCGGACGAGTTCGGCTTCGCCACCGCGCCGCTGATCGCGGCCGGCTGCATCATGATGCGCAAGTGCCACCTCAACACCTGCCCGGTGGGGGTGGCGACCCAGGACCCGGTGCTGCGTGCGCGCTTCACCGGCCAGCCCGAGCACGTGATCAACTACTTCTTCTTCGTCGCCGAAGAGCTGCGGGAGATCATGGCCGAGATGGGCTTCCGCACGCTCAACGAGATGATCGGGCGCGTGGACCGCATCGACATGCGTCCGGCGGTGACCCACTGGAAGGCGCACGGCGTGGATCTCTCAAAGATCCTCTTCGCGGTGCAGCCGGAAGGCGCAAAGGGCCTCTGGAACATGGACCGCCAGGACCATGGCCTGGATCGCGCCCTCGACCACGCCCTGATCGAGGCGGCCCAGCCCGCGATCAAGGATCGCAAGCCGGTGAAGGCCGAGTTCGAGGTCCGCAACATCAACCGCACCGTCGGCGCGATGCTGTCGGGCGAGGTGGCCAAGGCCCACGGCCACGCCGGCCTGCCCGAGGACACCATCCAGTTCACCTTCCGCGGCACCGCGGGGCAGAGCTTCGGCGCCTTCGCGGCCCGCGGCGTCTCCCTGGAGCTGGTCGGCGACGCGAACGACTATGTCGGCAAGGGCCTTTCGGGCGGCCGCATCGTCGTGCGCCAGCCCGCTGAAGCCCGACGCGATCCGACCCGCAACATCATCGCCGGCAACACGGTGCTGTACGGGGCGATCGCGGGCGAGGCCTACTTCGAAGGCGTCGGCGGCGAGCGTTTCGCGGTGCGCAACTCCGGCGCCGTCACCGTCGTCGAAGGCGTGGGCGACCACGGCTGCGAGTACATGACCGGGGGCGTCGTGGTGGTGCTGGGCGACACGGGGCGCAACTTCGCGGCCGGCATGTCCGGCGGCGTGGCCTACGTCTACGACCCGCGCGGCCGCTTCAAGGACCTGTGCAACACCGCCATGGTCGACCTCGAGAAGGTCGAGCCGGCCGAGCCCGCGCCGCATTCCAGCGCTGACGAGCCGTTCCGGCCGAAGGAGCAGGCGCCGTCCGTCGACAACAACGGCATGGGCGACATGCTGCGGTTCGACGCCGAACGCCTGCGCATCCTCATCGAGCGCCATCACCGGCACACCGGCTCCGCCCGGGCGGCCGAGATCCTGGACAACTGGGATCAGGCCCTGCCGTCGTTCGTGAAAGTCATGCCCACCGATTATCGGCGCGCGCTCCTGGAGCTCGGCGCCGAGCGCGAGGCGGCGCAAGCCGTCGCCGCCGAGTAGCCCTTTAGTTTGGAGATTTGACCGATGGGCAAGCCCACCGGCTTCCTCGAGATCGAGCGCCACGACCGCGGTTACGCCCCGCCGGCCGAGCGGCTGAAGACCTGGAAGGAATTCGTCCGTCCCCTGCCGCAGAACGAGCTGCAGCAGCAGGCGGCCCGCTGCATGAGCTGCGGCATCCCGTTCTGTCACCAGGGCTGCCCGGTGAACAACCAGATCCCGGACTTCAACGACCTGGTCTATCGCGACCAGTGGAAGACCGCGCTCGAGAACCTGCAGTCGACCAACAACTTTCCGGAGTTCACCGGCCGCATCTGCCCCGCGCCCTGCGAAGCCTCGTGCACCCTGAACATCCCGGACACCCCGGTGACCATCAAGACGATCGAGTGCCAGATCGTCGACCGCGGCTGGGAAGAGGGCTGGATCAAGCCTGAGCCCTCGCCCCGGGGCACGGGCAAGCGGGTGGCGGTGGTGGGCTCTGGCCCGGCCGGCCTGGCCTGCGCCCAGCAACTGGCGCGCGCCGGCCATGCGCCGACGGTGTTCGAGAAGAGCGACCGGATCGGCGGCCTGCTGCGCTACGGCATCCCCGACTTCAAGATGGAGAAGCCGCTCATCGACCGCCGCATCGCGCAGATGGAGGCGGAAGGGGTGATCTTCCGGACCAACTTCGAGGTCGGCGTCAACGTCTCGGTCCAGCGCCTGCTGGACGACTACGACGTGCTGGTCATGGCCGGCGGCGCGGAGGACCCGCGCGACCTCGGGGTCCCCGGTCGCGAGCTCGACGGCGTCCACTTCGCCATGGACTTCCTGCGCCAACAGAACAAGCGCAACGCCGGCGACCCCGAACACGTGGCGGCCCCGGGCGGCACGACCATTTCGGCCAAGGGCAAGCACGTCATCGTCATCGGCGGCGGCGACACCGGCTCGGACTGCATCGGCACCTCGAACCGCCAGGGCGCGGCCTCGGTGGTCCAGCTTGAGATCATGCCCAAGCCGCCGGAGCGCGAGAACAAGACGCTCACCTGGCCGGACTGGCCGCTCAAGCTGCGCACTTCCTCGAGCCACGAGGAAGGCTGCGAGCGCGACTTCGCCGTGACGACCAAGCGGGTGGTCGGCGAGAACGGCCGTGTCACGGCCATCGAGTGCGCGCGCCTGGAGTGGGTCGACGGCAAGATGCGCGAGGTCGAGGGTTCCACCTTCGAGCTCAAGGCCGACCTGGTGTTCCTTGCCATGGGCTTCGTCGGGCCTCGCAAGGCGGGTCTGGTCGAGCAGTCGGGCGTCGCGCTCGACCCGCGCGGCAACGTCGCCGCCAACGTGGTGAACTATCAGACGACCGCGCCGAACATCTTCTCCTGCGGCGACATGCGCCGCGGCCAGTCCCTGGTGGTCTGGGCGATCCGCGAGGGCCGTCAATGCGCCCGCGCGGTCGACGAGTACCTGATGGGCTCCTCGCGCCTGCCCCGCTAGGCGAGCCGCGCGGCGTAGCGCTGGACCTGGGCCTCGTCGCCGGCGAGGCGCCAGAGCCCGGCCTGGAACGCCGGGTAGGCGACATCGAAGAAGGCGAGCAGGGCGCGATCCACGCGCCGCTCGCTGACGCGCTCCAGCGCCGCGATGAGCGCCTCGGCGGCCCCGTCGTCGAGGTCGAGCTCGACCTTCGCGCCGGCCACGTCCCAGGCGACGTCCTGGCAACCGACGAGATCGTGGCCGCAGGAGTGGTCCACAGCGTCGGTCTTGATCAGCCGCCCGCCTGCGGTGGTGATCCACTCCCAGCGATGCAGCCGCCCGTCCACATGGATGGGACGCCCCGCGTCGGCCGGCGGCGGCGGCACAAGACTGGGCTCCAGGCCCAGCTCCTGGGCGTTCGTCCGCGCCATGACGGCGAGATCCTCCAGCGAGGCGCCCTGATCGGCTTCGGCCGGAAAGGCGAGGGCCCGAAGGCCGAGGTAGCGGCCGACATGCTCGGCGACCGTGAGCGGATCGGCGTGGAGACCCGGCACGCCGTCGATCCAACGCTCCACGAGGAAGCCCCGGGTAAGGGCCACCGGTTCGGGTCCGGCGCCGGCCCTGGCCAGCGTGCGGGCTCGCGCGTACTTCGCTTCTCCGGGTTCGCCGAGACCGGCGAACTTGGCCAGATAGGTCCGGCCCTCGGCCAGCAGCCAGAATTTGCGCCGCTCCAGGGCGGGGTGCACGGCGGCGTCCGATCGCCGTTCGGCCCAGGCGCCGCCCGAAATGTCCTCCACCGCCTCGATGCCCTCCACCACCTCTGCGAACCAGCCGGCCAGCGGCTCCTCGGCGATCAGCGCGTCGAAGGTGGCGGGCCGCATGCCGACGGAATCCCAGGTCTGGCGATGCGCGGCGGCCGCCTCGGGGCCTGGGCCTCCCGCATGGCTGGGCATGAAGACGATCCGCTCCAGCGAGATTCCGAGCGAGGTGAGGAGGTCAGCGGCCGCGCCGAACGAAGATCCCGAGAGACCAGGGCCCTCGTCGACCACGGCGAATGGGCCGGCATGGGCTGACAGCCGCTCGCGCATCGTGTTCGAGACCCGCACCTCCCGGTGAAAGGGGTGTCCCGTCGGGCGCAGGGTCGCGACGTCGACGGCGCCGGTGACCGCCGCCACCAGCGCCGCCAGGCCCGTGCCGATGCTGCGGATGCCGATCACGAAGGGCGGAGCGTCCCAGTCGCGCTCCGCCGCGGCCTTCAGGTAGGCTTCCGGATAGAGGCCGTAGAAGGCGTAGCCCTCCGGGGTCTTGAGTTCGATCTCTTCCGGCAGGGGCGAGAGCGCGAGAGCCATGAGTTCGGCCGAGGTCGGCGGTCCGGCGGTGGCGAAGCCGCTCCAGGCGGAGGCGGCCAGCTTGCGGGCCAGAGCCGTCAGCAGGCTCATGGCTGCGTCCTGCGCCGGCGAGGCGTCGTCGAACCCGCGCGCGGCGAACTCGGCGTCGGCGACGCCCTGGGCTAGGGCGCCGGCCTGGATGAAGGCGCGGGTGAGGCGGTCGTGCCGCGCGGCGCCCGGGCCGGCGCTCTCGACGTCGCGCAGGCTCGCCGTCAGCTCGCGGAGGGCGGCGCGCGGCGTGGTGCGTCGGGTGCGGTCGCCATAGACCCACATCAGCCGGTCGGCTGCAGGTGCGCGTAGGCGATAGCCTTGAACGCGTCGAAGCTCGGGGCCTCCGTCTGCGGCGCGCATCGGCCAAGCCAGGCCGTCCAGGCCTCGTACTGGGCCGGCGAAGGGGAGACGAGTGCGCGCACGTTCTTCGCGCGGGCGAGCGCTTCCAGGGGCTGGAAGCCGCGATCGACCATGACGCAGAGCGCCACCGTGGCCGATCGGCCGATGCCGTGCTCGCAATGGATCAGCAGTCGCCGTCCCTCCGCCGCCGCAAGCCGCGCGAAGCGGACCCCGTCGTCGAGCATGGGCTGGTCCACGGCGGCATGGTCCTCCGTCGGCAGGTGCAGGAAGCGCAGGCCCGCGAGGGTCATCTCGTGAGCGTCGTCGCACGTTTCCGCGCGGACGTCGATCACAGCGCCCACCCCGTGCTCCGCCGCAAGGGCGGCGGCGCCGCCACGGGGCAGGGCGCCTCCAACCGCGAGCTGCGGCGTCACCCAGCTGAGGTTCCAGCCCCCCGCCACGTCCTACTCCGCCGCCACCGCGGCGCGAGTGGGCTGCGCGGGGGCGTAACGGCGGACCATGCGCGCGCAGAACTCCGCGAACTCCTCGGCAACCTGCGGCGGGCTGGTGTGGTGCGGCTCGATCCCTCGGTGCTCGGGGGTGAAGCAGAAGGTCACCGTCACCTCGAAGTCGGCCAGCGCCTCCATCTGGCGGTCGAACCAGGCGTCGGCGTCCGGCCGGAAGCTGTCGGCCCAGGAGAGGCCGGTGCGCAGGTGCTTCACCCCCAGCCGCTTCATCCACGCCACCGCATCGTCGAGCCGGTGGTCCTCGAAGTGGAACCACTGGCAAAGGCCCATCCGGGCGGCGTAGTCGGCGTACACCTCAAGGCCCGGCTTCGGCGCCCCGTCCTCGCGCAGCAGACCCATGTGGAAATGCCGGTAATAGGACGAGCCCTCCGCCTCCTTGTGACGCGTCGTGGCCTCCCAGGTCTTCGGCAGGTCGTAGAGCGAGTACCAGTGGATCCGCGGGGCGCGGCCGATCAGCAGCTCTGCGGTCTTCTTCACGCCCCAGGCCTGGACCTCCTCAGAGCCGAAGCTGGAGACGCCGACCTCGGTCACCCAGATCGGCTTGTCGGTGACGGCGCGGATCTCCTCGATCTTGGCCGGCCACTCGTCGATCGCCCAGAGGTTCCAGTCGAGCGGAAAGCCATGGACCGCCACCACGTCGATCTCGTCGAGCACGCCCTTGGTTTCCAGCCTGCGGATAAAGCTCGGATCGATCGGCGAGATGCCGCCCAGCAGGCGCGGCAGGTGGCTGTTCTCGGCCGCGATCGCCTGGCCGGCGAGGCGCGTCATCTGGGCGAACAGGTCCCATTCGGGGTCGAGGTTCGGGTCCCAGTGGCTCTTGTTGTTGGGCTCGTTCCAGATTTTGGCGGCTTCGATCATTTGGCCCCTCCGGCGCCGTTGGTCAGGGGCTTCGCCGGATAGACCGCGCCCCAGGGCTTGGGCCGCTCGCCGGCCCGGCAGATGAACACCTCCTCCTCGGGATGTTCGAGGATCTGGAAGCCGGCGCTGCGCAGCATGGCGGCCGAGCAGGCGGCGTTCGGCGCCCACCAGTTCGTCCAGTCGCCGGCGTACTCGTGCTCGATGAAATGCAGCTTCGGATAGGCCGGATCGTTGAAGTGATCCTGCTGGAAGAAGTCGTAGTCGGCCTGGACCGGATACTCATCGGCCGAGCCGCGCTGCATCGACTGGTAGATCAGCAGGTCGCCGGCCACGTGGTCATGGATCAGGTCGAGCGCCAGCAGAGGATGGCGCAGGTGGTAGAGCACGCCCATGAACAGCACGATGTCGAACCGCTCGGCCAACTCGGCCACGTCATAGACACTGAGCTTGCGGAACTCGATCTCCTGGCCCTTCACCTCGGCGGCGAAGCGGGCCTGGTCGAGGTAGCGGTCGTCGAAATCGATCCCGACTACGCGCTCGGCGCCGCGCTGCTTCATCTCGATGGAGTAGAAGCCGGCGTTGCACCCGATATCGAGAACGGTCTTGCCGGCGAGGTCCTGCGGCACGGCATGCTCGAAGAGCCGCCACTTCACGTTCGGATAGTCGCCGAGGAAGTGGTTCGGCGCCGTGGGCGCGCCGTTCAGGTCGATGTTGTGGAACCAGTCGCCGAGGGCGGCGGCGCGTTCGCGGATCTGTTCGGTGGTCAGGGGGGTCATCTCAGGGTCTCGTTGAGGCTCAGCACCTTCACGCCCCAGTCGCCCGCGGCGAGCACGCTCACCGAGGCGGGGCCGACGTCCAGCCGGTCGTGCTGGTCCATGGAGAAGCCGAGCGCGTGGGCGGCGAGCGCCTTGATCACGTCGGCATGGGTGACGGCGGCGATGCGTGCGTCGGGGTGGCGCCCGCGCACCCGGTCCAGCCAGCGCGTCAGCCGCGCCTGCACATCGGGCACGCTCTCGCCTCCCGGCGGGCGGGCGAGGCTGCGGGCGAAGTTCCAGGTCGCCCATGCCGGATCGGCGTGCAGCGCCTCGAACGACTTGCCGGTCCAGTCGCCGAAGTCGATTTCCAGGAGGTCGTCGTCGACGTGCAGGGGCGCGCGGCATCTTCCGGCGATCGGCTCGGCCGACTCCAGGGTGCGGGCGAGGGGGCTGGCATAGACCGCGCTCAGGCCTTCGCCTTCCAGCCGCCGCGCCACCGCCTCGGCCTCGTTGCGTCCTTGTTCGCTCAGGCTCACGCCGTCCATGCGTCCGCACAGCACCTTTCCGAGCCGGTCGTGTGAGCCGTGCCTCACCAGGAAGACCGTCGTCGTCACGACGCCAGCTTGACCGCCGCCCTCGACTTGGCGCCGGCTGCGGCGGCAGGCTCCTCTCCGGCGATGAACCGCAAGGTGCGCTCGCGCGCCTCGTTGTCGGTGTACTGCTCGGGCGGGCTCTTCATGAAATAGCTGGAGGGCGCCAGCAGCGGACCGGCGAGTTTCCGATCCAGGCCGAGCTTGGCGCAGCGCACGGCGTCGATCACCACGCCGGCCGAGTTCGGGCTGTCCCACACCTCGAGCTTCAGCTCGATGTTCAGTGGAGCGCCGCCGAAGGTGGTGCCTTCCAGGCGGATGTGCGCCCACTTGCGGTCGCTCAGCCAGGGCACGAAGTCGGACGGCCCCACATGGATGTCGTCTGCGGGCAGGGGCACGTCGAGTTGGCTGGTGACCGCCTGGGTCTTGGAGATCTTCTTTGAGGCCAGCCGCTCCCGCTCGAGCATGTTCTTGAAGTCGGTGTTGCCGCCGAAGTTGAGCTGGTAGGTGCGATCGATCCGCACGCCGCGCTCGCGGAAGAGATTGGCCAGCACCCGGTGCACGATCGTGGCGCCCACCTGGCTCTTGATGTCGTCGCCGATGATCGGCAGGCCGCGGCGCTCGAACCGCTTCGCCCACACCGGATTGGAGGCGATGAACACGGGGATGCAGTTGACGAAGGCGCAGCCCGCCTCCAGCGCCTGCTCGGCGTAGTACTCGGTGGCTCGCTGGGAGCCGACCGGCAGGTACGAGACGAGGATCTCCGCGCCGGACGCCTTGAGCGCTTCGGCCACGTCCACCGGCGGCGCCTCGGCCTCCTCGACATCGCCGGCCAGGTATTGGCCGATCCCGTCCAGCGTGGGGCCGCGCTGCACGACGACGCCGGTCCTCTGCGGCTTGGCGAACACCATGGTGTTGTTGGGGGCGGCCAGGATCGCCTCGCCGAGGTCGCGACCGACCTTGCCCGCGTGCACGTCGAACGCTGCCGCGACCTCAATGTCGCTCACGTGATAGCCACCGAGCTCAACATGCATCAGTCCCGGCGGTGGCTCGTTGGCCGTGGCCTCGGCGTAGTGACTGAGGCCCTGGACGAAGGACGAGGCGCAGTTCCCCACGCCAACAATCCCGACACGCAACTTCTTCCGGCTCATCCGCGCCCCTGCGCCACTGTCCGGCGGGCGGCCATGCGGCCGCAGCCAGGGTAAGTACCTGAGGGCAGAAGAGCCTCGGCCGCGCCTTTGTTCCCGGCGGCGGTGCAATTGGAACTCGGGCGTCAAAAGATGTCGAAGTTCCGAAATACTCAAAACATAGGTATGTTGAACGATTGCGGCTCTGCAGTTGTTGTTAACGAGAAGTTGTTGATAGATCAGACTTAGCAATTAGGAACCGCGAATGCAGAGTTTGCGGGAACTTAGATGAAGATGAAGGGTTAGCTGGGCGGTGTCGGAAACGAGGGACCGCCAATGAGCAAGCTCACTCTTCCCCTGCAACGCTTCAGCCTCTCTCGCGGTCCGCGCCACGGCGTTGGGGCCTGAGGCGGGGTCATGGCGGAGCAGGTTCTGATCACCGGCGGCGCCGGCTTCATCGGGCGCCATCTGGCCCAGGCGCTGATCGAGCGCGGCGACAAGGTCCGGGTCCTCGACAGTCTCATCGAGCAGGTGCATCCCACCCGCGCCCGGCCAGCCGAACTCGCCGAGGACGTCGAGCTGCTGGTCGGCGACGTGCGCGACGAGGCGGCGGTCCTCAAGGCGCTGAAGGGCGTCGATAAGGTCGTCCATCTGGCGGCCGAGGTCGGGGTCGGCCAGTCGATGTATGCGGTCGACCGGTACACCTCGGTCAACGAGTACGGCACGGCCGTGCTCTTTCAGCAGCTGATCGACAACCCGGTGCAGCGGGTAGTGGTCGCCTCCTCGATGTCGGTCTACGGCGAGGGGCTCTACCGCACGGCCGATGGCCGGCTGATGGATGACGTGGTCCGCGTCGGCCGCAATCCGGACGGCAGTTGGGATCCGCTCGACGACCAAGGGCGTCCCATGGCGCCGGTCCCCACCCCCGAGTCCAAGGGAAACGGGCTGAAGTCGGTCTATGCGATCGGCAAGTTCGTCCAGGAGCGGCTGACGCTCACCCTGACCCGGCAGTACGGCATGGGCGGTTCGGCCCTGCGCCTTTGGAACGCCTACGGCCCGGGCCAGGCGCTCTCCAACCCCTACACGGGCGTCCTGGCGATCTTCGCCTCGCGGATCGCCAACGGTCAGTCGCCGATGGTGTTCGAGGACGGTCAGCAACGCCGCGACTTCGTCCACGTCCGCGACGTGGCCCGAGCGTTCCTCCTGGCGATGGACCGGCCGGAAGCGGACGGGCAAGTGTTCAACATCGGCTCCGGCGTCGACCGGACCGTGGAGGAGGTCGCGCGCCTGCAGGCGGCCGCCATGGGTCGGCCGGACCTCGAGCCGGAGATCGCCGGAAAGGCCCGCGCGGGCGATATCCGCCACTGCGTGCCTGACCTGACCAAGGCCCGGACGGTCCTCGGGTACGAGGCACAGGAGGACTTCTCCGAGGGGCTCGCCGAACTCGCCGAGTGGGTCGCCGCGCAGGGAGCGGAGGACCGCGTCATCGAAGCTCGCAAGGAGCTCGAGATGCGCGGGCTGGTGGCATGACCGCCAAGGACGCTCCGATCCTCATCACCGGCGGCGCCGGATTCATCGGCAGCAATCTCGCCGACCGCCTGGCGTCCGAGGGCCGCGAGGTGATGGTGTTCGACGCCCTGGCTCGCGCCGGCGTCGAGCGGAACCTCGCCTGGCTGAAGGCCCGCCACGGCGCCAAGATCACGCCCATCACCGCCGACATCCGCGACGATCGGGCGGTCGGCGAGGCCGTCAGCCAGGCGCGCTGCGTCTTCCACCTGGCGGCTCAGGTGGCGGTGACCACCAGCCTCGTGGACCCCGTCGAGGACTTCGACATCAACGTCCGCGGGGCAATGAACGTGCTCGAGGCGGTGCGTAATCTCGGCTCGGGCGCGCCGGTTATTTTCTCCAGCACGAACAAGGTCTACGGCGACCTGGCTGATGTTGCGCTGGAGCTCGCCGACGGCGCCTACCGGCCGTGCGACGCCGAGGTGCGGGTGCGTGGCGTCTCCGAGAGCCGGCCGCTCGATTTCCACACGCCCTACGGGTGCTCGAAGGGGGCCGCCGACCAGTATGTCCTCGATTACGCCCGCAGCTTCGGGACGCCGACCTGCGTCTTGCGGATGAGCTGCATCTACGGGCCGCGCCAGATGGGCACCGAGGACCAGGGCTGGGTCGCCCACTTCCTGATCCGCGCCCTGGAGGGTCAGCCGATCAGCATCTACGGCGACGGCTGCCAGGTCCGCGACATCCTCAACGTCGCCGACGCTGTGGACGCCTATCTCTCCGCATGGCGGCGGATCGAGCGCGTTTCCGGCCGCGCCTTCAACCTCGGTGGCGGACCGGCCAATGCGGTGAGCCTGCGGCAGTTGATCGACTACATCGAGGCGATCGTCGGCCGGCGGCTCGAGCTGTCGTTCTCCGACTGGCGAGCCGGTGACCAGCGCTACTACGTCTCCGACCCGTCCGCCGCCCGGCGCGAGCTGCAGCTCGGCGAGCCGCTCGACTGGCGCAGCGGTGTGGCCCAGCTCGCCGATTGGCTGGCCGCAGAACGTTCGGCGACGCCGCCGCGCCAGCGGGCGGAGGCGGTGTCCTGATGACGCCTCCGCAGCCTCGCGTGCTGATGACCACCGACGCGGTGGGCGGGGTCTGGACCTATGCGATCGACCTGTCGCGCGGCGTCTCGCGGGCCGGGGTCGAGGTGACGCTGGTCAGCTTCGGCCCATCGCCCAGCCCCGATCAGGTGAAGGCGGCGCACGCCGTTCCCGGCCTCACCCTGGTGGACACCGGCCTGCCGCTCGACTGGATGGCCAACGAGCCGGCCGAGATTCTCGAGGCCGGCGCCGTGCTGCGCGGCCTTGCCCGGGCGCACCGGGCCGACGTGATCCACCTCAACAGCCCGGCCCTGGCGGCGATCGGCGGCTTCGCGGCCCCGGTGATCGGCGCCTGCCATTCCTGCCTCGCCACCTGGTGGGCGGCGGTGAAGGACGGGCCCATGCCGCGGGACTTCCGCTGGCGCACCCAGGCTCTCTGGCAGGGGCTCCTGGCCTGCAACGCCCTGCTCGCCCCGACCGCCGCCTTCGCCGAAGCCACGGCGCGCACCTACGAGGTCCCGGTTCCCTTCGTGGTGCACAACGGTCGCGCGCCGGCGGGCCTGGCCCCGGCGCTCTGCGAGCCCATGGTCTTCACCTCCGGCCGTCTTTGGGACGAGGGCAAGAACGTCGCCGTCCTTGACGAGGCCGCTTCGCTGATCGCCGCTCCCCTCTATGCCGCCGGTCCGTTGAGCGGGCCCAACGGCGAGTGGCGGCGCCTCGGCTATGCCAAATCTCTCGGCCGCCTGTCGGCGCGGATCGTCGCCGAGTGGTTGGCCCGCGCGCCGGTCTACGCCTCGAGCGCGCTCTACGAGCCGTTCGGGCTGGGCGTGCTGGAGGCGGCACAGGCCGGCTGCGCCCTGGTCCTGTCGGATATCCCGACCTTCCGCGAGCTGTGGGATGGCGCTGCCGTCTTCGTGCCGCCGCGCGACCCCAAGGGTTTCGCCCGGGCGATGGACCGGCTCCTGGCAGATCCGGCCGAGGCCGCGGTGCTGGCTGCGCAGGCGCGCGCGCGCGCCGGGCGGTACACCGTGCAGGCCATGGCGGCGGGCGTGCTCTCCATCTACCGCCAGTTCAACCCGGTGCGGTTTCACGGGGTGATCGCGGGAGTGGCGGCGTGAAGATCGTCTACTTCACCCACAGCCTCGCCTCCTGTTGGAATCACGGCAACGCGCACTTCCTGCGGGGCGTGCTGCGCGAGCTGATCCGCCGGGGTCATGCGGTGTCAGTCTACGAGCCGCAGGGCGCCTGGAGCTTGCAAAACCTGCTCGCCGACCACGGCGAGGGGGGGCTCGACGCTTATCGGGCGGCCTATCCGGAACTCTCCTCCACCGCCTTCGGGCCGCGGTTCGACCTCGCCGAAGCGCTCGACGGCGCCGACCTCGTCATCGTGCACGAATGGAACGAGCCCGCCCTCGTGGCGCGGATCGGAGAAGCGCGGGCGAGGGGCGGGCGCTTCACCCTGCTGTTCCACGACACCCATCACCGGGCGGTCAGCGACCCCGATGCGATCCGCGCCTTCGACCTTTCGGGCTACGACGGGGTCCTGGCGTTCGGCGAAACCCTCGCCGAGGTCTATCGCCGCTGGGGTTGGAAGGGCCGGGTGTTCGTCTGGCACGAAGCGGCCGACATCGCCCTCTTCCATCCGCCAGCCGCGGAGCGCCAGCGCGACGGCCTCGTCTGGATCGGCAATTGGGGAGACGGCGAGCGCACCGCCGAACTCGAGGAGTTCCTGCTCGCTCCAGGGCAGGACGCCGGTCTTAGCCTCGACGTCTTTGGGGTGCGCTATCCCGACGAGGCGAAGGCGCTCCTGGCCCGTTACGGCGCCCGCTATCGGGGCTGGCTGCCCAATGCCCGCGCGCCGGAGGTGTTCGGACGCGCCCTCGCGACTGTCCATGTGCCGCGCCGGTTCTATGTCGACCTGCTGCCGGGGATCCCCACCATCCGGGTCTTCGAGGCCCTGGCCTGCGGCGTGCCGCTGGTCTCCGCCCCCTGGTCCGACGCTGAGGGCCTGTTCCGCCCGGGCGAGGACTTCCTCGTCGCCGAGGACGGGGCACAAATGCGCGCCTGCCTGAACCGGCTCGCCGCCGATGCGGATCTGCGCGCCAGCCTTGTCCGCTCGGGGCTCGAGACCATCCGCGCGCGCCATACCTGCGCCCACCGCGCCGAGGAGCTGCTCGCCATCGCCGCGCGGCTCGGCGCCGCCGAACTCGTCGGGGAGACCGCCTGAATGAAGATCGCCTTCTACGGCTCGAGCCTGCTGTCGTCGTACTGGAACGGGGCGGCGACCTACTATCGCGGCATGCTCTTCGAGCTGGCCAGGCGAGGCTATGACATCACCTTCTACGAACCGGACGCCTTCGACCGCCAGTCGCACCGTGACATCGATCCGCCGGACTGGGCCAGGGTCGTGGTCTATCCGGCGACCGAGACCGCCTGTCAGGCGGTGATCGGCGCGGCCGCGGGCGCCGACGTGGTGGTCAAGGCGAGCGGGGTCGGGGTCTTCGACGACGAGCTGCTCGAAGGGGTCATGGCCGTCGCGCCGGCGCACGCCGTCAAGATCTTCTGGGACGTCGACGCCCCGGCCACGATCGCCAGCCTGCGGGCTGACGATGGCCTCGTGATGCACCGCGTGCTGCCCAAGCTCGACATGGTGCTGACCTACGGCGGCGGACCGCCGGTGATTGCCGCCTACGAAGCCCTCGGCGCGCGCTTCTGCCGGCCGATCTACAACGCGCTGGATCCGGCCACCCACCACCCGGTCGGAGCCGATCCGCGCTACGCGGGTGACCTCAACTTCCTGGCCAACCGGCTGCCGGATCGTGAGGCGCGGGTCGAGGAGTTCTTCCTGAAGCCCGCCGCCGCCCTGGCGGACCGCCGCTTCCTGATCGGCGGTGAAGGCTGGGGCGACAAATCCATGCCGGCCAACGTCCGAAAGGCCGGCCATGTCGGCACTGCCGACCACAACGCCTTCAACACCTCGGCCCTGGCGGTGCTGAACGTCGCCCGCGACTCCATGGCCGACGTCGGCTTCTCGCCGGCTACCCGGGTGTTCGAGGCGGCGGGGGCGGGCGCCTGCCTGATCACCGACGCCTGGGAAGGCATCGAGCTCTTCCTGACCCCCGAGGAGGAGGTGCTTGTCGCCCGCGACGGTCAGGATGTCGCCGATCACCTCCTGCGCCTGACGCCGGAGCGCGCCCGCGCCATCGGCGAGGCGGCCCGCCAGAGGATCCTCTCCGAACACACCTACGCCCGCCGGGCCGCGGAGGTGGACGCGCTGCTGCGCGACCAACTCGCCGCAAAGCGCGAAAGGAGCCTGGCGTGAAGCTCGTCGTCCTCGGCCTGTCGCTGTCCTCGTCCTGGGGCAACGGCCACGCCACGACATACCGGGCCCTGCTCCGCGCCTTCGCCGAGCGCGGACACGAGGTCCTGTTCCTCGAGCGCGACACGCCCTGGTATGCCGCGCACCGCGACCTGAAGGCCTGCGAATTCGCCGAACTCGCGCTCTACTCCAGTCTCGACGAGCTGAAGCGCCGCTGGACGCGCGAGGTGGAGCGGGCCGATGCGGTGATGGTCGGCTCCTATGTGCCGGATGGCGTGGCGGTGGGCCGCTGGGTTCAGGAGACGGCGCTCGGCGTCACCGCCTTCTACGACATCGACACGCCCGTGACCCTGGCACGGCTCGCCGCGGGCGATGAGGAGTATCTCGCGCCCGATCTGATCCCCGGCTACCGCCTCTACCTGTCGTTCACCGGCGGACCGACGCTGCGCCGCATCGAGCGGACCTATGGGTCGCCCGCTGCGCGGGCGCTTTACTGCTCGGTGGACGCCGAGGCCTACCGGCCCATGCCCGGCCCGCAGAAGTGGGACCTCTCCTATCTCGGCACCTATTCGGCCGACCGTCAGCCGACGCTGGAGGCGCTGCTGCTTGAGCCGGCCCGCCGAGCGCCGCACCTGCGCTTCTGCGTGGCGGGGCCGCAGTATCCGGCGGGCATCGCCTGGCCGGAGAACGTCGAGCGCATCGAGCACGTCGGCCCCGCCGACCACCCGGCCTTCTATGCGGCGAGCCGCTACACCCTGAACGTCACCCGGGCCGACATGATCGCGGCGGGCTATTCGCCCAGCGTGCGGCTGTTCGAGGCCGGCGCCTGCGCGACACCGATCATCTCGGATGTCTGGGACGGGCTCTCCACCCTGCTGGAGCCGGGCCGCGAGATCGTCCTGGCGAGCCGCGCCGGCGAGGTGCTCGCCGCGCTGGAGTCCACCGACGAGCCCGGCCGCCGGGCGATGGGCGAGGCGGCGCGCCGGCGGATCCTCGCCCAGCACACCGCCGTCCACCGCGCCGCCGAGCTCGAGGCCCACCTGCGCGGCGCCACGGACGACCGGATGCTCGCCGCAGAGCCTCGCCTCGCCAGCCTCCCAACCTAGTCCCTCCCACGACCGCCTCAAGGAACCGTGCAGATGAAGAGCGTGAAACAGAAGACCATCCTGGTGGCGGGCGGCGCCGGCTTCCTCGGCTCGCATCTCTGCGAGCGGCTGATCGAGCAGGGCGCGCGGGTGGTGTGCCTGGACAACTTCCAGACCGGCGACCGGGCCAACCTCCGCCGGCTGGAGCGGGAGGATGGATTCGAACTGATCGAGGCCGACATCGTCGATCCGCTGCCCGCCAAGGTGGCTCGCCGGAAGTTCGACGAGATCTACAACCTCGCCTGCGCAGCCTCTCCGCCGCTCTATCAGGTCGATCCCGAGCACACCCTGCTCACCAGCGTCCTTGGCACCCATCATCTCCTCAAGTTGGCGCACGCCTGCGGCGCGCGGTTCCTGCTCACCTCCACCAGCGAGGTCTATGGCGACCCCGACGTCCACCCGCAGGTGGAGACCTATCGGGGCAACGTCAGCTGCACCGGCCCGCGCGCCTGCTACGACGAGGGCAAGCGCGCCGCCGAGACCCTGTGCTTCGACTACGACAGGCTCGGACGTGGCGTGGTCCGGGTGGCCCGCATCTTCAACACCTACGGCCCGCGCCTCTCCGCCTCGGACGGTCGGGTGGTGTCGAACGTCGTGAGCCAGGCCCTGGCCGGCGAGGACATCACCGTCTTCGGCGACGGCTCGCAGACGCGCTCGTTCTGCTTCGTCGACGACACCGTGGCCGGGCTGATGAAGCTGATGGCCTACGACGGCGCCCAGCCCGGTCCGATCAACATCGGCAATCCGGTCGAGCGGACGATCTGCGACCTCGTGGACCGGGTGCTGGCGATCACCGGCTCCAGCTCGGAAGTGGTCTACCGGCCGCTGCCGATCGACGATCCGCGCCGCCGCAAGCCGGACATCGGCAAGGCGCGGGAGCTGCTCGGCTGGTCGCCGGAGACGACGCTCGAGCAGGGCCTGAAGGCGACGATCGCCTGGTTCGAGAAGGAAGCGCCGGCGAGCGCCGACGCCGCCGAGGCCGGAGACGACGACGTCCGGCTGACGGCCTGAACCCATGCGGGCCGAGGCGCACCCTGAGGCCCACCCAGGCGCGGCGGCGCCGTCCCCGGCGCGGCCCGCCGAAGGACGCATCCGGCCGGAGGCCGTGCGGGCCTATGACATCCGCGGCGTGGCGGGACGCGACATCGACCGATCGGGCGCCTATGCGCTGGGTCTTTCCTACGCCGCCGCGGCGCGGCGGGAGGGGCTGTCGCGGGTCGGGGTCGGGCGCGACGGGCGGCTGAGCTCGGCGAGCCTGGAGCAGGCGCTGGTCTGGGGCCTGATGGACGGCGGGCTGCGGGTCGAGCGCATCGGCCTCGGGCCTACGCCCATGCTGGGTTACGCCGCCCGGGAGCTGGGCCTGGACGGGGCGGTGATGGTCACCGCCTCGCACAATCCGCCGGGCGAGAACGGCTTCAAGATCCTGATGGGCGATCAGCGGGTCCACGGCGAGCGGCTGCGCGAGCTGGTGGAGAGCGAGGGCGAGCGCGAGACCTGCGGCTCGGCCCGCCGGGTCGACGTGATCGACGCCTATGTCGACGAGCTGGCGCGGTCGGCGGACGGCATGGCGCCGCTGAAGATCGCCTGGGACTGCGGCCACGGGGCGACCGGACCGGCAGTGGAGCGGCTGGCGCCGCGACTGCCGGGCGTACACCACCTGATCAACACCGAGGTCGACGGCCGCTTCCCGGCGCACCATCCGGATCCGGCGGTGGCGGCGAACCTCTCGCAGCTTGCGGCGCGGGTCATCGCCGAGGGCTGCGACCTCGGGGTGGCGTTCGATGGCGACGGCGACCGGCTCGGCGTGGTCGACGCCGAGGGCCGCGTACTGTGGGCCGACCAGCTGCTGCTGCTGCTGGCCCGCGATCTCCTCCTCGAGCGGCCCGGTGCGGCGGTGGTGGGCGACGTGAAGTGCTCCAAGGTGCTGTTCGACGGCGTGACCCAGGCCGGCGGCCGGGCGGCGATCTCGCCGTCGGGCTATGTGCTGGTGCGCGAGACGATGCAGCGGGAGGCGGCGGCCCTGGCCGGCGAGCTCTCGGGGCACATCTTCTTCGCCGAGGGCTGGGGCGGCGTCGACGACGCGCTCTATGCGGCCGTGCGGACCTTCAAGGCGCTGTCGCGGCTGCCGGGCGGGCTGGCGGGATTTCGCGACAGCCTCCCGCCGAGCTTCGCCACGCCCGAGCTGCGGCTGGCGGCGCCCGAGGCGCGCAAGGCGCAGATCGTCGCCGAGGTGGCCGAGCGGCTGGCGGGCGAGGGCGGAACCTTCGATGCGGCGCTCGGCCTTCGCGTCGAGCGGCCGGACGGCTGGTGGCTGCTGCGCGCCTCGGGCACCGAGCCGAAGCTGACCTGCCGATGCGAGGCGGTTCATCCCGACGGCCTGGAGCGGCTGCGCGCCGAGCTGAAGGACCACCTGGCGAGGAGCGGGATCGAGGCCGAGGTCTAGGCCTTGGTCACGACGCCGCCGAGCAGGGCCAGCGCCTCGCGGTAGCCGTGCAGGGTGCCGACGTCGACGTAGCCCTCGCCATGCGGCGCGGACCAGGCCTCGCCGCCGCGGGCGATCCAGGCGTTGACCAGGGTGCCGAGGTACTCGTCCTCGCGCTCGCGCTCGAGCCACAGGGCGTGCAGCTCGTGGAACACGCGGCCCGGGGCCTTGAAGGCGCCCCAGATCCAGCGCGAGGCCGGCGCGGCGGACTTCACCTGGATCTCGGCGATGCGGCCCGCCTCGTCGGCGACCACGGCGTCGAAGTGCTGTGGCGCCTCGACGGGGAAGGTCAGGAAGGAGAAGCGGTCGTCGGGCAGGCGGGCGAGGCCGTCCTCGGGGAACCAGATGGTGTCGGGCAGGCCGACGGCCACCGGCTCGTCGGGGCCGATCAGCGGCAGGGCGCGGAAGATGGCGTCGCAGAGCCCGGCGGCGCGCGGCTGGACCACATAGGCGAAGTCCACTCCGTCCACCCGGTCGCCGTAGTAGCGCAGGATGTCGTCCTTGTGGGGCGAGATGACGAAGCAGATCTTGCTGGCGCCGCCGCGCGCCAGACGATCGACGAGGTACTCGCTGACCGCCCGCGGCCGCTCGGTCCCGCCTTCATGGCGCACGCCCACCGGCAGCAGTTCCTTAGAGAAGGCGAGGGGCTGGATGCGCGTGCCCTGGCCGGCGGCGGGAATGACGCCCCACATGGCTCAGGCCTCCTGGAGGTCCCCGGCCGCGGCCGGGGACGAGGCGGAGAGATAGCCGATGAGCTGGCCGGCGCGGCGGGCGCTGGTGTGCTCGTCGAGGGTGCGCTCGCGGGCGGCCGCGGCGACGGCCGCGAGGTCAGCGGGCGCAAGGTCGAGGGCGGCCAGGGCGTCGTCGGTGGTGCGGGCGGTGAGGATCTCGCGGCCCGGCTCGAAGAACAGGTCGAGGCCTTCCCAGACGTCGGTCAGGATCGGCGCCCCGCAGGCGGCGGCCTCGAACAGCCGGCCGGAGGGGCAGTAGCCGAGGTCGGCCATGTCGCGGCGGGTGGCGTTCAGGGTCAGGCTCGAAGAGGCGAAGAAGGCGCCGTGCTCGGGCGGGGCGACGTGGTCGAGGAAGAAGATGTTATCGCTCCACGGGAAGGCCTCGCCGTAGCCGGAGCCGCCGAGCAGGAAGCGCAGGTCGGGCCGGCGGCGCGCCGGCTCGGCGAAGAGGGCGGCGACGGTCGGCTGGCGGTCGGTCGCATAGGTGCCGAGGTAGGAGAGGTCGGCCGCGAACCGCGGCTGCGGCGGGCCGGGGCGATGGGCGTCGGGATCGACGTGGCCGTAAAGCGGCAGGGCGCGGCGCGCGCCGAGCTCGCGCTCCAGCCGCACCAGGGCCTCGCCGCCGGTGTAGCTGAGGACCAGGTCGAAGGCCGAGAGGCCCTCGGCGGGAAGGTAGTCGACCCCCTCGCCGGCGGCGAGCCGCGCGAGGGTGACCGGCGTGTCCATGTCGTAGAACACCGCCCGGCGGGCGGCCTCGCAGGCGAGGGCGGCGGCGGCCGGGCCGTCGGGGCAGTAGGAGGTGACGATCACCGCGTCGGCGGCGCGGATCTCGGAGAGGGCGCGCGCGGCGAGGTCGGCCCAGTCGGCGTAGAGCACGAGCTCGCCGGCGGGGAGGTCTAAGAGGTCGCGGTGGCGGGCGTAGTAGGGGACGTCGCGCTCGAAGAAGGTCACCTCACACTGTTGCGCCGCGAGCGCCTTGATCAGTCCCCGCCAGAGCGTCGCGTGGCCATTGCCCCAGGACGACGACACCGTCAGGCCGAAGACCACGAGCTTCATGCGCATCATCCCTCGGCCACGGCGTGCGCCTGGCCCTGGGGACGGAACGAGCCGGCTTCGACGGGGGTTCCGGCCGCATGGACGGCGCGGACGGTACCGGCAGGAGCGGGGGCGAGAGAGCGGCCGAGGCGGGCCGGATGCGCGAGGCGCGGGACATGGCCGCGGTGCTCCGCCGCAACATCGAGGCCATGCGCGCCCAGCGGGAGCGCGAGGAGGCCGAGGCGAGCCTCGCCCAACGGCTGGCCGATCGGATCACGGCCTTCACCGGGTCTCTGGCGTTCGTCGGCGTGCACGTCGTGCTGGTGGGCGGCTGGGTGGCGACCAACCTCGGCTGGGCGCCCGGCGTCCGCCCGTTCGACCCGAGCTTCGTGATCCTGGCGACGGTGGCCTCGGTGGAGGCGATCTTCCTGACCACCTTCGTGCTGATCAGCCAGAACCGCACCGCCGCCCTGGCCGAGAAGCGGGCGGCCCTGGACCTGCAGATCAACCTGCTGGCCGAATACGAGATCACCCAGCTCGTGCGCCTGCTGCGGGCGGTGGCCGAGAAGGTCGGGGTGGCCGACCTGCCGCAGCCGGAGCTCGAGGAGATCGCGCGCGAGGTCGAGCCCGAGGCGGTGCTCGAGGAGATCGAGGCTCAGGAGGAGGCGATGCGGGAGTAGGGGCCGGACCACGAAAGACACGAAAGGCGCGGAAGCGCTGGGCGCGCGCAGGCGCGGCGCAGGTCGGTCGAGCTGCGCGGGGTTCGGGGTTTCGTGGTGTTGGGGGCGCGTGACGGCTCGGGGTCAGCCGGGGTCTTCCTTCTCCCGTTGTGGGAGAAGGGGGGCGGCGTCGAAGGCGTCGCGGTCTTGAGCGGCGGTGGAAGGGATCATCGACCCCTCATCCGTCGGGCTTCGCCCGCCACCTTCTCCCGCAAGGGGAGAAGGAAGGTTCAGGTCGAGGCAGAGGCGGGCGACCTGGGTGTCGAGATCCTGGTCCAGGAAGTCGTCTTCGAGAGCGTCGGCGTCGAGGAGGTCCTCGAGGATGCTTTCGCGCCTGTCGGCGTCCTCGCCTTCGTACTCGGTCCAGATGAGCTGTTCGACCCGAGCCTTGATGCGGGTCTTGCGCAGGTCGACCTGGCGCTCACGGTCGGCGCGGACCGCCGCCTGGTCCTCGCGGACAGCGCGCTTGGCCTCGCGTTCCAGGCGCAGCTTGAGGGCGGCGGTCTGACGGACGGAGCGGGAGATGCGGTGGAAGGCGGTGGCGAGCTTGGCGCGGGTCTCCGGCTGCTCGGCCTCCATGGCGTCCTGCTGGATGCGCTCGGCCAGTTCCATCCCGAGATGGAAGAGACGGCTCAGGCCGGCCTGGAGATCGACCTCGGTCACCATGAACAAAAGTAGAACATGAAAATCCCGGAAAGGCAAATGTCAAATGCAGATGCTCCCCCCGAGGGGGAGCCCTCTCCCGCTGGCGGGAGAGGTGGTGCTAGAGGGAGGGGATGAGCGAGAACCTGTATGAGCTGCTGGCGGCCGGGTTTGCGGCCGCGCGGGACAAGGCCTGTTTCATCCTGAGCGACGGGCGGGAGATCAGCTACGGGACGCTGGAGGCCGGGGCGGCGCAGGTCGCGGGCCACCTGAAGGCGCTGGGGGTGGAGCCGGGGGATCGGGTCGCGCTGCAGGCGGAGAAGAGCCCCGAGGCGGTGATGGTCTATCTGGGCACGCTGAAGGCGGGGGCGGTCTATCTGCCGCTCAACTCGGCCTACACGGCGGCCGAGGTCGAATACTTCCGCAAGGACGCCGAGCCGAAGGTGTTCGTCGACGATCCGTCGGCCTTCGTGGCGCAGGCGGAGGCGGCGGCGCCCCTCGTCGAGCCGGTGGCGCGGGCGGCCTTCGACCTCGCCTCGATCATCTACACCTCGGGCACGACGGGGCGCTCCAAGGGGGCGATGCTGAGCCACGGCAACCTGGCGGCCAACGCCCTGGCGCTGCACCGGGCCTGGGGCTTCACGCCCGACGACGTGCTGCTGCACGCCCTGCCGATCTTCCACGTCCACGGCCTGTTCGTGGCCATGCACTGCGCCTTCCTGTCCGGCGCGCCGATGGTCTGGCTGCCGAAGTTCGCCGACGCCGAGGTGCTGGCCGGGCTGAAGCGGGCGACGGTGATGATGGGGGTGCCGACCTTCTACACCCGGCTCCTGGCCAATCCGGGCTTCACCCGCGAGGCGGCGGCGCACATGCGACTGTTCATCTGCGGCTCGGCCCCCCTGCTTCCCTCGACCTTTGAGGACTTCGAGCAGCGGACGGGAATGCGCATCCTCGAGCGCTACGGCATGAGCGAGGCGGTCATCATCACCAGCAACCCGCTGGACGGCGAGCGCATCGCCGGCTCGGTCGGTTATCCGCTGCCGGGGGTGGAGCTGCGCATCGATGCGGGCGAGGGCGGCGGCGACACCGGCGTGATCCAGATCCGCGGGCCGAGCGTGTTCGGCGGCTACTGGCGGATGCCGGAGAAGACGGCGGAGGAGTTCACCGCCGACGGATTCTTCATCACCGGCGACGTGGGCCGGCAGGACGCCGACGGCCGCGTGTGGATCTCCGGCCGGGCCAAGGACCTGATCATCTCGGGCGGCTACAACGTCTATCCCAAGGAGGTCGAGCTGGTGCTCGACGAGACGCCGGGGGTGGTGGAGAGCGCGGTGATCGGCGTGCCGCACCCGGACTTCGGCGAAGGCGTGGTGGCGGTGGTCATCGGCGCGCCGGGCGCACGCCTGGACGAGGCGGCGCTGATCGCGTCCGCGCGGCGCGATCTGGCGGCCTACAAGACGCCGAAGCGCGTGGTGTTCGTGGACGAGCTGCCGCGCAACACCATGGGAAAGGTGCAGAAGAAGCTGCTGCGCGAGCGCTACGCCGCCCTGTTCGCCGGGACCGCCGCCGTCCCGCGATAGTCGCAGAGCTTCGCCAGGGCCTCGGGCTGCAGCAGGATGGCGACGCCGGAGCGGAGCTCGATGAGGGCCGCGCGGCGGAGCTGCTGCAGGGTGCGGTTCACGTGGACGATGGACAGCCCCAGGGTGTCGGCGAGCATCTCCTGCGTCAGCGGCAGCGGGAACCGCTGGTGGTCGCCGAGGCCGACGATCTCCAGGCGTTGTTGAAGCTCAAGCAGGAAGTGGGCGACGCGCTCCAGGGCGGTGAGGCGGCCCAGGCGGACCGCGTGATCGAGGAGCAGGGCGTCCTCGATCGTGTCGGCGGCGGCGACCGCGCGGGCGAGCCCGGGGGCGAGGCCGCGGCGGAGGATCTCATGCACGCCGCTGGCGTCGATGGTCTCGAGGGCGGTGAGGGCGACGATGCCGGCGAGCGGCGGGCGGCCGCCGAAGCCCAGGCAGTCGCCGGGCAGAAGCAGGCTGAAGATCTGTCGCCGGCCGTCGGGCATCAGCCGCTGGCGGCAGGCCCAGCCGGAGACCACGAACCGCGGGCGGCTGCCTGCGTCGCCCTCGGCCGCGAGCTGCTCGCCCGGATAGTGGCGCTCGCGCCGTTCGCTGAGGCTGCGGATCAGCTCGATTTCGTTCTCAGGAATGGCGCCGAGGCTGCGGACGCGCCTTAGGACTGGATCGAGGGGGCGAACGCCCAAATGAGTGCTGAACCGGCCCGTCATCCCGGTGTTCCCCGAACTTCGTTGGCAGGGTGCGAGCCCCAACGCCCATCGCCCCACAGGTTTCAGAAACCCGCGAGCCCGGCGAAGGTTCCCGCGCGCCTTGCATTGGCGGGGGGCGCGTCCAGTGTCGGCAAGTACAGCCACAAGCGTCATAGGCGCCGATGCCTCAGAGTTCTGTCGTTTCTCCGACCCTGCTGTGTGCTCAAGGCGACATATGAGCTTCGAGAGCTAAGCGGCCGTCTTGCCTAGATATTTGGCAAGTCTCGCAACGCAGGCGCCACGACTTCGTTGTGCGCGGACCTGTAAGCGTAAGGATCGCCTGCCCATGAGCCTGCAAGGTCCGGCCTGTTTCGGCTACCGCCTTTCGAGGGGCGAGGGAGAGTGGCGTTGGACGGCCTTCGACGGCGAAGGGCGGGTGTCGGCGCAGGGGCGGGCCCAGAGCCGAGCCATGGCGGCGGCCTGCGTGATCCGGGCGTTGGCCGAGAAGGCCTTGGCCGAGAATGCGTCGGCCGACAACGCGCCGGCCGAGGATGGGGCGCGGCCCGCCGCCCAGGAGGGGCGGGCGGCCTAGCTAGCGCGCGCCGCCGAGGGCGGCGGCGAGGGCGGAGATCTTGGCCTCGGTCTCCTGGCGCTCCAGGGCGGGGATGCTGTCGGCGACGATGCCGGCGCCGGCCCGCGCCTCCACATGCCAGCCGTCGCGTTCGAGGGTGAAGGCGGCGGTGCGGATGAGGACGTTGGAGTCCAGGGTTCCGTCGGCGCCCAGCAGGAACATCGAGCCGAAGAAGGGGCCGCGCGGCGCCTCGTGGCCGGCGATGACCTTCATGGCCTGGACCTTCGGCGCGCCGGTGATCGAGCCCGGCGGGAAGCAGGCGGCGAGGAGGTCGAGGGCGCTGCGGCCTTCGGCGAGGCGGCCAGTGACGGTCGAGACCAGGTGGTGGACGTTGGCGAAGGTGGCGACCGTGAACAGCTCGGGCGCGGCGACGCCGCCCGCCCGGCAGACCCGCGAGAGGTCGTTGCGCATCAGGTCGACGATCATCAGGTTCTCGGCGCGGTCCTTCTCGGAGGCGGCGAGGGCGGCGGCCTGGGCCGCGTCGGCGGCGGGGTCGGCGCCGCGGGGCGCGGTGCCCTTGATCGGCTCGGTGCGGGCGAGGAGGCCTTCCCCCTCCCGGCCCGCCTGGACGAAGCGCTCGGGCGAGTTGGAGATCACGACGCGGTCGCGCAGCCGAAGATAGGCCGCGAAGGGCGCGGGGCTGTCGGCGGCGAGGGCGGCGAGGAGATCGAAGGGACGAGCCTTGGCGGCCAGGCGCCCGCGCCAGCGCCGGGCGATATTGGCCTGGAAGATCTCGCCCTCGCCGATCCGGCGGACGACGTCGGCGACGGCGGCCTCGTAGGCGGCCGGATCGTCGGCCTCCAGCCGCGCGTCGAGGCGCTTGGGCGCAGGCGCCGGCAGGTCGAGCCAGGCGGCGGCGCGGGCGGCGGCGGCCTCCGCCTCCGCGGGTTCGGCGCCGCGGCCAAGGGCGAGGACCCGGCGCTCGGCGTGGTCGAAGGCGAGGACGGCCGGATAACGGGCCGCGGCGAGGTCCGGCCAGCGCCCGAGGCGCGGCAGGCGCAGGGCCTCCAGCCGGTCGGCGAGCTCGTAGCAGGCGAGGCCGGCGACGCCGCCCTGGAACGGCGGGCCGTTCGGATCGGGCTCGACGACGGGGCCGGCGAGCTCGGCGAGGGCGGCGAAGGGCTCGGCCTCGTCGATCGGGCGCAGGCTGAGGGTCTTCGCCGGTTCGGCCGCGACGTAGGACCAGCGCGCGCCGGGCTGCGATCCGCCGGAGAGGAAGCCGATCGCCCACGGCTGGTCGGCGACCCGGCCGAGCGCGGCGACGGGATCGGACCAGGGGAGGGCGACCTGGGCATAGGCCCTCATGGACCGGCGACCCTGAGGGGGACGGATGCCATCATTGCGCGCGACATAGCGTGGCTTCGGCCGATGTCCTAGCCGGCGGCGGGATCGGCCAGGACGGGGACGCCGTAGCGCGCCAGGAGGGCGCGGATCTGCGGGGCGCGCCGCTCGAGCACCGCGTCGAGCTCGTCCTTCAGCTTGGGGTCGTCGCGCCGCACGCCCATGGAGATGTCGAAGACCATCGGCCACTGGGGTCCGTCGAGCCAGGGCTGCACCGGGGTGAGGGTCAGGGGATGGGCGGCCGAGCGGGCGAAATAGCCGGCCAGCGGACCCCAGACGACCGCCAAGTCGATGTCGCCGCGGTCGACGGCCTGGACGATCTCGGCCGGCGGGTTGGGCCGGCTGTAGTCGCCGTAGAGCATGTAGCCGCGGACGTTGCCGAGGATGCCGCGCCGGGCGAGGGCGTGGGCGGGCGGGGTGTTCTGGGCGTCGTCGCCGATCATCTGGACGCCGATCTTCAGGCGCCTCAGCCGCGGATCGTCGAAGGAGGCGAGGTTCAGGCGGCGGTCGGCGCGGCTCACGAAGACATAGGTGGAGCGGTAGTAGGGCTGGGTGGTGGCGAGCATGTCGACCTGGGTGGCGACGCCCGGCCAGAGGTCGCAGCGGCGGTCCTTCAGGGTGTTGCGCACATAGCCGCGGCGCTGGGCCCACCAGGTGTAGTCGATGCGGGCGTGGAGGTCGGCGGCGACCAGCTCGGCGAGCTTGTTCTCGAACCCCTGCCCGGCTCGGTTGGAGAACGGCAGGTTGTTGGGGTCGGCGCAGACCCTCAGCACGCGCTCGCGCGGGGCGCAGGCGGCGAGGGCCAGGAGGGCGAGGAAGGGCAGGAGAAAGGGCCGGCGGCTGGTCATGGCGTGGTGACCACGCCCCAGGGGCGCCCGCCGAGCTTAAGGGTCCGGATCGTGCGGCCGGACTTGAGGTCGATGACGGCGAGGTCGCCGGAGAGGCCGCTGGCGGCGTAGAGGCGGCTCTCGTCGGGCGAGAGGGCGATGCCCCAGGTGCGCTGGCCGGTCTTGAACCAGCGGGTGACCTTGAGGGTGGCCGGGTCGATCTCGGCGGCGTGGTCGCCGCGGCCGGCGGCGACATAGACCCGCCCGCCGTCCCGGGTCATGGCGAGCCCGACGGCCTGGACGTTGGGCGGCGGGTCGGCCTTGCGCAGGTCGAGGGTGGCGAGGAGCCTGTGGGCGGCGGGGTCGAACACCGCCACGCTGGCGCGGGATTCCGAGGTGACCCAGAGCCGCTTGCCGTCGGGGGTGAAGCGGGCGTCGCGCGGCCGCGCGCCGACGAGGATGCTGTCCTCGAGGGCGCCGGTGGCGGCGTCGATGAAGTGGACGAGGCTGGCGCCTTCCGAGGTGCAGACGACGAGGCGCCCGTCGGGGCTGACGGCCATGCCCTCGGGCTCCGGCCCGACGGTGGTCCGGCGCACCACGCGATCGGCGGCGAGGTCGACGGCCGAGGCGGCGCCCTCGTCCTCATTGGCGACGTAGAGGGTGCGGCCGTCCGGGGCGAGGGCGAAGCGCTCGGGGTCGGAGCCGGAGGCGAGATAGCGGCGCAGCCGGCGGGTCTTCACGTCGACCTCGGCGATGCGGTCGTCCTTCGAGACCGCGACGTAGAGGGTCGCGCCGTCGGGCGAGACGGCGAGGCCGCGGGGCCGGCGGCCGAGATGCAGGGCGGCGGTCTCCTTCAGGGTGGCGCCGTCGATGACGTGCACCACGTCGGCCTGCTCGTCGGAGACCCAGATGGTGTGGGGCGCGGCCCTGGGCCCGGCGCAGGCGGACAGTCCCAGCGCCGCCAGGATCGGGATGAGCGCCCCCCGCATCGGCCTCAGCCCGGCAGGGCGAAGACGTAGAGCACGCCGCCGGCGGTGGTCTTCTGCTTCAGGTCCGGCACCGCGCCGACGAAGCCGAGGGCCGCGGTGGGGTCGCGCGGGTCGAGGTCGCCGGAGACGATGGCCCCGGCCCAGCCGCCGACGCCGGCGAGCACGGCGACGTACTCGTGGCCGTCCGGACCGCGGTAGGCGATCGGCTGGCCGATGATCCCGGAGGCGGCCTTGAACTGCCAGAGGAGCTTGCCGGTGCGGGCGTCGACGGCTTTGAACCAGCCTTCCATGGTGCCGTAGAAGACGAGGTCGCCGGCGGTGGCGAGGGCGCCGGACCACAGCGGCAGGTCCTCCTTGATCTCCCACACCGCGGCGTGGCGGACCGGATCCCAGGCGGTGAAGGCGCCGCGGTTGCCGCCGGGACCGGCCTTCATCCGCACCTCGGCGCCGACGTAGGGCGTGCCGGCGATGTAGTTGGCCTGGACGTTCTCCCAGTCCATGCAGAGGTTCTCGTGGGGGATGTAGAGGAGGCCCGTGCGCGGCGAGAAGGCCGAGGGGTTCCAGTCCTTGGAGCCGGAGGCGGTGGGGCAGATATCGCGCACCACCTTGCCCACCTGGGGCACCTTCTCCGGGTTCTTCTTCAGCCGGCCGGTCTTCAGGTCGACGCCGAAGCTCGAATTGATGTTGGCGTAGGGATCGGCCGAGAGGGCCTGACCGGTGCCTTGGTCGATCAGGTAGAGGTAGCCGTTGCGGTCGGGGTGGGCGACGACCTTGCGCGGCTGGCCGCCCACCGGGACGGTGAGCAGCAGGTTCTCGTTGATGCCGTCGTAGTCGTGAACGTCGTGGTCGTTCATCTGGTAGAACCACTTCGCCTGGCCGGTGTCGGCGTCGCGGGCGAAGATGCCGGCGGTCCACTTGTTGTCGCCGGGCCGCTGCTCGGCGTTCCAAGGGCCTGGGTTGGCGGTGCCGTAGAAGATGGTGTTGGTCGCCGGGTCGTAGGAGATCCAGCCCCACATGGTGCCGCCGCCGATCTTCCAGGCGTCCGGCGGCCAGGTGGAGACGCCGAGGTCCTTGCCCTTGTCCTGGTCGTAGAAGGGGTGGAAGTCCGGCCCGATCAGGACGTCCTTGTCGGGGCCGGTGTGGTAGGCCTTCCAGGCGATCTTGCCGTCGGCGGCGTTGAGCGCGACGAGCCAGCCGCGGACGCCGAACTCGCCGCCGCTGTCGCCGACGAGGACCTTATCCTTCACCACCAGCGGGGCCATGGTGATGGTCTCGCCCTTGTTGATGTCGCCGAGCTGGGTGCGCCAGACCTCCTGGCCGCTGTTGGCGTCGACGGCGATGGTGAAGCCATCGAGGGTGTTCATGAAGATGCGGCCGTTGGCGTAGGCGACGCCGCGGTTCACCACGTCGCAGCAGGCGACGCCCTGCGAGGCGGGCTTGGGCTTGGGCGAATACTTCCACTTCACCGGCGCGCCGGGCTTGGTCAGGTCCAGGGCGTAGAGGTCGTTGGGGTAGGGGGTGACCACGTACATGGTCGAGCCGACCACCAGGGGCGCGGCCTCGTGGCCCTTGTTGACACCGGTGGAGAAGGTGAAGGCGACCTTCAGGCCGGCGACGTTGGCGGTGTTGATCTCATCGAGGCCGGAGAAGCGGGTGGAGGCGTAGTCCTTGGCCGGCATCGTCCACTGGCCGTCCTCGGCCGGGATCTGCGCCGTCGCGCCGGTGGACCCCGGCAGCGGGGCGATGTGGGCCGGGCCGGTGGGCGGCGGCGGCTTGCGGTTGCAGCCGGCCAGGGAAAGCGTGAGGGGCGCGGCCAGGACCAGGACCAGGAGCAGGGCGGCGAGGCCTCGCCAGCGGGCTGGGCGGTTTCCGTTGCCGTCGCAAGCCTGCTCCGTCATTGCTGCCATCGCGGACACCCAGGGTCGAATCCACGTCCGTAACGCCAAGCTGGGGCGTATGGATCACGGCAGAACATCTTTTCAGCGGGCTGCTCGGTTCCTCGACGCAATTCCTCGCGGAAATACGGCGCTCGCAACCGGGCCTTAAAGACAACCGACTAGACAGGGGAACGACATGGACCTTCAGCTCAAGGGCAAGACCGTGGTGGTCACCGGCGCCTCGCGCGGCATCGGCCGCTCGATCGCCGAACTGTTCGCCGAGGAGGGCGCCAACGTCGCCATCTGCGCGCGCAACGCCGAGCAGGTGGCGCAGGCGGTGAAGGCGCTGGAAGCCAAGGGCGTCAAGGCCTTCGGCCAGGCGGTGGACATCGCCGACGGCCCGGTGCTGAAGGCCTTCATCGAGGCGGCGGCCCAGGCGCTGGGCGGCATCGACGTCCTGGTCTCCAACGCCTCGGCCCTGGTGCAGGGCAACGGCGAGGACGCCTGGAAGGCGATGTTCGACGTCGACATGATGGGCGCGGTGCGCACCTGGGACGCGGCGCGGCCGCACCTCGAGAAGGCGGCCGGCGCGCACGGTGACGCCTGCTTCGTCATCACCTCCTCGATCTCGGCGGCCGAGGCGGACAACCCGAGCTGCTACGGGGCGATGAAGGCGGCGCTGATCCATTTCGCCAAGGGCGTGGCCCGCGAGGCGGCGCCGAACAAGGTGCGCTGCAATGTGGTCTCGCCGGGCACGGTGTTCTTCGAGGGCGGCGTCTGGGGCAACGTCAAGCAGGGGATGCCCGGCTTCTTCGACCAGATGATCAAGCGCAACCCGACCGGCCGCATGGCGACGCCGGAGGAGGTGGCGGCGGCCACGGTGTTCCTGGCGAGCCCCCGCTCGGCCTTCACCACGGGGATCAACATGGTGGTCGACGGGGCGATCTCGCGGCGTGTGAACTTCTAGGGTCAAGCATTTGATTTACAATTACTACGAGCTTCGGGTCGGCCGCGAGCGCAACAGCCAGCGGGCGCTGGCCGACCAGGTCTACGCCAGCGGCGGGCCCGGCGTGCTGGGGGTGTTCGCCCCGCTGCTGGGCTACGCCTCCAACGAGGCCCTGGTGCTGACCGACGAGCGGGCGACCTCGGACGCGGTGCTGCGCGGCACCGGCGCGGCCTCGGCCGAGTGGAGCCGGATGTCGCCGACCCTGCGGCCGCACCAGAACGCCCGGCCCGAGACCGGCGGCATCTACGTCCACAACTGGTTCACCATCGACGGGGCGGCGTTCGACGAGTTCGTGCAGCTCTCGGGCGCGGCCTGGCCGGACTTCGAGGCCAAGTTCGACGCCCGGATCTATGGCCTGTTCGCGGTGGAGCCGACGGCCGCCGAGCGGAACGCCGGCGCGCGGCGCCTCCTCCTGATGACCCGCTACGCCGACCTCGGCGAGTGGCAGAAGAGCCGCGATCCGACCACCGAGGCGATGCAGATCTTCGCCCGCCGGCGCGAGCTGACGCGGGTGTCGCTGGCCCGGGCCTGCCTGCTGCTGCCGCCGAACGTCTGAGCCGCTAGGGGGTCTGGTCCCCGAGGCCCTGGCGCCCGCTGACCGGGCCCCCCGACTCCGGGCGCATG
Organism: Phenylobacterium soli; assembly: GCF_003254475.1. NCBI lineage: Bacteria > Pseudomonadati > Pseudomonadota > Alphaproteobacteria > Caulobacterales > Caulobacteraceae > Phenylobacterium > Phenylobacterium soli. Next base: position 2,215,241 of record NZ_QFYQ01000001.1, read on the forward strand.
GCGTCCCAGAGCCGGAGCACGCCAAGCTGTGACAGGCCGGCGAACAGGCGGTGCAGGTTGGCCGCGTTCGCCTGGATGGCGGCGCGCACCGGCGGACGCCCGAGCGCGGTGGAGGGTACGATCAGCCCCGTTTCCCTTCGCTCGCAGACGCCTTCGGCGACCAGCGCGGCCACATGGCGGCGGACGGTCTCCAGCGGCAGGCCTAGCCGGTCCGCGAGGGTCCGGATGACGATCGGCCGGCGATCGGCGTCGGGGACCATATCGCGCGCCTCGAGGGTGTCCCCGCCGACCACCTCGACGGGGAAGCCTTCGACGTTCTCGCGGAAGATCTCGAGGAAGATCAGCCGGTCCAGCAGGTCCGGCGTGATGGGCCCGAGGGTGTCGACGACGCGCAGCACATAGTCGAACAGCAGGCGTCCGACCGCGCGCAGCGGCGTCGCGTCGGCGGTGAGGCCGACGCTCGGGGGCGGCAGGTCGGCCAGCAGGCCGGCGTCCATGAGCTGGTAGTAGAAGGTGCGCATCCGCTCATAGGCCCTGAGGCCGGTCGCCACGTTGACCGGGCTGGTGAGCACCTCGGCCGGGATGATGACGCCGTCGGGCCCGAGGCGGCAGAGGCCGTCGTCGACCATCGCCTTCACCCGGCGGCGGACCGTCTCGAACGGCGCGCCCAGCGAGTTTGCGATGGCCAGGAGGTGGATCGGACGGCGAAGTTCGTCCGGCACGACCGCGCCGACGTCGGCATAGGTCATCTGCAGGTCGGCGCGGCGGTTGATCTCGGCGAGGTTGGCCTGGACGATCGCAGCCGTCAGCAGCATGTCGAGGACGTTGCGGCCGTTTCGGCGGATCGCCACCAGGTCGAGGATGCACTCCACCGACAATCGGCTCATCAGCCGCATCTGAGCCGCCGGCGGACCGGGTCCGGCTACCGGCGAAGTCGGGGTCGCTCGTTGCATCGTTCGCCCTCAGGTAGAACGACGTTATATGATCGCGGGGCTGTGGATCAACGTCCCCTTGCGTCGGCGCCGGGTGAGGGCGGCGCGCGCGCTCGCCGCCGAGGCGCTGTGGATCACGGTCTTGCCGTTCATCGGTCGCTCCTCCGTGGACGCCGTCCCGCGACCACTGGAGCCCACCTTGCGCCCCCGCCGTGGGGTAAGCAAAGCGGCCTTGCGCGGAGGGGCGTGGCGTTCGGGCGAGCGGCGGTCAGGGCGCCAGTTCAGGATAGAGCGGCGAACTCGCCTGCTTGCGCGCCGCCTCGACCAGGGCCTTCACGGCCCAGCGCTTGACCTCGCGGATCTGCGGCTCGTCGAGCTGAAGGACGTCCTTGAGGACGACGATGGCCTCGATGCCGACGATCAGGGAGAGGGCCTCGATCAGGCGGCGGCGGTCGGCGGGGGCGAACTCGTCCTTCACCGGCTCGAGCGCCGCCTCCAGCAGGGGCACGCGGCGGTTCTGGCGCGCCGGAAGGCCATCGTCGGCCTCGCCGCGCAGGCGCCGTTCGAGGGAGTGGACGAGCATCATCCGAAGCTGGACCTCGTTGGCAGCCATCATCTCGTGCAAGGCGGCCTCGACGTGGGCGAAGCGCGCCACGGCGTCGGCCGGCCCGCCGCCGGCGAAGAGGGCGTCAGGCTCGGGGACGGCGACGTCGAGCGCGGCCTCGACCATGAGGGCCTCGATGCTCGGGAAGTAGCGGTAGGCGGTCGCCCGGGAGACGAGGGCGGCCTCGGCCACCTCCTCCAGCGTCGGGGTGCGGCCCTCGCGGGCGAGGCGGGCGGCGGTCTCCAGCAGCGTCTTGCGGGTGCGGCGCTTCTGGTTGACCCGGCCGGTCTCGGAGGCGAGGGCGCTGGCGGGGGGCGTCACGTCAGTCCTGCAGCTGCTGGAAGATGGCGGCCATGTCGAGCCAGACGTTCTCGCGCTTGATGTCGCCGCCCTCGTTGAACTCGACCACGTGCAGCAGGCGGAACTCGAGCGGCCGGCCGCGGCCGTCGAGGCCGAACGGCTTGCCGGTGGCGCGGCCGGTCCAGAGGCTGTCGTCCACCAGGAAGTTGTCGCCGTAGAGACGGCGCAGGGGCTTCACCGACCCATCGGCGAGGTCGCCGAACAGGCTGACGTAGAAGGGGCGGGTCGCCTCGCGGCCGTGCACCGGGCCGGTCGGCCAGCCGACCACGTCGTGCTCGACGTCCTCCGAGAGGGTGGCCAGCACGCCCTCCACGTCGTCGGCCGCCTCGAAGGCGAAGTGCTCGTCGATCTTGTGATCCATCTGTTCGGGGGTGAGGCGCATGTCTTCGCTCCAGCGTGTGTGTTGCTGGAGGCGGGATTTAATGAGACGGAAGTCTCATGTCAATACAATCGTCTCATGCCGATATGTTCTCGAACAGGCCCGCCTGGTAGTCGCGGATCGCGTCGAGGATCTCCTGGCGGGTGTTCATGACGAACGGACCGTGGGCGACGACCGGCTCGCCGATCGGATCGGCGTGGCCGAACAGCAGGACGGCGTCGGAGGAGGCCTCGATCTCCAGGGTGTCGCCGGAAAGGTCGAGCTCGACCAGGTGCTGGGCGCTGGCGGCGACGCCGTTCACCTTCACCTCGCCGCGGACCAGGTAGAGGAAGACGCTGCGGCCGCCGAGCGAGCCGAAGCCGGCCTTGCCGCCCTTCTTCAGCTCGAGCACCGACATGAAGACGCCGGTGAGCGAGGCGATCGGCCCCTCGCGCCCGCCCCAGCGGCCGGAGATCAGGCGCACGGTGACGCGGCCGTCGTCGGCGGTGAGGGCGGGGATCTGGTCGGCCTGCACGCCGACATAGCGCGGCCGGGTCATCTTCAGGCGGGCGGGCAGATTGACCCAGAGCTGGAGGATCTCCATCGGCCCGCCGTCGCGCAGGAAGGCCTCGGGCGAGACCTCGGAATGGACGATGCCGGAGCCGGCGGTCATCCACTGCACCCCGCCGGCCTTGATGACGCTCTCGTGGCCGGCGGAATCGCGGTGCGCGAGCTCGCCCTCGAGGATGAAGGTGACGGTCTCGAACCCGCGGTGCGGATGCGGGCCGAACGGAAGCCCGCGGTTGTTCGGCGGATAGGTCTGCGGGCCGTGGTGGTTGAGGAACAGGAAGGGGTCGACCTGGTCGAGGTCCGGTCCCGGCACGGGGCGGGTGGTCACAAGGTCGCCGATGTCGTCGCGATAGGCGGCATGCTGGGCGACGACGGTCTTGGCGGGCATGGCGGCTCCTGACGGCTCCCGTTGGATTACCGGATGGATTTCCTGGCCAGCATATAGTGACCCAGGGTCACATTCGCTCCGTTTCGCACTTGCGAAACCGGGACCTTTGGGCCTCTAGAGCAACCCATGGATCAGCCGCATTTCTTCGACCTTCGCCCGACCCATAACCCGCACCGCTGGTACATGCCGCTGAGCCCGGCGGTGTGCGTCGGCCCGCCCGGCAACATGTTCATGTTCGGCGGCGTCGGCCTGGCCTCGGCGATCTCGGCCATGGAGCGGACGTGCGGTCGGCCGGTGATCTGGGCGACGGCGCAGTACCTGTCCTATGCCCGGCCGCCGAGCGTGGTCGACCTGGACGTCTGGACGCCGGCGGAGGGCAAGTACAACACCCAGGCGCGCGTCGTCGGCCACGTGGACGACAAGGAGATCTTCACGGTCAATGCGGCGCTCGGCTCCCGCCCGAGCGAGCTGTCGCAGCAGTGGCTGGAGATGCCCGAGGCGCCGCGGCCGGAGGACTGCGAGGTCTCCGAGCACTGGCGGGGCGCCGAGGAGGGCCTGCACAGCCGCATCGAGGTGCGGGTGGCCAAGGGCAACTACGGCATGGGCCGGGTGGGCAACCCCGAGGCGGACGGCCGCTCGCTGCTGTGGATCCGGCCGCGCGAGCGCTTCGCCATCGACGCCTCCATGCTGGCGGTGATGGCCGACTTCGTGCCCTCGGGCATCGGCAACGCCCTGGGCAAGAACGCCGGCGGCAACAGCCTGGACAACACCATCCGCGTCCGCCGGATCGTGCCCACCGAGTGGGTGCTCTGCGACATCCGCATCCATGGCGTCCACGGCGGCTTCGGCCACGGGGCCATGTACCTGTTCGCCCAGGACGGCGAACTGATGGCTACGGCCAGCCAGTCGGTGATCGTGCGGGTGCGGGAAAGCTCGGCCGACCGCTGAGGCGCAGGGCCGCGGTTCTTCAGGGGGCTTGAGGGGCCGCGCGAGCGGCGGCGTCATCGCTTTTGATGGGGCGCGGGCTTCGGCGCGGCGCCACAATGATCGCGAGAAGGAGGCGCCCCTTGGCGCACGCCGCTGTCGCCGGTCCGGCAGAGACCCTCGAAGACACCCTGCTGGCGAGCCTCGCCGCCGCCGAGCAGCGCGCGAGCCCGTTCGTCAACTGGCGGGTGACAAGGCTGCTGCCGCCCCGCCTGGCCGAGGCGCTCGCCCGGCTGCCGCTCAACCCCGTGGACCTGGGCGGTGTCTCGGGACGCCGCGAGCTGCACAACGACCAGCGGGCCTATTTCGCCGGCGATGTGCTGGAGCGGTTCGCCCCTGCCAGGGCGCTCGCCGAGGCGTTCCAGTCACCGCGCATCGTGCAGGCCCTGATGCTGCTGACCGGCGCCCTGCTGGTCGGGACCTACCTGCGCATCGAGTACGCCCTGGACCTCGACGGCTTCTGGCTGGAGCCACACACCGACCTCGGGGTGAAGGCCTTCACCATGCTCTTCCAGCTCGGCCAGGGCGGTCAGGAGGGGCTGGGCACCGACCTCTATTCCGGGCCAGGCGCCTGGGCCGAGACCGTGCCGTTCGGCTGGAACTCGGCCTTGTTGTTCGTGCCCGCCGCGGACACCTGGCACGGGGTGGAGCCACGGCCGATCGAGGGCGTGCGCCGCTCGATCATCGTCAACTACGTCACCGAGGAGTGGCGGGCCCGCGATCAGCTCGCCTTCCCGGACCGGCCGGTGGGGGTCTGACACTAAAGGATCAAACCGCAAAAAACGCAGGCGGGCGCAGAATTTTTTCTACGTTTTCTGCGGCCTTCTGCGGTTTTCCTGATGCGGGGGCTCCGCCAGGCCCGCGGTCTCAGTTACGCGTCGGGATGATGACCGGGAGGGTCTCGTAGCCCTTCACGAAGGTGGAGAAGCTGCGCTTGGGCTCGCCGGTGACGACGATCTCGGGGAAGCGCTTGAGCATCTCTTCCCAGATGATGGTGAGCTGCAGCTCGGCCAGGCGGTTGCCGACGCAGCGGTGGATGCCGAAGCCGAAGGAGATGTGGGTGCGCGGCCGCTCGCGGTCGATGATGTAGGCGTTCGGGTTGTCGATCACCTCGTCGTCGCGGTTGCCCGAGACGTACCACATGACCACCTTGTCGCCCTCGCGGATGGTCTTGCCCTGGAACTCGATGTCGCGCACCGCGGTGCGGCGCATGTGGGCGAGCGGAGTCTGCCAGCGGATGGTCTCGGAGACCATCGAGGGGATCAGGGCAGGGTTCTCGCGCAGCTTCTTGTACTGGTCGGGGTTCTTGTTCAGCGCATAGACCGAGCCCGAGATGGTGTTGCGGGTGGTGTCGTTGCCGCCGACGGTCAGGAGCACGATGTTCCCGAAGTATTCGCGCGGCTCCATGTTCCGGGTGGCCGGGTGGTGGGCCAGCATCGAGATCAGGTCGTGGTGCGGCTCGGCGTTGACCTTCTGGTTCCACAGGCCGTTGAAGTAGGCCTGGTACTCCCCGAAGATCTCCATCTTCTGCTCGAAGGTCTCGACGAGGCCGCCCGGCGTCGGGATGGCGGTGACCACGTCGGACCAGTAGGTAATCTTGCGGCGGTCGGCCTGGGGCGCGTCGAAGAGCGTGGCGAGGGTCATCGCCGTCAGCTCCTTGGAGACCTTGTCCACCCAGTCGAACTCCTCGCCGATCGGCAGGGCGTCGAGGATGCCGGCGGCGCGCTCGCGGATCTGCGGCGCCATGGCGGCGAGCGACGGCGGGGCGACGGCTGGAGAGACCGCCTTGCGCTGCACGTCGTGCTTGGGCGGGTCCATGGCGATGAACATCGGCAGCGGGTCGAAGTTGGCGTTGCCCCCGCCGATGGTGATGCCGCCCTTCATGAAGTCGGAGGAGAACACCTCGTGATTGGTGTCGACCGCCATGATGTCGTTGTACTTGGTCACCGACCAGTACGGGCCGAACTCGCTGTCGGCGGTGAAGTGGACCGGGTCTTCCTTGCGCAGCCGCTCGAAGAACGGCCAGTGGGCGTCGGCCTGGAAGAGGCGGGGCTGGGCCGGATCGAGCTGATCGAGCGGCTGGCCGTAGGCCTCGTCGCGCGCCTGCTGCAGCGTCATGTTCCCATCGGCCATCGGTCTTCCTCCGCTTCGTTGGGCCGTGGCGTAACGCTTAAATGACGGCCGCGTCAACTTTGCCGTTGCTCACATCGGTGGGCGGAAAAGATGTGACAAAGCCGTAACCTGCGCCCCGGCGGGCCGGCGTATATGACAGGCCAAAATCACGGCGCGAGTCCAAGCCGCGCCGATCGGGAGCCCTTCGATGACCCTACGCAACGCCTGGCTGGCCGCCGCGGCCGCCGCCGTCCTGACGTCCGCCTGCGCCGGCCACGCTGCGCCGCCCAGCGCCGCCGCCGCCCCGCCGCCCCCCGCTCCGATCCCCGCGGCCGCGCCGGCGCCGAAGCCGGAGCTCGGCGCCTTCGGCGTCGACCTGACGAACCTCGACCCCTCGGTGGCGCCGGGCGACGACTTCTTCCGCTACGCCAACGGCAGCTGGCTGAAGCGCACCGAGATCCCCGCCGACCGCTCGGTCTACACGAGCTTCGCCAAGCTGCGGCAGGTGGCCTCCGAGCGCACCCGGACCCTGATCCAGGCGCAGGCCGAGGCCCGGGCGCCGGAGGGCTCGGAAGCCCGCAAGATCGGCGACTTCTACGCGAGCTTCATGGACGAGGCGGCGATCGAGGCGCTGGGCGCCACGCCCCTCAAGCCGGAGCTCGCGACCATCGCCGGGATCCACGACCGCAAGGGGCTGGCGCGCTACCTCGGCTCGACGCTGCGGGCCGACGTCGACGTGCTGAACGCCACCTCGACCTACACGCCGCGCCTGTTCGGCCTGTGGGTGGTGGAGGACCTCAACGACACCAGCCGCTACGAGCCCTACATGCTGCAGGGCGGGCTCGGCATGCCCGACCGCGAATACTACCTGTCGAACTCGCCCAAATTCGTCGAGATCCGCGGCAAGTACGAGGCCCACGTGGCGCGGATGCTGACCCTGGCGGGCGAGCCGGACGCGGCGGCCAAGGCCAAGCGGATCGTGGCGCTGGAGACCGCCATGGCCCGCGTCCACTGGACCCCGACCGAGACCAGCGACGTCACCAGGACCAACACCCGCTGGAAACTCGCGGACTTCCCGAAGAAGGCGCCGGGGCTCGACTGGCCGGCCTTCTTCGAGGCGGCCGGGCTCTCCGGTCAGCCGGAGATCGGCGCCTGGCAGGCGAGCGCGATCAGCGGCCTCTCCAAGCTGACGGCGACGACGTCGCTCGCCACCTGGAAGGACTACCTGACCTATCACGCGGCCGAGCGGGCGGCGCCGTTCCTGTCCAAGGCCTTCGTCGACGAGAACTTCGACTTCCAGGGCAAGACGCTCTCCGGAACACCGGAGCAGGAGGCCCGCTGGAAGCGCGGCGTCGCCTACACCAGCGCCGCGCTCGGCGAGGCGATCGGCAAGCTCTACGCCGACAAGTACTTCCCGCCGGAGGACAAGGCGCAGGTGCAGGGGATGGTGAAGAACATCCTGGCCGCCTTCGACAAGCGCATCGACCGGCTGGACTGGATGTCGCCGGCGACCAAGGCCAAGGCGCACGCCAAGCTGGCGACCTTCCAGGTGGGCGTCGGCTATCCGGACAAGTGGCGCGACTATTCGGGCCTGACCGTCACGCCCGGCGACGCCTACGGCAACCAGCAGCGGGCCGAACTCTTCGAGTACCGCCGCAACCTCGCCAAGCTCGGCCATCCGGTGGACCGCGGCGAGTGGTACATGACCCCGCAGACGGTGAACGCGCTCAATGCGCCGCTGCAGAACTCGATCATCTTCCCGGCCGCGATCCTGCAGCCGCCGTTCTTCGACCCGCACGCCGACCCGGCGGTGAACTACGGCGCAATCGGCGGCGTCATCGGCCACGAGATCAGCCACTCGTTCGACGACAACGGCGCCCTGTTCGACGCCCACGGCAACCTGCGCAACTGGTGGACGCCCGAGGACATGGCTCACTTCAAGGCCGCCGGCCAGGCGCTCGCCCGCCAGTACGACGCCTACCAGCCGCTGCCGGACCTGCACGTGAACGGCCAGCAGACGCTGAGTGAGAACATCGCCGACCTGGCCGGGCTGGCGACGGCCTACGACGCCTATCGGCTGTCGCTGAACGGCGCCCCGGCGCCGGTGATCGACGGCTACACCGCCGACCAGCGGTTCTTCCTCGGCTGGGCGCAGGACTACGCCACCAAGTACCGCGAGGCGGCGCTGCGGCGGGCCCTCATCACGGACGGCCACTCGCCGGGCGAATACCGCGCCGACATCGTGCGCAACCTCGACCCCTGGTACGGCGCGTTCGACGTCAAGCCCGACCAGAAGCTGGCCCTGCCGCCCGAGAAGCGCGTGCGGATCTGGTGATCGCGCCGATCGCCATCGCCGACCCCGACGATCCGCGGATCGCCGACTATCGCGGGGTGCGCGAGCGCGACCTGGTAGGCCGCGAAGGGCGCTTCGTGGCGGAGGGGCTGGTGGTGCTGGAGAAGCTGGTCGCCGCCGGCCGCCATCCGCTGCGCTCGGTGCTCGCCGCCGAGCATCGGGTGGCGGCGGTGGCGGAGCGGCTGGCGGGCCTGGCGGCGGAGGTTCCGGTCTATGCGGCCTCGCAAGGGGTGATGGACGCCATCGTCGGCTTTCCCATCCATCGCGGCGTGCTGGGGATCGGCGAGCGGGCGGAGCCGGCGGCCGAGGCGCTGCTGGACGCCTTGCCGGCCAAGGCGCTGGTCGTCGCCCTCCAGGGCATCGCCAACCACGACAACATGGGCGGGCTGTTCCGCAACGCCGCGGCGTTCGGGGCGGACGCGGTGCTGGTCGGCGCGGACTGCTGCGATCCGCTCTATCGAAAGGCGATCCGGGTGTCGGTGGGCGCGGCCCTGACGACGCCCTTCGCCCGCACGGAGTCGGACCTGGTGGAGCTGCTGGCGGGGCGCGGATTCGAGGTCCTGGCCCTGACGCCGGGCGGGACCGAACGGCTGGCGGAGCTGACCGCGGCGCCGCGACAGGCGGCGCTGTTCGGCGCCGAGGGCCCGGGATTGCCCGAGGCCGTCCTGGCGCGCTGCCGCACGGTGCGCATCCCGATGGCCGGCGGCTTCGACTCGCTCAACGTGGCGACCACCAGCGGCATCGTGCTGAACCGCCTGGCCGAGCTGAGGGGCGCTGCTTAAAGGCATACTTAACCCCCTGAAGAGCATGATCTTGTCCAAAGAGAACGGGGTCTTCTCGGGGGAGCGATGACGGTTGCCAGAAAGGCAAGCGGCGGGGCGACGCCTACGCCGGCCGGCTTCGAACGGTCCTCGGGCGTCTTCGGGCGCCTGACGCGGCTGGCCGAGACCCTGCTCGCGCCCGCCAAGGCGCAGATCACCATCCTGATCGACGGTAAGCCGTGGCGCAGCCACGACCCGGAGAACACGCTCGGCGACAAGGCGACCCTGACCGAGATGGCCATCGCCGCCGGCAAGCCGGTGTGGATCGCCGACGCGCGCGAGCATCCGCGCTTCCGGGACAGCGTCTACGTCACCGGCGAGAAGGGCCTGCGGATGATCGTGGCCGCGCCGATCCGCCTGCCCGACGGCGCGGTGCCGGGGGCGCTGGTGGTCGGGGCCCGCGAGCCGCGCAAGCGCGACGCGGAGCTCGAGGCGCGGCTGATGGACATCGCCGACCTCTGCGCCGACGAATGGCTGCGGGTGCAGAGCCAGGCCGCGCAGGAGCGCTCGCAGCAGGAGAGCCGGGCGGTGCGCCAGGTGCTGGGGGCGATCATCGACTCCGCGCCGCTGTCGCTGCTGATGCTCGACGCCGAACTGCACATCATGGGGGCGAGCCGACGCTGGCTGGAGTCGCGCGACGTGACCCGGCGGGCGGCCATCGGGCGCAAGCTGACCGACATCATGCCCCAGGCGAAGGCCTGGCAACCGACCTTCGACCGCTGCCTCGCGGGCGAGGCGATCCAGTCGGATCGCGGCGAGGTGGAAGGCCCTGACGGGTCGACCCAGTGGGTGCGCACCGAACTGACGCCCTGGCGGGACGCCGACGGCGAGGTGGCCGGCATCATCGTCGCCTCGCACGACATCACCGACATGGTGGAGGCGCTGGAGGCCAGCGAGCGCTCCGAGGAGCGGCTGAAGCTGGCCCTGGAGATCTCCGAGATCCACGTCTGGGAGATGGACTACATCCGCCGCGAGCTGACCAAGGTCGGGGCGGAGGACACCTTCTTCACCGAACCGCTGAGCTACCGCGACCTGCTGCGCGACATCTGGGGCGGGGTGGATCCGCGCGACCTGCCGGCCGCCCAGGCGATGTGGGAACGGCACCTGCGCGATGGCACGCCCTACAATCCGGAGTACCGGACCATCCGCAGCGACGGAAAGGTCGTCTGGGCGGCGGGCTCGGCCCGGATGATCACCGACGAGAACGGCCGGGTGGTCCGCCTGATCGGGGCGCTGCAGAACATCACCGAGCGCAAGCAGGCCGAGCAGGCCCTGGTGCGCGCCAAGGAAGAGGCCGAGGCCGCCACCCGGGCCAAGAGCGCCTTCCTGGCGACGATGAGCCACGAGATCCGCACGCCGCTGAACGGGGTGCTCGGCATGGCCCAGGCCATGGCCCGCGACGAACTGGCCGGGCCGCAGCGCGAGCGCCTGGACGTGATCCGCCAGTCGGGCGAGGCGCTGCTGGCGATCCTCAATGACGTGCTCGACCTCTCCAAGATCGAGGCCGGCAAGCTGGAGCTGGAGGAGACGGAGTTCGACATCGGCGAACTCGCCCGCGCGGCCCAGGCGACCTTCGCAGCCACCGCCCAGGCCAAGGGCGTCAAGTTCGAGCTGAAGGTCGCGCCGTCGGCGCGGGGGCTCTACCTCGGCGACACGGTGCGGGTGCGGCAGATCCTCTACAACCTCGTCTCCAACGCCCTGAAGTTCACCGACAAGGGCAAGGTGAAGGTGGGCGTCGCACGGCGTGGGGGCTCCCTGGTGCTGAAGGTCAGCGACAGCGGCATCGGCATTGCGCCGGAGAAGCTCGCGACCCTGTTCCAGAAGTTCGAGCAGGCCGACGCCTCGACCACCCGGCGCTACGGCGGCACGGGGCTGGGCCTGGCCATCTGCCGCGAGCTCGCCGGCATGATGGGCGGCGCGATCACGGCGGAATCCAAGCTCGGCGCAGGGGCGATCTTCACCGTCGAGCTGCCGCTGAAGAAGCTGAGCGACAGCCAGCGCCCCGCGCCGGCGCCGCGCTCGGATTCAGGCGCCGCCCCCGAAGGTCGGGCGCTGCGGGTGCTGGCGGCCGAGGACAATCCGATGAACCAGCTCGTCCTCAAGACGCTGCTGGCGCAGATCGGCGTGGAGCCGGTGATCGTCGGCGACGGACGCGCCGCGGTGGCCGCCTGGGCGCGCGAGCCCTGGGACCTGATCCTGATGGACGTGCAGATGCCGGAACTCGACGGCCCCTCGGCGACGGCCGAGATCCGCGCCCGCGAGGCGGCGGAGGGCCGGCCGCGGACGCCGATCGTAGCCCTGACGGCCAACGCCATGGACCACCAGGTCAGCGAATACCGCGCCGCGGGCATGGACGATTTCGTCGCCAAGCCGATCGAGGCCGGCCGCCTGTTCGAGGCGGTGCTGGCGGCGGCCGAACAGTCCGAGGCCGCGCAAGCCGCCGCGGCGGCCTAGCAGAAGAGGCGGCCCCGCCGCCCGCGGGTGTGTGCTGGGCGCGGGCGACGGGAGCCTGAGCCGCGGAGCCGCGGCTCGCGGCGGCCTGGGGGATCAGCCGCCGAATTCGTATCCGGACACCACCACGTCCATGACCGTGTCGCGGAAGGCGAGGCGGCCGGCCTCGCCCTCGGCCGCGCCGGCGGCGACGAACAGCGGGGCGAGGTGCTCCTCGCGGGGGTGGGCCTCGCGGGCGAAGGGCGCGCCGGCCCAGCCGCGGATGGCCGCGTCGCGGCGGGCCGGCTCGGTCATGGCGCTTTCCAGCCAGGCGTCGAACGCCGCCGAGCGGTCGGTGAAGGCCGGCGAGAAGCCGCGCATGTTGTGCCAGCTCATGCCCGAGCCGACGATCAGCACGCCCTCGTCGCGCAGCGGCTTCAGCGCCCGGCCGAGCGCCAGGTGCGCCTCGGGATCGAGGTCATGGCGCAGAGACAGCTGGACGACCGGGATGTCGGCCTTGGGCGTCGCCAGCAGCAGGGGGATGAAGACGCCGTGGTCGTAGCCGCGGGCCGCATCCTCCGCCGCCGGCAGGCCGGCCGCCGCGATCAGGCCGCGGATGCGGCGGGCGAGGTCGGGCGCGCCGGGGGCCGGGAAGCTGAGCTCATAGGTGTGCGCCGGGAAGCCATAGTAATCGAAGATCATCGGCGGCCGGGCCGCCGAGCCCACGGTGAAGGCGTCCGCCTCCCAGTGGCCAGAGACGACGAGGATCGCCTTCGGCCGCTCGGACAGGCCCTCGACGAGGCCCTTCAGCCAGTCGGCCATGCGGTCCCACTGGCCGGCCGGACCGCGGCCCCACTCCATGAAGAAGCAGGGACCGGCGCCGTGCGGGATGAAGTAGGTCGGCAGCGTCATGGCGAAGGTGTCCTTCGTGGTGGCGGTCACACTTGGCGGCTCAGGCCGCGCGGGCGACCGCCGGGTCGGAGGTGTTGCGGGCGATGAAGCCCGCGAAGGCCTGGCCAAAGGTCTTGAGGAAGTCGGCCGTCGCCTCGCTGGTCAAGGCGCCGCTCTCGTCGAACAGGGCGCCGGTGTTGCCGATATAGGCTTCCGGCTGGCCGAGGATCGGCATGGCGAAGAAGCTCAGCGCCTGGCGCAGGTGGTGGTTGGCGCCAAAGCCGCCGAGCGCGCCCATGGAGGTGGAGACCACCGCGGCGGGCTTCTCGGTCCAGACCGCCTGACCCCAGGGGCGCGAGCCCACGTCGATGGCGTTCTTCAGGAAGCCGGGGAAGGAGCGGTTGTACTCGGGCGTGACGAAGAGGACGGCGTCGGCCTTGGCGACCTGGCCGCGGAAGCGGGTCCAGGCGGCGGGGGCGTCTGCAGTCTCGAGGTCGGGGTCGTAGGCCGGCAGGTCGCCGATCTCGACGAAGTCGAACTTCAGGTTGGCGGGCGCCAGGTCGGCGATGGCCTTGGCGATCTTGCGGCTGGCGGAGTCCTTGCGGAGGCTGCCCACCAGGACGGCGACGGTGCGGGTCTCGGACATCGGTCTAACTCTCCCGGAATTGCGATGAGTGGGAGATGGGTCCGGTCCCGTGCGTTGATAATCGCCCCTGAGTGCATAAGTATGCTTCCGAACAGGAAACAATCCGAATGGACCGTCTGGACGAGATGGCCGCCTTCGCGGCGGTGGCTGAGGCCCGCAGCTTCACCCAGGGCGCGCGGCGGCTGGGCGTCTCGGGCGCGCAGGTCTCCAAGCTCGTGGCGCGGCTGGAGGACCGGCTGGGCGCACGGCTGCTGAACCGCACGACACGCGACGTCTCCCTGACCGACACCGGCCGCGCCTACCTCGAGCGCGCCAAGGTCCTACTCGAGGACTTCGAGGCCCTGGAGAGCTCGGTCCGCGACGAGGACGGGCCGAAGGGCAGCCTGCGCATCTCCGCGCCGGTGGCGTTCGGGGCCATGGAGCTGGACGCCGCCCTGCTGGACTTCGCCGAGGCCTATCCGGAGATCTCGCTGGAGGTGTTCTACGCCGACCGGATGGTCAACCTCGTGGAGGAGGGCTTCGACCTCGGCGTCCGGATCGGGCGGCTGTCGGACTCCTCGCTGATCGCGCGCCGGCTGGCGCCGGTGCGGGCGGTGGCCTGCGCCTCGCCCGCCTACCTCCAGAAGCATGGCGTTCCGCAGACGCCGGCCGAGATCGCCGGACACGAGGCGATCCTCGACCTCAACACCAGCGATCCGACCCTGTGGGCGTTCGGGCAGAACGGCGAGTGCATGGAGACGCGGGTGCACGGACGCCTGCGCTTCGCCAGCGCCGAGGCCTGCCTGCAGGCGGCCGAGCGCGGGTTCGGCATCGCCCGGGCGCCCGACTTCGTCGCCGCGCCGCGGCTGCGGGAGGGGCGGCTGGTCCCGCTGCTCTGCAGCTATGAGCCGGAGCTGTCGGCGATCCACGCCGTCTATCCGCACGCGCGCCACCTGGCGGCCAAGGTGCGGGTGTTCGTGGACTTCCTGGCGCAGCGCTACGCCGGAGAGCCCGCCTGGCGCCGCGGCTGGGGCAGCCACCCGGACCAGTTGCCAGCGGCCTGAGGCTGGGCGAGGGTCGGCCGATGCCGAGCCCCAAGCCCGCCGCGAAGTCCGCTTCCACGTCCTCGGGCGACCTGAAGCTCTTCCTGCAGAAGCTGCTGATCACCGTCGCGGTGGCCGGCGCGGCGCTGATCGCCGTGCGCTGGCTGCCGGTGTTCCTGCTGGCCTTCGGCGCGGCCCTGATCGCGGTGATGCTGCGCTCCCTGGCCAATCCGATCCGCAAGCGCACGCCGCTCGATGCGGCCTGGTCGCTGGCGGTGGCGGTGTTCATCGTCCTGGCGGTGATCGGCCTCGTCGGCTGGTTCGTGGGCGCCCAGATCGCCGCCCAGTTCGACCAGCTCGAGCAGATGCTGCCCAAGGCCTGGCTGGGCGCGCAGGCGGAGCTCTCCAGCTATTCGGCCGGGCGCTGGCTGCTCGGCAAGCTGCAGGAGGCGAGCGCCGACCATTCGGTGAGCTCGAGCCTCGGCATGGTGGCCGGGCGTCTCGGCCGTGCGACGCGGATGAGCGTCGGGGTCATCGCCGACCTCGTGGTGGTGATCATCGCCGGCATCTATTTCGCCGCCCAGCCCAGCCTCTATCGCGAGGGCCTGCTGCGGCTCGTGCCCGAAGGCGGCCGGACCAAGGTGGCCGATGCGGTGGAGGAGGCGGCGGCCTCGATGCGCAAGTGGCTGGCCGGCACCGGCATCGCCATGCTGGCCATGGGGATCATCGTGGCGGCGGGGACGGCGATGCTGGGCCTGCCGGCGCCGCTGGCGCTCGGCCTGCTGGCCGGGCTGGCGGAGTTCGTGCCGATCGTCGGCGCCATTGTCTCGGCGGTCCCGGGCCTGCTGCTGGCCGGGCCGGAAGGCCCGCACGTGGTGCTCTACACCCTGGTGTTCTATGTGGCGGCGCACCAGTTCGAGGGCCACGTGCTGATCCCGCTGATCCAGCGCCACGTGGTCTCCACGCCGCCGGCCCTGACCCTGTTCTCGGTGCTGGCGTTCGGCCTGCTGTTCGGGCCCCTGGGGGTGATCCTGGCGACGCCGCTGGCGGTGGTGCTGCTGGTGCTGGTGCGCCGGCTCTATCTCAACGAGGACGTCGAGGTCGGGCGCTAGCGCTTCGCCGCCTTCCGGCGCGCCAGGAAGTCGGCCATGGCGCGGGCCGGCTCGTCGGTGCGGAAGGCCTCCTCGAAGGCGTCGACGCCGGCCTGGACGGCGCCGCTCATCGGCAGCTCTTCCCAGCGCTGCATCAGCGCCTTCTGCAGGCGCACGGCGCGGGGCTCGGGCTCGATGAGGGCGGTGACCAGGGCCTCGACGGCGAGGTCGAGTTCGTCGGCCGGATAGACCGCCTCGGCGAAGCCCCAACGGCAGGCGTCCTCGGCGGTGAAGGTCTCGCCGGTCATCAGCATCCAGCGGGCGCGGCCCCAGCCAACGAGGGTGGGCAGCAGGGCGGCCTCGACCACCGAGGGCAGGCCCAGCTTGACCTCCGGCATGCCGAGCACGGCGTGGTCGGAGACCAGGCGCAGGTCGCAGGCGGCGGCGATCTCCAGCCCCGCGCCGAGGCAGTAGCCGTTGATCCGGGCGACCACCGGGCAGGGCAGGTCGCGGACGGCCTGGCAGCAGGCGTGGACCTTCTCGATGAAGGCGCGGGCGGCGGCAGGCGAAGCGAGGGCCGCCATCTCGTCGATGTTGGCGCCGCCGACGAAAGCCTTGTCGCCGGCGCCGGTCAGCACGGCGCAGCGCAGCTCCGGGTCCTCAGCGAGCCCGGCGAAGGCGGCCACGAAGGCGTCCATCACCTCGGACGAGAGGCTGTTCAGCTTGGCGGGGTTGTCGACGGCGACGAAGGCCACGCGCCCGCGAGCGCGCTCCTCGATCCGGACCTGGACGGTGGCGGTCATGGCCTTCCGTACCGCCGGTCGGCGCAGGCGCCAAGGAACCCGATGGGGCCGATCAGGCGGCGGCGGAGCTCGGCGACTGGAGGAGCTGGTCCTGCAGCATGCCGAGGGCGGTCTCCAGGGCGCGGATGCGGACCTTGGCGCGGCCGACGTCGCCGAACAGCTCGACCCGGTGGGTGGTCGCCTTGCCGCGGGCCGCGCAGGCGAAGTGGACGAGGCCCGCGGGCTGGTCGGATCCGCCCTCGGCGAAGCCGGTGACCGAGACCGCCAGGTCGCCCTTCGAGTTGGCCAGGGCGCCCTCGGCCATGGCGATGGCGCAGGCCTTGGAGACCGCGCCCGGCCCGTCGAGGATGGCCTGGGCGACGCCGAGCATCTCGTGCTTGGCCTCGTGGGTGTAGGTCACGAAGCCTCGCTCGAAGGCATGGCTCATCCCCGGCACGTCGGTGAGCAGCGAGGCCAGGAGGCCGCCGGTGCAGCTCTCTGCGGTGACGAGGCTGAGCTTCAGCTCGCAGGCGCGGGCGAGGACCGCCTGGGCGAGGCGGTCCACTTCCGGCGGCAGGGCAGGGTCGAGCGCCTCGGCCATGGGGTCAGTGCATCTCCATGCCGTCGCCCTTCATCTGGGCCTGGAGCTGCTTCTTGCGCTGCATGAGCTGCTCGCCCAGCGCCTTCAGGTCCATGTCGGACTTCTGGCACTGCGGGAAGTACTCCTTCTCCTCTTCCTCGACATGGTGCTCGATCTGCTCCTGCAGGACCGTGACCTTGGCGTCGAACATCTCGTCCGAGGCGTCCATGCCCCGGATCTGCTCGATGAGGTCCTTGGCGGCCTGGTGCTCGACGATCGCCTCGTTGACGATCTCGTCGTCCTTCAGGAACTCGCGCGAGGCCGGATAGAAGATCTCCTCCTCGATCTGGGTGTGGATCGTCAGCTCCATGCAGATCCTGTCGGCGAGCTGGCGCTTGCGCGCCTCGCCCGAGGCCTTCTCGAACTGGCCGAACAGCTTCTCCACCTCGCGGTGGTCGGCCTTGAGGAGCTGGATGGCGTCCTTCTGGCGCGCGGACGCGGTTTTCCGGGCCGTGGACTTGCCGGACGCCGACTTGCGGCTGGAGCTCTTCGAGGTGCTGGAATGGGTGGCGGTCGCCATGGTGAGCCTCTCTCTCAGACGGGGGACGGGCCTCTCGTCCGCCTTGAACCCCCCGGCCGATGCTCGGTTCCGCCTTGATTTTCGCGCCCTGAGCGGCTCGTTAGGCCCATGACCCAGAGGGCCGACGGGCGGGCGAAGGTGACGGTGGCTGGCGCGGGCGCGCTGGGGCTGAGCGCGGCCCTGGCCCTGGCCGACGCCGGCTGCGAGGTCACTGTCTACGACCCGGCGCCGCACGCCAACGCCTCGGCCGTGGCGGCCGGGATGATCGCCCCGGTGTTCGAGGCCGTGCTCGATCCGGAAGCTGCGCCGCACTTCGACCTGCTGATGCGGGCGCGGGACCTGTGGCCGGAGCTGGCGCGGCGCAGCGGCGTCGTGCTGGACCGCTCGGGGGCCATGGCGGTGGGGGCCGAGCCGTGGCTGGAGGGCGTCGAGGCGGCGCTGATCCGGCTGGGCGTGCACGGCATCGACCTGCCGCGGCGCACGGCCGAGGAGCTGGCGCCCGGCCTCTCCGAGGTGTTCGCGGGCGGGGTGCTGGTGCGCGAGGACTGGCGGCTGGAACCCGGCGCGGCCCTGGCCGCCCTCAGGGCGGCGGCCGAGGCGGCGGGCGTCAGCTTCCGGAACAAGCGGGCGCTCGACGCCGGCGAGGCCGACTGGCTGGTGGTCGCCACCGGCGCCGATGCGGGGCTGGTCGAGGTGGCGCCGGAGCTGGCGCAGCTGACGCCGATCAAGGGCCACATCCTGCGCATGGCCGGCGCGCCCGCCGGGCGGGTCAGCGTGCGCGGCCAGGGCGTCTACGCCGCCCCGGCGGACGGCGGGCTCTCGATTGGCGCGACCATGGAGGTGGGGGTGGCCGATCCGACGCCCGACCCCTCGCAGGCCGAACTGCTGCAGGCGGCCGGCGCGCGGCTGTTCCCGGCTCTGGCGGAGGCGCGGCCGCAGGTGTTCACCGGCGTGCGGGCGGCGACGCCGGACGGCCTGCCGCTGGTCGGGTTCTCGAAGGCGAAGGGCGTGGTGCTGGCCACGGGCGCGCGGCGCAACGGCTGGCTGCTGGCGCCGCTGGCCGCCAAGCTCGTGGCGGCCTGCGTGACGGGGGCGGAGACCGGCGCCTATGCGGGCCGCTTCGACCCGCAGCGATTCTGAGGAGGGGCGGGATGAACGGCTTCTGGTTCACAGAGGAGCAGGAGGCGATCCGCGAGGGCGTGCTGCGGCTCTGCGCCCGCTTCGACGCCGACTACTGGCGGCGCGCCGACGAGACCGGCGAATTCCCGGAGGCCTTCGTCGCGGCCATGGGCGAGGCGGGCTGGCTGGGCGCGGCCATGCCGCCGGAGCTGGGCGGCGCGGGCCTGGGGCTGACCGAGGCGGCGATCGCCATGCAGGCGGTGGCCGAGAGCGGCGCGGGCTTTTCCGGCGCCAGCGCGGTGCACCTGAACATCTTCGGGCCGATGCCGCTCGCCCGCTTCGGCACCGACGAGCAGAAGCAGCGGCTGATCCCGCGGCTGATCTCGGGCGAGGACAAGATGTGCTTCGGGGTGACCGAGCCGGACGCCGGCCTCGACACCACCAGCCTCTCCACCCGGGCGGAGCGGACGAACGACGGCTATGTCCTGCGCGGCCGCAAGATGTGGACGACCATGGCCCAGCGCGCGACCAAGATGCTGATCGTCGCGCGGACCACGCCAAAGGCCGAGGTGAAGAAGGCGACCGACGGCATCAGCCTCTTCTACGTCGACTTCGACCGGGAGCGGATCCAGGCCCGGCCGATCCCGAAGATGGGCCGAAAAGCCGTTGAATCGAATGCGGTCTTCATCGACGACCTGCACGTGCCCGCCGACGCCCTGGTGGGCGAGGAGGGCAAGGGCTTCTACTACCTGCTGGAGGGGTTGAACCCCGAGCGGGTGCTGATCGCCGCCGAGGCCGTGGGGCTCGGCCGCGCGGCCCTGAAGAAGGCCGCCGGCTACGCCAAGGAGCGCGTGGTGTTCGGCCGGCCGATCGGCCAGAACCAGGGCGTCGCCCATCCCCTGGCGCGGAGCTGGGCGGAGCTGGAGGCGGCCAACCTCATGGCTTTTAAGGCCGCGGCCCTCTACGACGCCGGCTGCGAGTGCGGGGCCGAGGCCAATGCGGCGAAGTACCTGGCCGGGGAGGCGGGCTTCCGCGCCTGCGAGGCGGCGGTGATGGCCCACGGCGGCATGGGCTACGCCAAGGAGTTCGACGTCGAACGCTACTTCCGCGAGGCGATGATCCCGCGCCTGGCGCCGGTGAGCCGCGAGATGATCTTCAACTTCCTGGCCGAGAAGGTGCTGGGCCTGCCGAAGAGCTACTGACCCTTCGCCAGGGCGAAGCGGATCGGGATCTGGACCTGGGCGCCGTCGACGGGGCGGCCGTCGAGGGTCTGGGGGCTCATGCGGAAGTAGCGGGTGAGCTTGAGCGCCGCCTCGCCGAAGCCGTAGGCGTCCGGGGTCTCGGAGCGGACCCGGCAGTCGGCCACGGAGCCCTGGGCGGTCACCCGGCAGTCGAGGACGGCCTGGCCTTCCATGTTCCGGCGCAGCGCCCGGTCGGGATAGGCGCGGGCGAGCTCCTCGCCCGTCGGCCGGCGCAGCCAGGTGGGGCTGATGGCGACCGCGGGCTTGGGCGGGGCGGTCTCCGCGGGCGGCTGGGGCGTGAGCGTCTGGGCCGGATGCGCATCCTGCGGCGGCTCCGGGATCGGCCGGAGGGGGAGCGGCTCCGGCGTCGGGATGTCCAGCTGGACCGGCGGGTGGAGCGGAGGCGTCGACCTGGGCGGGATCTCGACCTTGGGCGGAGAGGCCGGCCAGTCGATGATCGGCACGTCCATGGCCCGCTCCGCCGGGGGCGGAGCGGGCGGGGGCGGCGCGAACCTCATGTAGGCCAGGTAGGCGCCTGCCGCGACGTGGACGGCGAGGGAGGCGCCGACCGCGAGGCGGAGGTGGGAGGGAGCCTTGGGCCGCGGGGCGGCCGGGAAGCCTGGAATGACAGCCTGACGCGAGACCACGGCGACCTCCATAAGCAAGGTTACATGCGTAAGATATTACGCGCGTGATCGACTGCGTCAAGTGGGCGCGCCGCCGGTCCCTGCGGTTATGGTTAGCGGCGCGTTAACCATGGCGGCCGGACTCCTGGGGCATGTCGATCCAGGGGATTCGTTCCGTCGTGGAGGCCGCCATCGAGCGGGCCTCGAAGGCGACTGGCGTCGACTTCTCCTTCCTGATGAAGACGGCCGGCCGCGAGAGCGGCATGAACCCGGGCGCCAGGGCCGGCACTTCGTCGGCGGCGGGCCTCTTCCAGTTCGTCGAACAGACCTGGCTGTCGACGCTGAAGCAGCACGGGGCGAAGTACGGCTACGCCCGCTACGCCGAGCTGATCAACAAGGGCTCCGATGGCCGCTACCACGTCTCCGGCGAGGAGGCGAAGAAGGCGGTGATGGACCTGCGGCTCGACCCGCACGCCGCCTCGCTGATGGCCGGCGAGCTGGCGTCGGACCACGCGGCCTATCTGAAGGGCCGGGTCGGACGCGCGCCGACCGCGGGCGAGCTCTACGCCGCCCACTTCCTGGGGCCGCAGGGCTCGGCCCGGCTGATCGAGGCGCGGGAGACGACGCCGGGCGCGAGCGCGGCGCACCTCTTCCCCGACGCGGCGCGGGCCAACAAGGCGATCTTCTTCACCGGCGGACGGGCGAAGTCCGTGGCCGAGGTCTACGAGAACCTGACCCAGGCGGCGGGCGGGGCGGCGATCGACCCGCGCGTCCCGGCCCCGGACGACACCGGCTTCCTGCAGTACGCCTCGGCGCGGCGGGAAGACCGGCTGCGGGCGCAGGACGCGGTCGTGGCCATGATCCTGCGCGGCAGCCAGCCGGCCGACGAACTGGGCGTCGGCACGCGGCTGACCGGCTCGCTGTTCACCTCGGAGATGCTGAAGCTGCTCTCCGACGCCAGAAGCGACAGCTAGGGCGAGAGCTAGGCGGCGGCGCCGCCAGCCATCATCGCCTCGATCTGATCGGCCGTGTAGCCAAGCTCGGCGAGCACCTCGCGGGTGTGCTGGCCAAGGCCCGGCGCGCCGGGGCGCACGGCCATGTCGTCGCCCGGGAAGCGCATGGGCGCGGCCGGCGAGGGATAGGTGCCGCCTTCGCCGTCCTCGACCTGGAGCAGGGCCCCGGCGGCGGCGACCTGCGGGTCGGCGACCACGTCGGCGGGGGTCTGGACCGGCGACCAGACCATGTCGGCGGCGTCGAGACGGCGGGCGATCTCCTCGAAGGGCAGGGCGGAGAAGGCCTTGTCGAACTCGGCCACGAGCAGCGGGCTGTTCTCGCGCCGGGCCTTGCCGGTGGCGAAGCGCTCGTCCTCGACGAGATCGGGGCGGCCGGCCACCTCGCAGAACTTCGGCCAGTCCACCGAGCCGCCGCGCGGGTTGTGCACGAACCAGCGGTCGTCGGCGCTCTTGAAGAAGGTGGCGATGGGATTCATCGGCTGGTTGCGCGGCCGGTTGGAGGCCAGGCGCCCGAACTTGAGCTGGACGGCGAGGTCGGAGCCCACGGTGTAGACGCCCGTGCCGAGCAGCGAGGTCTGGACCAGGCGGCCCTTGCCGGTGCGCTCGCGGTCGAAGAGGCCGGCCATGATCGCGCCGACGGTGGCGAGGGCGGTGATGTGGTCGCCGAACCCGGTGCGCAGCATGAACGGGTCGGCGCCCTTCGGGGCGGTCATGTTGGCGACTCCGGCCCTCGCCCAGAAGGCGGTGACGTCGAAGCCCGGCTTGTGCGCGTCGGGGCCGGAGAGGCCGTAGCCGGTGACCACGGCATAGACGAGGCGCGGGTTGGCGGCGCGCAGGGTCGCATCGTCGAGGCCGGCGCGCTTGAGGGCGGCGGGGCGCACGTTGGTGATGAAGACGTCGGCGTCGGCCGCGAGCTTGGCCAGGGCCTCGCGGCCCTCGGGCTTTGAGGTGTCGAGGACGATGCCGCGCTTGCCGCGGTTATCGAGGTCGAAGGTCGGGTTGCCCTTCAGCTCCGACTTCACGTCGGCGAAGACGGCGCGCATGGAATCGCCGCCCGGGCGCTCCACCTTGATGACGTCGGCGCCCCAGTCGCCCAGCATGCAGGCCGCGGCGGGGGCGGCGATGTAGGACGCGAATTCGACGACTTTGACGCCCCTGAGCAGCACGGCGCGCATCTCCCTCTGGTGATTTTGCGCGGCACTCTAGAGCAGGTGACGTCAGGGCGTCTAAGCCACTTCTCGATCGTTGGCGCAGGCCCGGACGGCGAGGGCGTCGGCCAGGGCGCGGGCGAGGGCCGGCATGGAGAACGGCTTGCGCAGGATCGCGCTGGCCCCGGCCGCCAGGCCGACCTCCGCCTCGTCGGGATCGCCGCCGATCAGGGCGATCATCGGGGTGCGGCCGGCGGCGCCCTCGAGTCCGCGGATGCGGCTCATCACGGCCGGGCCGTCGGAGGCGGCCGAGGCGGCGATCATCAGGACATCGAAGTCGCAGACCCGGGTGAGCTCGACGGCGCGGTGGCCGTCGGCGGCCTGGGCGACCTTGTGGCCGAGCTGCTCGAGGCCGTTGCGCAGCGAGGCGGCGGCCAGGCTGTCATCCTCGGCGATGAGGACGCGCAGGCGCGGGCGCTCGGCGGGATCGCCGATCTGGCCCTGGTCGGCCGCGGCCGGGCGCGGCGCGACGGCGTCGGCCTGCCAGGGCAGCTCGAGGGTGAAGCAGGAGCCGACGCCGGCGGCGGAATGGGCGCGCAGCTCGCCGCCCATCAGCGTGGCGAGCTGGCGGGCCAGGGTGAGGCCTAGGCCCGCGCCGGGAGAGCCCGCGCTGGTGCGGCGGATGCGCTGGAACGGCTGGAAGGCGAGCGCCAGCTCGTCCTCGCTGAGGCCGGGGCCGGTGTCGGCGACCTCGACCGCGAGCCGGCCGGCGGCGGGCAGGGTGACGCGGACCTCGACGCGGCCGCGCAGGGTGAACTTCACGGCGTTGCCGATCAGCGCGCCGAGCACCTGGCGCACGCGGGCCGGGTCGGCGATGGCCGCGCCGGCGGGGCCGGACGCCAGGTCGGCGTCCATGTGCAGGGCGATCTCCAGCCCCTTGGCCGAGGCCTGGGGGCGATGGGCGAGCACGAGGTCGCGGGCGATGGCGAGGACGTCGGTGGGCTGGGGCTCGACGGTCAGGCGACCGGCCTCGGCGGTCTCGGCGTCGAGGGTGGTATTGAGCACGGAGAGCAGCTCGTTGACCGCGTCGAGGCCGGCGGCGAGCTGTTCGCGCGAGGGCGCGGCCCGGCCGCCGCGGCCGG
Source organism: Phenylobacterium soli (assembly GCF_003254475.1). Lineage (NCBI taxonomy): Bacteria > Pseudomonadati > Pseudomonadota > Alphaproteobacteria > Caulobacterales > Caulobacteraceae > Phenylobacterium > Phenylobacterium soli. The sequence continues at coordinate 2,239,034 of NZ_QFYQ01000001.1, forward strand.
CGGCGGCGGCCAGCACGTGCGCGACGCCGGTGAGGCCGTTGCGGATCTCGTCGGAGAGGGTGGCCACGAGGTCGGACTTGGAGCGGGCGAGCCGGCGGGCGGCCTCGGCCTGCTCGGCGCGTTCGGCGGCCAGGCCCTCGCGCTCGGCGGCGAGTTCGTACTGGCGGCGCAGCATGCGGTTCACGAGGAAGCCGAGGGCGAAGGCCAGGGCCGTGCCGCCCCAGGCCAGGTGCGTGGCGTCGGGATTGTCCTGGCGAAGGGTCAGGAAGGCGAGGGGGCCGGCCACGGCGGCGGGGCCGACGATCAGCAGGGCCGGCAGCCAGGGCGCGGTGAAGACCAGGCACATGATCCCCGCGGCCAGGGAGATCATCAGCAGGGTCTCGCGCACCGGGCCGGCGCCGTCGGCGAAGCCGGCGAGCTGGGCGGTGGCCGTGGCCCAGAGCAGCCCGCCCATGAGCTGGACGCGGGCGCGGCGGGCGAGGTCCTGGGCGGCGGGCTCCTTCAGCCAGTTCACCACCGCGTAGAACATGCCCCAGGCGACGGCGAAGGTGACGAAGGCGGCGCTCATCCAGGCGGCGTTGGGCGCGTGGCCGCCGGCCCAGACGAAGATCGGCAGGGAGACGGCGAAGGCCATCAGGGCGTAGGGCAGGAGCCCGGCCTGGGTCTCCAGGGCCTGGGCCGTCATCTGGGCGTGAGGAGCCCGCCGGATCTCGGCCTGGCGCGCCATCGGGGAGAAGATCCGGGCGGAGATCGGGGACACGGGCAGGCCTCGCGACTGTTCGTGCGAAGCCTAGGGGTCGGCGGGTTGGCGCAGGGTTACGCGAAAGCGTTAATCCACAGCTTCGCCGGCAACCTCTCGTTAAGCATAGCCATGGAAAGTCAGACTCGTGGGACTCTGAATCGGTGGGGATTCGGAGCTGGGGACAGGGGCGTTCCAAGGTTATGGCCACGACGCGTTCGGCCTTGACGGAAGGCGACATTCGCCAGCTGCTCAAGGGCGCGACCGCCGACGAGCGCGCCGCCGCCGCCCAGAAACTCTGCCTGACGATCGAACGCACGCCGCTCACCGACGAGGAGCAGGCGCTGGCCGCCGAGATCGTGCGGATCATGGCCGCCGACGCCGCCGAGCTGGTGCGCCGGGCGCTGGCCCAGACCCTGCGCGCCTCGCCCCTGCTGCCACGCGACGTGGCGCTGAAGCTGGCCAGGGACGTGGAGAGCGTCTGCCTGCCGGTGCTGGCCCATTCGCCGGCCTTCACGGACGAGGACCTCGCCGACATCGTGCGGCTGGGCGGGCCGGTCCGGCAGCTGGCGATCGCCCGCCGGCCGCTGCTGTCGCGCACCGTCACCGACGCCCTGGCGCGGCACGGGACCGAGAAGCCGGTGGCCGCGGCCTGCGCCAACGACAAGGCCGACTTCAGCGAGGCGGCCCTGCAGCGGATCATCGAACGCTTCGAGGAGTCCGAGCGGGTGCTGCAGGCCATGGCCTATCGCCAGGTGCTGCCGATTGCGGTGACCGAGCGGCTGGTGTCGCTGGTCAGCGAAGAGGTGCGCGAACTGCTGATCGCGCGCCACCAGATCTCGCCCGAGGCGGCCATGGCGCTGGCCTTCGGCGCGGCCGAGCGGGCCACGGTGGACCTCGTGGAGCAGGCCGGGCGCACGGCCGACGTGAAGGGCTTCGTGGCCCACCTGAACACCAGCCGCAAGCTCACCGCCTCCCTGCTCCTGCGGGCGCTGGCGCACGGCCACATGACCTTCTTCGAGTGGGGCGTGGCGGAGCTGGCCGGGGTGCCGCACCATCGCACCTGGCTGATGATCCACGACGCCGGGCCGCTGGGCCTGAAGGCGATCTATGAGCGGGCGGGGCTGCCGGCGCGGCTGTTCCAGGCGTTCCGGGCGGGCGTCGACACCTACCATTCGATGGAGTTCGACGGCGGCGCGCGCGACCGCGAGCGCTTCCAGCAGAAGATGCTGCAGCGGTTCCTGACCTCCGCCCAGCCGGCGGCGCGGGACGACGTGGACTACCTCTTGGAGCGGATGGACGAGGTGACCCGTTCGCTGCGCGAGGACACCCTGGCCGAGAGCGCCTAAGCGTCGCAGGCGAGGTTTACGCTGCGGGCGCCTTGCTTAGGCGGGGCGATGAGTCCCAAGCTCGCGGTCATGAGTGAAAAGCCGCCCGCCGAGATCAAGCCCGCCGCGACCATCCTCCTGCTGCGCGATGCGCCCAGCTTCGAGGTGCTGATGGTCAAGCGCCACCACCAGATCGACTTCGCCTCCGGGGCGCTGGTGTTCCCGGGCGGCAAGAGCCACGCCGGCGACCACGACCCGAGCTGGGCCGAGCACGTGCTCGGCTGGGAGGCGTTCGACGCCGAACAGCGCGGCCTGCGCATCGCGGCGATCCGCGAGGTGTTCGAGGAGGCCGGAATCCTGCTCGCCAAGCGCCGCTCGGGCGAGGCGATCGGCGGCGAGGCCTGTCCGATGGACGTGCGCCAGGCGGTGGACGCCGGCACGACCTCGTTCCTGGAGGTGGTGCGCGACCTCGACGCCCAGCTCGACCTCTCGGCCCTGACGGTGTTCGCGCGGTGGATCACGCCGGTGGTGGTGCCGAAGCGGTTCGACACCTGGTTCTATGTGGTGCGGGCGCCGGACGACCAGCTCGCCGCCTGCGACGGTCGCGAGACGGTGGACGCGGAGTGGATCGCGCCGGGCGAGGCGCTGCGGCTGGCGGCGGCCGGCGAGCGCAAGGTGATCTTCCCGACGCGGATGAACCTGCAACTGCTGGCCGAGGCGTCCCACGCGGGCGATGCGGTGGCGCGCGCCGAGGCGCGCACCCTGGTCACGGTGGAGCCGCAGGTGCAGCGCCGGCCCGAGGGGCCGGTGCTCGTGCTGCCGCCCGACGCCGGCTACGGCGCGGTCGAGGAGCGGCTGGAATCGGCGATGTAGCGGACATGGGCTGCGATCAGCAGCCCATGTCCTTCACGCTGCGCTCGAGGGCGGTCACGAGGGCGCTGCCGACCGGATGCTCGTCGGTCTTCATGCCTTCGCGCACGGCGGCCTTGATGGCGTCGATGTGGGCGTCGACCAGGGCCATTGGCGCGGTCGGGCGCTTGTCCTTCTCGTCGATCAGGCGGCAGAGCGAGCCGGCGATGCGGGTGATGAGCTGGTAGCCGTACGTGGTGCCGAGGCCCTTGAGGTCGTGGGCGCGGAGATAGAGGTTCTCCATGCTCTCCGCCGTCTGGCCATTGGACTTCACCGCCTGGCGCGCGGCGTCGAGCTTGCTGATCTCGTCCTGCAGCCACTGGTCGAAGTTGCCCGAGAGGCTCTTGAGCGCGGCTTCCGCCTTGGCGATGGCGGCGGCGTCGATGGCGCCGAGCCGGCTGGCGCCCACTTTCAGGCGCAGGTTGGTCGGCGCCGGAATCACCTGACTTGGATTTTGTTGGCTCATTAGAAGCCCCTTTGGTGATCGTTCTGATCAGGGGCGCAGTGGTAAATCCAACCCGTTAATAAGCGGTTGGCCCCGATCGGGGCCGGCCGTCAGGCCGAGAACTGCTCGGCGAGCACCCGCTCCTCGAGGCTGCGGCCGGCGTCGAAGAGCATGGTGAGGGCGATCGCGCGGTCCTCGGCGATGTCGACCTTCAGCACGTCGCGGACCTCGAAGTTGTCGGCCACGGCGCTGACCGGACGCTTGTCGGCCTCGAGGATCTCGAAGCGCACCTTGGCAGTGTGCGGCAGGAGGGCGCCGCGCCAGCGGCGGGGCCGGAAGGCGCTGATCGGGGTGAGCGCCAGGACCCGCGCGTCGAGCGGGATGATCGGGCCGTGGGCCGAGAGGTTGTAGGCCGTCGAGCCAGCCGGCGTGGCCACCAGGGCGCCGTCACAGACGAGCTCGGCCAGCCGGACCTTGCCGTCGATGGAGATGCGCAGCTTGGCGGTCTGGCGGGTCTGGCGCAGCAGCGAGACCTCGTTGATGGCCAGCGCCTCGTGGGCCTCGCCCGAGAGCCCCTCAGCCTTCATGCGCAGGGGGTGGATGACGGCGCGCTCGGCGGCGTTGATGCGCTCCAGCAGGTCGTCCTCGGAGTATTCGTTCATCAGGAAGCCGACCGAGCCGCGGTTCATGCCGTAGATCGGCGGGCCGTCGGGGATGCGCTTGTGCAGGCTCTCCAGCATGAAGCCGTCGCCGCCGAGGGCGACGATCACCTGGGCCTTCTCCTCGGCGACGGCGCCGTAGCGGCGGGACAGACGATCGCACGCCTCCTGCGCCTCGGGCCGGTCGCTGGCGACAAAGGCGAGGCGGGTCATGACGGGCTCGGCCTTGAACATCGGTTCCGAAAAGCAGGCGCCGCGGCGGGCTTGTCAAACCGCCAGGAACGGCGGCGAGGGGCGATCGATCCGCGTCAGATCGAGAGGGCGGCCTGGCGGAAGGCCGCGCCCGCCACCTGCGGGGTGACGGGTCCGAAGGCGCCGACCGCGCGGCGGGCGCTCTCGGCGCCGCCGGCCGGGCGGCCGCCGTTCAGCTCGCGAACCATGTTGAGGATGGTCGGGAAGACGCTGCGGTCGATGCCGACCGCGGCGCAGGCCAGGGCCAGCAGCTCCGGCCGGTCGGAATCGATGGCCCGCTTGATGTGGTCCGCCTCGAAGCGGCCGAGCATGGCGAGGGTGGTGCAGAACAGCGACAGCCGGCCCTCGCGCAGGGCGCGGATCAGATAGCCGGGGCGAAGCTGGCCGGCGGAATGCAGCTTGTCGATCAGCCGCCGCTCCATGGCCTCGCGCTCGTCCTCGCGAGCGACGACCACCAGGCCCTTGCCGTCCGGACCGGCGGCATGGGCCTCGGCGACGGCGGCGGCGAGGGCTTCCCTGATCACCTCCGGGGCGAGGCGGAAGCGGTCGGCGAGGGCGTCGCGCAGCGCCTGGCCGACCCAGACGTAGAGCTGGAGGGCCAGTTCGCTGGTCAGCTTGGGATGGCGCGAGAGCGGCGCGCGCAGGGCGGCCACCTGACGGGCCTTGTCCACCAGGCGCTTCAAGTCGGATTCGGAAAGCTCTGCGGTCGGGTTGCCGGCGAGGGCGGCCAGCACCGCCGGCTCGGCCTGCTTGAGGATGGCGGCGACCACCGGGGCGGCGAGCTGCGGCCGGCGGGCGACCTCGATCTGGTGTTCGATGGTGGCCTCGGCCAGCAGCCGGATGAGGTCGTGGTCCTTGAGCAGCGGGCTGCCGGCGATGATCGGGCGGGCGATCTCGATCTCGTCGAGGGCCAGGACGTTGATGAGGGCCGGCGGCGCCCAGTCGGCGTGGGCGAGCTTGGCGGCGAGGCGCTTGCGGATCTCGCGCTCGGCCTCGACGACGAGGGACAGGAAGATGGAGTTCAGGAGGGCCTGGATCTCGGGCTGCGCCATGGCCTCGCCCGAGCCGCCGGCCTCGCACAGGTCGACGATGCCGAGCAGCAGGCGCTCACGATCGGCCGGCGCCCGGCTCTTGGCCAGGTCCAGTAGAGCATCGCTGTTGGTGGCCAGCCCCACGCCATCCCTCACAAACGCAACACGCGCTCGCGACTCTGCTCAGCGGCTATGAAAACATGCTTAAACAGGCTGGGCCGTGCGCCGGAGCGGCGCGACAGGCGTTGAAACGACGATCCTGAAGAGGGGGAGGGACCGTATGGCCGAACCGCTGCTGCTCGCGCTCGACCAGGGCACGACGAGCACCCGGGCGATCTTGTTCGACGCCAAGGGACGTGCGCTGGCCGAGGCCGGCCGGCCGCTGCAGCAGTTCTATCCGCAGGACGGCTGGGTCGAGCACGACGCCAACGAGATCTACGAGGCCTCCGTCGCGGTGCTGCGCGAGGCGGTGCAGAAGGCGGCGCGGCGCATGGAGGAGGTGGCCGCCATCGGCGTCACCAACCAGCGCGAGACGGTGGTGCTGTGGGACAGGGCGACGGGAGAGCCGGTCCACAAGGCGATCGTCTGGCAGGACCGGCGGACCGCGGGCGTCTGCGACCGGCTCCGCGCGCGGGGCATGGAAGGGCGGGTGACGGAGGTCACGGGCCTGCTGCTCGATCCCTACTTCTCGGGCACCAAGCTGGCCTGGCTGATGGACAACGTGCCCGGCGCCCGCGAGCGCGCGAAGGCCGGCGAGCTCCTGGCCGGCACCATCGACGCCTGGGTGATCTGGAAGCTGACCGGCGGGCGGGTGCACGCCACCGACGCCACCAACGCCTCGCGCACCCTGCTGTTCGACATCCGCAAGCAGGCCTGGTCGGAGGAGATGCTGGAGCTGTTCGAGGTTCCGGCCGGCGTGCTGCCGCAGGTGCGCGACTGCGCCGCGGACTTCGGCGAGACCGAGCCGGCGATCCTCGGACGGGCCGTGCCGATCCGCGGCGTGGCCGGCGACCAGCAGGCGGCGCTGATGGGCCAGGGCTGCATCCGGCCGGGCGAGATGAAGGCCACCTACGGCACCGGCTGCTTCATGCTGATCAACACCGGCGAGACCGCCGCGCCGTCGCGCTCCCGGCTCTTGACGACGGTGGCGGCGCGGGTGGCGGGCCGGACGACCTACGCCCTCGAAGGGGCGATCTTCATCGCCGGGGCGGCGATCCAGTGGCTGGGCGAGGGGCTCGGCGTCGGCGGCGGGCCGCAGGCGGCCGAGCGGCTGGCGGCCTCGGCCAGGCCCGACCACGGTGTGGTGCTGGTCCCGGCGTTCACCGGCCTCGGCGCGCCCTGGTGGGACGCCGGCGCGCGCGGCGCGATCTTTGGCCTGACGCGCGATGCGGGCCTGGCGGAGATCAGCCAGGCGGCGTTCGACGCCTGCGCCCTGCAGACCCGGGACCTGATCGAGGCCATGCGGGCCGACGCGCCGGAGGCGTTCCACGGCGCGGTCGAGCTGCGCATCGACGGCGGCATGAGCCGCTCGGCCTGGTTCTCGCAGCGCCTGGCGGACCTGACGGGCATTGGCGTCTGCCGGGCGACCTACCAGGAGACCACGGCCCTGGGCGCGGCGCTGTTCGCCGGACTCGGCGCCGGCGTCTATTCCACCCTGGAGGAGGCCGCCGCGGCGCGGCCGACCACGGAGGGCTATGCGCCGGAGATCGGCGCCGGGCGGCGGGAGGCGGCCTACGCCCGCTGGCTCGATGCGGTGGCCCGCGTCCGCACGTGAGCTTGACGCCGCCCGCCTCGGGGAGGAGTCTGAACGCCGATAACCAGAAACGAGGGAGACGGCCCATGGCGGACGGATCGATGGCGGGCGTGGTCTCGCTGAAGGGGAAGGTGAGCGCCGAGGAGTGGCAGGCGCGCGTGGACCTGGCGGCGCTGTACCGCCTGGTGGCGCTGAACGGCTGGGACGACCTGATCTACACCCACATCTCGGCCCGGATCCCGGGACCCGAGCACCACTTCCTGATCAACCCGTACGGCATGCTGTTCGACGAGATCACCGCCTCGTCGCTGGTGAAGATCGACCTCGACGGCAAGATTCTCCAGGACACGCCCTATTTCATCAATCCGGCGGGCTTCACGATCCACTCGGCCATCCACGCCGCGCGCGAGGACGCCAAGTTCGTGATGCACCTGCACTCGGACCAGGGCGTCGCGGTGGCCGCGCAGAAGGAAGGCCTGCTGCCGATCTCGCAGCACGCGCTGATCGTCCTGCCGCGGCTGGCCTACCACGATTACGAGGGCATCGCCCTGAACCTCGACGAGCGCGAGCGGCTGGTGAACGACATCGGCGACAAGTCGCTGATGCTGCTGCGCAACCACGGCACCCTGTCGGTCGGCGAGACGGCGGGCGACTGTTGGGTCGGGATGTTCTTCCTCGAGCGGGCCTGCAAGCAGCAGGTCATGGCCCTGTCGGCGGGCCGCGAGAACGTGCTGATGGCGCCGGAGGCCTCGGTCGCCGAGGTGAAGGGCCAGACCTCGCGCGGCATCGGCGGCGGGCTCGCCTGGCCGGGCTGCCTGAGGCGACTCGACCGCGAACTGCCGGGCTATGACGCGTAACGTCAGTCTCCGATTCACCGGCTGAGTTTTTGGGCGGGCGCCTCCTTCAGGGGCGCCCGCCGTGTTTTTCGGGCGCTATTTCAGGCGTGAAACCTAGAGTCATCCCGCTGTCACTGGACTGGGTATATGCGACCCCATAAGAGCGCCCCTGAATTAGGTTCACCTAGGGTCCGGACCATTGCGGACCGCGGAGCATACTGGTTTGTTTAGACGCCACTTTTTCCTGGTCTCAGCCCTCGTCCTGCTGGTCGTGATGGCCGTCGCGGGCGGCCTGAAGCTCATGACCTCGAAGAGCGGCGGCGCGGGCCAGGGGGCGCAGCAGGCGTCGGCCGGCGGCGGGCCGGGCGGATCCGGCGCGGGCCGGGCCGGCGGTCGGGGCGGCCAGTTCGGCGGCCCGACCATGGTCTCGGCGGCGACGGTCCAGCCGCGGACCTTCAGCGACGCGCTCGAGGTGCTCGGCGTGGCCAAGGGCCGGCGCTCGGTGACCCTGACGGCGGCCACCACCCAGCTCGTCCAGTCGGTGCGCTTCGCCGACGGCCAGCAGGTGCGCCAGGGGGCGGTGCTGGTGGAGCTGAAGACCACCGAGCAGGACGCCGGCCTCGCCCAGAGCCAGGCCAAGCTGGTCCAGGCCAAGCGCGAATACGACCGCTGGACGACCCTGGCGCAGAAGGGCTTCGCCTCCAAGGCGGCGGTGGACCAGTACCAGGCGGCCTACCTGTCGGCGAAGGCCGACGTCGACGCCGCCCGCGCCCGCCAGGCCGACCGCATGATCCGCGCGCCGTTCGCCGGCGTCGTCGGTCTTTCGGACATCGCCCCGGGGGCCCTGGTGAACCCCGGCGCGCCGATCGTGACCCTCGACGACCTCAGCGCCGTGCGCGTCGACTTCCAGGTGCCCGAGCAGTACCTGACCCAGATCCACGAGGGCCAGGCCATCGAGGCGGGCGTCGACGCCTATCCGGGCGAGAAGATCCACGGCCGCATCCAGCGCATCGACACCCGCGTCGACGAGCGCACGCGCTCGATCACCGCCCGGGCCGAGTTCCCCAATCCCGACCACCGGCTGAAGCCCGGCATGCTGATCCGCGTGTCGATCTCGCGCGGGGCGCGCCAGGCGCTGGCGGCGCCGGAGTCGGCGGTGTCGGTGCAGGGTGACGCCTCCTTCGTCTATGTCATCCGCCAGATGGGCCAGCGCACGGTGGCCGAGCAGCGGCCGGTGGTGACGGGCCTGCGCCAGGACGACTTCGTCGAGATCCGCGACGGCGTGCAGGCCGGCGAGAAGATCGTCGGAGACGGCCTCAACAAGGTGCAGCCGGGCCAGGCGGTGCGCGTGGCCGGTCCGCGGCCGGCCGGCATGGCCGGGCCGATGGCCCCGGCCGGCGCGGCCAAGACCTCCTGGAAGGGGCGCCCGGCGGCGGCGCAGCCCGCGGCATGATGCTCTCCGACCTTTCGGTCCGGCGGCCGGTCTTCGCGGCCGTCGCGGCCATCATCCTGTGCGTGGTGGGCTTCGCCTCGTTCATGGCGCTGCCGGTGCGCGAGCTGCCGAGCGTCGATCCGCCCGTCGTCTCGATCGAGACCAACTACCGCGGCGCCTCGGCCGAGGTGGTGGAGGAGCGCATCACCCAGGTGATCGAGCGCCAGGTGGCGGGCATCCAGGGCGTCGACCGGGTGCAGTCGGCCTCGCGCGACGGCAACTCGCGGATCAACATCTCCTTCACCCTGGACCGCAACCTCGACCAGGCCGCCAACGACGTGCGTGACGCGGTCAGCCGGGTGACCAACCAGCTGCCGCTGCAGGCCGACCCGCCGCAGATCGCCAAGGCCAACGCCGACGCCTCGCCGATCCTGTTCCTGAACTTCGTGTCGACCACGATGAACCGGATGCAGCTGTCGGATTACGCCAACCGCTACATCGTCGAGCGGCTGTCGACGGTGCCGGGCGTGGGCCAGGTGCGCCTGGGCGGACAGCAGCTCTACGCCATGCGCATCTGGCTAGACCCGGACGCCATGGCCGCCCGCGGCCTGACCGTCGGCGACGTGGAAGCGGCCCTCAACAGCCAGAACCTGGAGCTGCCGGCCGGCGCCCTGGAGGCGCCGACCAAGGACTTCACCATCCGCGTCGCGCGGTCCTATTCGACCCCCGCGGACTTCGCGCGCATGCCGATCACCCCGGCGGGCGCCCGCACCCAGACCCAGAGCGCCTCGGCGGCGGTGGGCGGGGTGGCGTCGGGCCCCGGCGCGGCCCAGGGCGCGCGGACGGCGGTGGCGACCACCTCCAACGCCAACGAGTACGTGACGCGGCTGGGCGACATCGCCCGCGTCGAGGAGGCGCCGGACGAGCGCCGCCGCCTGTTCCGCTCCAACGGCGTCGACCAGGTCGGCATCGCCGTGACCCGCCAGTCGCAGGCCAACGACCTCGAGATCGCCAAGGGCACCTACAAGGCGGTCGAGGAGATCAACAAGGCGCTGCCCAAGGGCACCAAGCTGCTGGTCGCCATCGACTTCTCGCAGTTCACCCGCCAGGCGATCCAGGAGGTCTGGATCACCATGGCCCTGTCGCTGGCGATCGTGGCGCTGGTGAACTTCGTCTTCCTCGGCACGGCCAGGGCGGCCCTGATCCCGACGATCGTGGCCCCGATCTGCATCCTGTCGACCTTCATCGTGCTGGCCCCGCTGGGCTTCTCGATCAACCTCCTGACCCTGCTCGCCCTGGTGCTGGCCATCGGCCTCGTGGTCGACGACGCCATCGTCGTGGTGGAGAACATCCAGCGGCGCATCGACGAGGGCGAGCCGCCGATCGTCGCCGCCCAGCGCGGCGCCCGGCAGGTGTTCTTCGCGGTGCTGGCGACGACCATCGTGCTGATCTCGGTGTTCGCGCCGCTGATGTTCATGCCGGGCTACATCGGCCGGCTGTTCCGCGAGCTGGCGGTGGCGGTGGCCGCGGCGGTGTTCTTCTCCGCCGTCCTGGCGCTCAGCCTGTCGCCGATGCTGTCCTCGCGCCTGCTGCGGCCGGCGGCCGGCGAAGGCTGGCTGGCGCGCAACGTCGACAAGGGGATGCACAGGCTGCGCAACTCCTACCACGCCTCGCTGGACGCCCTACTCGGCAAGCGCTCGGCGACGATCGCCGCCGGCGCGCTGGTGGTGGTGCTGGGCCTGGCCGCCTTCGGCCTCTTCAAGGTGCTGCCGCGCGAGCTGGTGCCGAATGAGGACCGCGGCCGGGTGGACGTGGCGATCCTGGCGCCGGAAGGCTCGGGCTACGACTACACGCTCGCCATCACCAAGAAGGTCGAGGCGCGGCTCCTGCAGTTGCAGCACGACGGGGTGATCGAGCGCTACACCGCCTCGGTGCCGGGCTTCGGCGGGGTGTCATTCAACAACGGCACGGCCAACGCCGTGCTTCCGGACAAGAACCGGCGGATCGACAGCCAGCAGCTGGCGGCCCAGCTCAACCGCGAATTCTCCTCGATCACGGGGGCGCGGGTGATCGCCTCGGTGCGGCCGAGCCTGCAGCGCGGCGGGCCGGGCGGGGGGGCCGGCGGCTCCAATGTCGACCTGATCATCACCGGCAACGAATATTCCGAGATCAACGGCAAGGTGCAGCCGCTGCTGGCGGCGGCCCAGACCAACCCCGGCATGGCCCGGCCGAGGCTCGACTACGAGCCGACGAGCCCGCGCCTGCTGGTCGACATCGACCGCGAGAAGGCGGCCGCCATGGGCGTCTCGCCCCAGGCCGTCGGCAGCGCCCTGCAGGCGCTGTTCGGCTCGGAAAAGGTGACGACCTATGTGAAGTCCGGCCAGGAGTACGACGTCATCCTGCAGACCGACCGGCCGATGCGCATGGACGAGGCCGACCTGGCCCGCGTGCAGGTGCGCACCAATTCGGGCCTGCTGGTCCCGCTCACCTCCCTGACCAAGACCAAGGTCAGCGGCGACACGCCGAGCCGCAACCGGGTGGACCGCGAGCGGGCGATCACCCTCTCCGTGCAGCTCAACCCCGGCTACTCCATGGGCCAGGCGGTGAAGTTCTTCGACGACCAGATCAAGGCGATGGGCGGCGGGGTGAACTACAAGTGGGGCGGCGGGGCGCGCGACTACCTCGAGGCCGGCAGCTCGGTTGGCCTGGCGTTCGGCATGGCGCTGCTGCTCGTCTTCCTGGTGCTGGCGGCGCAGTTCGAGAGCTGGATCCACCCGGCGGTGATCATGCTGACCGTGCCGATCGCGGCGCTGGGCGGGCTGTTCGGCCTGCTGATCGCCGGCTCGACCATGAACACCTACAGCCAGATCGGCCTCATCATCCTGGTGGGCATCGCGGCCAAGAACGGCATCCTGATCGTCGAGTTCGCCAACCAGTTGCGCGACCAGGGGCTGTCGATCCGCGAGGCGGTGATCGAGAGCGCCTCGCTGCGCCTGCGGCCGATCATCATGACCTCGATCTCGGCGGCGGCGGGGGCGATCCCGCTGATCGTCTGGGGCGGGGCCGGCGGCGAGAGCCGCAAGACCATCGGGGTGACCATCTTCTTCGGGGCGATCTTCGCGACCCTGGTGACGTTGTTCGTGGTGCCGGTGTTCTACAACCTGCTGGCCCGCTACACGAAGTCGCCGCAGCACACCGCCCGACGCATCGAAGCCTTCGAGGAGGCCGAGGCCGCCCGCGTCGCCAACGCCGCGGAATAGGCCCATAAAAAAGCCCTCCCGCGAGGGGAGGGCCAAGCACTTATGGGGCGCGCCTCCCAGGAGGGGGGGACTGCGAGGGCGGCGCGCCGCGCCGGGCCGGGGAGGCCCGCGCGGAGGGGTGTCGACGTCAGACGCTCAGGTCGACGTCGCGGAAGATGCGCCCGACCCGCATGCGCGTCAAGGTTGTTTGAGGCTGGAATGCGCGCGTCAGGCGTGGCCGTGCGCGCGCTTCTCGACGGTCTATTTGTGGGTCGTGGTTTCGGCGGCCAGGTAGGCGATGAGGTCGATCCGGTCCTTCGGATCCTTCATGCCCGGGAAGGTCATCTTGGTGCCGGGAACCATGGCCTTCGGATCGGTCAGCCACTTGTCGAGCTGGGCGGTGTCCCAGGTGAAGGTCTGGGCCTTGAGGGCGTCGGAGTAGGTGTAGCCCGCCTTCGAGGCGACCTTGCGGCCGATGATGCCGGAGAGGTTCGGGCCGGTCATGTCCGGGCCGCCCGCGGTGGTGGTGTGGCACGACTTGCAGACCAGGAACTTGGTCTCGCCGTTGGCGATGTCGCCGGTGTTGTAGGGCGGCGGCAGGTGCTCGACGACTTCCTTCTTCTCGTGCTCGTCGGGCTCGGCGCCGGTGGTCGCGCCGGCGGTCGTCGACTGGGCGGATGCGTTCGCCTGCGACTGGTCGGCCTGGTTGGCGCCCGGCGACTTGCCGCAGCCGGAGAGGCCGACGGCCACCGCCGCCGCCGCGATCGTCAAAGCCACATTCCGCATTCGAAGTCTCTCCGTCAGGGCCCGAAAAAGGTGGGGCAAGCTAGCGCAGAGGTTCCCCGATGCAAGAGGCCCTGGCGGCAGGGGCGTGCGGCCGGCGACCTTGGCCGCCGGCCCTGGCTGCCGCCTGGCCGCCGGCCCGCCTATTTGATGATCCAGTCGCCGAGCGTGATCGATCCCGGGGCCACGTGATCGAGGGTGGTCACGAAGGTCCCCCACTTGTCGGCCGTGCCGGTCCCGTCGCGGTCGAAGTAGACCCAGGTGTTCCCCGCGCCGTCGCTGATCAGCTTGATGTACTGGTCGGCGATCGGATTGGTCCCGGCGTAGCCCACCTTGGCGAGCCAGGCCTTGGCGTCGAGCTTGTCCGCGCCGAGCGTGAAGTCCGTCACGTGCCCGGCCGTCCAGGGGACGTCGCCCCAGACCATATGGTCCGCGCCGCCGCCGCCGGTCAGGGTGTCCGGCCCGCTGCCGGCATTGAGGGTGTCGTCGCCGGCCCCGCCCACGAGGTTCGATCCCCCCGCGGTGGCCGTCAGGACCACGCCGCCGGAAGGCGGTGGAGGTGGCGGCGGAGGCGGAGGCGGAGGCGGAGGTGGAGGTGGTGGCGGAGGTGGAGGTGGTGGCGGTGAGGGTGGCGGGGGTGGCGAGCCGCTCGCCACGAAGTCGGCGCTGGTCAGCTGGGTCGGGGTGACGCCGGAGATGTTGGCGACATAGGTGCCCCACTGGTCGGCCGTGCCGGTCCCGTCGCGATCGAAGTAGAGCCAGGTCCCGCCGGAGCCGTTGGCGATCAGCTTCACATAGCCGTCGGCGATCGGGTTCGAGCCGGTGTAGCCGGCGTCGCTCAGCAGGCCGGTGACGTCGATGAGGTCGGTCCCGTCCGTGAAGTCGGTGACCTGGTCGGACGTCCAGGCGAGGTGCGGGAAGACGAAGTGATCCGCCCCGCCGGCGCCGGTCATGGTGTCCGCGCCCGAGCCGCCGACCAGGGTGTCGTCGCCCGACCCGCCGACGAGGTTCGATCCCCCCGCGCTCGCCGTCAGGACCACGCCGCCGCCTGAAGGCGGTGGAGGTGGCGGAGGCGGCGGCGGAGGCGGCGGAGGCGGAGGCGGAGGCGGAGGCGGAGGTGGTGGCGGCGGTGGTGGCGGTGAGGGCGGCGGGGGTGGCGAGCCGCTCGCCACGAAGTCGGCGCTGGTCAGCTGGCTCGGGGTGACGCCGGAGATGTTGGCGACGTAGGTGCCCCACTGGTCGGCCGTGCCGGTCCCGTCGCGATCGAAGTAGAGCCAGGTCCCGCCGGAGCCGTTGGCGATCAGCTTCACATAGCCGTCGGCGATCGGGTTCGAGCCGGTGTAGCCGGCGTCGCTCAGCAGGCCGGTGACGTCGATGAGGTCGGTCCCGTCGGTGAAGTCGGTGACCTGGTCGGACGTCCAGGCGAGGTGCGGGAAGACGAAGTGGTCCGCCCCGCCCGCGCCGGTCATGGTGTCCGCGCCCGAGCCGCCGACCAGGGTGTCGTCGCCCGACCCGCCGACGAGGTTCGATCCCCCCGCGGTCGCCGTCAGGACCACGCCCGCGCCGGAAGGCGGGGGAGGTGGTGGAGGTGGTGGAGGTGGCGGTGGCGGAGGAGGAGGAGGAGGAGGTGGCGGCGAGCCGCCGGAGCCGCTCGCCGTGATGCTCATGTTCTGCCACAGGGCGGTGAACGGGTCGTTGGTGCCGTCCGAGGTGGAGATGATCCCGACGGCCAGCGCACTGGCGTGACCGTCGACCGTGTAGGCGCCGTTCAGCGCGCTCAAGGTCGCGCCGGAGAGCTGGACGGCCGCGCCCGAGCCGGTGGAGGCGACCCCATTGACGGTGTAGCTCCAGCTCGGCGTCGCCAGGCCCGTCGTGACGTCGACGTTCAGCCGCAGGGTGATGGTGTCCAGCGCCCCGACCGAGTTCGAGATGATGTTCACCTTGTAGGCGGTCGAGGCCCACACCCCGGCGTTCTCGGTGTCCACCTCGATGTTCCCGGAGCCCTGGGCGCCGGTGGCCACGACCTTCAGGTAGTTGTCCTGGTCGCCCGTGCCGATGAAAAAGCCCTGGCTCTTCGACGCCGAGGCGGAGGTGGAGGGCGTCCCGGCGAACGGGTTGTCGATGGTGGTCTGGAAGACCACGCCCGTGACGCCCGGCTGCAGGTGGACGCCGAACTGGAAGCCGTTCTCCTGGTGGTTGTCCAGGTGCGCGTCGCCGGAGCCGGTCTTCTCCACCTGGAACCCCGACGCCGCGCCGCCCGGCTTGATGTTGGCCGGATCGTAGAGGGCGGTGTAGCCGTCGACCCCGTTCGACATCAGGCCGGTGAAGCCCATATTGAACAGTCCCGGCGGGCTGGGCGGGGCGATGTTCTGCGAGAATTCCCAGGTGAGCGTCTGGCCGGCCGAGACGGTGGTGGCCGTGCCGTTCGACGCATCGACGGCGAAGGGATCGCGGGTGTCGACGATGCCGTCGCCGTCGCTGTCCGCGACGTTCGGCGGCGGGGGCGGGGGCGGGGGCGACGCGGTCGGGATGAAGGCGGTGATGCCGCCGCCGTAGTTGGCGACGAAGATGTTGCCGGCGAAGGGCTGGCCGTCGCCCGGGCTGGTGACGTCGAGCGGCGAGCCGTTGCCGAGCACGGTCGAGCCGTTGGTGAGCTTGGTGACGGAGGTGACGCTCGTCCCGTTCGCGCCGAGCTGGACGCGATAGAGCTGGTCGTCCCAGCTGACGATCAGCAGGTTGCCCTTCATGGCGTTGCCGAAGGTCGAGGCGGTGTACTCGGTGATGCCGTTCGTGGAGGCCTGGAAGCCGCTGTAGAGCGAGCCGCTCTGGCCCGGGCCGCGATAGTCGCCCTCGACCGGGTCTGCGGTCGATACCGGCGGCCAGCCCTGCGGGTAGGTTGTCGTCGGCGTCGTCGAGCCGTTCGGATAGAGGCCCGCGCCGGTCGGATTGGCGCGGATCGGGTTGGGGTGGCCGCCGTAGAAGCCCTGGGTGACGAGGAACAGCTGGTCGGGAACGTCCACGCCGCCCTCGACCGGCGCATTGGTGACGTTCGGCGTGCCCTCGTTGACCGGCACGCCGCCCCAGCCCGCGTTGGCGCCGTTGTCCACGGTGTAGATCTGGCCGCTCTGGGTGAGGACGAGGTCGTAGGGGTTGCGGTAGCCGGGCGAGAAGATCTGCACCGGACTGCCGGCGACGATCTTGGCCTGGCTGAAGCCGTCGGAGCCGCCGAACGGATCTGAGGGATAGGGATCGCCCGCCGAAGCGGGGAGAGTCGGCAGGTTGTACTTGTAGGTGTTGCCGAACTGGTCGGTCTTCGAGGCCATGGCGTCGATCGCCACGAGGTCGATCTTCAGGATGGCCGCCGAATAGGCGTACTCCGGGGTGTAGGCGAAGTTGTTCGACGGCGCGCCCATGTTGGTGTTGCCGCCGATCGCCAGGTACATGGTCGTGCCGTCCGGCGTGACTTGCAGGCCGTTGACCGAGTGGTTCTCCTCGGAGCGGGGCAGGCCGCGGACGAGGTCCACCCGCTGCCAGCTGCCGTCCGTCTGCTGGGTGAGGCGCGAGATCACGCCCGAGTTGGTGTCGAGATTGACGTCGCCGCCGTTCACGCCGGCTCCGATGCGCGGATCGCTGGAGCTGACGTACATGACCACCGGCGCCGCGCCACCGCCGGCCGGCGCCGCGCCGGAGGTGACGAAGATGCCGGTGACCTGCCGGCTTGTCTGGTAGCCCGCCGAGGCCAGGGTCCCGTCGTCGTTGTAGTTGGTGATCGACTTGATGGCGTTGATCGTCTCGATCCCGCCGGCGGCGACCTGATAGCCGGTCGTGGTCTGCTGCAGCTTCAGCGCCAAGATCGTGCCGTCGACCTTGGAGACGTAGAGCCGGCCGTCGGGCCCGAACTGCAGGGAGGTGTAGTTGGCGTCCGGCAGACCGGCGATCTGGCTCTGGACGAAGTTCGGCGTGCTCGACTGGTCGTTGTCCGTGACCGTGACGTTGAGCGGCGCGACCGCCAGGTTGTTGTAGCTGGTGTCGGGGCTGGCGGTCGTGAAGCCAAGGTGGGCGGTCTCGGTCCCCTCAATGAAGGTGTCGTCCACCGCGGTGACCGTGAGGGTCTGCGGGGTGCTCCAGTTGGTCGGGGTGAAGGTGAAGCTCTGCGGCGCGCCGGTCACGTCGGCGTCGCCGGCCACGGTGACGGTGACGTTGGCGGTGGGCTGCTTGGCCAGGGCCAGGGTCACGGTGTCGGTGGCGCCGCCCTCGGTGACGGCGGTGGAGCCGCCGGACTGCACGATGGTGACGCCCGCCACCGGCGGCGGGGGTGGCGGGGGCGGTGGCGGCGAGACGTTGTAGGCGAGGGTGATCGGGTCGCTCGCCGGCCCGACGACCCCGTCCGCCCCGACCACGGCCGAGGTGATGATGTTGAGGCCGCCCTCGGTGACGGTGTGGGTGAGGGTGACCGGCGTGCTGCCGTGCCCCTGGCCGTCCAGCGTCACGTCGTAGGTGGCGACGGCGACCGCGGAGTTCGCCTGGTAGGGCCCGAGCTGGGGCGAGGTGGACGGGACGCCCTGGGTGTAGGCGGCGCCCTCGAGGACCATCACGCGCACCGTCGCGCCGGCCGGCCCCGTCAGGTTCACGGTCTGCTGGGCGACGGAGACCGAGGCGGTGTTTCCGGAGACGCCGGTCACCGTTTCGGTCGGCGCGCCGGGAAGGCCGGTCTCGACGCTTACCACGCCGCCGCCCGGGCTCGTCGGCTGCTTGAAGATCTCGTTGCTGAGGGTGGTCGAGGCGAAGCCGAAGGTGACCTGGCTGCCGGTGAGCTCGACGCCGGCGACGCTGCCCGACTCTCCCGGTCCCGGCGAGGTCGTCCCGCGGATCGAGTTCGGGTCGACGTCGATCGAGAAATCGAGCTCCTCGCCCGGGTCGAAGCCGGAGAGCTGCAGGGTGAGGGTGGTGTAGCCGGTCGCGTCCGAGCCGTTGCTCAGGGTCGCGTTGACCAGCGAGAAGGTCCCGGTCTGGCTGTCGATGGTGAAGGGGCGGGCGGTGCTGTCGCCGGCCTGGCCTGTCGGATCGTAGATCATGCCGCCCAGCACCGAGCCGGAGATGTCGATGGTGACGGTGTTGAGCTGCTGGCCGTCCGTGGAGGTGTTGGTCAGCCGGAAGGAGCGCGCGGTGTAGGTGCTGTCCGTGATTGGGCCGCCGGGCGTGACGAGAAGGCTGCCGCTTGGACCGGAAGGCATGGCGTACTCCTACTGGAGACGCAGCTACCCCGGGCATGATCGCCAAGCTGCGTCAGTAGGCCCAGACTCGATGTCCTATGTTATTGTTCGGTCGGGATCCGCGCGGCGAAGCGAAGGCTGCGCAACACGCCATTTTTCCGTCGGCGGGCCGACGATGAGGCGGACCCGAGCCGCTCGAAATGCGGTGGTGCCGGATGCAGGACTCGAACCCGCGACCTTCGGTTTACAAAACCGCTGCTCTACCAGCTGAGCTAATCCGGCCGACCGTGTGGGCACGCCATGCCACGGCCGCCGGCGGCAGGCAACGGCGCGCCTGCGCCCCGCCGCACGAGGGCGATTGAGCCGCGCGGCCGGGCGTGCTTGCCTGGGGCGAAAGCGGGAGGGCCGTGATGAAGTTCGAGGATTACCGGAGCCGGGACGCGGTGGGGCTGGCGGCGCTGGTCGCCAAGGGCGAGGTCTCGGCGGGCGAGCTGCTGGACGTCGCCGTGGCGCGCATGGCCGAGGTCAATCCGAAGATCAACGCGGTGGTACAGGACCTGACGGGGCGGGCGCGGTCCGAGCCGCCGGCGAAGGGGCCGCTGCACGGCGTGCCCTTCCTGCTGAAGGACCTGGGCATCGCCCTCGCCGGGACGCCGACGAGCCGCGGCTCGCGCGTGTACGCCAGCACGCCGGCGGCGGCGGACAGCGCGCTGGGGCGGCTCTACCGCGAAGCCGGGCTGGCGATCTTTGGCAAGACCAACACGCCGGAATTCGGCCTCTGGCCGGTGACGGAGTCGGAGCTCTACGGCCCGTGCCGCAACCCGTGGGACCTGAGGCGGACCTCGGGCGGCTCCTCGGGCGGGGCGGCGGCGGCGGTGGCGGCCGGGATCGTGCCGGCGGCCCATGCCAGCGACGGCGGCGGCTCGATCCGCATCCCGGCCTCCTGCTGCGGCCTCTTTGGCCTGAAGCCCTCGCGTGGGCGGGTGTCGTTCGCGCCGGTGGGCGAGGGCTGGGGCGGGGCCTCGATCAACCACGCGGTGACGCGCTCGGTGCGCGACAGCGCGGCGCTGCTGGACGTGGCCTGCCGGCCGCAGCCGGGCGATCCCTATTTCCTGCCGCCGCCGGAGGTCGCCTTCGCCGAGCAGGCGAGGCGGGCGCCCCAGCGCCTGCGGATCGGCTTCTTCCCCGGGGCGATGCAGGCGCCGGCGCTGGACCCCGAATGCGCGGCGGCGATGAAGGACGCGGCGGCGCTCTGCGAGAGCCTCGGCCATTCGGTGGAGGAGGTCACGATGCCCGGGGACGTCGAGGCCATGCGCCTGGCCGCCGGCCTGGTGATCGCCGCCAGCGTGGCGGCCGACCTGGACGCCGAAGCCGAGCGTCGGGGCCGGGCCATCGGCGAGGGCGAGATCGAGGCCCTGACCATGGCCAACTACCGCCGCGGCCAGAAGGTGGCGGCGCCGGCCTATGTCCGGGCGATCGCCACGATCCACGCCTACGGACGGGCGGTGGCCCAGCTCTTCGAGACCTACGATGTGGTGGTGATGTCGACGCTCGGCCGGCCGGCGATCCCGATCGGCTGGCTGTTCGAGGACCGCGAGCAGATCGCCGAGCGGGTGTTCAGCTACATGCCCAACACCCAGCCCTTCAACAACACCGGCCAGCCGGCGATGACCGTGCCGCTCGCCTGGAGCAAGGGGGGCCTGCCGATCGGGGTGCAGTTCGTCGGGCGGACGGGCGAGGACGGGCTGCTGCTGTCGCTCGCCGGCCAGCTCGAGCAGGCGCGGCCCTGGTTCGACAGGACCGCGCCGCTCTGATCGTCCTGGGGTCCTAGTCGTCCCAATCCTCGCGGGCTTCGTGGCGCAGGAAGCGCTCGAGACCGTTCAGGCGCTCGGAGATTTCCCGGTAGTCGCGGCCGGGCAGGACGCGGCCGTGCTCGCGCGCCTCGTGCATGGTCTGGCCGCGCGCGTCGGAGAGCATGCCCCAGGCGCGGCGGGACTCGTCGCGGTCGAGGCGGCCCTCGTAGCTCATCCGGCGGATCCAGCCGCCAAGACGGTCCTCGCGCTGGAGGAGGGCGTCGACCGAGCCGCCACCGAAGCGGTCGTCGCGGTAGTCCCGATAATCACGTTGATAGCCGTAGCCCTGGTAGCCGTAGGACGGTCCCCATTGCTGGGCGCTGGCGGCGGTAGCCGTGAGGCCGACGAGGGCGGCGCAGGCCGAGGCCGCGGCGAGGACGAGCTTCTTGGAAGTCATGGCGTTGGCTCCTTCTGGCGCCTGCATCAGGCGTGGAAGGAGACTGGCCGATCCTGGCTGAACGGCCGGCCGGACGGAATTGTCAGCTGGCGTTCATGGCGCCGCCGCGCCGCTGCTGGAGGAGATAGGCGCCGACGACCCCGGTAGCGACGAGGCCGATGAGCAGGGTGGAGACGGCGTTGATCTCCGGATTCACCCCCAGCCGGACCTGGCTGTAGAGCCGCATCGGCAGGGTTGTGGCGCCCGGGCCGGAGGTGAAGCTGGCGATCACGAGGTCGTCGAGGGAGAGGGTGAAGGCCAGCATCCAGGCGGCGGCCACGGCCGGGGCGATGTTGGGCAGGGTCACCCCCAGGAAAGCGCGCAGGGGCGTGAGGCCCAGGTCCTGGGCGGCCTCCTCGAGGCTGCGGTCGAAGGCCTGCAGCCGGGCCTGGATCACCACGGTGGCGTAGCAGAGGGTGACGGTCGCGTGGCTGACGGTCACGGTCCAGAAGCCGCGCGGCGCGCGGGCCGCGACGAACAGCAGAAGCAGCGACAGACCGAGGATCACCTCCGGCATGACCAGGGGCGCATAGACCATGCCGGAGAACAGGGTGCGTCCGCGGAAGCGGCCGCCGCGCACCAGGGCCACGGCGGCGAGGAGTCCCATGAGGGTGGCGAGGCTCGCCGAGATCAGGCCGACGCGCAAGGTGACGAAGACGGCGTCGAGCATCTGGTCGTCGTGGAACAGGGCCGAATACCAGCGCGTGGAGAAGCCGCCCCAGACGGTGACCAGCCGGCTGGCGTTGAAGGAATAGAGCACCAGCAGGACGATCGGCGCATAGAGGAAGACGAGGCCTGCGACGAGGGCCGTGCGCGTCAGCCAGCCGGGACCGCGGCTCACGGCAGCAGCTCCGTACGCCGGCGCTGGATGGCGAGGATCGGGATCACCAGGGTCGCCAGCATGACTATGGCGACGGCCGAGGCGGCCGGCCAGTCGCGGTTGGCGAAGAACTCGGTCCAGATCGTGCGGCCGAGCGTCAGGGTCTCCGAGCCGCCCATCAGGTCGGGTACGACGAACTCGCCGACCATCGGGATGAAGCAGAGCAGGGCGCCCGCCGCGACGCCGGGCAGGGACAGCGGGAAGGTGACCCGCCAGAAGGCCTGGCGCGGCGTGCAGCCGAGGTCTTGGGCCGCCTCGATCAGGCTGGCGTCGTGCCGCTCGAGCACCGCGTAGAGCGGCAGGACCATGAACGGCAGATAGGCGTAGACGAGGCCGAGGACGACGCCGGCGTTGGTGTCGAGCAGGGTGACGGGCGGCAGGCCGGCGAGGCCCAGCGCCTGGTTCAAGAGGCCGGCCGGCTTGAGGATGGCGATCCAGGCGTAGATGCGGATCAGGAAGCTCGTCCAGAACGGCAGGATGATCGCCATGACGAGGGCCTGGCGAAGGCGCGGCCGGCAGCGGGCGACGCCCAGCGCCATGGGATAGCCGATGACCAGGAGGATGGCGGTCGAAACCCCGGCGAGGCCGAGGCTCGAGAGATAGGCGGAGATGTAGAGGCGGTCCTCGACCAGCCGGCGGTAGGTGGTGGCGTGCAGACCGCGGACGAACTCGGCGAGGCCGGCGACGCCCTGGTCGAGGCGCAGCTGCGGCGCGTAGGGCGGCATGGAGAGGGTCGTGTGGGACAGCGACAGCTTGGCCACCAGCACGAAGGGCAGGGCGAAGAACACCGCCAGCCACAGATAGGGCAGGAGGGCGGCGAGCCGGGGCTGGCGCTTCACGAGGCGAGGACCGCCGCCGCTTCGGGCGGATAGCTGAGCCAGACGGTGTCGCCGACCCGGGCGGCCGGTCCGCCGCCGACATTGGATTGGGCGACGAGCACCGTTCGGCCCGGCGCGGTCTGCGCCACATAGACCGTGCGGTCGCCGAGATAGCCGACCTCGAGGACCGTGCCCTGGAAGGCGCCGGCGGCCGGCTCGGGGGCGAGACGGATGCGCTCCGGGCGCACGCCGATCCAGCCCTGAGGCGTCTCGAACAGGTTCACCTGGCCGAGGAAGCCGGCGACGAAGCGGTCGGCGGGACGCTCATAGACCTCGGCCGGAGTTCCGACCTGGACGATCTCGCCGGCCCGCATCACGGCCAGGCGGTCGGCGGTGAGCATGGCCTCGTCCTGGTCGTGGGTGACGATCAGGAAGGTCAGGCCGAGGCGGGCCTGAAGGCTCTTGAGCTCGAACTGGGTCTCCTCGCGCAGCTTGCGGTCGAGGGCGGCCATGGGCTCGTCGAGGAGCAGGATCTTCGGCTCGGGCGCGAGGGCCCGGGCCAGCGCCACCCGCTGCTTCTGGCCGCCGGAGAGCTGGTCGGGCTTGCGGCCGCCCAGGCCCTCGAGCTTCACGAGGGTCAGCATCTCGTCGACGCGCGCGGCGATCCGGGCCCGGGGCGCGCCCTGGGCCTTCAGTCCGAAGCCGATGTTCTGGGCGACCGTGAGGTGGGGGAAGAGGGCGTAGGCCTGGAACATCATGTGCACCGGCCGGCGGTGCGGCGGCAGGCCGGCGATGTCCTGGCCGGCCAGCAGGATGCGCCCCGCGTCGGGCGTCTCGAACCCGGCGAGCAGGCGCATCAGGGTGGTCTTGCCGCAGCCCGACGGGCCGAGCAGGGCGAAGAACTCGCCCTCGCCGATGTCGAGGGTGACGTCGCGAACCGCGGCCTCGGCCCCGAAGCGCTTGGTGACGCCCTCGAAGCGGACCAGGGGCGGCGGCGTCACCGGCTGGCTCACTTGCCGGTCAGCACCTTCGTCCACTGGCGGTTCACCTCGCGCAGCAGGCTCTGGTCCTTGGTGGTGGTGATGAACAGCTTCTTGGCGACGTCCGGCGGGGGATAGACGCCGGGATCGTTGCGGACATCGGCCGACAGCAGCGGCGCCGCGGCGGCCACGCCGTTGGCGTAGTGCGTGTAGTTGGAGGCCCGGGCGATCACCTCGGGCTTGAGCATGAAGTTCAGGAAGGCGTGGGCGGCGGCCGGATTGGGCGCGTCCACGGGGATGGTGAAGAGGTCGTACCAGACCTGGCTGCCTTCCTTGGGGATGGCGTAGGCGATCTTCACGCCGTTCTTGGCCTCGGTGGCGCGGGCGCCGGCCTGGAGGATGTCGCCCGAATAGCCGATGGCCAGGCAGATGTCGCCGTTGGCCAGGGCGTCGACATATTCCGAGGAATGGAACTTGCGCACGTAGGGCCGGACCTTGAGCAGCAGGTCGGTGGCCGCCTGGTAGTCGGCGAGGGCCTTCGAATTGGGATCCTTGCCCAGGTAGTTGAGCGTGACTGCGTACATGTCCTCGGAGGCGTCGAGGAAATAGACCCCGCAGTCCTTGAGCTTGGCGAGGATCGCCGGATCGAAGACCACGCGCCAGCTGTCGACCGGCTGGCCTCCCAGCCGCTTGGCGATGGCGGCGGCGTTGTAGCCGATGCCGATGGTGCCCTGCATGTAGGGCACCGCGTACTTGCCGCCGGGATCGAAGGCGTTGACCCGGGCCTCGACCGCCGGGTCGAGGTTCTTCAGGTTCGGCAGCTGGGTCTTGTCGAGCGGCTGGATCGCCTTGGCGGCGATGTAGCGGGGCAGGTTGTGGTTCGAGGGGACGACGACGTCGTAGCCGGTGCCGCCCTGCAGGGCCTTGGTCTCCAGCACCTCGTTCGAATCGAAGGTGTCGTAGCGGACCTGGACGCCGGTCTGCTTGGTGAAGTCCTCCAGCAGGGCAGGGTCGATGTAGTCGGTCCAGTTGTAGACGTGGACGACGCCGGTGGCGGCCTTGGACCTGGGCTTCTCGGAGGGGCCGCCGCAGGCCGCCAGCCCGAGAGCCGCGGCGAGCCCGGCGAGCCTGAACAAACTCCGCATCCGCATTCCCCCACCCCGGCGCGTGTGGCCGCTCCTGGCGTCCGTTTATAGGGCGCGTTACAGCCGCGCATAGAGCCCGCGGCGCCCGGCCGCCGCCATAGGAGACTCCATGCCGTCCTGGACCGCAATCGCGCCGATCCTGATGCTCGTCGCCTCGAATGTGTTCATGACCTTCGCCTGGTACGGCCAACTGAAGGTCGAGCATCGCGCGCTGTGGCTGATCGTGCTGATCAGCTGGGGAATCGCCTTCTTCGAATATTGCCTGGCGGTGCCCGCGAACCGGATCGGCCGGCTGGTCTATGCGCCGGCCGAGCTGAAGGCCATGCAGGAGGTGATCACCCTCCTGGTGTTCGCCGTGTTCTCGATCACCTGGCTCAAGGAGCCGGTGACGCCGAACCACCTGATCGGCTTCGGCCTGATCGCGGCGGGCGCCTTCTTCGTCTTCAAAGGCCCGCTATAGGCGCTAGATCAGAGCCTGCACCGCGGCCTTGACCCCCTGGGCGGTGGCCGCCCAGGTGAGGCGCGAGAGGGTGGCGGCGCCGGCGAGACCCCGGCGGCGGGCCTCCTCGCGATCCTGGTAGGCGGCCTCCAGCGCTTCCACCGCCTCGTCGACGTCGCTCTCGCGCCAGCCGGACAGCTCGGGCCGCTCGACGCCTTCGCCCTTCACCGGCCCCTGGCGTTCGAGGACGTAGCAGTTGCCCTCCTCGATCAGGTCGAGATGGCCGGTGTTGCGCGACAGGATGGCGGGGACGCCGCAGGCCATGGCTTCCATGGCCACCAGGTTGGTGCCGCCCTCGCAGCGGTTGGGGAACAGGGCGACGTCCATCTCGCGCAGGATCTGCGGCATCGCCGCGTTCGGCACGAGGCCGATGTCGAGGATCTGGTTTTCGCGGACCCCGTTGGCCACGGCCCAGCCGAAGGCGTCGACAGCGCCATCGGGGCGGAAGCGCACCGGCGCGGCGAGGCCCGAGGCGTCCACCGTGCGGGCGACGTGCGGGAAGGGGCTGTGCCAGGCGGTGACCAGCAGGGCGTCGGGGTGACGCTCGGCGAAGATCTTGAAGGCGGCCAGGGCGATGTCCTGGCCCTTGCGGCGCTCGAGCTTGCCGCCGCTGAACACCAGGAAGCGGTCAGAGAGGAAGCCGCGGCGCGGCGCGGGGTGGAAGAGGGCCGGGTCGACGCCCTGCAGCACGGTGGTGATCTTCTCCAGGCCGTGGGCGCGGAGCAGTTCCTCGTTCCAGGTGGAGCCGGCGACGATGCGGTCGTAATCGTGACCCCGGGCCACGGCGTCAGCTGGCAGGCGATCGGTTTCCAGAAACAGCACCGCGAGGTTCGGCTTGCCGCGCAGGCGCACATTGTGGGCGGCGGGCGAGGAGACGAGCTCGGCGGTGAGGGCGTGCAGCATCGGGCCGGTGCTCTGGCCCTCCTGGCCGGCGTTGGCGGCGAGCTGGCGGACGAGCTGGGAGGCGGCGCGGATCGTCGGCTCCAGCGCCATCTGGCTGAGCGGATCGAGCGCCAGCATCTTCTGGGAGATCTCGTGGGCGGGCACGACCTGGAGGTCGGGGTCGTTGGCCAGGTTGAGCGCCAGGTTCAGGCCGTAGATGCCCCAGCCGTGAAAGCTCGTGAGGTTCCAGTTGATGACCAGAGTGCGACGCAAGGACGTGGGGCTCCCGAATATGGCCGGCGTGCGGCGCGGGGTTGTGGCTAGCACGCGTCGGGGCTAACCGGGAGCCAGGAACGATCATGACCCAGACCCCAGCCTCTTCGGCCTCGATTTCGTCCGCGCCCGCGTCGCTCGACCGCTATCGCCGGCTGGACGCCTTCCTGCAGCGGCTGCACGGCGACATCTATCCCGAGCCGCCGAGCCCGCTGCACACCTCCATCACCCGCCAGATGTTCGAGCGCCTGATGCGGATGCATCCGATCCCGGCGGGGGGGAAGGTGCTGGACATCGGCTGCGGCCAGGGCGTGGCGCTGGAGGTCTTCAAGGCGGCGGGGCTCGATCCGGTGGGAATCACCCTCGGGCCGGACGCGCAGGTCTGCCGCGCCAAGGGTTTCAACGTGCTCGAGATGGACCTGTCGTTCCTGGATTTCGCGGACGGGACCTTCGACCTTGTCTGGTGCCGCCACGCCCTGGAGCACAGCGTCTTCCCGTTCTTCACCCTGTCGGAGATGCACCGGGTGCTTAAGCCGGGCGGGGTGCTCTATGTGGAGGTGCCGGCCCCCGACACCTCGTGCAACCATCAGAACAACCCCAACCACTACAGCGTGCTGTGCCAGAGCATGTGGGTCCAGCTCATCCAGCGGGTCGGCTTCCCGAAGATCAACTTCACCGACCTGAAGTTCACGACCGGCATGGGGCCGGACGTCTATTGGGCATTCACCCAGCAGAAGCCGGGCTGAGGTCCAGGGCCGCGGCCTTCATCCGGCGCGCGGTCTCGGCCCAGGTGAGGCGCGAGAGCAGCTGAGCGCCGCGGGCGCCGCGCCGGCGGGCGTCCTCGCGGTCCCGGTAGGCGGCCTCGAGGGCCGCGACGGCCTCCTCGACGTCGCTCTCGCCCCAGCCGGCAACGCCGCCGACGCCGGCCTCCGCGCCGGGCAGGGCGGCCTGGCGCTCCAGGACATAGCAGGCGCCGTCCTCGATCAGGTCGAGATGGCCGGTGTTGCGCGAGAGGATGGCGGGGACGCCGCAGGCCATGGCTTCCATGGCCACCAGGTTGGTGCCGCCCTCGCAGCGGTTGGTGAACAGGGCGACATCCATCTCGCGCAGGATCTGCGGCATGGCGGCGTTGGGCGTCAGGCCGACGTCGAGCACCTGGGTGCGCGGAACGCCGCTCGCCTCGGCCCAGGCGGCGACGTCGACGCGTCCGTCGGCGGCGAAGACGACCGGGGCGGCCAGCCCGGAGGCGTCGAGCGTGCGGGCGACCTGCGGCCAGGGACTGTGCCAGGCGCTGACCAGCAGGGCCTCGGGATGGCGCTCGGCGAAAATCTTGAAGGCGGCCAGGGCGATGTCCTGGCCCTTGCGGCGCTCGAGCTTGCCGCCGCTGAACACCAGGAACCGTTCGGAGAGGAAGCCGCGGCGCGGCGCGGGATGGAAGAGAGCCGGGTCGATCCCCTGCAGGACCGTGCGGACGTTCTCCACGCCCTGGGCGCGAAGGGCCGCCTCGTTCCAGCCGGAGCCGGTGACGACGAGATCGAAGGCGCGCGCGCGGTCGAGCGCCTCGGGCGCGATGTGGGCGGTCTCGAAGAAGGTGACACCGATGTTGGCCTCGCCTTGCAGCAGGACGTCGTGGGCGACACGCATGGGCTGGAAGGCCGCGTTGAGCGACTGCAGGGCCACGCCCTGCACGTGGGCGGTGGTCCCGGCCAGCGGCTTCAGCCTCGCCTGCAGGTCGGCCGAGCGGCGCAGGAACGGGCGCAGGGCGACCCGGCCCAGAGCGTCGACGGCGATCTGGTTGGCCTGGATCTCGTAGCCGCAGGCGGCGCGGACCTCAGGGTCGCTGGCCCAGGCGAGCGCCAGGTTGAGGCCGTAGACGCCCCAGCCGTAGTAGCTGGCCACGCCCCAGTTGATGACGACGGTCCGCGGCAATCGCGCCTCTCACGCTTTTCAAGCGCCTGGATGCCCGAGCGCGCGGCCTCTGCCTAGCCGCCGGACGGATTCTTGCGCGGCGGGTCTTTGGCTTACCCGAGGCTTCGGCCTATATGCGCCTCCACTTCAGAGTTCTTCCGCCCAAGGCCATGACCCGCATCCTCATCACCTCGGCCCTGCCGTACATCAACGGGATCAAGCACCTGGGGAACCTGGCCGGCTCGATGCTGCCGGCCGACGTCTATGCACGCTTCCAGCGGGCGCGGGGCAAGGAGACGCTCTACATCTGCGCCACCGACGAGCACGGCACGCCGGCCGAGCTCGCGGCCGCCGCCGCCGGCCAGAGCGTGCGCGACTACTGCGACGAGCAGCACCGGATCCAGTACGACATCGGCCGCCGCTTCGGCCTGTCGTGGGACTATTTCGGCCGTTCGTCCTCGCCGCAGAACCATCGGCTGACCCAGCGCTTCGCCCAGTCCCTGTGGGAGGCCGGCTTCATCGAGGAGCGGGTGACCCAGCAGGTCTATTCGCTGGCCGACAAGCGCTTCCTGCCCGACCGCTACGTGATCGGCACGTGCCCGCACTGCGGTTACGAGGCGGCCCGCGGCGACCAGTGCGAGAACTGCACCCGGGTCCTCGATCCGGCCGACCTCATCAAGCCGCGCTCGGCGATCTCGGGCTCCACCGAGATCGAGATCCGCGATTCCAAGCACCTGTTCCTGCGCCAGAGCCTGTTCGCGCCGAAGCTGCGCGAGTGGGTGGACTCCAAGAAGGGCGAGTGGCCGAACCTCGTCACCTCGATCGCCTACAAGTGGCTGGACGAGGGGCTGCAGGACCGCGGCATCACCCGTGACCTCGAGTGGGGCGTGCCGGTCAACGCCTTCGAGTGGGGCGCCAATCCGGACGGCGAGACGCCCGACGCGGTGGGCCTCGCCGACAAGGTGTTCTACGTCTGGTTCGACGCGCCGATCGAATATATCGCCGCCACCTGGGAGTGGTCCGACGCCCAGGCCGTCGAAGCCGGCCGCACGCCCGAGGACGCGGCGTGGGAGCGCTGGTGGCGCCGGCCGGGCGCGGACGACGTCACCTATGTGGAGTTCATGGGCAAGGACAACGTGCCCTTCCACACCGTGGGCTTCCCCTGCACCCTCTTCGGCGTCAACGAGGCGCGCGGCGCGGACGGCAGGTTCAGCCCGCGCGAGAACGCGCCCTGGAAGCTCGTCGACGAGCTGAAGGGCTTCAACTGGCTCAACTACTACGGCGGCAAGTTCTCCACCTCGCAGAAGCGCGGGGTGTTCATGGACCACGCGCTGGAGCTGCTGCCGGCCGACTACTGGCGCTGGTGGCTGACGGCCAATGCGCCGGAGAGCTCGGACTCGTCCTTCACCTGGGAGCAGTTCCGCGACCAGGTGAACGCCGACCTCGCCGACGTGCTGGGCAACTTCGTCAACCGCATCTGCAAGTTCACCGAGAGCCGCTTCGGGGGCGTCGTCCCGGAGGGCGGCGAGTTCGGCGAGCTCGAGAAGAAGCTGGAGGGCGACATCGCCGCCAAACTCGTCGAGCTCGAGGCCTTCATGGAGGAGCGCGAGTTCCGCAAGGCGACCACGGCGCTGCGCCAGCTGTGGGTGCTGGGCAACCAGTACCTCACCGAAGCGGCGCCCTGGACCGCGATCAAGACCGACGCGGCGCGGGCCGCGGTGGCGGTGCGCACGGGACTCAACCTTGTGGCCCTGTTCGCCAAGGTGTCGGAGCCGTTCATTCCGTTCGCGGCCGAGAAGATCGCCGCGGCCGTCGGCGAGCCGTTCCCGAGCGCCTGGCCGCGCGGCCAGGACGGTCACCTCCTCGACAGCCTGCCGGTCGGGCGGGCGATCGCCGCGCCGGAGGTGCTGTTCCGCAAGATCGAGGAGGCCCAGGTGGCTGAGTGGATCGCGCGGTTCGGCGGCGCCGAGGTCGAGCCGGCCTAGGGCGCCTTCTTCGCCCGCCGGGCGGCTTCCTCGGGCTTGATGTCGAGGGGCGCGGGCATGGCGGCGTTGTAACGGGGCGTCTGGCCCAGATCGATCGCGACGGTCCGGGAGCCTTCCCAGATCATGTGGACGGCGACGTAGAGCACGATGACGAGCCCCAGGTAGCCGATCCAGCGGAAGCGGTGCAGCAGGCGCGCGATCCAGCTCGCCGCCACGCCCATCAGGGTGATCGAGATCAGCACGCCGGCGGCCAGGATCGCCGGGTGCTTGTGCGCCGCTCCGGCGACGGCCAGCACATTGTCCAGCGACATGGTGAGGTCGGCGAGCAGGATCTGCAGCAGGGCGCCGCCCATGGTCTTGGCCGTGCGGCGGCTGGGCAGAGCGGCCGGCGTCTCCGTTTCCGGCCCGGCGGCTTCCTCGAGCGCGGCGCGGCCCTCGGCTTCCTCGGCCCGGGCGCTCTCGCGCAGCTCGCGCCACATCTTCCAGCAGACCCACAGCAGCAGCAGGCCGCCGGTGAGCAGCAGGCCGACGAGCTGCATCAGCTGGGCGGCGATCAGGGCGAAGCCGATGCGCATGACCACGGCCCCGGCGAGGCCGAGGAAGATCGCCCGGCGGCGCTCCTTCGGCGGCAGGGCGGCGGCGACCAGGCCCACGGCGACGGCGTTGTCGCCGGCCAGGGCGACGTCGATCAGCACCACCTGGAAGAAGGCGGTGACGGCGCCGGCGTCGAGGAGGTGGGGCAGGCTCATCGCTCGGGGTTCGGCCTAGCGCGGCCGGGCTGCTTCATAAAGGGCGATGGCGGCGGCGGCCGACACGTTGAGGCTCTCGAAGCCGCCCGGCATCGGGATCCGCGCGAGGTCGTCGCAGTGCTCGGCCACCAGGCGGCGCAGGCCCTCGCCCTCGGAGCCCATCACGAGCACGGTCGGCTTGCCGTCGAGGGCGTCGGCCAGCGGCTGTTCGGCGTCGCCCGTGAGGCCGACCGCCCGCCAGCCGGCGTCGGCGAGCTGTTCGAGGGCGCGCGACAGGTTCACGACCCGGGCGACGGGCACCTTGTCGAGCGCGCCGGCGGCCGCCTTGGCCAGGGCGCCGGTGAATCGCGGCGCGTTGCGGTCCTGGAGGATCACGCCCTGGGCGCCGAAGGCGGCGGCCGAGCGCAGGATGGCGCCGACGTTCTGCGGGTCGGTCACCTGGTCGAGCATCAGGAGGACTGCGCCGGGGCCGCCGGCGAAGTCGTCCAGGGTCACGTCCTCGAGCGCGCCGGGGCGCAGGGCGACGCCCTGGTGCACCGCGCCCTGGGGCAGGACCTGGCCGATGTGCTGGGCCTCGGTGAGCTCGACGACCTTCAGCCGGCCGAATCGCTGCTCGATCTGGCGGGCCCGGTCGGGGGTCGCCAGGATGCGCACGGCCGGGCCGCGTCGCGGATTGGCGAGGGCGGCCTCGACCGCGTGCCAGCCCCAGATCCACTCGGCGGAGTCCTCGCGGACGCCGCTTTCAGGCCGCCTCTGGAAGCGCTTGTGGGGCGGGCCTTTTGCGCCTTTGCGGGCGTCGTTGCGTTCGTACTTCGAGGCCACTATAAGACGCGCTCCAAATTGGGACCCCGGGCGGGGGTCTTCCCCGATCAGGGCCTGCGTTCGGCGCCTTTAAGCCTCGTCGCATCCTTTCGCGGAAGTCTTTTGTTCGAGGTCCCGAAGCGAACTCCGCGCGCGAGGGGGAATGTCCCGAGCGGCAAAGGGGGCGGACTGTAAATCCGCTGGCGTACGCCTTCGTAGGTTCGAGTCCTACTTCCCCCACCACGCGCCGGAGATAGAGGAGAGTTGGGCGACCGCGCCTAGGCTGGCGGGTATAGCACAATGGTAGTGCAGCAGCCTTCCAAGCTGAGGATGCGGGTTCGATTCCCGCTACCCGCTCCAGAATTCTTCAAACGACCACTTCTTCAACGTCCACTTCAAACAACGCCGGCAGGACCCTGATGGCCAAGGAAAAGTTCGAACGCACTAAGCCGCACTGCAACATCGGCACGATTGGTCACGTTGACCATGGCAAGACGACGCTGACGGCGGCGATCACGATGACGCTGGCGAAGACGGGCGGCGCGACGGCGAAGAAGTACGACGAGATCGACGCGGCGCCGGAAGAGAAGGCGCGCGGCATCACGATCAACACGGCGCACGTGGAATACGAGACGTCCAAGCGCCACTATGCGCACGTGGACTGCCCTGGCCACGCCGACTACGTGAAGAACATGATCACGGGCGCGGCGCAGATGGACGGCGCGATCCTGGTGGTGTCGGCGGCCGACGGCCCGATGCCGCAGACCCGCGAGCACATCCTGCTGGCCCGCCAGGTGGGCGTGCCGGCGCTGGTGGTGTTCATGAACAAGGTCGACATGGTCGACGACGCCGAGCTGCTGGACCTGGTGGAGATGGAAGTTCGCGAGCTTCTGTCGAGCTACCAGTTCCCGGGCGACGAGATCCCGATCGTGAAGGGCTCGGCGCTGGCGGCGGTGGAACGCCGTGATCCGGAGATCGGCGAGAACGCGATCCTGTCGCTGATGTCGGCGGTGGACGACTACATCCCGCAGCCGGAGCGTCCGATCGACCTGCCGTTCCTGATGCCGGTGGAAGACGTGTTCTCGATCTCGGGCCGCGGCACGGTGGTGACCGGTCGTATCGAGAAGGGGATCATCAAGGTCGGCGAGGAAGTCGAGATCGTCGGCATCCGTCCGGTTCAGAAGACGACCTGCACGGGCGTCGAGATGTTCCGCAAGCTGCTGGACCAGGGCCAGGCGGGCGACAACGTCGGCGTGCTGCTGCGCGGCACCAAGCGCGAGGAAGTCGAGCGTGGCCAGGTGCTGTGCAAGCCGGGCTCGATCACTCCGCACACGAAGTTCGTGGCCGAGGCCTACATCCTGACCAAGGAAGAGGGCGGCCGTCACACGCCGTTCTTCACCAACTACCGTCCGCAGTTCTACTTCCGCACGACGGACGTGACCGGCGTGATCAAGCTGAAGGAAGGCGTCGAGATGATCATGCCCGGCGACAACGCCGAGCTGGACGTCGAGCTGATCACCCCGATCGCCATGGACCAGGGCCTGCGTTTCGCGATCCGCGAAGGCGGCCGTACGGTCGGCGCGGGCGTCGTCTCGAAGATCATCGAGTAGTCGGACCGGCTCCCCGCAAGGGAAGCCATCCCACCTCAAAGCGAGGGCCGCCAGGGCAACCCGGCGGCCCTTTCTTTTGCGCGCAGCCCGCCTTTTGACATACCCGCGAAATCCAAGTTGCCGGACTCAAACTCCCGGGCGCACAGTCGGACAGCGCCGGCTGGTCCGGCGATGCGTTCGGGGAGGATGCGATGCGGATCTTGATGGGAGCGGCGGCCGTGGCCCTGCTCGGTCTCGCCTGCGCGGGATGCGGCAACAGCGGCGTATCGGGGGCCCAGGCGGCGGAGAGCGCGCCGGCGGCCGAGCAGGTGACGGCGGTCGGCTGTCCGAAGGCGCCCAAGCCGGGCTGCGTGACCCTGACGGCGGACGGCAAGACCTGGGACGTCACCGCGGCCGGGGTCGACCTGGCCAAGGGCGTCGCGGTCAACGTCTCGGGCACGGCGGGACCGGCCGGGGCCTGCGGGCCGACGCTGGTCAACGCTCAGGTCGATTACACCGGCCTGCAGTGCAAGCACTGAGCTAGGCGGGGAGGGGCCCCGGCGGCCACGCGCTAGCGGCGGTCCTCGCTCGACGAGCGGTTGGGCGCCTGGGGCCCGCGGCGCGGCTCGCCCGTGGCAGGGTCGGTGAGGGTCTTCGAGGTCTTCTCGGAGCCCTCGGCTCCGTCGGGTTCATAGGCGGTGCGGGGCGGCGCGCCGGGCTTTTGCTCGTCGTCGCGGTTCCACTGTTCTCGCTGGCGGTTCGGCATCGGGAAGCCTTTCGAAATGCGGCTTGTCGGTCGCCAGCGAAACGGCGGGGCGGCCGGTTCGATCCGCCTTGCCCGGTTCCCGCGCCCCTGCTAAACCGCGCGGCTCCGGCGATGAGCCGAGCGCGCCGGAAGGCTTCACCGCTTTCCGGCGCGCTGTTCATTGTTCGGAGGCAGGCCCCCCCCAAGGGACTGCGGCGAAGGAGTGTAGCTCAGCTGGTAGAGCATCGGTCTCCAAAACCGAGGGCCGGGGGTTCGAGTCCCTCCACTCCTGCCATCCTATATTGAGTGACTGAGAGGGGCGCGGACGTCCGCCGCCCGAGAAACGAGAGCTTGAAGACGCCGCCATGGCCAGGAAACCCGGTCAGACCCCGCAAGCGATGAGGAACCGCGCCGCCAAGACGGCCACGGCCATGTCCTCGCCGTCCGCGGTGGCTCAGGCTGCGCCCAAGAAGCGCACCTCGATCTCGCAGTTCGCCAAGGAAGTGCGCGTCGAGGCCCGCCGGATCACCTGGACCAGCCGCCGCGAGACCTGGATCACCTCGGTGATGGTCGCCATCATGGTGGTGCTGGCCTCGCTCTTCTTCTTCCTGACCGACGCGTCGATCAGCTGGGCCATCACCCAGGTGCTCAAGCTCGCGAGCGGTGGATAAGGAACATGTCGGAAGCCGCCCAAACCTCCAATCCGCGCCACAAGTGGTACATCGTCCACGCCTACTCGAACTTCGAGAAGAAGGTGGCCGAGAGCATCCGTGAACAGGCGCGCTCGCAAGGCCTCGAGGAGAACTTCTCCGAGATCCTGGTGCCGACCGAAGACGTGGTGGAGATCCGCCGCGGCCGGAAGGTCAATTCCGAGCGCAAGTTCTTCCCCGGCTACGTGCTGGTGAAGATGGAGCTCACGGACGAGGCCTACCACCTCATCAAGAACACCCCGAAGGTCACCGGCTTCCTGGGCTCCGGCTCCAAGCCGATGCCGGTCTCCGACAAGGAAGTCGAGCGGATCGTCGGCGCCATCGAGGAAGGCGTCGAGCGGCCCAAGCCCACGATCACCTTCGAGATCGGCGAGCAGGTGCGCGTCACCGACGGGCCGTTCGCCTCCTTCAACGGCTCGGTCGAGCAGGTCGACGAGGAGCGCGCCCGCCTGCGCGTCACCGTCTCGATCTTCGGCCGCGCCACGCCGGTGGAGCTGGAGTACGGTCAGGTCGAGAAGCTCGGCTAGTCGGACTGAGGTCCCACGGATCACGGATCGGGCGGCCCTCGGGCCGCCCTTTCTGTTTGGAGTCGGCGCTCGCGGTTGTTTCCCGCGGCTGGACCTGATACAGGCCCGCGCTTCGCGCCCGGCGTAGAGTAGGGGCGCTCAAATCCGTGGGAGAGGGCGGCCACCGTAACCTCGCACCACGGCTCAACCGCCCCCGTCGGGGGCATAGGAGCAGAAGATGGCCAAGAAGATTCTGGGCTACATCAAGCTGCAGGTGCCTGCGGGCTCCGCCACGCCTTCGCCGCCCATCGGGCCGGCGCTGGGCCAGCGCGGCGTCAACATCATGGGCTTCTGCAAGGAATTCAACGCCCGGACGGAGAAGGAACAGAAGGGCACGCCCCTTCCGACCGTGATCACCGTCTACCAGGACAAGTCGTTCACCTTCGTCACCAAGACCCCGCCGGCCAGCTACTACATCAAGCAGGCGGTCGGTCTGAAGTCGGGCTCCAAGGCCCCCGGCCGCGACACGGCCGGCAAGATCACGCGCACCCAGCTGCGCGAGATCGCCGAGAAGAAGATGAAGGACCTCAACGCCAACGACGTCGAGGCGGCTGCGAAGATCATCGAGGGCTCGGCCCGTTCGATGGGTCTCGAGATCGTGGAGGCCTAAGACGATGGCGAAGCAACCGAAGCGCATGCAGAAGTGGACCGGGGACGTCAGCGTCGCCCATCCGCTCGAAGCCGCCGTCAAGCTGGTGAAGGCCAACGCCAACGCCAAGTTCGACGAGACCGTCGAGATGGCCGTCAACCTGGGCGTCGACCCGCGTCACGCTGACCAGCAGGTCCGCGGCGTGGTCAACCTGCCCTCCGGCACCGGCCGCGACGTCCGCGTCGCCGTCATCGCCAAGGACGCCAAGGCCGACGAAGCCAAGGCCGCGGGCGCCGACATCGTCGGGGCCGAGGACCTGGTGGAGCGCATCCAGGGCGGCTTCATGGATTTCGACCGGGTGATCGCCACCCCCGACATGATGGCCCTCGTCGGCCGTCTCGGTAAGGTGCTGGGCCCGCGCGGCCTGATGCCGAACCCGCGCGTCGGCACCGTGACCCCGAACGTGGGTCAGGCGGTGAAGGACGCCAAGGGCGGCGCCATCGAGTTCCGCGTGGAGAAGGCGGGCATCGTGCACGCCGGCGTCGGCAAGGCCTCGTTCACCGAGGAGCAGCTGCTCGCCAACGTCCGCGCCCTGATCGATGCGCTGAACAAGGCCAAGCCCTCGGGCGCGAAGGGGACCTACATCAAGAAGGTCAGCCTCTCGTCCACCATGGGCCCGGGCATCAAGATCGACGCCGGCTCGTTCGGCGGCGCCGCCTGATCCCAGGCCGCCCGAAACGACGTATGAAGGAGCGGCGGCGACGCCGCTCCTTTTTCGTTTGGGGCCCGTTCGACGGGGGGAGACGCCAATGCCCGAGGTGACGCTGCAGCGCGCCGGCCCTGAGAAGGCGAGGGCGATCGCCAACCTCTTCCAGCTCTACGTCCACGACTTCACCGACTTCTGGACCGAGCGTCGGGTGGAGATCGGCGAGGACGGCCGCTTCCCGCCCTATCCGCCACTGGAGAGCTTCTGGCGCGAGCCGGGGCGCTCGGCCTGGCTGATCCGCGCCGACGGCCAGATCGCCGGCTTCGTCCTGCTCAACGACTTCAGCCATTCGGGCGAGCCCCTGGACCACAGCGTCGCCGAGTTCTTCGTCGCCCGGCACTACCGGCGCGAAGGGGTGGGCCGTGCGGCCGCCCTCGAGACCATCTCCACGCGCCCCGGGCAGTGGGAGATCGCAGTGGCCCGCAAGAACGCCGGCGCCCTCGCCTTCTGGCGCGAGGTCGCCGAGGCGGCGGCGGCCGGGCCGGTGGAGGAGCGCGACCAGCAGGACGAGCGGTGGGACGGGGCGATCCTGCGCTTCCGGGTCTAGCCGCGCCTTACGGCGAATTCACGTGTGCACGATACCTCGGTATGCAAGGTATTGTGCATGGACATCGCACCGACAGCGCCGCCCGACGACGAACTGGGCAAGTGGGAGATCCAGCTCCGCAAGGGCGGACTGGGCCTCGCCGTGCTGGCGACCCTCTGGGAAGGCCGGCTCTACGGCCTCGAGATGCTGCGCCGCCTGGAGGCGGAAGCGGGCCTCTCGGTCCCGGAAGGCACCATCTATCCGCTGCTGAACCGCATGAAGGCCGAGGGCCTGGTGGCGGCGGAGTGGGTAGAGGCCGCCGCCGGCCACCCGCGCAAGTACTACAGCCTCACCGACCGCGGCCGCGCCCGCGTCCGCGACATGGCCCGCGCCTGGACCGGCTTCGCCCGGGGCCTGCAACGCCTGCTCGCGCCTCTCGAAGGAGACCGCAAATGACCCGTGACGCCGCCATGGCCCACCTCGAAACCTACCTCGAACAGGTGCGCCGCCATCTGAGGGGCCTGTCGCAGGCCGAGATCCGCGAGGTGCTCCTGGAGCTGCGCGCCCATGTGCTGGACAAGGTCGAGGGCCGGATGACGCCGGCGAGCATCGAGGCCGCCCTGGCCGCGCTCGGCTCGCCCCGCGAGGTGGCCCGCCTGAACGTCGCCGAGCGGGTGGCCGCGGTGATGGAGCAGGACCGCAGCCCGCTGGGCGTTCTGGCCGCCGTGGTGCGGCTGGCCAGCGTCAGCGTCATGGGGGTGGTGACCTTCTTCGTCTCGCTGTTCGGCTATCTGCTGTCCGCGGCCTTCGTCGTCGTGGCGGCCTGGAAGCCGTTCGACCCCGAGCGGGTCGGCATGTGGCGCACCCCCGAGGCCAAGGGCGGCTGGTCCTTCGTGCTGGGCACCATCGACCGCGCGCCGCAGTCGCACGAGATGCTGGGCTGGACGATCGTCCCGATCTGCCTGGCGGCGGGGCTGATCCTCGCCTGGCTGACGTGGTCGTTCGGGGTGCTGGCCGTGCGGATGATGGCCGCCACCCGGCGGCCGCGGCGCCTGGCCCTGCAGCCGGCCTGAGCGGCGAGGGCCCGGCGGGCGGTTTGATTTTTGGCCCCGGCTCCTGTATGAGCCGCGCCTTCTAGAGTTTCGCCTCGTCGCCAGACGGGGCGGGCAGGGGCCCGATCCCAAGAAATGGGGCCCCTGTTCCTGTCCGAGAACTGCGGGGATCCGGGGGCCGCCCGGGACCGTAACGCGGGGAAGAGCCCTTCCCCGGCCGCTGGGAGACGGGAAGATGAAGTTTCCGCGACCCCTTCGCCATGGCGAGGGCGCGTAGACTGCGGCTTCTCAAGGACAGGTCTGAACGGTCGTCTCCGGTTCGCCGGGGAAGGCCGCTGCTATGCGGCGTCCGCGCTCCTGCGGGCGTCGAACCTGAGTATGGAGACCGCAATGGACCGCGCTCAAAAGCAGGAGGCCGTCGAGACGCTCAAGGGCGTGTTCGAAGGCGCCGGCGCCGTGGTCGTGACCCACTACCTGGGTCTGACCGTTGCGGAAATGACCGATCTGCGGGGCAAGCTTCGTGCTGAAGGCGCCCAGCTGAAGGTGGTGAAGAACACCCTGGTCAAGAAGGCTCTGGACGGCTCGGTCGGCGAAGCGGGCGACGCCCTCTTCAAGGGCCCCGTCGCCATCGCCTTCGCGCCGGACCCCGTCTCCGCCGCCAAGGTCGCGACCCAGTACGCCAAGGACAACGAGAAATTCTCGGTGATCGGCGGCCTGATGGGTCAACAGGTGCTGGACACCAAGGGGATCAGCGCGCTCGCCACGCTGCCCTCGCTGGACCAGCTCCGCGGCAAGATCATCGGCCTTCTGCAAGCTCCGGCCACCAAGGTGGCGGGCGTTCTGCAGGCGCCGGCGGGTCAGCTCGCGCGCGTCGTCGGCGCTTACGCCGCCAAAGACGCCGCCTAGATCGTCATCTTCCCCGACAACCCTTTCGTTTAAGGACCAAATCAAATGGCCAATCTGCAAGAACTCGTCGACAGCCTGTCGGCCCTCTCCGTCCTGGAAGCCGCTGAGCTCTCCAAGATGCTCGAAGAAAAGTGGGGCGTCTCCGCCGCGGCTCCGGTCGCCGTGGCCGCCGCTCCCGGCGCCGGTGGCGCCGCTCCGGCCGAAGCCGCCGAAGAGCAGACCGAGTTCACCGTCGTGCTGACCGCCGGCGGCGACAAGAAGATCAACGTGATCAAGGAAGTCCGCGGCGTCCGTCCGGACCTCGGCCTGAAGGAAGCCAAGGACCTCGTCGAAGGCGCTCCGCAGAACGTGAAGGAAAACGTTTCCAAGCAGGAAGCGGAAGAGATCAAGAAGAAGCTGGAAGAAGCCGGCGCCTCCGTCCAGATCAAGTAGTCTGGCGGACAGCTCAGCTGTTTCCGAAAGGGCCGGGAGAAATCCCGGCCCTTTTTCGTGGCCGTTTCCCTTTTCCGTCGCCGTTTCCCTTTTTCGTCGCCGTTTCCAGGGGGGGCGGGAGGCGCGGCGCGCGCCGCGATATGAACCCTGAATGAACGGCAGGAACTTTCGGTGCGGCTCCCTGGTTAGGGGGCTGCGCGACCAGCGTAAGACTATCGGAAGCTAGCGAATGCCCGGGCTTGCCCGGGCGAAGAGGCGGCGTGAGGCACTCCACCCCACGCCGCCTCATTTTGTCCGGCGACAATTTCTTTCCGTCAAATGCGTGTGGGGGCTTCCCTCAAGGCGCGAAAAGGCCTATCTGCGCTCTTTCGCGAAATCTCCGATTCACGCACCGCTTTCGCGCGTGTTGCTCCGAGGCATGGTCCGTCGCCCTCCGACCATGCGAGGGAGCGCCCCCGACGTCACCAGGGGGCCCATCCAGCGTCCGGCTCCGCCCTAGGCGGAGTTCCGAGGGTGGACGCAGGGATCTAATCGACGCCGGGACTCCGTCCCGCCGCGTCCAAGGGACAAAGATGGCGCACTCCTACACCGGTAAGAAGCGGATCCGGAAGTCGTTCGGCCGCATCCCCGAAGCCGTGCAGATGCCGAACCTCATCGAGGTTCAGCGCTCCTCCTACGAGCAGTTCCTGCAGCGCGAAGTCCGGCCCGCCGACCGCGGCGACGAGGGCCTGGAAGCGGTCTTCAAGTCCGTATTCCCGATCAAGGACTTCAACGAGCGCGCGGTGCTCGAGTACGTCTCCTACGAGTTCGAGGAGCCGAAGTACGACGTCGAGGAATGCGTCCAGCGCGACATGACCTATGCCGCGCCCCTGAAGGTGAAGCTGCGCCTCATCGTCTTCGAAACCGACGAAGAGACCGGCGCCCGCTCCGTGAAGGACATCAAGGAGCAGGACGTCTACATGGGCGACATCCCGCTCATGACGGAGAAGGGCACCTTCATCGTCAACGGGACCCAGCGCGTCATCGTCTCGCAGATGCACCGCTCGCCGGGCGTCTTCTTCGACCACGACAAGGGCAAGACCCACGCCTCGGGCAAGCTGCTGTTCGCCGCCCGCGTGATCCCCTACCGCGGCTCGTGGCTCGATTTCGAGTTCGACGCCAAGGACATCGTCTACGTCCGTATCGACCGCCGCCGTAAGCTGCCGGCCACCACCTTCCTGATGGCGCTCGGCATGGATGGCGAGGAGATCCTCTCCACCTTCTACGACACCGTTTCCTACGAGAAGCGCGCCGACAAGAAGGGCCAGGCGGGCGGCTGGACCACCCCCTACAAGGCCGAGCGCTGGCGCGGCGCCAAGCCGGACTTCGCCCTGGTGGACGCCGACACCGGCGAGGAGATCGCCCCGGCCGGCCAGAAGATCTCGGCGCGCAACGCCAAGAAGTTCGCCGACGCGGGCCTCAAGACCCTGCTGCTGCCGCCGGAAGCCCTGGCGGGCAAGTACCTGGCGCGCGACCTGGTGAACTTCGAGACCGGCGAGATCTACGCCGAAGCCGGCGACGAGCTGGACGCCGGCCTGCTGGCCGCGCTGGAGGAGCAGGGCTTCTCGACCCTCGACGTCCTCGACGTCGATGAGGTGACGCTCGGCGCCTACATCCGCAACACCCTGCGCGTCGACAAGAACACCGCCCGCGAGGACGCGCTGTTCGACATCTACCGCGTCATGCGTCCGGGCGAGCCGCCGACGGTGGAAGCCGCCGAGGCGATGTTCAAGTCGCTGTTCTTCGATTCCGAGCGCTACGACCTGTCCTCGGTCGGCCGCGTGAAGATGAACATGCGCCTGGAACTCGACTGCCCCGACGACGTGCGGATCCTGCGCAAGGAAGACGTGCTGGCGGTGCTGCAGACCCTGGTGGGCCTGCGCGACGGCCGCGGCGAGATCGACGACATCGACAACCTCGGCAACCGCCGGGTGCGTTCGGTCGGCGAACTGCTGGAGAACCAGTATCGCGTCGGCCTGCTGCGCATGGAGCGGGCGATCAAGGAGCGCATGAGCTCGGTCGACATCGACACGGTCATGCCGCACGACCTGATCAACGCCAAGCCGGCCGCGGCCGCGGTGCGGGAGTTCTTCGGCTCCTCGCAGCTGTCGCAGTTCATGGACCAGACCAACCCGCTGTCGGAAATCACCCATAAGCGGCGTCTGTCGGCCCTCGGCCCGGGCGGCCTGACCCGCGAGCGCGCGGGCTTCGAAGTCCGCGACGTGCACCCGACCCACTACGGCCGGATCTGCCCGATCGAGACGCCCGAAGGTCCGAACATCGGTCTGATCAACTCGCTGGCCACCCACGCGGTGGTCAACAAGTACGGCTTCATCGAGAGCCCGTACCGGCGGATCAAGGACGGCAAGATCACGGACGAGGTGGTCTACATGTCGGCCATGGAAGAGGCGAAGCACGCCATCGCCCAGGCCAACATCAAGCTCGACTCCGGCGTCATCGTCGAAGACCTGGTCCCCGGCCGGATCAACGGCGAACCCACCCTGATCGTGAAGGATCAGGTGGACCTGATGGACGTGTCGCCCAAGCAGGTCGTCTCCGTCGCCGCCTCGCTGATCCCGTTCCTCGAGAACGACGACGCGAACCGCGCGCTGATGGGCTCGAACATGCAGAAGCAGGCTGTGCCGCTCATCCAGTCGGATGCGCCGCTGGTCGGCACCGGCATGGAGAGCGTGGTGGCCGTGGACTCCGGCGCCGTCGTGGTGGCCCGCCGCCCCGGCGTGGTGGAGAACATCGACGGCACCCGTATCGTCGTGCGCGCCACCGAAGAGACCGACCCGACGAAGCCGGGCGTCGACATCTACCGCCTGCAGAAGTTCCAGCGCTCCAACACCTCGACCTGCATCAACCAGCGTCCGCTGGTGCGCGTGGGCGACCGGGTGAAGGCCGGCGACGTGATCGCCGACGGCCCGTCGACGGAGCTGGGCGAACTGGCGCTGGGCCGCAACGCCCTCGTCGCGTTCATGCCCTGGAACGGCTACAACTTCGAAGACTCGATCCTGATCTCCGAGCGGATCGTGCGCGATGACGTGTTCACCTCGATCCACATCGAGGAGTTCGAGGTCATGGCCCGCGACACCAAGCTGGGCCCGGAAGAGATCACCCGCGACATCCCGAACGTCGGCGAGGAAGCGCTCCGCAACCTCGACGAAGCGGGCATCGTGGCGATCGGCGCGGAAGTGCAGCCCGGCGACATCCTCGTCGGCAAGGTCACGCCGAAGGGCGAAAGCCCGATGACCCCCGAAGAGAAGCTGCTGCGCGCCATCTTCGGCGAGAAGGCTTCCGACGTCCGCGACACCTCCCTGCGTCTGCCCCCTGGCGTCGCCGGCACCATCGTGGAAGTCCGCGTCTTCAACCGCCACGGCGTCGACAAGGACGAGCGGGCCCTGGCCATCGAGCGCGCCGAGATCGACCGCCTGGGCAAGGACCGCGACGACGAGTTCGCGATCCTGAACCGCAACATGCAGGGCCGTCTGCGCCAGCTGCTGGTCGGCAAGAACGCCGTCTCGGGTCCGAAGGGCCTGGGCCGCGGCGAGATCACCGCCGACAAGCTGGAAGAGATCGCGCCCGGCCTGTGGTGGCAGATCGCCCTCGACGACGAGAAGGCGATGGGCGAGCTCGAAGCGCTGCGCAAGCAGTTCGACGAGGCCCGCAAGCGCCTCGACCGCCGCTTCGAGGACAAGGTCGACAAGCTGCAGCGTGGCGACGAGCTGCCGCCCGGCGTGATGAAGATGGTCAAGGTGTTCGTGGCGGTGAAGCGCAAGCTGCAGCCGGGCGACAAGATGGCTGGCCGTCACGGCAACAAGGGGGTCATCTCCAAGATCCTGCCGATCGAGGACATGCCCTACCTGGAGGACGGCACCAGCGTCGACATCGTGCTGAACCCGCTGGGCGTGCCTTCGCGGATGAACGTCGGCCAGATCTTCGAGACCCACCTCGGCTGGGCCGCGGCCGGTCTCGGCAAGCAGGTCGCGCGCGTCCTCGAGGACTGGCAGAACGGCGGGCAGAAGCAGGCGCTCGTCGAGCACCTGCGCGAGGTCTACGGCAAGGACGAGGAACTGCCGGACACCGAGGAGGAGCTCGTGGAGCTCGCCCGCAACCTGTCGAAGGGCATCCCCTTCGCCACGCCGGTGTTCGACGGGGCCCACATCGACGACATCGAGAACCTGCTCGAGAAGGCGGGCCTCGACCGCTCCGGCCAGTCGTACCTGTACGACGGCCAGACGGGCGAGCGCTTCAAGCGTCCGGTCACGGTCGGCTACATCTACATGCTGAAGCTGCACCACCTGGTCGACGACAAGATCCACGCCCGTTCGATCGGCCCGTACTCGCTCGTCACCCAGCAGCCGCTGGGCGGCAAGGCGCAGTTCGGTGGTCAGCGCTTCGGGGAAATGGAAGTCTGGGCCCTGGAAGCCTACGGCGCCGCCTACACCCTGCAGGAGATGCTGACGGTGAAGTCGGACGACGTGGCCGGCCGGACGAAGGTCTACGAGTCCATCGTCCGCGGCGACGACACCTTCGAGGCCGGCATTCCGGAAAGCTTCAACGTGCTGGTCAAGGAGATGCGCTCCCTCGGCCTGAACGTGGAGCTGGAGAACAGCTGACGCGACGCCTTCGGTCCTCCCTCGGCGACGGGGGAGGGCGCTTCGCCCAGCTCTGAATGAATTTTCGCGGGGTCCGTCCCGCAGAAGGAACCAAGATGAACCAGGAAGTCCTGAACATCTTCAATCCGGTGCAAGCCGCGCCGACGTTCGACCAGATCCGCATCGCGCTCGCGTCGCCGGAAAAGATCCGGTCGTGGTCGTTCGGCGAGATCAAGAAGCCGGAAACGATCAACTACCGCACGTTCAAGCCCGAGCGTGACGGCCTGTTCTGCGCCCGCATCTTCGGTCCGACGAAGGACTACGAGTGCCTGTGCGGCAAGTACAAGCGGATGAAGTACAAAGGCATCATCTGCGAGAAGTGCGGCGTCGAGGTGACGCTGGCGCGCGTCCGGCGCGAGCGGATGGGCCACATCGAGCTGGCCAGCCCGGTCGCCCACATCTGGTTCCTGAAGTCGCTGCCCTCGCGCATCGCCCTGATGCTCGATA
This sequence comes from Phenylobacterium soli, assembly GCF_003254475.1. Taxonomy (NCBI): domain Bacteria; kingdom Pseudomonadati; phylum Pseudomonadota; class Alphaproteobacteria; order Caulobacterales; family Caulobacteraceae; genus Phenylobacterium; species Phenylobacterium soli. Next base: position 2,283,890 of record NZ_QFYQ01000001.1, read on the forward strand.
TGGCGCTGAAGGACGTCGAGCGCGTCCTGTACTTCGAGAACTACATCGTCACCGAGCCGGGCCTGACCCCGCTGAAGCAGCACCAGCTGCTGTCGGAAGACGACTACATGCGCTTCCAGGAGGAGTTCGGCGACGACAGCTTCACCGCCGAGATCGGCGCCGAGGCCGTCCACGGCATGCTGAAGGGCCTCGAGCTCGAGAAGGTGGCCGAGCAGCTTCGCGAGGAGCTGAAGACCACCACCTCCGAGATGAAGCTCAAGAAGGCGTCCAAGCGCCTGAAGCTCATCGAGAGCTTCATGGAGAGCAACAACAAGCCGGAATGGATGATCCTGACGGTCATCCCGGTGATCCCGCCGGAGCTGCGCCCGCTGGTGCCGCTCGACGGTGGCCGCTTCGCGACCTCCGACCTGAACGACCTCTACCGGCGGGTCATCAACCGGAACAACCGCCTCAAGCGCCTCATCGAGCTGCGCGCGCCGGACATCATCATCCGCAACGAAAAGCGGATGCTGCAGGAAGCCGTCGACGCCCTGTTCGACAACGGCCGCCGCGGCCGCGTGATCACCGGCGCCAACAAGCGTCCGCTGAAGTCGCTGGCCGACATGCTGAAGGGCAAGCAGGGCCGCTTCCGCCAGAACCTGCTCGGCAAGCGCGTCGACTACTCGGGCCGTTCGGTCATCGTGGTCGGCCCCGAGCTGAAGCTGCACGAGTGCGGCCTGCCGAAGAAGATGGCGCTCGAGCTGTTCAAGCCGTTCATCTACGCGCGGCTGGACGCCAAGGGCCTGTCCGGAACCGTCAAGCAGTCCAAGCGCATGGTGGAGCGTGAGCAGCCGGCGGTGTGGGACATCCTCGACGAGGTGATCCGCGAGCACCCGGTGCTGCTGAACCGCGCCCCGACCCTGCACCGTCTGGGCATCCAGGCGTTCGAGCCGAAGCTGATCGAAGGCAAGGCCATCCAGCTGCACCCGCTGGTCTGCGCCGCGTTCAACGCCGACTTCGACGGCGACCAGATGGCCGTCCACGTGCCGCTCTCGCTGGAAGCCCAGCTGGAAGCGCGCGTGCTGATGATGTCGACGAACAACATCCTGTCGCCCGCCAACGGCCGGCCGATCATCGTGCCGTCGCAGGACATCGTTCTCGGTCTCTACTACCTGTCGCTGGCCAAGGACGGCGAGCCGGGCGAGGGCAAGGTGTTCGCCGATCTCGGCGAGATCGAGCTGGCGCTCGACGCCAAGGTCATCACCCTGCACTCGAAGGTGAAGGCGCGCTTCTCCGAGAGCGACGCCGACGGCAACATCGTGCGCAAGCTGATCGACACGACGCCGGGCCGGATGAAGATCGCCGCCCTCCTGCCTCAGCACCCCGCGATCGGCCACCGGCTGCTCGACAAGGCGCTGACCAAGAAGGAGATCGGCAACCTGATCGACACCGTCTACCGGCACTGCGGTCAGAAGGCGACGGTCATCTTCGCCGACCAGATCATGGGCCTGGGCTTCCGCGAGGCGGCCAAGGCGGGCATCTCGTTCGGCAAGGACGACATCGTCATCCCGGCCCGCAAGAAGCCGATCGTCGAAGAGACCCGCAAGCTGGTCGAGGAGTACGAGCAGCAGTACGCCGACGGCCTGATCACCAAGGGCGAGAAGTACAACAAGGTGGTCGACGCCTGGGCCAAGGCGACGGACCGGGTGGCCGACGAGATGATGGCCGAGGTGGCGACGACCCCGATGGTCGACGGCCGCACCGGCGAGATCAACTCGATCTACATGATGAGCCACTCCGGCGCCCGCGGTTCGCAGGCCCAGATGAAGCAGCTCGGCGGCATGCGCGGCCTGATGGCCAAGCCGTCCGGCGAGATCATCGAGACGCCGATCACCTCGAACTTCAAGGAAGGCCTGACCGTCCAGGAGTACTTCAACTCCACCCACGGCGCCCGTAAGGGCCTGGCCGACACCGCGCTCAAGACGGCGAACTCGGGCTACCTGACCCGCCGCCTCGTGGACGTGGCGCAGGACTGCATCATCAACGAGGAAGACTGCGGCACCACGCGCGGCATCACGCTGCGGGCGGTGGTCGAGGGCGGCGACGTGCTCGTCTCGCTCGGCCTGCGCATCCTGGGCCGTTTCGCGGCCGAGGACGTGAAGGACCCGGGCACGAACGAAGTGATCGTGCCGGCCGACACCTACCTCGACGAGAACATGATCGAGCTGATCGAAAGCGCCGGCGTCCAGTCGGTGAAGGTCCGCTCGGTCCTGACCTGCGAGGCCAAGAACGGCGTCTGCGCGGCCTGCTACGGCCGTGACCTGGCGCGCGGCACCCCGGTGAACATCGGCGAGGCCGTGGGCGTCATCGCCGCCCAGTCGATCGGCGAGCCGGGCACCCAGCTGACGATGCGGACTTTCCACATCGGCGGCACCGCCCAGGTGGCCGAGCAGTCGTTCTACGAGTCCGGCAACGAAGGCGTGGCCCGGATCAGCGGTGGCAACACCGTCATCGCTCCGGACGGCGCCCTGATCAGCATGAGCCGCAACCTGCAGCTCACCGTGCAGGTCGATGGCAAGGACCGCGAGGCCTACAAGGTGCCTTACGGGGCCCGCCTGAAGGTCAAGGACGGCGACAAGGTCAAGCGCGGCCAGCGCCTGGCCGAGTGGGACCCCTACACCACGCCGATCATCACCGAAGTGGGCGGCCGGGTGCGCTTCGAGGACCTGGTGGAGAACGTCTCGGTCCGCGAGGAAGCCGACGAAGCCACCGGCATCTCGAACCGCGTGGTCATCGACTGGCGCGCCTCCACCAAGGGTTCGGACCTGCGTCCGGCCATGGCGGTGCTGGACGAGCAGGGCGCCTACAAGCGCATCTCCAACGGCGGCGAGGCCCGTTACCTCCTGCCGGTCGGCGCCATCCTTTCGCTGGGTGACGGCGACGAGGTGAAGCCGGGCGAGGTGCTGGCCCGTATTCCGACGGAAAGCGCCAAGACGCGCGACATCACCGGCGGTCTGCCGCGGGTGGCCGAGCTCTTCGAAGCGCGGCGTCCGAAGGATTGCGCGGTCATCGCCGAGATGGACGGCCGGGTCGAGTTCGGTCGGGACTACAAGAACAAGCGCCGCATCAAGATCACGCCGGAGGACGGCGGCGAGGCGGTCGAGTTCCTGATCCCGAAGGGCAAGCACATCGCCGTCCACGACGGCGACGTGATCCGCAAGGGCGAGTACCTCATCGACGGCAACCCGGATCCGCACGACATCCTGCGCATCCAGGGCATCGAGGCGCTGGCCGACTTCCTGGTCAACGAGATCCAGGAGGTCTACCGACTGCAGGGCGTGCCGATCAACGACAAGCACATCGAGACGATCGTGCGTCAGATGCTGCAGAAGGTGGAGATCCTCGAGCCGGGCGACACCGGCCTGCTCAAGGGCGACCACCTGGACAAGGTTGAGGTCGACGAGGAGAACGCCAAGGCGGAAGCCCGCGGCGGCCGCGCGGCGCTCACCCAGCCGGTCCTGCTCGGCATCACCAAGGCCTCGCTGCAGACGCGCAGCTTCATCTCGGCGGCGTCGTTCCAGGAGACCACCCGGGTCCTCACCGAGGCCTCGGTCCAGGGCAAGATCGACACCCTGGAAGGCCTCAAGGAGAACGTCATCGTCGGCCGCCTCATCCCGGCGGGCACGGGCTCGTACCTGCGCAACCTGCAGCGCATCGCCGCCAAGCGCGACGAGGCCCTGGCGCAGAGCCGCGAGCAGGCGATGGAGCCTCTGCCCGAGGTCATCGCCGACGCGGCCGAGGCCGAACGCGTGGAGCAGTAGCCTCCGGCCACAGACTCCAGTCAGTACGCGTACCGAGCGGCCCGGGAGCAATCCCGGGCCGTTTCGTTTGTGGGCGGACCGCATAAAAATGACGGGGGCGTCATCTTTTCTGCGGCAGTTTGATCCAGATCAAAGATGACGGAGGCGTCATTTTTATCGTGCGGCTAACGCCCGGGAGAGGCCCGGGCGGTTCACGGAAAGTGGATCAGGGAAACGCCAATGCTGCACGTCTCTGTCGTGAAGGGCCCGCCCACCGAGGTTCAGTACTTCGATGAGGACGACCTCGCCCACCGGCTGACCGACCACGACGTCGAGGTCATCCGCGAGATCTTCAAGACCCCGCTGACCGGCTCCTACAACTGGGACTACGAGGCGGCCAACGCCCGTATCCGGCGGCTCTACGAGCTCGGCAAGCGCTTCAACTGGAACGCCGAGCTGGACGTGGACTGGAGCCAGGCCCTGCCGGCCGACGCCGGCGACGAGATCGAGCCCGAAGGGTGGCGCGACCATCCGAAGTGGAAGGCGCTGAGCCCTGAGCAGAAGCGCGAGTTCATGGCCCGCACCAACGCCCAGACCCTCTCCCAATTCCTGCACGGCGAGCAGGGCGCCCTGATGGTCGCCTCCCAGCTCGTCACCTGCGCCCCGACCCACGACGCCAAGCTCTACGCCGCCTCCCAGACCTTCGACGAGGCGCGGCACGTGGAGGTGTTCCATCGCTATCTGATGGAGCGCTGCCACATGATCTATCCGATCAATCCGAACCTGAAGTTCCTGCTCGACAAGGTGCTGACCGACGAGCGCTGGGACCTGAAGTTCATCGGCATGCAGATCCTCATCGAGGGCCTCGCGCTGGCGGCCTTCCAGACCATCCACTCGACCACCAAGGACCCGCTGCTGCGCGACATCGTCGGTCTGGTCATGCGCGACGAGGGCCGCCACGTGGCCTTCGGCGTCAACTACCTCGAGGACTGGATCCGCTCGCTGCCGCAGGAGCAGATCGAGGAGCGGGCGCAGTTCGCCTACGAGGCCTGCGTGGTCATGCGCAACCGCCTGGTGTCGACCAACGTGGCCCAGGAGTTCGGCTTCACCGAGGAGGAGGCGCTGGAGGTCAACAACGCCAGCCAGGGCGGTCAGGCGTTCCGCACCTTCCTGTTCGAGCGGATGATCCCGAACCTGAAGCGCGTGGGCCTGCTCACCGACAAGATCCGGCCGAAGTTCGAGGAGCTGGGCGTGCTCCAGTTCGAGAACCTCAAGGACGACGGCATGATCGACTGGGCGACGCTGGAAGCGCCGCTGCAGAAGGCGGGCGGCCGCGTCGCGGCCTGATCAGAAGGGAGCGGAGGCTTTCGGGCGGTCGTTACCAAGCGAGCGTCCGAGGTCCTCGGCCGTCGCGCCAGGTCCGCCCTGGGACAGCCCCGCCGGCGGCGGGGCTTCCTTGTATCTGCGCTCCGCCTCCTTGCGCGCCCCGGCGCGCTCGAGCGCGCCCTGCTTGCCGGCCGGAAGGCCGAGTCCGCGGAACGGCGCGGCGCCGGCGCCCTGGCCGAGCTGTTCGGCGCAGGCCTCGCGCTCCTCGCGCGACAGGCCGGCGGCCTCGGGATTGGCGCAGCCGATGGCGCTGCGGCGCAGCGTCAGCCTCAGCTCCTCCTTCTGGCCGCCCCTGGGCAGGGGCGCGGGCCGGAAGACGGGCGGGGCGGGCGAGGCGGGCTGGGTCTTCGGCTCCGGCACGTGCAGCGGCGGCACCGGCAGCTCCTTGGGCGCATAGCGCAGTTGGCGGCGGTGCAGGCGGATCGGCGCGGGGGCGACGCCCGCCGCGCGGGGCGCGGGCGGCGTGCGCGGCATCAGGAGGATGGGAATGATCGGCTCGGGCGGGCCGCGGCTCTCGTGCGGGATGAACAGGCTGGGCGCATGCAGGGCCACCGCCGTCAGGAGGACGGCGTGGATGACGGCCGAGACCGCGATCGCTCCGATCTTCCGGCCGCGCCTGGCCGCCGACATCCGCGTTCAATCCCCCGTACCAGCTCGGCCGTACCAAGACCGGCCCCCACGGCGATTTCGTGACCGAATGGGGGCCTTTGAAAACAACGGCCTGCCGAGAGCAGGGACGTTGACGGGCGAGCGCTTCACGACTATGTAGCGCGCTCTTTCGAGGCCGGGATTCTTCCCAGTCCCGATGAACGTCTCCCCGCCGGAACGCAAAGTCACGCGTCCCGGCGAGTTTTTGCGTTCAGAGGGCGGTCTCGGAACCAAGACAGTCAAGGACCCCAATCGAGGCGCTTCGGCCAAACGGCACACGCCTCCACGCAAGCGAGATTAGATGCCCACAGTCAACCAGCTCATCCGCAAGCCGCGTTCGCCCAAGCCGTCGCGGAACAAGGTGCCCGCCCTGAAGGGCTGCCCGCAGCGCCGCGGCGTCTGCACCCGGGTTTACACTACGACCCCGAAGAAGCCGAACTCGGCGCTTCGTAAGGTCGCTAAGGTGCGCCTGACCACGGGCATCGAAGCGGTGTGCTACATCCCCGGCGAAGGCCACAACCTGCAGGAGCACTCCGTGGTGCTCATCCGTGGCGGCCGCGTGAAGGACCTTCCGGGCGTCCGCTACCACATCCTGCGCGGCGTGCTCGACACCCAAGGGGTCAAGGACCGCAAGCAGCGCCGTTCGCTCTACGGCGCCAAGCGTCCGAAGTAAGGAAGTTCAGATATGTCCCGCCGCCGCCGCGCTGATAAACGCGAAGTCCTTCCGGATCCCAAGTTCGGTGATCTGACCGTCACGAAGTTCATGAACTACGTGATGTACGAAGGCAAAAAGGCCGTCGCCGAGAACATCCTCTACGGCGCCTTCGACATCCTCGAGACCCGCCGCAAGGACATGGGCCCGCTGGAAACCTTCCACGCCGCGCTCGACAACGTCGCCCCGGCGATCGAGGTCCGCTCCCGCCGCGTCGGCGGTGCGACCTACCAGGTTCCGGTGGAAGTCCGTCCCGAGCGCCGCCGTGCGCTGGCCATCCGCTGGCTGGTCAACGCCGCCCGTTCGCGCGGCGAGAACACCATGACCGAGAAGCTCGCCGGCGAGCTGCTCGACGCCGCGTCGAACCGCGGTTCGGCCGTCAAGAAGCGTGAAGACACGCACAAGATGGCCGAAGCCAACCGGGCCTTCTCGCACTACCGCTGGTAAGCCCCTACATCCACTGCTTCCCGGTGCGGGCGGTTTGAGCTAAACCGCCCGCGCCGTTCGTTTCAGCACCCCCCGAACCGCCCTTTTACGCAGAGCGTCCGCTATGCCCCGCACGCATAAGATCGAAGACTACCGCAACTTCGGAATCATGGCCCACATCGACGCGGGCAAGACGACGACGACCGAGCGGATCCTCTACTACACCGGCAAGAGCCATAAGATCGGCGAAGTCCACGATGGCGCGGCCACCATGGACTGGATGGAGCAGGAGCAGGAGCGCGGCATCACGATCACGTCGGCCGCGACGACCGCCATCTGGAATGGCAAGCGCCTGAACATCATCGACACCCCCGGGCACGTGGACTTCACCATCGAGGTGGAGCGCTCGCTCCGCGTCCTCGACGGCGCCGTGGCGGTGCTCGACGGCAACCAGGGCGTGGAGCCGCAGACCGAGACGGTCTGGCGCCAGGCCGACAAGTACAACGTTCCGCGGATCGTGTTCGTCAACAAGATGGACAAGATCGGCGCCGACTTCGACTTCTGCGTGAAGACGATCCGCGAGCGGCTCGGCGTGAAGGCCGTGCCAATTCAGTTCCCGATCGGCTCGGAGGCCTCGCTGAAGGGCCTCGTCGACCTCGTCCGCATGAAGGCGGTGGTGTGGGACAACGACGGCCTCGGCGCGAACTACCGCGACGAGGAGATCCCGGCCGACCTCAAGGAGAAGGCCGAGGAAGCCCGCAACTACATGATCGAGAACGCCGTCGAACTCGACGACGACGCGATGGAATCCTACCTCTCGGGCGAAGAGCCCTCCGAGGAAGTGATCAAGAAGTGCATCCGTAAGGCCGTGCTGACAGGCGCCTTCTATCCGATCCTCTGCGGCTCGGCGTTCAAGAACAAGGGCGTCCAGCCGCTGCTCGACGCCGTGGTCGACTACCTGCCGTCGCCGGTGGACATCCCGCCGACCAAGGGCATCGACTTCCGCACCGAAGAGGAAGTGGAGCGCAGGGCCTCCGACGACGAGCCGCTGTCGGTTCTGGCGTTCAAGATCATGGACGACCCCTTCGTGGGCTCGCTGACCTTCTGCCGCATCTACTCGGGCAAGCTCGAGACCGGCATGGGCCTGCTGAACTCGACGCGCGACAAGCGCGAGCGGGTCGGCCGCATGCTGCTGATGCACTCGAACAACCGCGAGGACATCAAGGAAGCCCACGCCGGCGACATCGTCGCCCTGGCGGGCCTGAAGGACACGCGGACCGGCGACACCCTGTGCGACCCGAACAAGTCGCCGGTGATCCTGGAGCGCATGGAGTTCCCCGATCCCGTCATCGAGATCGCCGTGGAGCCGAAGTCGAAGGCCGACCAGGAGAAGCTGGGCGTCGCCCTGGCCAAGCTGGCCGCGGAGGATCCCTCCTTCACCGTGTCGACCGACCACGAGTCCGGCCAGACCATCCTCAAGGGGATGGGCGAGCTGCACCTCGACATCAAGATCGACATCCTGAAGCGGACCTACAAGGTCGAGGCGAACATCGGCCAGCCGCAGGTGGCCTACCGCGAGAGCATCTCGCGCAAGGCCGAGATCGACTACACCCACAAGAAGCAGACCGGTGGCACCGGCCAGTTCGCCCGCGTGAAGCTGGTGTTCGAGCCGGGCGAGCAGGGCTCGGGCTTCCAGTTCGAGAGCGCCATCGTCGGCGGCGCGGTGCCGAAGGAATACATCCCGGGCGTCCAGAAGGGCCTCGAGAGCGCCAAGGAAAACGGCCTGCTGGCCGGCTTCCCGCTGATCGACTTCAAGGCCACCCTGATCGACGGCGCCTTCCACGACGTCGACTCCTCGGTCCTGGCCTTCGAAATCGCCAGCCGCGCGGCCTTCAAGGAACTGCGCGAGAAGGGCGGTCCGAAGCTGCTCGAGCCGATCATGGCCGTCGAGGTCGTGACGCCCGAGGAATACCTGGGCTCGGTCATCGGCGACCTGAACAGCCGCCGGGGCCAGATCCAGGGCCAGGACGTGCGCGGCAACGCTACGGTGGTGAACTCCTTCGTCCCGCTCGCCAACATGTTCGGCTATGTGAACCAGCTGCGCGGCATGTCTCAGGGCCGGGCTCAGTTCACCATGACGTTCAGCCACTACGACACGGTGCCGCAAGTCGTCGCCGACGAAGTGATCAAGAAGTACGCCTAACTATCCAACCCTAGTTTAGAGGACAGGCCCGGACAGGGCTGGAGCTTGAAATGGCCAAGGAAAAGTTCGAACGCACTAAGCCGCACTGCAACATCGGCACGATTGGTCACGTTGACCATGGCAAGACGACGCTGACGGCGGCGATCACGATGACGCTGGCGAAGACGGGCGGCGCGACGGCGAAGAAGTACGACGAGATCGACGCGGCGCCGGAAGAGAAGGCGCGCGGCATCACGATCAACACGGCGCACGTGGAATACGAGACGTCCAAGCGCCACTATGCGCACGTGGACTGCCCTGGCCACGCCGACTACGTGAAGAACATGATCACGGGCGCGGCGCAGATGGACGGCGCGATCCTGGTGGTGTCGGCGGCCGACGGCCCGATGCCGCAGACCCGCGAGCACATCCTGCTGGCCCGCCAGGTGGGCGTGCCGGCGCTGGTGGTGTTCATGAACAAGGTCGACATGGTCGACGACGCCGAGCTGCTGGACCTGGTGGAGATGGAAGTTCGCGAGCTTCTGTCGAGCTACCAGTTCCCGGGCGACGAGATCCCGATCGTGAAGGGCTCGGCGCTGGCGGGGGTGGAAGGCCGTGATCCGGAGAGCGGCGGGAAAGCGATCGTGTGGCTGATGTCGGAGGTGGACGAATACATCCCGCAGCGGGAGCGTCCGATCGAGCCGCCGTTCCTGATGCCGGTGGAAGCCGTGTTCTCGATCTCGGGCCGCGGCACGGTGGTGACCGGTCGTATCGAGAAGGGGATCATCAAGGTCGGCGAGGAAGTCGAGATCGTCGGCATCCGTCCGGTTCAGAAGACGACCTGCACGGGCGTCGAGATGTTCCGCAAGCTGCTGGACCAGGGCCAGGCGGGCGACAACGTCGGCGTGCTGCTGCGCGGCACCAAGCGCGAGGAAGTCGAGCGTGGCCAGGTGCTGTGCAAGCCGGGCTCGATCACTCCGCACACGAAGTTCGTGGCCGAGGCCTACATCCTGACCAAGGAAGAGGGCGGCCGTCACACGCCGTTCTTCACCAACTACCGTCCGCAGTTCTACTTCCGCACGACGGACGTGACCGGCGTGATCAAGCTGAAGGAAGGCGTCGAGATGATCATGCCCGGCGACAACGCCGAGCTGGACGTCGAGCTGATCACCCCGATCGCCATGGACCAGGGCCTGCGTTTCGCGATCCGCGAAGGCGGCCGTACGGTCGGCGCGGGCGTCGTCTCGAAGATCATCGAGTAGTCGGACCGGCTCCCCGCAAGGGAAGCCATCCCACCTCAAAGCGAGGGCCGCCAGGGCAACCCGGCGGCCCTTTCTTTTGCGCCTGATCCGTCGGCGACGAGGGGGTGGCATGACCGGAAAGTCATGACCGCGAATTAAGCTGTGTCTTCAGGGCGCCCGGACTAGCTTCGGCTCAGCAACTTGGACTTAGGGCTTGGGACTGGGGCTGATGAGACTTGCGATGTGCTTGACGGGCGCGGCCGTTCTTCTGGCGAGCGCCGGCGCAGCGGGCGCCGCCTCCGCGGAAACCCGCAGCGTGGAGCTCAGGGACGTGGTCGCCCGGGTGACCGTCGTGCCGGAGGACCGCGCCGACGTGAAGGTGGAGTTCCTCTCCGCCAACCCGAAGCTGCCGATCACCGTGAGCAACGAGGGTGGACGGACCGTCGTAGACGGCGGCCTCGATCACCGCATTCGCGGCTGTCATCGCGACTCCGAACATCCGAGCGCCCACGTGCGCGGCGTCGGCCGTATCGGCGCTGGCGAGATGCCGCAGGTGGTGATCCGCACCCCGAAGGACGTGGTCATGACCTCGGACGGGGCGGTGTTCGGCTCGATCGGCCGCTCCACGAGCCTGGAGATCCAGGACAGCGGCTGCAACACCTGGACCATCGCAGACAGCGCCGGCGACGTGCGGATCAGCGAGTCCGGGGCAGGGGCCGTGCGCATGGGCTCGGCCGAGCGGCTCGAACTGCACCTCTCGGGCGCCGCGGACGTGCACGCCGTGCGCGTCCGCCAGGGGATGACCGCCAGCCTCTCGGGGGCGGGCGACGTGAAGGTCGAAGACCTTTCCGGGCCGGTGAAGGCCGACGTCTCCGGGCTCGGCCACGTCCGGGCGGCAGGCGGTCACGTCACCGAGCTTCGGGCCTCGGTGTCCGGGGTCGGCGGCATGGATTTCGGCGGCGTCGCCGACAACCTGCACGCCAGCATTTCCGGTCTCGGCGGCATTCGTGTGAAACAGGTCACCGGATCGGTGACAAAGTCGGTCTCTGGCCTCGGCCACGTGACCGTCGACCAGCCGCGCAGCTGACGCGGCGGCCAAGGCAAGGAGTTCGAAGATGCGCATTGCCCAGATGCTGACCGCCGCCGCCGGGGCCGGGGCCCTTACCCTGGCCTTCGCCGGCGTCGCCGACGCCGCCAGCGTCGAGGTCAAGGACGCCGTGGCCCGGGTCACCGTGATCCCCGAGAACCGCTCGGACGTGAAGGTGGAGTTCCTGGCCACCAATCCGCGCCTGCCGATGAAGATCCGCTCCTTCGGCGGCCGCACCATCGTCGACGGCGACCTCGGCCGGCGGATCCGCAGCTGCCGCGGTTCGGGCCAGAGCGCCCGGGTCGAGGTCCGCGGCGTCGGCGAGGTCGGCTGGAACGAGATGCCCCAGGTCGTCATCCACACCCCGCGCGCCGCCAGCGTCGAGGCGGGCGGGGCTGTGTTCGGCTCGGTCGGGCGCTCGGCGGCGCTGGAGCTCGGCAACGCCGGCTGCGGCGACTGGACCGTCGCCAACGTCGAGGGGCGCCTGAAGCTCAGCCAGGCCGGCTCGGGCAACACCCGCACCGGCGCGGCCGGCGAGGCCAAGATCCGTGTGGCCGGCTCGGGGGATGTGTGGACGGCCGAGGTGCACGGGCCGCTGGACGTGGACATCGCCGGCTCCGGCAACGTCACCGTGGCCTCGGTCTCGGGCCCGCTGGAGGTCCGGGTGGCCGGCTCGGGGGACGTGAAGGTCTCGGGCGGGCACGCCACCTCTATGAGCGTGGCCATCGCCGGCTCGGGCGACGTCGACTTCGGCGGCGTGGCCGACAGCCTGAAGGCCCGGATCGCCGGCTCCGGCGACGTCCACGCCCGCGAGGTGAGGGGCGCGATCTCCAAGGCCGTCATGGGTTCGGGCGGGGTTTCGGTCGGCGAGTGAGCCCGGCTGCGAGGGGCGCGGGTCGGGCCATTTCCGGCCCCGCGGACCCTTGACGGAAGCGAGTCGCATAGGTATTACCGCGCCTCCTGTTGGACCGGCTGTAGCTCGAAAGGGCTAGACGCGGCCCGCAGAACGGCCTGAGACAGTGCATTACGTAGCGTTTCGGGATGGGCCCTCGCGGGTTTCGCGCGGGCCTAAGTCGTTTGTGCGGACTTTCGCGTACGGGCTCTCTTCGGAGGGTTCGGGCTGGTCTTTGAAATGGTCGAGATCACGCGGGCGGGCCGCCGTCTGTTAGGAATGAAAAGAGCGATATGGATCGTCAGAACATCCGCATCCGGCTCAAAGCCTTCGATCACCGCGTGCTGGACCATTCCACCCGCGAGATCGTGAACACGGCGAAGAGGACGGGCGCCACCGTGCGCGGGCCGATCCCGCTGCCCACTCGCATCGAGAAATTCACCGTCAACCGCTCGCCGCACATCGACAAGAAGTCGCGCGAGCAGTTCGAAATCCGCACGCACAAGCGCGTGCTCGATATCGTCGACCCCACCCCGCAGACCGTGGACGCGCTGATGAAGCTCGACCTGTCCGCCGGCGTGGACGTCGAGATCAAGCTCTAAGGGGATCGGTCCGATGCGAACCGGCGTGATCGCCAAAAAGCTGGGCATGACGCGCTTCTTCGATGAAGCGGGCAGCCACGTTCCCGTCACCGTGCTCAGCCTCGAGGGCTGCCAGGTGGTGGGTCAGCGCACCTCCGACAAGGACGGCTATGTGGCCCTCCAGCTCGGCGCGGGCGCGAAGAAGGCCAAGAACACCTCCAAGGCCATGCGCGGCCACTTCGCCAAGGCTCAGGTCGAGCCGAAGCGGACCGTGGCGGAGTTCCGGGTTTCCGAAGACAACCTGATCGACGTGGGCGCGGAGATCACCGCCGACCACTTCGTCCCCGGTCAGAAGGTGGACATCACCGGCCTGACCGTCGGTAAGGGTTTCGCCGGCTCCATGAAGCGCTGGAACTTCGGCGGCATGCGCGCCACCCACGGCGTGTCGGTGTCGCACCGGGCGCACGGCTCCACGGGTAACCGTCAGGATCCGGGCCGCACCTTCCCGGGCAAGAAGATGGCCGGCCACCTCGGCCAGGAAACCGTCACCACCCTGAACATCACCGTCTGGCGCGTCGACGTCGAGCGCGGCCTGATCCTGGTCAAGGGCTCCGTGCCCGGCACCGAAGGCACGTTCGTGAAGATCCGCGACGCGGTGAAGTCGGCCCTGCCGGCCGAGGCCCCGAAGCCGGGCGCCTTCCGCTCCAGCGGCGAACCCACCCCGGCCGAGGCCGTGGGCGAGGAAGCCCCGGTGGAAGCCGCCGCCGCTCCGGAAACGGCCGCTGAAGAGACCGCCGCGCCGGAAGCCGCCGCTCCGGAAGCGCCCGAAGCTGGGGATCAAGCGTAATGAAGCTCGACGTCATCAAGCTGGACGGCGGCAAGGGCGGCTCGATCGAGCTGCCGGACGATATCTTCGGCATCGAAGAGATCCGCGCCGACATCCTGCAGCGCTGCGTCACCTGGCAACTCGCCAAGCGCCGCGCCGGCACCCACAAGATCCAGGTCCGCAACGAGGTCTCTCGTACCGGCAAGAAGATGTACAAGCAGAAGGGCACCGGCGGCGCCCGTCACGGCTCGCGCCGGGCGGCCCAGTTCGTCGGCGGCGCCAAGGCCCACGGCCCGGTCGTGCGCAGCCACGCCTTCGACCTTCCCAAGAAGGTCCGGGCGCTGGCGCTGAAGCACGCGCTGTCGTCGAAGGCCAAGGCCGGCTCGCTGATCGTGCTGGACGGGGCGACCGTGAAGGACGCCAAGACCGCCGCTCTGCGCGCCTCGCTTGCCAAGATCGGCGTGACCAACGCCCTGGTGATCGCCGGGGTCGAGGTGGACGCCAACCTGAAGCTCGCCGCGCGCAACATCCCGAACGTGGACGTGCTGCCGAACGCGGGCCTGAACGTCTACGACGTGCTGCGCCGCCAGACCCTCGTCCTGACCAAGGACGCGGTCGACGCGATCCGCGCGCGCTTCCAGCCTGAGGAGGCTGCGTGATGGCCGATCAGCCCACCGCCCGTCACTACGACGCCATCGTCGCGCCGGTGATCACCGAAAAGGCCACCCTGCTCTCCGAGCAGAACAAGGTGGTCTTCCAGGTGGCCGCGGACGCCACGAAGGACGAGATCGCCGCCGCGGTCGAAGCGCTGTTCAAGGTCAATGTGACCAAGGTCAACACCCTCAACGTGAAGGGCAAGACCAAGCGCTTCCGCGGCATCGTCGGCCGTCGCTCCGACGTCAAGAAAGCTGTCGTGACCCTGGCCGAAGGCCAGTCGATCGACATCACCACGGGGCTCTGACCTAGATGGCTCTGAAGCAGTTCAACCCGACTTCGCCGGGCCGGCGTCAGCTGGTCCTGGTCGACAAGTCCGAGCTCCACAAGGGCAAGCCGGAGAAGTCCCTCGTCGAGGGCCTGACCAAGTCCGGCGGCCGTGGCGGCGGCGGCCGGGTGGCCGTGCGCTTCCGTGGCGGCGGCGCCAAGCGCCTCTACCGGATCGTGGACTTCAAGCGTCGCAAGTTCGACGTCGCCGGCAAGGTCGAGCGTCTGGAGTACGACCCGAACCGCAGCGCCTTCATCGCCCTGATCCGCTACGCGGACGGGGAGGTGGCCTACATCCTGGCGCCGCAGCGCCTGAAGGTGGGCGACGAGGTGATCGCGGCCGAGAAGGCCGACGTGAAGCCCGGCAACGCCATGCCGCTGCGCGCCATGCCGATCGGCACCATCATCCACAACATCGAGCTCAAGCCGCTGAAGGGCGGCCAGATGGCTCGGGCCGCGGGCGCCTACGCCCAGCTGGTCGGCCGCGACGCCGGCTATGCCCAGATCCGTCTCGGCTCCGGCGAGCTGCGGATGGTGCAGGACAGCTGCATGGCCACCGTCGGCGCCGTGTCGAACCCGGACCACATGAACGAGGTCCTCGGCAAGGCCGGCCGCAATCGTCACAAGGGCAAGCGCCCGCACGTCCGCGGCGTCGCCATGAACCCCGTCGATCACCCGCACGGCGGCGGTGAAGGCAAGACCTCGGGCGGCCGTCACCCGGTCACCCCGTGGGGCCAGCCGACCAAGGGCCGCAAGACCCGCACCAACAAGGCGACGGACAAGTTCATCATCCGCTCGCGTCACGCCAGGAAGGCTCGCTAAGGCATGACCCGCTCTGTCTGGAAAGGTCCGTTCGTCGACGGATACCTGCTCAAGAAGGCCGAGGCCCTCCAGGGCTCCGGCCGCAAGGACGTGATCAAGACCTGGTCGCGCCGCTCCACCATCATGCCGCAGTTCGTCGGTCTGACGTTCGGCGTCCACAACGGCCAGAAGCATGTGCCGGTCCTCATCTCCGAGGACATGGTCGGCATGAAGCTCGGCGAGTTCGCCCCGACCCGGTTCTTCCCGGGCCACGCGGCGGACAAGAAGGCCAAGAGGAAGTAAGATGGCCAAGCAAGCCAAAGAGCGCCGGTACACGGCCGCCGAGGCGGTGGCCAAGGTGCGGACCCTCCGCACCAGCCCGCGCAAGCTCAACCTCGTCGCCCAGTCGATCCGCGGCCTGAAGGTCCAGCGGGCGCTGAACGAGCTCGAGTTCAGCCACAAGCGCATCGCGAAGGACGTTCGCAAGGCGCTCTACTCGGCGATCTCCAACGCCGAGAACAACCACAACCTCGACATCGACTCCCTGGTCGTCGCCGAGGCCTACGTGGGCAAGAACCTGGTGATGAAGCGCTTCGCCGCCCGTGCGCGCGGCCGCGCCTCTCGCATCGAAAAGCCGTTCAGCGAGATCACCATCGTGGTCCGCGAGCTGGGTGAGGCCGCCTGATGGGTCAGAAAGTCAATCCGGTCGGGCTCCGCCTCGGCATCAACCGCACCTGGGACAGCCGCTGGTTCGCCGACGGCGCCGAGTACGGCAAGCTGCTGCACGAGGACATCAAGGTCCGTCGCGCGCTGAAGAAGCGCCTCTATCAGGCCGGCGTGTCGCGGATCGTCATCGAGCGTCCGCACAAGAAGTGCCGCATCACCATCTATGCCGCGCGCCCCGGCGTGATCATCGGCAAGAAGGGCGCGGACATCGACAAGCTGCGCAAGGACATCGCCGCCATGACCGCGGGCGAAGTCCACCTGAACATCGTCGAGGTGCGCAAGCCCGAGACCGACGCCCAGCTGGTGGCCGAGAACATCGCCCAGCAGCTCGAGCGCCGCGTCGCCTTCCGCCGCGCCATGAAGCGCGCGCTGCAGAGCGGCATGCGCCTGGGCGCCAAGGGCATGCGCATCGAGGTCGGCGGCCGTCTGGGCGGCGCCGAAATCGCCCGTTCGGAGTCGTATCAGGAAGGCCGCGTTCCGCGTCACACGCTGCGCGCCGACATCGACTACGGCGTGACCGAGGCTTCCACCACCTACGGCGTCATCGGCGTCAAGGTGTGGGTCTTCAAGGGCGAAGTCCTCGAGCACGATCCGATGGCGCTCGACAAGCGCCTGGCCGGCGAAAGCGGCCCGGCGGGTGAGGGCGGCGGCCGCGAGCGCGGCGATCGTCCCGAGCGCGGGCCGCGCCGTGAGCGCCGTGGCGCTGACGCGAACGCTTAAGGGCTGACCGATGCTGTCTCCGAAGAAGACCAAGTACCGCAAGCAGTTCAAGGGCCGCATCAGCGGCATGGCCAAGGGTGGCTCTGCCCTGAACTTCGGCTCCTACGGGCTGAAGTCGCTGCAGCCTGAGCGGATCACCGCGCGCCAGATCGAAGCGGCGCGTCGTGCGATCACCCGCCAGATGAAGCGCCAGGGCCGTGTCTGGATCCGCATCTTCCCGGACGTGCCGGTCACCGGCAAGCCGGCCGAAGTGCGGATGGGCTCGGGCAAGGGCTCGGTGGAATACTGGGCCGCTCGCGTCGAGCCGGGCCGGATCATGTTCGAAGTGGACGGCGTTCCGGACGACGTCGCCCGTGAAGCCCTGCGCCTCGGCGCGGCGAAGCTTCCGGTGCGCACCAAGATCGTCACGCGGATCGACGCCGGCGCTCTGGAGCACGCGTGATGAAGATCGATGACGTCCGGGGCATGACGCCCGACCAGCTGAACGAGCAGCTCGTCAACCTGAAGAAGGAGCAGTTCAACCTGCGCTTCCAACGGGCGACCGGCCAGCTCGAGAAGACCCACCGCGTTGACGAGGTGCGCAAGGATATCGCGCGCATCAAGACCGTCATGCGCGCGAAGCAGGCTCAGGCCTAAGGAGCTCTGATCGATGCCGAAACGAATTCTCGAAGGCGTGGTCGTCTCCGACAAGGGCGACAAGACGGTGGTGGTGAAGGTCGAGCGGACCTTCCTGCACCCGGTGCTGAAGAAGACCGTCCGTCGGTCCAAGAAGTACCACGCCCACGACGAGGCCAACGCCTACAAGACCGGCGACGTCGCCCGCATCATCGAGTGCGCGCCGAAGTCGAAAACGAAAACCTGGGAAGTGCTGCCTAAGGGCGGCGCGGCCCAAGCCTAAGGATCGACATCCATGATCCAGATGCAAACTAACCTGGACGTCGCCGACAATTCCGGCGCCCGCCGGGTCATGTGCATCAAGGTGCTGGGCGGCGCGAAGCGCCGTTACGCCAGCGTCGGTGACAAGATCGTCGTCTCCGTGAAGGAGGCGATCCCGCGCGGCCGCGTGAAGAAGGGCGATGTGCTGCAGGCCATCGTCGTCCGCACCAGCCAGGCCATCAAGCGCAAGGACGGTTCGGTCATCCGCTTCGACAAGAACGCGGCGGTGATCGTCAACAAGCAAAGCGAGCCGATCGGCACGCGGATCTTCGGCCCGGTTCCCCGCGAACTGCGCGCCAAGAACCACATGAAGATCATCTCGCTCGCCCCTGAGGTGCTGTAATGGCGGCGAAGATCAAGAAGGGGGACCGCGTCGTGGTCCTCAGCGGCAAGGACAAGGGCCGTCAGGGCACTGTCACCAAGGTGCTGCCGAAGGAAGAGCGCGTGGTCGTCGAGGGCCTGAACATGGTTCAGCGCCACACCCGTCCGACCCAGTTCGATCCGCAGGGCGGCATCAAGAACAAGGAAGCGCCGCTTCACGTGTCGAACGTCGCCGTCGTCGACTCCAAGGGCAAGGCGACCCGCGTCGGCTTCCGCATGGACGGCGACAAGAAGGTGCGTTTCGCCAAGACGACCGGCGAGGTGATCAATGGCTGAGCAAGCTTACGAGCCGCGGCTGAAGACCGAATACAAGGCGCGCATCCGCAAGGCGATGCGCGACAAGTTCGGCTACACCAACGAGATGCAGATCCCCAAGCTCGAGAAGATCGTGATCAACATGGGGGTTGGCGAGGCCGTTGCGGACTCGAAGAAGATCCAGTCCGCGATGACCGACCTCGGCAAGATCGCCGGCCAAAAGCCGGTGCCGACCAAGGCGCGCAACTCGATCGCGACTTTCAAGCTCCGTGAGGGCATGACCGTCGGCACCAAGGTGACCCTGCGCCAGGACCGTATGTACGAGTTCCTGGACCGCCTGATCACCATCGCGCTGCCGCGCGTGAAGGACTTCCGGGGCCTGAAGCCCACGTCGTTCGACGGCCGCGGCAACTATGCCATGGGTCTGAAGGAGCACATCGTGTTCCCGGAGATCAACTACGACCAGATCGACCAGATCTGGGGCATGGACATCATCATCACCACCACTGCGAAGACCGACGAGGAAGCCCGCGAGCTCCTCCGGAACTTCCAGTTCCCGTTCACCGCGTAACGGACGGGAGGGAAGAGAGACATGGCCAAGAAAAGCGCCGTCAACCGCAACGAGCGGGTCAAGAAGCTGGTGAAGCAGAGCGCTGCGAAGCGTCAGCTGCTGAAGGACATCGCCAACGACGAGTCCCTGCCGCTGGAGGAGCGTTTCGACGCTCGCCTCAAGCTCGCCGCGATGCCGCGTAACTCGTCGGCGACCCGGATCCGCAACCGCTGCGAGATCACCGGCCGCCCGCGCGCCTATTACCGCAAGCTCAAGATGAGCCGTATCTCGCTGCGCGACCTCGGGTCGAACGGCCTGATCCCCGGCCTCGTCAAGTCGAGCTGGTAGGAGAGGGGATCATGGTCAACGACCCCATCGGCGATCTGATCGCCCGTATCAAGAACGCCGCCATGCGCGGCCGCGCCAAGCTGATGACGCCTGCGTCGAAGATGCGCGCCCGTGTCCTCGATGTACTGCTCGAGGAAGGCTACATCCGCGGCTACCACCTGGTGGAAAAGCCCGGCGCCTTCCCGGAGTTCGAGATCGAGCTGAAGTACTTCGATGGCCAGCCGGTCATCGCGGAAATCAGCCGCGTGTCGAAGCCCGGCCGGCGCGTCTATTCGTCGATCAAGGACCTGAAGCCCGTGAAGAACGGCCTCGGGATCTCGATCCTGTCGACGCCGAAGGGCGTGATGTCCGACGCGGCCGCCCGTGAGGCGAACGTGGGCGGCGAAGTGATCTGCCGGGTCTACTAAGATGTCTCGTATCGGCAAGAAACCCGTCGCGATCCCGAGTGGCGTCCAGGTGACGATCTCGGGCCAGACCGTGACCGTGAAGGGCCCCAAGGGCCAGCTCGCCTGGACCCTGGCGGACGAGATCGTCCCGTCGCAGGAAGGCCAGGAGATCCTGCTCGCCAAGCGCGAGGACACCCCCCGCGCCCAGGCGATGTGGGGCCTGTCCCGCACGCTGGTGAACAACATGGTCGTGGGCGTGACCCAGGGCTACGAGCAGACCCTCGAGCTGGTCGGCGTCGGCTACCGCGCCGCGATGAAGGGCCAGGCGCTCTCCATGCAGCTCGGCTTCTCGCACGACGTGGACATCAAGCCGCCGGCGGGCGTCAGCTTCGCCGTGCCGAAGCAGACCGAGATCAAGATCTCGGGCATCGACAAGCAGCTGGTCGGCGAAACCGCCGCCCGGATCCGCCGCATCCGGCCGCCGGAGCCCTACAAGGGCAAGGGCGTGCGCTACGCGGGCGAGCAGGTCCGTCGCAAGGAAGGCAAGAAGAAGTAAGCCATGGCGCTCTCCTCTCGCGATACCACCAAGCGTCGCGCGCAGCGTAACCGCACGCGCCTTCGCCAGCTGGCCAACGGCCGTCCGCGCCTGTCGGTCTTCCGTTCGTCGAAGAACATCTACGCCCAGATCATCGACGATGAGCGCGGCGTGACCCTGGCCGCCGCCTCTTCGCTGGAAGGCGAAGACAAGAAGGCCAAGGGCTCCGACAAGGAGGCCGCGGCCCGCGTCGGCGCGCTCGTCGCGCAGCGCGCCATCGAAAAGGGCGTCAAGGACGTCGTCTTCGATCGTGGCGGCTACATCTATCACGGCCGGGTGAAGGCGCTGGCTGACGCCGCGCGCGAAGCCGGCCTGAACTTCTAAGGAACCCCGATGGCTCGCAGGAACGAAGAGCGCGGCGACCGTCGCAATCGCGAAGAAGAACGCGACAGCGAAATCGTCGAGAAGCTGGTCCACATCAACCGCGTCGCGGCCACCGTGAAGGGCGGCCGCCGGTTCTCCTTCGCCGCCCTCATGGTGGTCGGCGATCAGAAGGGCCGCGTGGGCTTCGGTCATGGCAAGGCGCGTGAAGTGCCGGAAGCCATCCGCAAGGCGACCGAAGAAGCCAAGAAGTCGATGATCCGCGTGCCGCTGCGCGAGAGCCGCACCCTGCACCACGACGGCAACGGCCGTTGGGGCGCGGGCAAGGTCCTCGTCCGTGCGGCGCCTCCCGGCACCGGCGTCATCGCCGGCGGCCCGATGCGTGCGGTGCTCGAAACCCTGGGCGTCCAGGACGTGGTCGGCAAGTCGATGGGCTCGTCGAACCCCTACAACATGGTGCGCGCGACCTTCGAAGCGCTGAAGGCCCAGTCTTCGCCGCGTCAGGTCGCTTCCAAGCGCGGCAAGAAGGTCTCCGACGTGATCGGCCGTCGCGCCGACGGCGCCTCGGCGGCTCAGCCGGCTGCGGACGCGGAGGGCTAATCGATGGCTGGCAAGATCACCGTTCGTCAGACCGGCAGCCCGATCCGCCGCAAGAAGGACCAGCGCGCCACGCTCGTGGGCCTGGGCCTGAACCGCGTGGGCCGCGTCTCGACCCTGGAAGACACGCCCGCGATCCGCGGGATGATCGCCAAGGTCGCCCATATGGTCGAGGTGGTGGAGGGCTAACCTCCACCGACCTGTCCTACATTCCATCCGCCGAGTCCGGGCCCCGCCCGGGCGATTGATCTCTTAAGGAGAGGCACTGATGACCAAACTCAACGAACTCGCGCCCCGCGAAGGCTCCACCAAGGGCCGCATGCGCGTCGGCCGCGGCCCGGGCTCCGGCAAGGGCAAGACCGCCGGCCGCGGCGTGAAGGGCCAGAAGGCGCGCACCGGCGTGTCGATCGGCGGCTTCGAAGGCGGCCAGATGCCGCTGCACATGCGGATGCCGAAGCGCGGCTTCAACTCGCGCAACCGGAAGGACTTCGCCGAGGTGAACCTGTGGCGCATCGAGCAGGCGATCGCCGCCGGCAAGCTCGACGCCAAGGCCGCCATCGACGCCGAGGCGCTGGTGAAGGCCGGCGTGATCCGTCGCGTGAAGGACGGCGTGAAGCTGCTGGGCAACGGCGAGCTGAAGTCCAAGCTCAACATCACGGTCTATTCGGCGACCGCCTCGGCCAAGGCCGCGGTCGAGAAGGCCGGCGGTTCGCTCACGACGACCAAGCCGGAAGAGGCTGCGGCGGAAGCCTGATCGGCTTCCAACGCGACCACCATTCCGGTCGCGCGCCTAAAGGTCTCGATCTGAGGCGCGGACCGTCCTATCTGAGCATGACCACGCGGCCCGGCTGACTCAAGTCGGGCCGGCCTGGGCTCCAGGGGACTGAAGGGATCTCGAATGGCTTCGGCCGCCGAACAGCTTGCAGCCAACATGAACTTCGAAGCCTTCCAGAAGGCGACGGAGCTCCACCAGCGCATCTGGTTCACCCTCGGGGCGATGATCGTCTATCGCCTGGGGGCCTACATCCCGATCCCGGGCATCGACATCAACGCCTTCGCCCAGGCCTTCCAGGGCCAGGCCAAGGGCATCCTGGGCATGTTCAACATGTTCTCGGGCGGCGCCGTCTCGCGGATGGCCATCTTCGCCCTGAACGTGATGCCTTACATCTCCGCCTCGATCATCGTGCAGCTCCTCGGGACGGTCTATCCGCCGTGGGAGAAGCTGCGGAAGGAAGGCGGCGAGGCGGGGCGCAAGCAGCTCAACCAGTACACCCGCTACCTGACCGTGATCCTGGCCGTCTTCCAGTCCCTGGGCATCGCCATGGGCCTGCAGAACTCGCAGGGCATCGTCGACCATCCGGGCCTGTTCTTCGTGCTGTCGACGGTCGTCACCCTGACCGGCGGCACCATGTTCCTGATGTGGCTGGGCGAGCAGATCACCAGCCGCGGCGTCGGCAACGGCGTCTCGCTGATCATCTTCGCCGGCATCGTCGCGGTGCTGCCGCGCTACGTCTCGCAGGCCTTCGAGCTGGCCCGCACGGGCGCCATGAGCGGTGGGGCGCTGTTCGTCATCGGCGTGCTGGTGGTGGCGGTGACGGCGGCCATCGTCTTCGTGGAGCGCTCGCAGCGCCGGCTCCTGGTGCAGTATCCGAAGCGCCAGCAGGGCAACCGCATGTTCGGCGGCGACACCTCGTTCCTGCCGCTGAAGATCAACACCTCGGGCGTGATCCCGCCGATCTTCGCCTCGTCCCTGCTGCTGCTGCCGGCGACGGTGATGGGCTTCGCGGCGACCGCGAACCTGCCCTCCTGGGCCCAGTGGCTGCCCGGCGCGGTGGGCCAGCTGCAGCACGGCCGGCCCCTCTTCATGGTGCTCTACGGCGCCCTGATCATCTTCTTCTGCTTCTTCTACACCTCGGTCGTGTTCAATCCGGACGAGACGGCGGAGAACCTGCGCAAGTACGGCGGCTTCATGCCGGGCATCCGGCCGGGCAAGCGGACGGCGGAGTATCTCGACTTCGTCCTGACGCGCCTGACGGTGATCGGCGCGGCCTACATCACCATCGTCTGCCTGCTGCCGGAGGCCCTGATCGGGTTCTACAACGCGCCCTTCTACATGGGCGGCACCTCGATTCTGATCGTGGTCAGCGTCACCATGGACACGGTGACCCAGATCCAGTCCCACTTGCTGGCGCACCAGTACGAAGGGCTGATCAAAAAATCCAAGCTCCGCGGGGTTCGCGGCCGCTAGGTCAGCTGGGGTAGGAAACGAGTCACGCCCGGTCCCGGCAAGAGGGCCGGCGACGGAGGGGCATAGTTCGATGAACCTGATCCTGTTCGGACCGCCGGCGGCGGGCAAGGGCACCCAGGCCAAGCGCCTGGTCGACGGCCGCGGCATGGTCCAGCTTTCGACCGGCGACATGCTGCGCGCGGCGATCGCCTCGGGCTCCGAGCTCGGGCAACGCGTCTCCGGCATCATGCAGCGCGGCGAGCTGGTCTCCGACGAGATCGTCATCGAGCTGATCGAGAGCCGCCTTCCCGAGGCCGAGGCCGCCGGCGGGGCCATCTTCGACGGCTTCCCCCGCACGCTCGCCCAGGCCCAGGCGCTGGACGTCATGCTCAAGGGCCGTGGCTCGCAGATCGACAAGGTCGTGCGCCTGAAGGTCGACGACGAGGCGCTGCTGCAGCGCGTCGCCGGCCGGTTCGCCGAGAGCGGCCGCCCAGACGACAATCCCGAGAGCTTCAAGGTGCGCCTGGCCGCCTACAACGAGCAGACCGCGCCGCTGCTGCCGTACTACGAGAACCAGGGCAAGCTAGTGGAAGTGGACGGCATGGGCTCCATCGAGGCCGTCGCGGGCGCCATCGACGGCGCACTGAAGTAGGCCTTCAGCCGGCGCTAGCCGCGTAGGCGTCGACTTCGGCGATCCGCCGGGCCTTTTCGGCGTCGGTGAGGAACGAGCCCGAGAAGCTGTTCCTGGCGAGGGTCACCAGGTCCTCGCGCGTCAGGCCGACGCGCTCGGCCACCGCCTGCCAGTTGTCGCCCAGGTAGCCGCCGAAGTAGGCGGGATCGTCGGAGTTCACCGTCGCGCTGAGGCCGAGGTCGAGCATCCGCTTGATCGGATGGGCCTTGAGGTCGTCGACCACGCAGAGCTTGAGGTTCGACAGCGGGCAGACCGTGAGGGTCATGCCCTCGGCCGCCAGGCGCTCGACGAGGCGCGGGTCCTCGAGGGCGCGGTTGCCGTGGTCGATGCGGTCGACGTTCAGCGCCTGCAGCGCTTCCCAGACATATTCCGGCGGGCCTTCCTCGCCGGCGTGGGCGACGCGCTTGAGGCCGCGCTCGCCGGCCGCCCGGAACACCCGCTCGAACTTGCTCGGCGGATGGCCGACCTCCGAGGAATCCAGGCCGACGCCGACGAGGCGGTCCAGGTAGGGCTCGGCCGCCTTCAGGGTGGCGAAGGCGGCGTCCTCGTCGAGGTGGCGCAGGAAGCAGAGGATCAGCTTCGAAGAGATCCCGAGGCTGCGTTCGGCCTCGGCCATGCCGGCCAGCAGGCCGTCGGCGACGACCGCGAAGGGAATGCCGCGGTCGGTATGGGTCTGGGGATCGAAGAACAGCTCCACGTGGCGGCAGCCGTCGGCCGCCACCCGCCGGAAATAGGCGAGCGCCAGGTCCTTGAAGTCCTCCTCCGTGCGCAGCACGTCGGCGCCCTGGTAGTAGATGTCGAGGAAGTCCTGCAGGTTCGAGAAGGCGTAGGCCTTCCGCACCTCCTCCACCGAGCCGAAGGGCAGGGCGATGCGGTTGCGCCGGGCGAGCTCGAACATCAGCTCGGGCTCCAGGCTGCCTTCGATGTGCAGGTGGAGCTCGGCCTTGGGAAGGCCCTGGATGAACCGCGCAAGCCCGCTCATGGGATCACCGGCTTGCCGTTGGCCTTGTAGACCTGGCCGCCCTTCATCACGAACTGGACGTGCTCGAGGACGGTGACGTCCTGCAGGGGATCGCCGCTCACCGCCACGAGGTCGGCGAAGCGGCCGGGCTGCACCGAACCGATGTCCTTGGTGTCGCCGATCAGGTCGGCGGCGTTCCAGGTCCCCGCCTTGATGGCGTCCATGGGCGTCATGCCCGCCTTGACCATGAGGCCGAACTCCTGGGCGTTCTCGCCGTGGTTCGACATGCCGAAGGTGTCGGTGCCGAGGGCCACCTTCACGCCCGCCAGGTAGGCGTCGTGCAGCATCTGCTTGATGTGCGGCACGGTCTCGACGGCCTTCTGGGCGGTGGAGGGGTTGAGGTCCTCCGGATGGCTCTTGGCGTGCTCGTAGACGCGGTCGGCGACCAGCAGGGTCGGGACGAGGTAGGTCCCGTGCTGCTTGTAGAGCTTGAAGCTCTCGGCGTCGGCGTAGGTCGAGTGCTCGATGGAATCGACGCCCATCGAGATGGTGTGGTCGATGGCCTGCTTGCCGTGGGCGTGGGCGGCGACCTTCATGCCGAGCGAATGGGCGGTGTCGATCACCGCCTTGATCTCGTCGTCGGCCATCAGCTGCAGCTTGGGATCGTCGCCGATCGACATGACCCCGCCCGAGGGCATGATCTTGATCAGGTCGACGCCCTCGCGCTTCAGCCGGCGCACGGTGCGGCGGGCCGCTTCGGGGCTGTCGATGACGCTGTCGGTCCAGTGCGGGTGCTCGATCTCGGGATCGAGGCCGTTGGCCGGGTCGCCGTGACCGCCGGTGGGGCCGAGCGGCGTGCCCGCCACCCACATCCGCGGCCCGGGCGTGACGCCCGCCGCAATGGCACGCTTCAGGGCCACGACCACCTTGGTGTCGCCGCCCACGTCACGCACGGTCGTGAAGCCGGCCAGCAGGGTGGCGCGGGCGTTGCTCACGGCGTCGATGGTGTCGTCGGCGTCGGTCCGCGTCATGGCGGTGTGGATTGGATCGCCCTTGTGGAAGCTCTGGGTGATGTGGACGTGGTCGTCGATCAGGCCGGGCAGCACCGTGGCCCCCGAGAGGTCGACCACCTCGGCGCCCGCCGGGGTGACGAAGCCGGGCTGGACGGCGGTGATCCGGTCGTCGTGGACGAGAATCGAGACCTGGGCCTTCGGCGCGGCGCCGGTCCCGTCGATCAGCCTGCCGGCGTGAATCACCAGGTCCTTGGCGGAGGCCGCGCCAGCGCCCATCAGGGCTGCGCCGGCGACCGCCGCGATCAGCTTGAATTTCGAGCACGCCATCTTGAGTCACCCCCCGCAATTGCGGGGGCAGGAGAGGGCGCCCGGGCGGGCAGCGCAACCCTCTGCGACGACGCCGCATTTGCGCTGCAGATGGGCTTCATGGTTTCCTTAACCATGCTGCGCGAAGCTGAGGCGCGGTTCAGGCGTGACACGCGGGCAGGGCGGGGCCCTTGCGCGAACGGTCTTCCATTCACAAATCCTCGCATTCCGCATTGACGGAAGCGAAACGATCCCTATAACGGGGCGCTTCCGCGAAAGAGCGCGAAGGACGCGTCGGTCTATGCCTCATGGTTGCAAGGCCGGGGCGCCGTTCGCGCTTCTCTTGCGTGACCAGGAGAATTCTTCACGTGGCCCGTATCGCTGGCGTCAACATCCCCACCAACAAGCGCGTCGTGATCGCGCTCCAATACATCCATGGCATCGGCCCGGCGAAGGCGCGGGAGATCGTCAACAAGGTCGGCATCGAGGACGCCCGGCGCGTCAACCAGCTGACCGACCAAGAGGTCCTGCAGATCCGCGAGGCCATCGACCGTGACTACACCGTCGAGGGTGACCTGCGTCGCGAGACCGCCGTCAACATCAAGCGGCTGATGGACCTGGCCTGCTACCGCGGCCTGCGTCACCGCAAGGGCCTGCCGGTGCGCGGTCAGCGCACCCACACCAACGCCCGCACCCGCAAGGGCCCCGCCAAGCCGATCGCCGGCAAGAAGAAGTAAGAGAGTCGA
The DNA here is from genome assembly GCF_003254475.1 of Phenylobacterium soli. NCBI lineage: Bacteria > Pseudomonadati > Pseudomonadota > Alphaproteobacteria > Caulobacterales > Caulobacteraceae > Phenylobacterium > Phenylobacterium soli. The sequence continues at coordinate 2,311,191 of NZ_QFYQ01000001.1, forward strand.
TCTCCGATGGCCAAGGAACCGGCGCGCGTCAAACGCCGCGAGCGCAAGAACATCACCTCGGGCGTGGCGCACGTGAACGCCTCGTTCAACAACACCATGATCACCATCACCGACGCTCAGGGGAACACCATCTCCTGGTCGAGCGCCGGCATGATGGGCTTCAAGGGCTCCCGGAAGTCCACGCCCTACGCCGCGCAGATGGCGGCCGAGGACGCGGGCCGGAAGGCCGCCGAGCACGGCGTGCGCACCCTGGAGGTCAACATCTCCGGTCCCGGTTCGGGCCGTGAGTCCGCCCTTCGCGCCCTGCAGGCGGTGGGCATGACGATCACCACCATCCGCGATGTGACCCCCATTCCGCACAACGGCTGCCGTCCGCCCAAGCGCCGGCGCGTCTGAGTAACGAAGTATCCAATCCCCTATCGCCGGACCGCGGTTGCGGCCGGCGATCCTGCGTTTCGAGGGACATGCATCCGTGATCGAAAGAAACTGGAACGAGCTTATCCGTCCCGAGAAGCCCGTCATCGAGACCGGCGCCGACGCGAACCGCAAGGCGCGTCTGGTGGCCGAACCGCTCGAGCGCGGGTTCGGCGTGACGCTGGGCAACAGCCTGCGCCGCGTGCTTCTCTCCTCCCTGCAAGGCGCGGCGGTGACCGCGGTGCAGATCGACGGCGTCGTGCACGAATTCTCCTCGCTGGAAGGCGTGCGTGAGGACGTCGTCGACATCGTCCTGAACATCAAGCAGCTGGCGCTGCGCATGCACGCCGAAGGCCCGAAGCGGATGACGCTGCGCGCCACCGGCCCGGGCCCCGTCACGGCGAGCCAGATCGAGGCCCCCTCGGACATCGAGATCCTCAACGGCGACCACGTGCTCTGCACCCTGGATGACGGCGCCACCGTGCGCATGGAGTTCACGGTCCAGACCGGCAAGGGCTACGTCCCGGCCGAGATGAACCGCCCCGAGGACGCCCCGATCGGCCTGATCGCCGTCGACGCCCTCTACTCGCCGGTCAAGCGCGTCGCCTATCGCGTCGAGCCGACCCGCCAGGGCCAGAGCCTCGACTACGACAAGCTCGTCATGGAAGTGGAGACTAACGGCGCGGTGACGCCCGTTGATGCTGTGGCCTACGCCGCGCGCATCCTCCAGGACCAGCTGCAGATCTTCATCACCTTCGAAGAGCCGAAGAAGAAGGTCGAGGGCGAGGCCAAGCCGGAGCTGCCGTTCAACCCGGCGCTGCTCAAGAAGGTCGACGAGCTCGAGCTGTCGGTCCGTTCGGCCAACTGCCTGAAGAACGACAACATCGTCTACATCGGCGACCTGATCCAGAAGACTGAAGCCGAGATGCTGCGCACGCCGAACTTCGGCCGGAAGTCTCTCAACGAGATCAAGGAAGTGCTCGCCGGCATGGGCCTCCACCTCGGCATGGACGTGCCGAACTGGCCGCCGGAGAACATCGAAGAGCTGGCGAAGAAGTTCGAAGACCAGATGTAATTCGCTTCCGCGCCGACTCCGGGCCGCTTTCGGCGGTTCGGGCCCGACGAAGCCGCAACAGCGGCGGAGGGCCCCGGCGCTTCGTGTTGACCCAGGCGGGAGCAGGCTGGGACTTGGTTAGGTCGGACGTGTGCCAGAAGATCGGCGGCGTCCAGGCGGCCCGAGCGGCCCAGGAGATATGAAATGCGTCACGGTAAAGCCTATCGCAAACTGGGTCGGACGACCGCCCACCGCACCGCCATGTTCGCCAACATGGCCGCCAGCCTGATCAAGCACGAGCAGATCGTGACCACCCTGCCGAAGGCCAAGGAGCTGCGCCCCTTCGTCGAGAAGCTGGTGACCCTCGGCAAGCGCGGCGACCTGCACGCCCGCCGCATCGCCATCAGCCGCGTCCGTGACGTGGAGCAGGTGGGCAAGCTGTTCGCGGTCCTCGGCCCGCGCTACGCCGAGCGCAACGGCGGCTACGTCCGCGTCCTTAAGGCGGGCTTCCGCCATGGCGACAACGCCCCGCTGGCGGTCATCGAGTTCGTCGACCGCGACCCGGCTGAGAAGGGCAAGGACTCCGGTCCGGTCGCCGAGGCGAACTTCTCCGCCGAAGACTAAGGTTTCAGGACCAGCCGGTCCTACGGGCCCCGGACGGCAACGTCCGGGGCTTTTCGTTTGCGCGAGAGGGCCAGCCACAAGAGCCAGGCGGCCGCCGCCGCCAGGCTGACGAGCGTCCCCGCGCGCTCCACGGGCAGGGTGACGCGGGTGACGCTGTGGCCGAGCGGGATGACAGGCCCCGGCCAGGGCCGGCCATCCACGCGCCAGATCGGGAAGTTGAAACGGTCGGCCGGCAGGAAGCGCTCGGGGCGCGGCAGGCGGTCGTAACCCGTCAGGCCCTTCGGGGCGGTCCCCGGCGGCATGTACTCCGGCGCGTCCTGCAGGGTCCGCTCGATCGCCTTCAGGCGCTGCGGCGCATTGGCGGCCGGCACCAGGATGGCGGCGTAGGTGGCGCTGGCGGTCCAGGCGATCACGGCGAGGCCGACGCCGAGCCTCAGCCACGCGCGAGGCGGCGGGGCGAGGGCGAGGGCGGTGACGACCGCGAACTCGGCGATGGCGAGGGCGCGGAACGGGAACTGCACCTGGCGCAGGACCGGCGCTCGCCAGAGGACGGGGACGAGGCCCGCCGCCATGGCCAGGGCGGCCAGGGCGATGGCGGCGAAGAGCCACGGCTGACCGCGCCGCCGCGCCGTCCAGAGCGTGGCCCCGGCGAGGGCGGTCAAAGCGGCGACGATCGCCAGGTGCTGCGGGGCGATGGCGCCGGACCAGAGGGTGGCGCGATCCGGCGGCAGGGCGATGTTGCCGAGCTGATCCGTCGAGATGTGACCCTGCAGGGTGAGGGCGGGGGCGAGGTAGATGGCCGCAAGACCCAGGCCGATGGTTCCGGCGACCGCCGCGCCGGCGAGCTGGCGCATCGTCAGGCGTGTCAGCATCGGGGCGATGAGGAACAGGCTCGCCAGCACTGCCGTCGGCAGATGGGTGAGGATCAGCCCCGCATAGGCGATGGCCAGGAGGCGCGGCCGCCCCTCCATCCCGAGGGCGATGAGCGGCAGCCAGGCGAAGGCGTAGCTCTCGGCGAGCGCCGCCCGCACGTAGATGTCCGTGAGGTGGTAGGGCGCGGCCATGTAGAGGCAGGCCCAGAGGAGGGCGTGGGGCGTCTTGTCCCTCAGCCACAGCCACATGGCGGCGCCCGAGGCGGCGAGGCCGAGGAGCGCGGCGACATTGATCGCCTGCCAGGTGGGAAGCCCCAGGAGGTCGAGGCCGCCGGCGAGATAGAAGGCGAGGGGCGGATAGAAGAAGAAGGCCGGGCTGCCGAGCCCCCGGAAGCTGCCCGGCAGCCAGCGCGGATAGAGTTCGCCCCGGGCGAGGCCTTCGGCGAACTGCCGGGTCCAGGTGTAGTTGTAGGCGCCGCTGTCGAGGCCGTTGGCGCCGGCGATCAGAAGCGGCGCCATCAGCGCCGTCGCGACCAGCAGGATGACCCACCAGGCCCGCGCCAAGGCGTTACGGCGCCAAGGCCGCGGCGACGTCCGCCAGGCGTCCGTCGCCGGGGTCGGGCCTCACGCCGAGGACCCGGGCGAGCAGCGGATAGACGTCGACATTGTCGAAGGTCGCCAGCCGCACGCCGGACCGAAAGGCCGGGCCATTGGCGACGAAGACGGCCTGCATCTCCGGCGCGTAGGGATCGAATCCATGGTCGCCCTTGTCGGGGTTGGGGTGGCGGGCCCGGTAGGCGTGGGTCGAGATCTCCCAGCCGGTCTCCGCCAGGCAGAAATAGGCCGGTACGCGCGGATGGTGGCCGTAGTGGTAGCGGGCCGGGATCTGCGCCTTTTGCCAGCACTGCATGTGGGCCAGCGGCCGGATCAGCGCCTTGGCGACTTCCGCCTCGTGGCCGGGGAGGGGAGACAGGGCCCAGAACGCCCCCATGGTCAGGGTGCGGGTGGCGGACATCGGCACGAGGTCGTCGGCGTAGACGACCTGTCCGGCGGGCGTGGCGGCCATGCCGTGGTCTGCGACGATCACCAGGTTGGCGTTGCGGTTGCGGGCCTTCAGCCCGGCGAGCAGGCGGGCGATGGCCGCGTCGGTGTCGGCGGCGGCGGCGTTCACCTCGGGTGAATCCGGGCCCGCGTGGTGGCCAGCGGTGTCGACCGCGTCGAAGTAGAGCGTCAGGAAGCGCGGGCGCTCGGCGGCGGGCAGGTCGAGCCAGGCGAGCGCCCGGTCGACGCGCTCGCCGGCGGGCATCTCCTGGTCGTAGGCGGCGTAGCGCGTTGGGCGGACGCCGCGGATCGGCGCCTCCGAGCCCGGCCAGAACAGGGTCCCGGTCCGCACGCCCTGCTGCTCGGCGCTGACCCAGATCGGCTTGGCGTCGTTCCACCAGCGGGCGTCGACGACCGCGGCCTTGTTCGCCATGGCGAAGACGACGCCGGGAATAGCGGGATCGACCATGTTGTTGTCGACGATGCCGTTGCGGTCCGGCCGCAGGCCCGTGACCAGGGCGTAGTGGTTCGGGAAGGTCTTGGACGGGAAGGAGGGGCGCATCTCGCCGCGGACGCCGCGGGCCGCCAGGGCCGAGAGGGTGGGAGTGACGCCGCGGTCGAGATAATCGGCGCGGAAGCCGTCGATCGAGATCAGGACCATGACCGGCGCTTCGGCAGATTTCTCCGGCGGCGACCGCGGAACCGTCGCGCAGGCGGCGAGGGCCAGGGCCAGGCTGAAGGCGACGAGGACTCGGCGGAGCATGGGCCGAGCCTAGGGGGCGAATGCGACGCTTCCTAGCAGCCGTTGCGAGGGGCTTGAAGATATTTCACGATGTGAGAAAATATATCCGAAACATGAAAGGGTTTCGACATGGCGGATTGGCGTGCGCCGCTGATCTCGGCGGTCTGCTACCAGGACCCGAAGGCCGCGCTGGCGTGGCTGGAGAAGGCGTTCGGCTTCGAGCTCGTGATGCTGATCGAGGATGCTGACGGCGCCCTCCTGCACTCGGAGATGCGCTGGGGCGATGCGGCGGTCATGGTCGGCAACGAATGGAGCGCCGACCACAAGAGCCCGAAGTCCATCGGCGGCAAGAACACCCAGACGGTTCACATCCAGATCACCGAGGACGTGGACGCCCACTGTGAGCGCGCCCGGGCCGCCGGAGGCGAGATCATCATGGAGCCGGAGACCCAGTTCTACGGCGATCGCACCTATCGCTGCCGCGATCCGGAAGGCCACATCTGGACGATCGGCCAGACGGTGAAGGCGGTCTCGCGCGAGGAGGCCGAGCGGGTCAGCGGGACCAAGATCACGGGCTGGGTGTGAGCGCGCGGCCCGCCGAAATCGACCGGACGCTGGCGGCGCTGGCCGATCCCTATTGCCGACGTGCGGTGGAGCTGCTCGCCGAGGCTCCGCGCCCGGCGGGCGAGCTCGCCCGGGAGCTGAGCCTCGCCCCACCGGCGATGAGCCGGCGCCTGAAGACCCTGCGCGAGAGCGGGCTGGTGGAGGAGACGCACCCGGCCTTCGACGCCCGCGTGCGCATCTACGCCCTGAGGCCCGAACCCATGGTCCACCTGCAGCGCTGGCTCGCAGAAGCCGAACGGATGTGGAGCGGCCAGCTCGCCGCCTTCAAGGCGCACGTCGAGAAAGGCCGATGACCGGCTCCAAGGTGTTCGTGGCCCTGCGTGTGAAGGCCACGCCCGAGCGGGCCTTCGAGGCCTTCACCGACGAGATCGGCCAGTGGTGGCGGCCGAGCGGCCTCTTCCAGACCACGCCGCGCGCGCCCGGGCTCCTGGCGTTCCGGGATGGCTGGCTGATCGAGACCCTCGCCACCGGCAAAGTCTTCCAGATCGGCCAGGTGCGCGCCTGGGAGCCGCCGGCGCGGCTTATCTTCTCCTATCGGCAGGCCAACTTCCCGCCCGATCTCGAGACGGAGGTGGAGGTGCGCTTCGAGGCGGTGGGGGAGGAGACGCGCGTCAGCGTCGAGCACCGCGGCTTCGATCGCGTGCCGGACGGCAGCGTCTCGCGGCACGGGTTTCCCGATGCGGCCCTGCTCGCCAGACTTGCCGACTTCTGGCGGGATCACCTTGCGTCACTGCGGGAGCTGGCGTAACGCTGATCGTTCGAAGTTCCGGTTTTGTTTCCGGGTTGAATTGTTTGGGGGACGAGGGTGGCTGACGCGGCGCGCCAGGAGATCGCAAGCGAGGTCGAGGGGCCGCCGGCGCCCGCGGGCAAGCCGCGCCGCCAAGCCGCGTTCGGCTTCATCTACGCCTCGGCGCTGATGAACTCGGTCTCGTTCGGGATCATGATCCCGATCCTGCCGAACCTGATCCGCCAGTTCACCGGCGGCGACACGGCCGCGGCCTCGGAGTGGAACCTGTTCTTCGGCGCCACCTGGGGGCTGATGCAGTTCTTCTTCGGCCCGATCCTCGGCATGCTGTCCGACCGGGTGGGCCGCCGGCCGGTGCTGCTGATCTCGTTCTTCGGCCTCGCCATCGACTTCCTGTTCATGGCCTTCGCCCCGACGCTCTGGTGGCTCTATGTGGGCCGGGTGCTGAACGGCATGACGGCCTCCAGCTTCTCGACGGCGGGCGCCTATGTGGCCGACGTCACCCCGCCCGAGAAGCGTGCCAAGACCTTCGGGATGATGGCCTCGGCCTTCTCCTTCGGCTTCATCTTCGGCCCGACCATCGGCGGCCTTCTGGGCGCGCACGACCTGCGCCTGCCGTTCCTGGCGGCGGCGGCCCTGACGGCGGTGAACTGGCTCTATGGCCTCTTCGTGCTGCCGGAATCCCTGCCCAAGGAGAAACGGCTGAGCCGCTTCGACTGGAAGCGGGCCAATCCGGTGGGGTCGCTGGGACTGCTGCGCGCCCACCCGGGGCTGCTGGGGCTCGCCGCCGTCGGCTTCCTCTTCCAGCTCAGCCAGGTGGTGCTGCCGACCATCTTCGTTCTCTACACCACCTATCGCTACGGCTGGACGCCGCGGATCCTCGGCTTCACCTTCCTGCTCACCGGCGTGCTGGGCGTCATCGTCCAGATGTTCCTGGTCGGCCCGATCGTCTCGCGCCTCGGGGAGCGGCGGACCCTGCTGACGGGAGCCATCGTCGGCGCCGTGGGCTTCGCCTGGTACGGGTGGGCCTCGAAGGGGTGGCTCTATCTCATCGGCGCCCCGATCTTCGCCTTCTCCGGCCTGATGATGCCCGGGCTGCAGGGGCTGATGACCCGGCGCGTGCCGCCCCATGAGCAGGGCCAGTTGCAGGGCGCCAACCAGAGCCTGCAGGGCATCGCCTCGATCATCGGGCCGGTGATTTTCGGCGAGACCTTCGCCTGGGCGCTGCGCCACGACGCCAGCCTGCATGCTCCGGGACTGGCGATCTATGTGGCCTCGGCCCTCCTCGGGCTCGCCTTCCTGCTGGCGCTCGCCACGGCGCGGGCGCCGGTGGCCGAGCCCGAGAAGGCGCCTGCCTGAAGAGCCTGGCCGAGAGGGCTTGATCCGCCGCCATTTTTGCGCCTGAAACCTCGGCAGAGTGCAGGTCGTTTTTCGGGTGTCCGCCGGGAGATTCCATGCGCGCTTTCCGCGTCCTCGTTCCCACCCTCGTCCTTCTCGCCGCCTGCTCGCCGGCCGGCAACAGCCAGGCCCAGAGCACCTTGCCGGCGCCGACCCGCGCCGTGCCGACGAGCGCGCTCACCATGCGCCAGTCCTTCGCCCCGGTGGTGAAGAAGGCCTCGCCGGCGGTGGTCAACATCTCGTCCAAGCGGGTGGTCCGTCAGCAGGTGGACCCGTTCTGGGAGCTGTTCGGCCTCGGCGCGCCGCGCGACCGCGTGGTGGGCTCGCTGGGTTCGGGCGTGATCGTGCGCCCTGACGGGGTGATCGTGACCAACAACCACGTGGTCGAGGGTGGCCAGGAGATCACCGTGGCGCTGGCCGACCGGCGGGAGTTCCCGGCCAAGGTGCTGCTCGCGGACCCGCGCACCGACCTCGCCATCCTGAAGATCGACCCGCCCGGCGGCGAGCGGCTGCCGGCCTTGGCCATCGACGACACTGGCGACCTGCAGGTGGGCGACCTCGTCCTGGCGATCGGCAATCCGTTCGGCGTCGGCCAGACGGTGACCAACGGCATCGTCTCGGCGCTGAACCGCACGGCCGACCCGTCCGGCGACGCGGCCTCGAGCTACATCCAGACCGACGCGGCCATCAATCCGGGCAACTCCGGCGGGCCCCTGGTCGACATGAACGGCGACATCATCGGCATCAACAGCTTCATCCTCTCGCGCTCGGGCACCTCGTCCGGCGTCGGCTTCGCCATTCCCTCGGCCCTGGTGAAGCGGGTGGTGGAGACCGCGGTCGGCGGCGGCCACTCGCTGGTCCGCGCCTGGCTCGGCGCGCGCATGCAATCGGTGACCCCGGACATCGCCCGCAGCATGGGCCTGGCGACGCCGCAGGGCGCGCTGGTGGCCGACATCTGGCCGGGCGGCCCGGCGGCGGCCGGCGGCCTGCGCCAGGGCGACGTGATCGTCTCGGTGGACGGCAAGCCGGTGGTCGACGCCGGCGGCGTGACCTACGCCATCAGCACCCATCGGATCGGCGACGCGGTGAAGATCGACGTGCGACGCGGCCACGGCGACGAGACCCTGACCATCCGCGCCGAGCCGGCGCCGGCCAGCCCGGCCCGCGAGGAGCGCGAGATCAGCGGCCGCAATCCGCTGCAGGGCGCGACGGTGGCCAACCTGTCGCCGGCCGTCGCCGACCAGATCGGCATGGATCCCTTCACCAACCCCGGCGTGGTCATCCTGAACGGCGGCCAGGGCATCGCCGCCCAGGCGGGCCTCAAGGCGGGCGACATCGTGCGCGCCGTGAACGGTCGGCGCGTCTCCAACGTCCGCGACCTGGTGGCCGCACTGGCGGGCGGCGGCCGCGTCTGGCAGATCACCATCGAGCGCGACGGCCAGGAAGTGACCGGCACGTTCCAGGTCTAGGCGCGGGCGTGGCGGTTTGTGCTAAGCCCTCACCATGGCCGATCTGTTCGAAGCTGCTGGGTTGACGCCGCAGGCGCCGTCGCCGCTCGCGGACCGGCTGCGCCCGCAGTCACTAGAGGAGGTGGTCGGCCAGGATCACCTGCTGGGGCCCGAGGGGCCGATCCGGCGCATGGCCGACGCCAAGCGGCTGGCCTCGATGATCCTGTGGGGGCCGCCCGGCACGGGCAAGACGACCATCGCCCGGCTGCTCGCCAAGGCGGCGGGCTATGAGTTCCAGCAGCTGTCGGCGGTGTTCTCGGGCGTCGCAGACCTGAAGAAGGCGTTCGAGCAGGCGCGCGTGCGCCGTGCGGCCGGGCAGGCGACCCTGCTGTTCGTCGACGAGATCCACCGCTTCAACCGCGCCCAGCAGGACGGCTTCCTGCCGTTCGTGGAGGAGGGGATCGTCACCCTCGTGGGCGCGACGACGGAGAACCCGTCATTCGAGCTCAACGGGGCGCTCCTGTCCCGCTGCCAGGTTTTCGTGTTGAAGCGCCTGGACGAGGAGGCGCTCGAGGCGCTGCTCGCCAAGGCCGAGACCTTCGAGGCGCGGCCGCTGCCGCTGGAGCCCGAGGCGCGCGCGGCGCTGGTGGCCCTGGCGGACGGCGACGGGCGCTACCTGCTGACCCTCGCTGAGACCCTGTTCAACATCGGCTCGGCCAAGCCGCTCACCACCAAGGAGCTCGGCCAGATCCTGCAGAAGCGCTCGCCGGCCTACGACAAGGACCGGGAGGAGCATTACAACCTGATCTCGGCGCTGCATAAGTCGATCCGCGGCTCGGACCCCGACGCAGCGCTCTACTGGCTGGCGCGCATGCTCCAGGGCGGCGAGGACCCGCTGTTCATCGCTCGCCGGCTGATCCGCGCCGCCGCCGAGGACATCGGCGAGGCCGACCCGCTGTCGCTGCTGCTCGCCAACGCCGCCAAGGACACCTACGACTTCCTTGGGTCTCCCGAAGGGGAGATAGCCCTCGCCCAGCTCACCGTGCACCTGGCCACGGCGCCAAAGTCCAACGCCGTCTACAAGGCGTTCGGGGCGGCGATGAAGGCGGCCAAGGAGACCGGCTCGCTGATGCCGCCCAGCCATATCCTGAACGCGCCCACGCGGCTCATGAAGGATCTCGGCTACGGCAAGGGCTACGCCTACGACCACGACGCAGAGCAGGGGTTCTCCGGGCAGAACTACTTCCCGGACGGGATGGAGCGCCGCAGCTTCTACCAGCCAAAGGGCGAGGGCTCGGAGGCGCGCATCAAGGAGCGGCTGGAGCGCTGGGCGCAGCTGCGGGCCAAGCGCGGCGGCTGATCTCGCCAACCATTGTTCTTCGAACCTGCCGGGTTTAGCCTCTCCCCACAACCCCTGGGGGAGGGAACGATGACGACGGCAGTGAACGACACGGGCGCGGCCAAGGCGCCCTGGCACTTCTGGCTGGTGGGGGTGATCGGGCTGATCTGGAACGCCTTCGGCGGCTACGACTACCTGATGACCCAGGTGAAGGGTGACGCGTACATGCAGGGCGCCGGCATGAACGCCGCCCAGATCGCGGCGCTGCACGCCATGCCGGCGTGGGCGGTCGGCGCCTGGGCCCTGGGCGTCTGGGGCTCGGTGGCGGGCTCTGTCCTGCTGCTCGGCCGCTCCCAATTCGCCGTCCACGCCTTCGGGGTCTCCATGGCCGGCGTGGCGGCGAGCCTGGCCTACACGCACCTGCTGTCAGACGCCGGCAAGCTGATGGGCGCGAGCGGGGCGCTGATGAACGCGGTGATCGCCGGCGCGGTGCTGTTCCAGCTCTGGTACGCCTGGACGATGGCGAAGCGGGGCTTCCTCCGCTAGACGCGGGGGCGTGAGGACGCCGCCGAAACCGCCGAAGCCGCCCGCCCTGCTGACCGCCGAGGAGATCGCCTTCGTCCGCGGACTGGTGATCTACGAGGACGAGGCGCTGCTGGCGCTCGCCAAGCCGCCGGGCATCTCGAGCCAGGGCGGCAAGAAGGGGGTGAACACCCTCGACGAGCTGCTGTGGGCGTTCGCCCGGCCCGGCAAGGCGAGGCCGCGGCTCATCCACCGGCTCGACCGCGACACTTCCGGCGTCATCCTGACCGCCAAGACCCAGCCGGCCGCCGGCTTCCTGGGCAAGGCGATGATGGCCCGCAAGATCAAGAAGACCTACCGGGCGATCGTCACGCCCGGCGCGCCGGAGCCCCGGTCCGGGACCATCGAGACGGCCCTGCGCCGGGAGGAGATCGGACGCGAGGCCTACATGCGGGTCTGCGCGCCGGACCATCCCGACGCGGAGACGGCCTTCACCCGCTACCGGACCCTGGCCGAGGGGACGGGCGCGGCCCTGGTGGAGCTGGAGCCGCAGACCGGCCGGATGCACCAGCTGCGCGTGCACCTGGCGTCCATCGGCCGGCCGATCGCCGGGGACGCCCGCTACGGCGGGGCGCTGACCGTGGCTGGCGAGCCCGTGCCGCGCCTGATGCTGCATGCGGTGGCGCTGTCATTTCCCCATCCGGGCGGCGGGATGAAGCGCATCGAGGCGCCTGTGCCCGTCGACATGGCCGAGCTGGCCGCGAGACTGGGCCTCGCGGAACGCGGCTGAGGCGCGTCCGTTCAAGGCTAGCCATGAAGAACGTCCTGATCGCCGCCGTTTGCACCCTCGCCCTGGCCGCCTGCGCGACCGCGCCGACCCGCTTCCAGCCGGCTTCCGGGCCCAGCGGCGTGGGCTTCTCCGAGATGCGCATCGAGCCCGGCCGCTATCGGGTCGCCTTCCAGGGCGGGCCGGGCGCGCCCGAGGCCATGGTCCAGGACTTCGCCTTGCTGCGCGCCGCCGACCTCGCCCTGGCCGAGGGCTATGACTGGTTCCGGGTGGTCGAGCGGGTGACCCGGCAGACCGGCTACGGCGGGACCTCGATCGGCTTCGGCGTCGGCGGGGCGAGTTTCGGCCGCCATTCGGCGACCGGGGTGGGCGTCAGCTCCGGCTTTCCCCTGAGCGGGGGGCCGTCGCTGATGACCAGCCTCGAGGTGCTGATGGGCAAGGGGCCAAGACCCTCGGGGCCGGAGGTCTACGACGCCCGCGGCGTGCGCGAGACGGTGGGGCCGCGCGCCGGCTAGCCGCCGGCGCCGAATGACAAAGTCGGATGACAGGGCGCGGGGGCGCCCGCATAAGCGCACGCATGAGGGAAGTGCGGACGATCACCGTGGGCGCCGGCGAGGAGGGCGTGCGGCTGGACCGGTGGTTCCGGCGGCGCTGGCCGCACCTGACGCAGGGCCAGATCGCCAAGCTGGCGCGTTCGGGCCAGGTGCGCGTGAACGGCGCGCGCGCCAAGCCGGAGAGCCGGCTGGAGCCCGGCGACCAGGTGCGGGTGCCGCCGCTGCCCGACGCCCCGCCGCCGGGCGAGAAGAAGGGCCTCGATCCCCGCGACATCGCCTATGCCAAGAGCCTCGTCATCTATGAGGACGAAGAGGTCCTGGCGCTGAACAAGCCGTCGGGCCTGGCGGTGCAGGGCGGCACTAAGACGACCCACCATGTGGACCGGCTGCTGTCGGCCTGGGGCGAGGGGCTGGAGCGGCCGAGGCTGGTTCACCGGCTGGACCGTGACACCTCGGGCGTGCTGGTGCTCGGCAAGACGCCGGGCGCGGCGGCCAAGCTCGCGGGGGCCTTCGCCCGTCGCAAGACCGAGAAGATCTACTGGGCGCTGGTGGCCGGATTGCCCAAGCCCTCGGAGGGCGTGTTGGAGCTGCCGCTGGTCAAGAAGGGGGTCGGCGACCGCGAAATGGTCGTGCCGGCCGAGCCCAAGGACCCCAACGGCGAGAGCGCCGAGACCGAGTTCGTGACCCTGAGCCGAGCGGCCGACAAGGTCGCCTGGATGGCGCTGTGGCCGCACACCGGGCGGACGCACCAGCTGCGCGCCCACATGCTGGCGATCGGCCATCCGATCCTGGGGGACCCCAAGTACAAGACCGAGGTGTCGGAGGCGCTGTCTGGGGACCTGAAGCTGCAGCTGCACGCCCGTCGCCTGGTCCTGCCGCACCCCTCGCGCGGCATGCTGATGCTCGAAGCGCCGCTCTCGAAGGAGATGAAGGCCGGCTTCGCCCGGTTCGGCTTCGACGAACACGAGGCCGATCCCGAGCCCTTCGCCCGGCGCCGCCGTCGCTAGACGAGGCCGAGGACGGGCTTCGCCGCCGCGCTGTCGGGGAACACCGTCGTCTCGAGCGCCGCCCTGTCGACGCCGAGGTGGTCCATGAGCAGGCCCTTGAACAGGCCGCGCATGTCCAGGGTCGGCGCGAGGTCACGGTTCTCGAACAACGCAGCCTCCTTCAGCGTGGGCCAGTCGCCGACGATGCCGCCCTTCTTGAGCGCGCCGCCGAGGAGCAGGGCGGTGGAGGCGGTGCCGTGGTCGGTGCCGCCGGTGCCGTTGACCCTGGCCGTTCGCCCGAACTCGGTGGCGACGGCGACGACCGTGTCCTTCCAGTCGGGGCCGAGCCCCTGGTGGAGACCGTCCAGCACGGCGTCCAGGTAAGTCAGGCGCGTGGCGAGCTGCCCGGTCGCGGCGCCTTCGCCGGCGTGGGTGTCGAAGCCGTCGAGCGAGATGGCGGCGATCTGAGGCCCGCCCGACTCACGCATGAGGCCGGCAAGGGTCCCGCCGAGCTTGCGGGCGGCCTCGCGGCCCTGGGCCTGCAGCGCCCTGGCGGCGGGTCCAGGGGGCGCGACGGGGGTGGCGGCGGCCTGGGCGGGGGTCATCCGCGCGACCTGGGTCATGGCCTCCTGCGCCATCGCCTCTGTGGCGAGCCCGCGGGCCAGGGCCGGGCCGAGCAGGGGATCGTCCTTGTAGAGGTCCTGCAGCAGGGTGGGCAGCCGGGCCTGGCTGTCCACCACCTTGCCCGGCGACCAGGAGGCGTAGGGCGCCTTGCCGCGCAGGACGAGGGGCGCGGTGGGGCCGACCGAGAGGGCGGAGACCTTGCGGCTCTGCGAGAGACTCTCGACGGCGCGGTTCAGCCAGCCGGAACTCGCGCCGTAGACGACCGGTGAGCCGCTCTCCAGCACGTCCTGGGCCTCGAAGTGGGAGCGGGCGCGGTCGGGGGTGGCGACGGCGGGCGCGATGCGCGCCTGGCCGGACTGGGCGAGCGCGTAGGTCGCGGACAGGGCCGGATGCAGGGCGAAGGTGGAATCGAGCTTCGGCGCCTCGTCGCCCAGGGCGATCGGCCCGCGCAGGGCCGCGTAGTCGCGATCGCCCACCGGCGGGGAGACGGTGAGCCCGTCCATGCCGCCCCGGCAGATCACGAAGACGAACTTGCGGCGGCCAAGGTCACCCTCGGCGGCGGCAAAGCTCTGGGTGGCCAGGAACTGGAGCGACAGACCGATGGCCGCGCCGGCGGCCAGAACGCCGCGCCGGCTCGGCGGGCGGGAGGGGAGGTGAGCGGTCATCGGCGTTGGAACTCCGGGCTCATCAGGAGCAGGGCGAAACCTTCGGGGCGGCTCTCGGCGCGGGCGACCGCGAGCGCCGTCGGGGCGGAGAGGCGCGCTCCCAGCGCCTCCTCGGCGAGCGCCTTGGGATCGCGTCCGCCAATGGCCTGAGCCGCGAAGGCCTGGGCGAACTGCATGCGCTTGACGATCGCGTCGGGGGCGGCCCAGTCCGCCGCCACGTCCGGCCAGCCCTTGGGCGAGCCGGGGGTGAAGGGCTTCTGACCGAGGGCGGTGAGGATCGGCGCCACCTGGTTCACCGCCTGCGGCTCGGTCCCCGCGGCGCGGTAGCTGGAGACGACGAACTCGTAGGGTGTCTTGAACTTGGCGGGCGCCGGCTGCCAGGCCTCGGGCGCCTCGATCAGCGCCTCGGCGACGCGGGCGAGGTCGCCGCCGGAGCGGTTCCAGGCGGTCTCGAGCCGTCCGACCAGGGCCGGCGGCGGGTCGTCGGCGACGAAGTGGCGGGCGATCTTGGCGCAGACGAAGCGGGCGGATTGGGGCTTGGCCGCCAGGTCCGAGAGGATGGCCTGCGCCTGCCGCTCGCCGTCGGCCCGATAGCGCACCCCCATGACCGTGCGCTCGCCCGGCTCGTGGGCGGCGGTGCGGAAGAGCAGGGCGCCGACCTGCTCCTCGGGCCCGCGGAAGCCGCCGATGGAGAGCCCGGTCATGGCGCGGGCGAACTCGGTGACGTCGGCCTGCGAATAGCCGCCGTGCACCCCGACAGTGTGCAGCTCCATGATCTCGCGGGCGAGGTTCTCGTTCAGGCCCAGGTTCCGGCGGGGGCCGGGGCGCATGGCCGCGCGCTGGGCCAGCGGGCTGTTCGGCCCCACGGACTGGACCTGGTCGAGGTAGAGCATCATCGCCGGATGGGTCTCGGCGGCGATCAGAAGGTCGCCGAAATGGCCGAACACGTGGGGCCGGATGGCTTCGGCCTCGAAGGGCCCGACCACGGTCTCGGTCTGCAGCTTGTTGGCGGCGACGGTGAAGTGGTTGGCGAAGAACAGCGCCCACCGCTCCCGGAAGCCCGCTTCGGTGGTCGCGCCGAGCTGCGCGCGACCGAGGAAATCCTCGCCGGTGTCTTCGCGCAGCATCTTCTGGGCGAGCTTGACCGGGTCCTTGCCTTCGCCCTCCTGCTTCGCCTCGCGCTTGAATTGCTGGAACTCGCGCAGGTCGGCGATGCGCTGGGCCGATCCCTCGCCATTCGTTCGGGGCAGGTCGGCGCCTTCGCGGCGGATCTGCGCCTTGAGGAAGCCCCGTGGGTCGCGGGCCGCCTCGGCGATCTCGCCCGGCCTGGCCCCGAGGCCGAACCGCGTGGCGGCGATGGCGGCTTTCAGGTCACGATCGGGAACAGCCACGGCAGGCTCCCTTGCAACGGGGCGTCTTCATGGCCATTCCACGGGGCGCCGGCGGCGATCCGTCGCGCAAGCGGGAGATCAGAGTGGCCAAGGGCTTCATCGAACCCATCGAAAAGCCGAGACGCTTCTACAAGGCCGTCGAGGTGGTCCCGGAGGATGGCGGATTTGCGGTCAGGCTCGACGGCCGCGGCGTGCGCACGCCCAAGGGCGGCCGTCTGACCCTGCCCACCCGAGCGCTGGCCGACATGGTGGCGGAGGAGTGGGCGGCGCAGGGCGAGACCCTCGAAATCGCCGGCATGCACGCCACCCGTCTCGCCAACACCGCCATCGAATCGATCCCGCCGGCGCGCGCGGAGACGGCCGACGCGGTGGCGAGCTACGCCGCCTCGGACCTGATCTGCTACTTCGCCGAGGAGCCGGTGGCGCTCGTGGAGCGCCAGCAGGCCCACTGGGAGCCAGTGCTGACCCGCATCGAGGAAGAGGCGAAGGTCTCGTTCGTCCGCGCGGCTGGCATCGTCCACCAGGCGCAGCCGGAAGAAACCCTGGCCGAGGTGCGCGCGATCGCGCTGGCAGAGGGCGACTTCGGCCTCGCTGGCCTGGCGTTCGGCGCGGCCCTGTTCGGCTCGGCGATCCTGGCCATCGGCCTGCGCCGCGGCTGGCTGACCGGCGTCCAGGCCTTCGAACTCTCGCAGCTGGACGAGATCTGGCAGGCGGAGAAGTGGGGCGTCGACGAGGAGGCGGCCGAGCGCGCCGAGCGGCTCAAGGTCGAGGCGCTGATGCTCGAGCGGTGGTTCAGGGCGCTCCCAGACTGAGACTGGCCCGCGGCTTGCGCGGAAGGCTTCGAAGTTTCGGCGGTTGTGCCGAAACGGCTCGGAGCCCAGCGCGTGACCCGCATCGCGGCCATCAGCGTCCAGACCGTGATCCGCCCCGTGGCGGTGCGCGCGGCTGCGCCGGTGACGCCGGTGAAGGTCGAGCCTGTCCGCCCTGCCGCCGCCGAACGCAAGGCGCCGGGTCTGGCCCCCGAGGCGGCCAAGGTGGCGGCTCCGGCGATGGCGGCGCTGATCGCCCTCCAGCAGGACGCCCGCGGCCGCGGTCACGCGGATCCGCAGCCGGAGCATGGCCACGACGACCACCACGGTCATTCCGGTGGCCAGCCCACCCCGCCGCCCGTCGTCATTCCGCCCGTGGTGATTCCGCCGGTGGGCGGCCCTCCGGCGCAGGATCCGCCGCCGGTGAGCCAGCCGCCAGTCTCGGAGCCTCCTGGGCCGCGGCCCGTCCCGACGCCGGTGGTGGCCGCCGATCCGGCCGCCGCCAGCCGCGCTCAGGCCATGATCGGCAAGGTGCTGGCCGAGGGCAGCGTCTCGGAAGCGGCCCGCAGCGCCTTCGCCGCGGCCTCGGCCCAGCGGCATGCGGCGGCCACGGTCGCCCAGGGCCAGGCGGCTCTGGCCCTTCTCGTGGCTGCGCAGGCCGACATGACCTCGTTCCGCCAGCAGGCGGTCAGCCGTTACGAACAGGCGCGTCGCTCGGCCATCGGCTGAGTTCGGCTTTTCCCTGCCTCTGCGTGAGCTTGCGCGGGCGGGGCGCGGCGACTACCCCTTCGCCGACTGATTTCACCCAAAAGGGGTTCTGAGTGAAGGACATCCTGGAAGAGCTCGAGAAGCGCCGCGAGACGGCGCGCCTGGGCGGCGGCGAGCGGCGCATCGCCAGCCAGCACGCCAAGGGCAAGCTCACCGCCCGCGAGCGTATCGACCTGCTGCTGGACGAGGGGTCGTTCGAGGAGTTCGACATGTTCGTCGAGCACCGCGCGACCGACTTCGGCATGGCCGAGCAGAAGGTGCCCGGCGACGGCGTCGTCACCGGCTGGGGCCGCATCAACGGCCGGGTGGTGTTCGTCTTCTCGAAGGACTTCACCGTGTTCGGCGGCTCGCTGTCGAACGCCCACGCCCAGAAGATCGTCAAGGTGCAGCAGCAGGCCATGAAGGTGGGCGCTCCCATCATCGGTCTGTTCGACGCCGGTGGTGCGCGCATCCAGGAGGGCGTCGACGGCCTCGCCGGCTATGCCGACATCTTCCTGCAGAACACCCTGGCTTCGGGCGTCATCCCGCAGATCAGCGTCATCATGGGCCCGTGCGCCGGCGGCGACGTCTATTCGCCGGCGATCACCGACTTCATCTTCATGGTGAAGGACACGAGCTACATGTACGTGACCGGTCCCGACGTGGTGAAGACGGTCACCCACGAAGAGGTCAGCCACGAGGAGCTCGGCGGCTACCGGGTGCACGCGCTGAAGTCCGGCGTCGCCGACGGCGCCTTCGAGAACGATCTCGAGGCCCTGACCCAGGTCCGCCGCCTGATTGACTTCCTGCCGCTCTCCAATCGCGAGAAGCCGCCGGTCCGCGAGAGCTATGACGAGCCGTACCGGGACGAGCCCTCGCTCGACACCTTGGTGCCGGCCAATCCGAACAAGCCCTACGACATGAAGGAGCTGATCCTGAAGGTCGTCGACGAGCAGGACTTCTTCGAGATCTCGCCGGACTTCGCCAAGAACATCATCGTCGGCTTCGGGCGCCTCGACGGCCAGACGGTGGGCATCGTCGCCAACCAGCCGCAGGTGCTCGCCGGGGTGCTCGACATCGATTCCTCGCGCAAGGGTGCGCGGTTCGTGCGCTTCTGCGACGCCTTCGATATCCCGCTGGTGACCTTCGTCGACGTGCCCGGCTTCATGCCTGGCACCAAGCAGGAGCAGGGCGGCCTGATCCGCCACGGGGCGAAGCTGCTGTTCGCCTACGCCGAGGCCACCGTGCCGAAGATCACCCTGATCACGCGCAAGGCCTATGGCGGCGCCTACGACGTGATGAGCTCAAAGCATATCCGGGGCGACATCAATTACGCTTGGCCGACCGCCGAGATCGCCGTCATGGGCTCCAAGGGCGCGGTGGAGATCATCTTCCGTAACCAGAGCCCGGAGGAGCTGGTCGAGGCCGAGGCCGAGTACAAGGCCCGCTTCGCCAACCCCTTCGTGGCGGCGTCCCGCGGCTACATCGACGACGTGATCATGCCGCACGGCACCCGTCGCCGGATCGTCAAGGCGCTCAAGAACCTGGCCGGCAAGCAGCTCTCCAATCCCTGGAAGAAGCACGACAACATCCCCCTCTAGGGAAACCATCGGGGGGAACCGGAACCCCCTCCGCCCACCCGTGTTCTGCCGCTAGGGCGAGCTTGCGCCCGCAAGCCCAGCAGAACACGGAGGACCTCCCATGGCGGACAGGTGGATGGACGATCGCGACCGGCGGATGCGTGAGCGCGACTGGCGGCGGTCGGAAGACATGAACCGCGGCGGCGAAGGCCGCTATGCCCGCGGCGAGGATCGCAGCTTCGGCAGCGACGACGAGGACGAGCGCTACTACGGCGGCTCGGGCCAGGGGCGCGACCGGGTGTTCGGCGAACGCGACAGCGGCACGAGCTATGGCGGCGAGGACTTCGGCCGCGGCAGCCCGCGCTCCGGCGGCGGCGCCTATGGGGCCGGCGGTTCCTACGGCGGCGGCGAAAGCTATGGCCGCGGCGAAGGCCGCTTCTCAAGCGGGCGCGGCAGCGCCTATGGCGGACGTTCGATGTCCGGCGGCGGCCGCACCGGCTCCGGCCGCGGCGGCTGGCAGGACCGCGACTACGGCGGCGTGTCGCCGGCCATGGAGCACGGCGAGTACGACGCCGAGCGCCAGGCCGAGCGCTACGACCAGAACCATGGCGGCCGCAGCCGCTCCATGTCCGGCGGCCAGGGTGGCGGCCAGGGCGGACGCTTCTACGGCGACGCCGGCCGCGAGGCGATCTACCGCGAGGAATGGAGCCAGGGCCGGCGCGACTACGGCGCGGCGCCGCGCGGCTATGACGCCGACCGCGAGGACCATCGGCGCGGTCGCTTCGCCGAGGACTACTCCGGCGGCATGTTCGGCGGCGGCGACATGACCTCCGGCCGCCAAGCGAGCGGCACGTGGTCCGGCGGCACGGGCGGCTACGACTACGAGCGCGGCTATGGCGACGGCGGCCGCGGCTATTCCGAAGCTCGCTCGGGCGGCGGCATGGAGCGCCGCGACCGTGAGGACCGCAACGACCGCGGCGAGCGCTGGGAACAGCGGGGCCGCGAGATGGGCCAGGACACCGGCGACTTCTTCCGCCGCGCCGGCGAGCGTGTCGCCTCCTGGTTCGGCGGCGGCGAGCACGAGAGCGACCGCTATGGTCGCGACCGCGATCGTGACCGCGACTACCGCGGCATGGGACCGAAGGGCTACAAGCGCGCCGACGAGCGGATCAGCGACGAGGCGCACGAGCGGCTGACCGAGGACCCCTACGTCGACGCCAGCAACATCTCCGTCTCGGTCTCGGGCGGCGAGGTGACGCTGTCGGGCACCGTGGAGAGTCGTGAGGCCAAGCACCGAGCCGAGCGCTGCGTCGAGGACGTGTCCGGGGTCAACCACGTGCAGAACAACCTGCGCGTCGACCGCGGCAACGCCCTGACCAACCCCGGCTCCGGCTTCGGCGACAGCGTGCTCGATCACCAGATGCGCGGCGAGACCGGCGCCGGCGAGAAGCTGAGCGGCAACGCCCTGGCCGGCTCCGGCTCCTCGGCCGTGGGCGGGTCCGACGCCTCGAAGACCTCGGGCGCGTCCGCCGATACAGGCTCCAGCAGCGCCTCCGGCGCGAGTACCGGCGCGAGTACCGGCACGACCGGCGCCGCCGGCCGCACCGGCGGCGCGACCAGCACCGACGCGGGCAAGTCGCGCTAGCCCTATCGCTCCCCCGCGCGGGGACAAACTCTCGACCCCTCCCGGCGACGGGAGGGGTTTTTGTTGACGGCGGCGCGCTGGCGACTGTCCTCTGGCCAAGGTTGCGGCGGGGCAGGGACGGCGCATGTACGAAGGGCTGGAGGCGTTCGCGCCCTGGCTGGAGCGGTGGGAGCTGGAGGCGGACGGCTGGCCGTTCGGCACGCCCTACACCCGAAGCCTGCTGCTGCCGGTGCGCCGGGACGGCCGCGCCGCCATGCTCAAGCTCGCCGGAAACGCCGAGGAGGCGCGCGGCGGCGCCCTGATGGCCTGGTGGGCGGGGGGCGGCGCTGCGCCGGTTCTGGCGCAGGACGGGCCGGCCCTGCTTATGGCCCGGGCGGCGGATCCGGACGCCCTGCCGCGGATGGCCTTCCAGGGGCGCGAGACCGAGGCGATCGCCATCCTCTGCGAGACGGCCGCGGCGCTGCACGGCCACGCGGGAGAGCCGCCGTGCGAGCTCGTTCCTCTCCGGCGATGGTTCCGGGCGCTTGAGCAGCGCGCAGCGGAGGGCGGCCTATTCGGCGCCGCCTGGGCGGTCGCCCAGCCGCTGCTGGAGACGCCGCGCGACGTCGTTGTCCTGCATGGCGACATCACCCACGCCAATGTGCTGGATTTCGGCGCCGACGGCTGGCGGGCCATAGACCCGAAGGCGCTCCGTGGGGAGCGTGGCTACGACTACGCCAACCTGTTCCGCAGCCCGACGGTGGCGATGGCGACGCCGGAGCGCCTGCAGCGCCAGCTGGGAGAGGTGGCGGCCCTGGCGGGGCTCGAGCGCGAGCGCCTGCTGGGCTGGGTGATCGCCCACGCCGCCCTCGCGGCCGCCTGGTACGCCGAGGACGGCGGCGACGTGGCGCGGGCCTTGCCCTTCGTCACCATGGCCCTGGCGCAAAGCGCCGCTTAGGATGGCCGCGTGAACAGCCTCGCGGACGAGCTTCTGATCTCCACCGGCATGGTGACCTTCACGGTGGCGGTCCACCTGGTAGGGCTGTCCGTGCTGATCCAGCTGACCCGGCTGCACCTGACGCGCTTCGCCTGGCCCGTACAGGTGGACAGGTTCCTGGTGCCGGCCGGCATGGTGCTGGGGATTTTCGTCATCCACGGGGTGGAGATCTGGGGCTACGCCGCGCTCTACGACCTCGCCGGCGCCGCCCAAGGGCTGGAGGAGGCGCTCTACCTGTCGCTGGGCGCCTATTCGACGACGGGCTGGGTCGATGTGCACCTGCTGCCCGGCTGGCGGGTGGTGCTGAGCCTGGAGGCCATCAACGGCCTGCTGCTGGTCGGCTGGTCGACCGCCTTCTTCTTCCAGAACCTGACGCGGATCATGGTGACGGAGGAGAGCCATCCGTTGCCGGAGGGGGCCATCGCCCACGACGGGCCCGCGGCGCGGCGGAAGAACGTCCGGCCCTAGCTGGCCGTCGGGGCGCTCAGGGCCTCGTTGTCGCCGCGCCGGAGGGGATCGGGCAGGGGCTCGCCGTCGGGCGTGAATTCCAGGCTGACGGAGTTGATGCAGTAGCGCAGGCCTGTCGGCGGCGGCCCGTCCGGGAACACGTGGCCCTGGTGACTGTCGCAGCGGGCGCAGCGGGTCTCGACGCGGACCATGCCGTAGCTGGTGTCGCGCACGCCGACGACGTGAGCTTCATCGAACGGCGCCCAGAACGAAGGCCAGCCGGTGCCGCTCTCGAACTTGGTCTTGTGCCGGAACAGCGGCAGGCCGCAGAGGCGGCAGCCGTAGAGGCCGTTGTCCTTCTGATCGAGCAGGCCGCCGCAGAACGGCGCCTCGGTGCCGTGGTGCAGGAGGACGTCCGCCTCCTCGCGGGTGAGGGCCGCCTCCAGGCGCTGGCGCTCGTCGGGCGAGGGCGGGGTGAGGTCGAAGCCGGAGGGGGATCGCTGGGTCATGACGGCAATCTAGGGGCTGGGGGACGTGTGCGTAACCCTGCGTGAGAATTGCCAATCTGTGCGGGCGCGTCTAACGCGAAAGCCATGTTTTCGAAGATCCTGATCGCCAACCGCGGCGAGATCGCCGTGCGGATCATCAAGACCTGCCGCAAGCTGGGCATCGCCACAGTGGTGGTCTATTCCGAGGCCGACGCCGACTCCATGGCTGTGGAGATGGCCGACGAGGCCGTGTTCATTGGCCCGCCGCCCGCGGCGCAGTCCTATCTGGACGCGGCGAAGATCATCGACGCCTGCCAGAGGACGGGGGCGCAGGCCGTGCACCCGGGCTTCGGCTTCCTGTCGGAGAACGCCACCTTCGCCCGCGCGCTGGAATCCGAGGGCATCGTGTTCATCGGCCCGAACCCGCACGCCATCGAGGCGATGGGCGACAAGATCGAGTCGAAGAAGTTCGCCGCCAAGGCGGGCGTCTCGACCGTGCCGGGTCACGTCGGCGAGATCGACGACCCCGCCCACGCCATCAAGATCGCCGAGGAGATCGGCTATCCGGTGATGATCAAGGCCTCGGCCGGCGGCGGCGGCAAGGGCATCCGCGTCGCCTGGAACCGCAAGGACGTCGAAGAGGGCTTCCCGGCGGTCCGCGCCGAGGCCAAGGCGAGCTTCGGCGACGACCGGATCTTCATCGAGAAGTTCATCGAGAGCCCGCGCCACGTCGAGATCCAGGTGCTGGGCGACAAGCACGGCAACGTGGTCCACCTGTTCGAGCGCGAGTGCTCGATCCAGCGCCGGAACCAGAAGGTCATCGAGGAGGCTCCGAGCCCGCTGCTCGACGAGGCCACCCGCAACGCGATGGGCGAGCAGGCCGTCGCTCTTGCCAAGGCCGTCGGCTACGACAGCGCCGGCACCGTCGAGTTCGTCGCGGGCCAGGACAAGAGCTTCTTCTTCCTGGAGATGAACACCCGGCTGCAGGTGGAGCATCCGGTGACCGAGATGATCACCGGCGTCGACCTCGTCGAGCAGATGATCCGCTCGGCGGCGGGCCAGAAGCTGCCCTTCGCCCAGAAGGACCTGAAGATCACCGGCTGGGCCGTCGAGAGCCGGATCTACGCCGAGGATCCCTATCGCGGCTTCCTGCCCTCGATCGGGCGCCTGGTCCGCTACGATCCGCCTGCGGAAGGCGAGGCGCACGGCACGATCGTCCGCAACGACGCGGGCGTGCGCGAGGGCGACGAGATCTCGATGTTCTACGACCCGATGATCTCCAAGCTGTCGACCTGGGCGACGACCCGCGAGGCGGCGATCGACGCCATGGGCCGGGCCCTGGAGGACTTCCACATCGAGGGCCTGGGCCACAACGTGCCGTTCCTGGCCGCCGTGATGGACCAGGATCGGTTCCGGTCGGGCAAGCTCTCCACCAACTACATCAAGGACGAGTTCCCCGAGGGCTTCCACGGCACGGCGCCGACCGGCTTCCAGCGCGACGTCATGGCCGCGGTGGGCTGCGCCATGCACCGGGTGATGACCCGCCGCGCGGCGCCGCACCTGATGCGCGAGGACTGGGTGGTCGTGGAGAACGGGGATCGGCGCCAGGTGCGCGTCTCCAACGGCGACGATTCGCTGACCGTCGCCTTCCAGGACGACGGCCGCAGCCTGACCCTGACCGACGTCGACTGGCGTCCCGGCAAGCCGACCTTCGCCGGAAAGCTGAACGGCGAGGTCTTCACCGCGGCGGTGCGGCCGGCGGCCGAAGGCTTCGTGATCCGCCACCGGGCGGCGCAGGCCCATGTGCTGGTGCTGACGCCGCGCTCGGCCGAGCTGCACGAGAAGCTGCCGCCGAAGAAGGCCGCCGACACCTCCAAGATGGTGCTCTCGCCGATGCCGGGGCTGGTGGTCTCGCTCGACGTCACGGCCGGCCAGGAGGTTCGCGCCGGCGAGGCCGTGGCCGTCATCGAGGCGATGAAGATGCAGAACATCATCCGCGCCGAGCGCGACGGCACCGTGAAGGCGGTCAACGCCAAGGCCGGCGACAGCGTCGCCGCCGACGAGGTGCTGGTCGAGTTCGCCTAAAACCCCTCTATATTGCCGCGCTTCTGATCGGATTCTGGAGTCGGCATGCAGGGGCAGATGGACTGGAGCGAGCTGTTCTTCTCGGCCGCCGGACGCGCGCCGCGCGGGCCCTCGCTCATCGCAGCGGCCCTGCTGCTTGCCCTGGCTGTCGCCTATGAGGCGATCGTCGGCCCGACCCTCCACTGGCTGACCGGCTGGTTCGTCTATCCGGCCCTGTTCTTCTGCGGCTGCTGCGTGCTCTCCAAGCGGCTGCACGACCGCGGCCGCTCCGGCTGGTGGGCGGCGCTGATCCTGTTCGCGGTGGTGGCCGTCTGGCCGCGCCCCGACAGCTTCTTCGACTTCCTCTTCGCCCTGGTGCTGGTGTGGGCCGGCGTCGAACTCGGAGCCATGCCGGGCGAGACGGGCGCGAACCGATACGGGCCCAATCCGTTGCGCACGGCTGTGGCCGTCTAGAGCGCGCGAAGGCTTTCCCCGATGAAATTGAACTCCCTGACCACGCGGATCCTCGCGGGGCTGGTGGCGGGCCTGGTGCTGGGCGCGCTGCTGCCCGGCTTCCACCTGGCCGCCCAGGACCAGATCGTGCAGACCGCTGACGCGCTCGGCGGGGTCTGGCTGGACGCCCTGCGGATGACCATCATCCCGCTGGTCTTCGCCCTGCTGGTGGTCGGCGTGGCGCAACTCGCGGGCACGGTGCGGGCCGGCGGCTTCACCGTGCAGGTGCTGCTGGCCTTCGGGGGCTTGCTCATCCTCTCGACCGTGGTGGCGGTGGTGGCGACCTTCGCCCTGCTGCAGGTGTGGCCCGCGCCCGCCCAGGCGGCCCAGGCCCTGCGCGCCTCCGCGCACGGCGCGGCGACGACCCTGCCGGCCTCGCCGCCGTTCGGCGAGATGCTGCGCAATTTCGTGCCCGCCAATCCGATCCGGGCGGCCAGCGACGGCAACATGGCCGCCCTGGTGGTGTTCGCCCTGGTGTTCGGCATCGCCGCCACGCGGCTCGAGGAGCATCGGCGCGACGCCCTGTTCCGCTTCTTCGACGCCGTGCAGGCGGCGATGATGGTGATCGTCGGTTGGGTGCTGTGGGCCGGGCCCTTGGGCGTCTTCTTCCTCGCCCTGGTGGTGGGCGCCAAGACCGGCTTCGGGGCCGTGGGCGTGCTCGGCCAGTATGTGGTGGTGGTCTCGATCATGTGCCTGCTGGCCGGCGTGATCGGCCTGATCGTCGCCGTGGTTGGCGGGCGGGTCGCCCCGGGCAAGCTCATCGAGGCCCTGATCCCGGTGAGCGCCATGGCGATCTCGACCCAGTCCTCCCTGGCGTCCCTGCCGGTCATGCTGGAGGCCACGGAGAAGCTCGGCGTGCCGGAGCGGGTGAGGGGGCTCGTCCTGCCCATGGCGGTGGCGCTGTTCCGCATCACCAGCCCGGCCGGCAACATCGCCGTGGTGATCTATGGGGCGCACATCTACGGCGTGCCCCTCGACCTGCCGCACATCGCGGCCGGTGTCCTCGTGGCGGTGCTGGTCAGCCTGGCGGCCGTGGGCGTGGCGAGCTCGATCACCTTCTTCACGACGCTGGTGCCGATCTCGATGGTCATGGGCGCGCCGATGAACCTGCTGCCGCTGCTGATCGCGGTGGAGACCCTGCCGGACTTCTCGCGCACCATCGGCAACGTCTACGGCGATGTCGGGATCGCCAGCTGGGCGGCGCGCTGGACGCGCCGGCAGGCGCCGGCGGACGCCTAGAGCGGCGGCGCCGCGTCCTCGACCGCGCCGAACACCTCGCGGAACGCCGCCTTCAGGGCCGCGTCGGCCTCGTCCATGGTCACCGGCAGGCCGAGGTCGACGAGGCTCGTCACCCCATGCTCAGTCTGGCCGCAGGGCACGATGCCGGAGAAGTGGGAGAGGTCGGGTTCGACGTTCAGGGCGATGCCGTGGAAGGACACCCAGCGGCGCAGCTTTACCCCGATCGCGGCGATCTTGTCCTCGCGGGTCGGCGCGCCCGGCGCCTTGCGCTCCACCCACACCCCGACCCGGCCCTCGCGGATCTCGCCGCGGACGTTGAAGCGGGCGAGGGCGCCGATCAGCCAGGCCTCCAGGGCCGCGACGAAGGCGCGCACGTCGCGCCCGCGCCGTGTCAGGTCGAGCATGACGTAGGCCACCCGCTGGCCGGGGCCGTGGTAGGTGAACTGGCCGCCGCGGCCGCTCTGGAAGACCGGGAATCGCCCGGGCTCGAGGAGGTCCGTGGGCTTGGCCGATACGCCGGCCGTGTAGAGGGGCGGGTGCTCCAGCAGCCAGACGAGTTCGCCGGCCTTTCCCTCGGCGATCGCCGCGGCCCGGGCCTCCATGGCCGCCACCGCCGCCTCGTAGGGTACGAGCCCAGGGCTCACCGCCCAGCCGGCGGGCAGGGCGTCGTCGCGCGCAAAAAGCGGCGAAGCGTCGGCGTTTAACACCCGGTCAAGCATGATGGGCACAATGTGGGGCCTGGACGTGCTTCGCGCAAAGCGGAGGCGTGGGTTGGGTGCGGAGTTCTTGCGTGAGCCAGGTCAAGGCCGTCAACGTCGAGATCCAGGTGGTGCTGGGCCGTGCCAGCCTGCCCATGCAGCAGCTGCTGCGCATGGGCCGCGGCGCGGTGATTCCCCTCGACGCGACGGTGAACGAGGAAGTCTGGATCCTGGCCAACAACCACCCGGTCGCGCGCGGCGAGATCCAGATCAACGACGAGAAGATCTCCATCGCCGTGACCCGCGAAGCCAACGTCTACGACTTCATAGCGGGCGGCGGCGGAACCTGAACCTTCGCCTTGATGTGAAGGCCGCTTCACAAACCCCTCGGCGTTTGCTACCCCCCGCGCCTCACCACGAGCGGTCGTGGCGGAATTGGTAGACGCGCAGCGTTGAGGTCGCTGTGGGGCAACCCGTGGAAGTTCGAGTCTTCTCGACCGCACCAGTGAATCAGGTTCAGGGAATCCCTTAGGGAAACGTCGTCCGTCATAAGCCTCAGGGAGGGTCCTCGCATGAGCCGCGATCCGGACGACCTCGCCGAGCTGACGAAGACGGCCCCCGAGCTGAACAATCCCGAGACGGAAGAGGATCTGGAAGATCTCGCCCTTGGCGAGGACTACGCCCTCAACCCCGACTATGTGCCGATGGTCGCCGACGCGCTGGACCGCGGCGACGCCGAGCGCCTGCGCGAGCTGCTCTCGGCGCTGCGGCCCGAGGACGTGGCCGACCTGATGGGCTTCCTCTCGGCGGCGGACCGCGAGGAGTTGCTGCCGCACCTCGATCCCGAGACCCTGGGCGACGTCCTGGCCGAACTCGACTGGGAGATCCGCGACGACATCCTCGAGCACGTGCCCTCGGCGACCCTCGCCAAGGCGCTGGAGGAGATGGATTCGGACGACGCGGCCGACGTCGTCGACGACCTCGAGGAGGACAAGCGCGCCCAGGTCCTGGCCGCCATGCCCGAGGTCGAGCGGGCGGCGATCGAGACGACCCTGTCCTACGAGGAGGATTCGGCCGGCCGCCTGATGCAGCGCGAAGTGGTGGCCGCGCCGCAGTTCTGGACGGTCGGACAGACGATCGACCACCTCCGCCGCGAGAGCGAGGAGCTGCCGGAGCTGTTCTTCGACGTCTATGTGGTGGATCCGGCCTACAAGCCGGTGGGCGCCTGCCCGGTAAGCCATCTGCTGCGCACCAAGCGCGACACCCCGCTCGCCCAGATCATGGAGCAGGTGACGGAAATCCCGGTCGACATGGACCAGGAAGAGGTCGCCTACATCTTCAACAAGTACAACCTGATCTCCGCCCCGGTGGTGGAGCCGGGCGGCCGGCTCGTGGGCCAGATCACGGTCGACGACATCGTCGGCGTCATCCAGGAGGAGACCGAGGAGGACATCCTCGCCCTGGCCGGCGTCACCGACGCGGGCCGCGACGCGCGCCTGCCGGAGATCATCCGCTCGCGCCTGCCGTGGCTGGTGATCAACCTGATCACGGAATCGGTGGCGGTGACGGTGATCAGCCCCTTCCAGCAGATGGTGGCCCAGTTCGTGGCCCTGATCATGCTGATGCCGATCGTCTCCTCCCTGGGCGGCAACGCCGGCACCCAGGCCCTGACCGTCGCCGTGCGCGCCATCGCCAGCCGCGAGCTGTCGCCGGCCAACGCCTTGCGCGTGATCATGCGCGAGATCGCCGTCGGCCTCCTGAACGGGGCGGCGATGGGCTCGCTGCTCGGGATCGGCAGCTACTTCCTTTGGCACAACGCCAGGCTGGGGCTGGTCGTCGCCCTGGCGGTGCTCGCCAACTTCTTCGTCGCCGCCCTGGGCGGGATCATCGCGCCGATCATCCTCGACCGGACCGGACGCGACCCGGCGGTGTCGTCCTCGATCGTGGTCACCTTCATGACCGATTTCTTTGGATTCCTGGCGCTTCTGGGGATTGCCGCGCTGATCCTGCTGTAAATCGGCAAGGCCTAGGCTTTAGGCCCGCGTCTTGCCGCGTGAGGCGGGACGCGACCGCGTCTGTGTCAACTTGGGTCAGAGGGCATGAAGCCTCGCCACCGTGTCTCGAGGGCCGCGATCAACCTGATCACGCGCTTCGAGGGGTATCGCCGCAAGGCCGCCCAGCTGCCCGACGGGCGCTGGATGATCGGCTACGGCCATACGCTGACGGCGCGCGAGGGGGCTGAAGTCGGCGTGGAGGACGCCGAGGCGCTGCTGCTCTACGACCTGATCCAGGTGTCCCACGGGCTGAACGAGTGGATCTACGCCCCGCTCAACCAGAACCAGTTCGACGCCCTGGCTTCCTTCACCTTCAACATCGGCCTGGACAACTTCCGCCGGTCGACCGTGCTGAAGCGGCTGAACGAGGGGGCCGCGATCCAAGCCGCCTGCGCCATGGAGCTGTGGCGCAAGGCCGAGTTCGGCGGCGAGCGGATCGTCATCGACGCCCTGGTGCGCCGCCGGGCGAGCGAGAAGGCCCTGTTCCTGACGCCGCCGGACGGCTGGCCGACCGCGCCGAGCCCGGTGCTGCAGCCGCTGCTCGACGTCGACGCCGACGGGCTCGTGCCGCGCGAGCCGCCGGCCCCGGTGACCGCCGACCTGGCGGGCGAGGAGGTGCGCGTGCTGCGGGCCGACGAGCCGGCCCCGCCGCCCGTGCCGCCGGAGGACGAGGGGGCGAGCCCCGTGCTCGCCGCCGCCGAGGCGGTCGCCTCGCGCCTGCAGACCATCTTCGCCGAGCCGGCCGCCGAGGGCGCGGCCGAGGTCCCGGCGGAGGCTGACGAGCAGGAGCCTCAGAACATCCCGGCCGGCGAGGAATCGGACCTCGTGGCGCCCGAGGGCGAGACGCTCAACGCTGCGTCCGAGATCGCGGAGCCGGCGCCGGAGACCATTCCCGACGAGCCCTTCGCCCCCGAGATCGAGGCGGCGCTCGGCGGCCATCTGCTGGACGCGCCCGCGCCGGAAGAGCCGGCGGAGGCGCCCTCGGCGGCCAACGACGCCGAGGTCCATGCCGACACCCCGGCGGAAGAGCCGCAGAACGGCCACCGCGTGCTCATCGACGACACGGCGCCTTTCGAATTCACGGCCCCGATCGTCCAGCCGCTGAAGACCGAGACCCGCGGCGGGCCGGTGTCGCTCGCCGCCCTGGCGGTGATCGGGCTCGCCTTCTTCGGCGGCGGCGTCTTCTGGGCCCTCAACGCCCGCGGCGCGCCCCAGACGGGGATGGTCAATCCGCTGATCGTCGGCTGGCTGGCCGGCATCGCCGGCGTGGGCCTGTTCAGCGTCGCCGTCTTCCTGCTGCTGCAGCGGCTGGCGCGCGCCGACCGCTAGGCCCGCTCCAAAAGCCTTGGCCTCGCAAGGCAGGGGCGACGCGTGCTAGAGCGCGCCCATGATCCCCAATCACGGTCCCAATCTCGATTTCGGGCTGGGTGAGACCGCGGACGCCATCCGCGAGACCACGGCCCGTTTCGCCGCCGACAAGATCGCGCCCCTGGCGGCGCGGATCGATCAGGAGAACAGCTTCCCGCGCGAGCTCTGGCCCCAGATGGGTGAGCTCGGCCTGCACGGGGTGACGGTCGAGGAGGCCTATGGCGGTCTCGGGCTCGGCTACCTCGAGCACGTGGTGGCCATGGAGGAGGTCTCCCGGGCCTCGGCCTCGGTCGGCCTGTCCTACGGCGCGCACTCGAACCTCTGCGTGAACCAGATCCGCCGTTGGGGCACCGAGGAACAGAAGCGCAAGTACCTGCCCAAGCTGGTTTCCGGCGAATACGTCGGCTCGCTCGCGATGAGCGAGGCGGGCTCCGGCTCGGACGTGGTCTCCATGCGGCTGACCGCGCGGCGCACCGACCGCGGCTATGTGCTCAACGGCACGAAGTTCTGGATCACAAACGCGCCACACGCCGACGTGCTGGTGGTCTATGCCAAGACCGACCCGGAAGCCTCCAGCCGCGGCATCACGGCCTTCCTGATCGAGAAGGGCACGCCCGGTTTCTCGGTCAGCCAGAAGCTCGACAAGATGGGCATGCGCGGCTCGGACACCGCCGAGCTGGTGTTCGAGGACTGCGAGATCCCGGACGAGGCGGTCATGGGACCCGAGAACGGCGGCGTGGGCGTGCTGATGAGCGGGCTCGACTACGAGCGCGTGGTGCTCTCGGGCGGGCCGCTGGGCATCATGCAAGCCTGCCTCGACGTGGTCCTGCCCTACGTCCGTGAGCGCAAGCAGTTCGGCAAGCCGATCGGGACCTTCCAGCTCATGCAGGGCAAGGTGGCCGACATGTACGTCGCCCTGAACTCGGCGCGGGCCTACGTCTATTCGGTGGCCCGGGCCTGCGACGCCGGCCACACCACCCGCTTCGACGCCGCCGGCGCGATCCTCATGTCGAGCGAGAACGCCGTGAAGGTGGCGCTGGAGGCCATCCAGGCGCTGGGCGGGGCGGGCTACACCCGCGAATATCCGGTGGAGCGCTTCCTG
Source organism: Phenylobacterium soli (assembly GCF_003254475.1). Lineage (NCBI taxonomy): Bacteria > Pseudomonadati > Pseudomonadota > Alphaproteobacteria > Caulobacterales > Caulobacteraceae > Phenylobacterium > Phenylobacterium soli. The sequence continues at coordinate 2,342,751 of NZ_QFYQ01000001.1, forward strand.
CGCGACGCCAAGCTCTACGACATCGGCGCCGGCACCAACGAGATCCGCCGGTTCCTCATCGGACGGGAGCTGATCGGCGGATGAGACGGGCGGGGGCGCTTCTGCTGCTGACCATCGCGCTCGCCGGCTGCGCCGGGGCGGAGCGCGGCGCCTGTCCGCGCGGGCAGGAGCAGTTGCGTACCGCTCAGCTGTTCTTCGGCCGCAACATCGGCTCCAGGCCCGGGGTGTCCGACACCGAGTTCCGCAAGTTCGTCGACGAGGAGCTGACCCCGCGCTTCCCCGACGGGCTGACGGTGCTGGACGGCGGCGGCCAGTGGAAAGGCCAGGAGAACGCCCTGATCCGCGAGTCCTCGAAAGTGGTGTTGATCGTCCTGCCCAAGGGCAAGGACCAGACCGCGCGGCTGGAGGCGGCCAAGCAGGCCTACAAGGCGCGCTTCAAGCAGGACGCGGTGATGCTGATCACCCAGCCGGCCTGCGTGAGCTTCTAAGAGCCAAAGATAAAGGGAACTGGGGAAAAGGGCCGCCGGCGAAACTGTGTCCGGCCAGCGGCCCTCCCGCCTGGGTGCGCGCCTGGCAGACCGGTTAGGTCTCTCCACAGCCAGTCGCAGCTCATCCCAGCGTCTTCGCGGAGCCGGCGTCTGACAGCCAGTCCCGCGGCGGAGCCCGATGACATGACGACTGTTCGAAGGGACTCCTTGCGAGCCAAACGAGCCGTCGCGCAGGATTCATCCCGAAGTGTGTGAATTATCTCAGGTTAAGGTCCGCGCAGGGTGAGGCGCGCCTGCACCTCCGAGGGGATGGTGCGCAGTTCCAGCGCCACGATACCGTGGCCATAGAGCGGATCGGGACCCTTAGGGCCAAGGTCCAGGGCCTGCCGCCCGAGGGCGGCGACGGCGTGGCTGGCGGCGAGGGGATCGATGCGCGGCGTCAGCCGCGCCAGGAGCCCGGCGGCCAGCGGGGCGGCGAAGGAGGTCCCGCGCACGGCGACGAAGCCGCCGTCGACTCCGGCGGCGGCCATGTCGGAGCCTGGGGCGGCGAAGTCCACGTGCGCCCCGCGGCTGGCTTCGGGCAGGATTCGCCGGCGCAGATCGACGCCGGTGACCGCGACGACGCCGGGATAGCCGGCGGGATAGAGCGGCGGGGCGGCGGGGCCGTCGTTGCCGACCGCGGCGACGACCACGTGGCCCTGGGCGATCAGCGCCTTCACGGCGGCTTCGAGCAGGATGTTGGGCGGCCCGACCAGGCTGACGTTGATCACCGGCGCGCCGGTCTGGGCGAGCCAGCCGAGGCCGCGCGCGATAGCGTCGGCCGAGCCGCCGGCGGCGGTGCTCCCGTAGACGTCGGCGACATAGAGCGTGGCGCCCGGCGCAGCGCCGCGGAACCGGCCGCTGCGGCCGGCGATCAGGGAGGCGACCGCGGTGCCGTGGGCGCTGGGCTTGAGCCCGCCCGGGGCGAAGCCGCGCTGTACCAACTTGGATCCGCTGAGCGCCGGCTGGGCGGCCGCCACGCCGCCGTCGACCAGGCCGACGCGCACCCCGCGAGCGGTGGGGGCGGCCGGTCCCGACGCCCGCGCCGGCGCCGCCGCGCGCGCCTTCACCGCGCCGCTCTCCTGGTAGATGTGGTTGAAGTCGTACCGGCCGGCGGGATCGAGGGCGCGAAGCCGGTTCAGCGCCTCCACCGCGCTGATCCCGCGCGGCCCGAGCAGCACCACGTTGCGCACGCCGAGACCGGGCAGGGTCTCGTCGGAGCGGATGCGGAAGCCCGCGCGCTCGGCCTTGGCGATGGCGGCGGACGAGGGCGACAGGGCGAGGATCTCGCCGCGCACGACGGGGCGGCCGAGATTATCGGGTTCGACCACGTCGCGGTGGAATTGCAGCAGCTCGCGAACCTGCGCCTTGCGGGCCTGAGTCAGGTCCGAGACCTCGGAGACGGCGCTCTCCTCGGACTTGCCCTTGGCCTCGCGGATTTCGTCGGCGGCCTTCTCGCGGACCTCGCGGCCCTTGTTCTCCATCTCGCGGGCTTCGGCCCGGATCGCGCGCGCGGTGTCGCTGGCGTGATCCGGGAGATCCTCGACCTCGCGGCGAAGGGTCAGGCCTGGACCGGGACCCGGATCGTCGAATGTCCGGATCGGCGCACGATCGGGGCCACGCCGGTCGCCACCCCAGCCGGCGCCCGGGCCGAGAGCCGAGCCCTCGCGCGAACCCGCTCCCGGGCCATAGGTCGCTTCACGGCTGTCGTCGGCGCGATGAAATCCTGTCCCGAGGCTCGAGTTGGGCGAAAGGGGCGAAACGCTGCCGCCGCCACCGCCGCCGCCACCCAGGCGCGGACCGCCGCCCAGGCCGCCAGGGCCGCCGACGCCGCCCGAAAGGCCGCCGCCGATCGCTCCGCCGGGCGTGGCGCCGCCGCCGCCGATCGGCAGGCCCGGCAGGCCTGCGGGGCCGTGATCGTCGCCGCCCCGGGCATGGCCGCCATCCTCGGCGAGGATCGGGCTCGCGCCGCAGAGGTTGAGCGCGGCGGCGAAAGCGGCCAGCTTCAGCAGCCAGACCATGTTCATGGGCCTGCTCTTGCGCTCGATCTGCGGTTCGGGACGGCGGGGAAGGGCCATGTCTTCCTGTCAACGCGCAACAGCAATGCTCGAAGCATAGCGCATTGCATTCCTTAAGGCTTATGGATGAAACGCCTCAGGCGAGACGTTTCATCCCCAGACGAAGGCTGATCCTTGCACGGACTGCAGCGCCAGATCGTCGACCTGTTGCCACGCCTGCGCCGGCTTGCCCGGGCGCTGGCGCGCGATCCTGTCGACGCCGACGACCTGGTGCAGGCGACCGTCGAGCGCGCGCTGCTCCACCAGGGGCAGTGGCGGCCCGGGACCCGCCTGGACAGCTGGATGTTTCGCATCATGAAGAACGCCTGGATCGACGAGAGCCGCGCTCGAAGCCGCCGCGGCAAGGTCTTCGCCCCCGAGGAGCAGGGCGAGACCGTCGGCCAAGACGGCGCCCTGGCCATGCAGCTTCGTCTGGAGGCCGGCGACGTGGAGAAGGCCATGGCCAAGCTGCCCGACGAGCAGCGCATCGCCGTGGCGCTCGTCCTGGTGGACGGCCTTTCCTACAAGGAGGCCGCCGAGGTGCTGGAGGTGCCGCAGGGCACGCTGACCAGTCGCCTGGTGCGCGGTCGCATGGCGCTCCTGGCCCATCTGGAAGGGGACGCGGCATGACGCGCGAAGAAACCCTCATCGCCTATGTGGACGGCGAACTCGCCGGGACCGAGCGCGCGCGCTTCGAGGCCGAGATCGCCGCCGATCCCGTGCTGGCGCGCGAGGTGGCGCGCCATCGGGCGCTCGCCGATCGGGTCGGCGCGGCCTTCGCGCCGGTGCTGGACGAGGCGATCCCGCCGCAGCTGCTGGCCGTGGCCCACGCGGCCAACGACCTGGGCGGCGCGCAGCCGAATCTCTGGCGACGGGTGCGCCCCGTTGCCCCCTGGGCCGGGATCGCCGCCTCCCTGGCCATCGGCGTCCTGGCCGGACGGGCGCTGCTGCCGCAGGCGGGCCCCTTGGTGGCGCACGACGGCGCTCTTGTGGCGCAGGGCCGGATCGCCCAGGCGCTGGACAGCCAGCTCGCGGCCGAGCCGGGCGTGGTCAAGGTGGGCTTCACCCTCAAGGCGCCGGACGGCCGCTATTGCCGGACGTTCGAGAGCGCGACCGACCGGTTGGCGGGCTTGGCTTGCCGCGAGGACGGCCGCTGGGTGGCGCGCACGGTGACCGCCTGGACGCCGGCGGCGGCCAGCCCGGCCTATCGCCAGGCCGGCAGCGACACGCCGCCGGAGGTGCTGGCCGCGGTGGATGGCCTCTCCGGCGAGCCGCTCGATGCGGCCGCCGAGCGCGCGGCGCGTCAGCGCGGCTGGAAGTGATGGGAACAGGCGGGGCCTGAGACGGATTCTTGCTGCGGTATCAACCGGAGGAGACATCCCGATGGCGGACGACAAATCCAAGCGCGGCGGCCAGGACCGCGACCGCATCAACATGGGCGAGGACTACGAGGTCCGTTACTGGACCGACAAGTTCGGCGTCAGCGAGGACGAGCTGCGGGACGCCGTCGACAAGGTCGGCGACCGCGCCCGGGCCGTCGCCCAGGAACTCGGCAAGGCCATGTGAGCGGGGCCATCTGAGCGCCCCGTGGAAACGGGCGCCCCAGAAAAGCGAAAGGCCGCCCGTTGTCGGGGCGGCCTTTCCATAGTCGGACCGCGAACGCGGTTCCGAACCCTTGCCGAAACGAAGGCTTAGGCGCGGACCTCGAAAGCGGAGGTCCAGGTCCGGTGTTCCGCATTGCGGATGAAACTATGAGACACTGGATCACCTCCTTTCAGCTGTTGAACAGGACGATTCAAATATGGGGCCGATCGCGCCCCGCCGCAAACGCGGCCATAGGCCTCAGGCCTGGATTCAGCCGCCTGCCGCCGCCTTGAGCACCGGGCGCGACGGCGGGTCCTGCAGGCTGGGCCGGCGGCGCAGGTCCTGGACGGGCCGGTCCAGCTTGTCGAGCGCCTCGTTCATCGCGCGATAGCCTTCGGTGACCGCGGGGTCGTAGGCGCTCCAGTCGCGGATTTCGATCCGGCTGACGTCGGGCAGGACCAGGACGTCGGTGGCGGCCCGGGCGGCGGCAAGGTCGGGGCCGGCCGAGACGGTCGCCGCCCGCATCAGCAGCGAGACGATGGGCGGTCCCTTGCGCCACTCGCCCGACCACAGCCAGCGCCAGATGGAGGCCGGACGCGCCACGTCGTCGGCCGTGATGCTGCGGCCGGAGGTGACGTCGACCCCGACCACCGGGCCCAGGTGGGCCGCGCGCATGACGTCGGCCGGGAAGTTCTTGAGCACCGCGCCGTCGACGAGGACGTTGTTGTCGTCCGTCGCCGGCGGCAGGACGCCGGGCAGGGCGATGGAAGCGCGCAGCGCCTTGCGCACCAGGCCGCGCCGATGGAGCTGGTAGGCGCCGGTCGTGAGGTTCGACGACAGGCAGAAGAACGGCAGCCAGAGGTCCGCGATCTGGGTGTCGCCGAAGTGGTGCGCCAGGCGCTCGGAGACCTTCACCCCGTGGGTCATGGCGAGCAGCGGCAGGGCGATGTCGTCGAGCGGACTGGTGTCGACGAACGCCTCGCGGATGCGCCGGTCGGCCTCGGTGTCGTCCCACCCCATCGCGACGCCGGCCGCGACGATGCCGCCCATCGAGACCCCGCCGATGAAGTCGATCGGCAGGTTGCGCTCGTGCAGGGCGCGGATGGCGCCGATGTGGGCGTAGGCGCGTGCGCCGCCGCCGGACAGCACCAGGCCGATCGACTGCCCGGTCAGCACCCGCGCCATGCGCTGGAAGTCGGCATGGTGGTCACGCCGAACGTGGAAGAGCCGCGCCGGCTCGGCGGCGTCCATCCAGGCTTCTGAGCCCTCGGGACGGGCGATGGTGGCCGGCTGCAGCAGGATCAGGTCGACGAGCTGCTGGGCCTGGAGCGGCGAGGCGGCGCCTTCGGACCCCGCGCGGGGCGGCTTGCGGTCGCCGCGGCCGACGCGGAACAGGCGGTCGACCTGGCGCGAGACGACGTGGCGCCAGCCGGCGTCGGTGGTCTCGGCGAGGTAGAGGACGAAGTCGTGGCTGCGCTCGACCTCGGAGAACCACTCGGTCGGCGCGCTCTGGGCCTCCGCGCCGATGCAGGTGACGGAATAGCCGAGGGCCGCGATCTCGTGGGCGATGCGCTCGACGAGCCCGCGCAGCGAGCCCGGCTGGCCGATCGGCACGAAGCCGAAGACCGACGGCTCGCCCATGGTCCCACGGCGGGTGGCCTGGCGCGTGCGCATGATCATCAGCCGGGCGAGCTCGGTCATGACGCTGGCGTCGGCGTCGGCGGCTTCGAAGAACACCTCGCGGGGCAGGGCGAAGAGCTCGGAATCGCGCAGGGCGACGACGTCGGCCGAGTGTGGGGCTCCGGCGATCAGGGCCATCTCGCCGGCCGGCTCGCCAGGCCGGATGACGCCCAGGAACTCCGGTTCGTGGCCGGCCTCGCGTCGGAAGGCGCCCAGCCGGCCGGTGCGCAGGAAGTAGAGCTGATCGGCCGGGTCGCCGGCGGCGTAGAGCGTCTGACCGCCGGGCAGCGAGAACCACGTGGCCTCGCCCTGCGCGCGCTCCTGGCTGAAGAGCCGCGCCAGCGCCGAGTCGTCGGGGATCTCAGGAAGGCCCGCCACGGACGCCAGCCTAGCGCGCAGGGAGAGTCGGGGCTATGCCTTCGCAGGCTCCGGTTGATCCAGCGCAACGGCTAGGCTTGCGAGGCGCCTTAGAGCCTCGTCCGGCGTTCTAGCGACAGGCCGTGAGAGGAACCCCCATGACCAATCCCATCGCCGATCCCCTGGTCGAGGTCCCCGACACCAGCCCGACGTCGGATCTCGTGCGAATCGAGGCGACCATCGAGGGCGCGGCGACGGTGGTGATGAACCGGCCGGCGCGGAAGAACGCCTTCGACCCGGACCTGATCTCGGCGCTCAGCGACGCCTTCGAGACCCTGCACGGCGCCGAGGGCGTGCGCGTGGTGTTCCTGAAGGGCGCCGGCGGGACGTTCAGCGCCGGCGCGGACCTCGGCTGGATGCGCGAGGCGGCCGAGCTCACCGAGGGCGACAACCGTGAGGACGCCATGGCCATGGCCGTGATGTTCAAGCGGCTGCGCGACCTGCCGGCCCTGACCGTCGCCCTCGTCGAGGGCGCGGCCTTCGGCGGCGGCGCGGGCCTGGCCGCGGCCTGCGACCTGGCGATCGCCACCCGCGACACGCGGTTCAGCTTCTCCGAGGTGCGGCTCGGCCTCATCCCCGCGGTGATCAGCCCCTATGTGGTCGACGCGATCGGCCCGCGGAACGCCCGCGCCCTGTTCGCCACGGGCCGGGTGTTCGACGCCGCCTACGCCGAGCGGGTCGGCCTGGTCAGCGAGCTGGTGGCGGACGCCGCCGGCCTCACCGCCGCGCACGATCGGATCGCCGCCGAGGTGATGGCCTGCGCTCCCGGCGCCCTGGTGGACGCCAAGCGGCTGGTGGACGACGTGTTCGGCCGGGAGATCGACCACGACCTCATGGACCTCACCGCCCGTCGCATCGCCGCCGCCCGGGTCGGCGAGGAAGGCCAGGAGGGGGTCCGCGCCTTCCTCGACAAGCGCAAGGCGAGCTGGGCGGGCGAGTAGAAGCGTCGCACCGCGAGCCGCTGGCCAAGGCCGCGCGAGGCGCCATAAGTCAGGGCCATGGCCCTGCACATGATCAAGCTGGTGGTCGGCGCGGACACCATCGAGGACCTCCTCGACTGGCGGCGCGCCCATACCGAGCCCGGCAAGCCCTGGGTGCTGCGTACGCGCCAGACACCCAAGCGCGCGGCCGAGATGATTGACGGCGGCTCGGTCTATCGGGTGTTCAAGGGCCAGATCCTCTGCCGCCAGCGCATCCTCGCGGTCGACACCGTGGGCGAGGGCCCCAACGCCCGCTGCGAGGTGAGCCTCGACGAGGAGGTGGTGCGGGTGGTCCCGACGCCGCGCCGCGCGTTCCAGGGCTGGCGCTATCTGGAAGCCAAGGACGCGCCCGAGGACCTCAATTCCGAAGCGTTCGGCGACATCCCCCCGGAACTGGCGCGCCAGCTCCGGGAGGTGGGGGCCTGGTAGCTAGCGGATCACCCAGTCGGCGCTGGTCAGGCTCGACGGGGAGACGTGCTCGAGGTCGATGATGTAGTCGCCCCACTGCTGGCCCGAGCCCGATCCGTCGCGGTCGAAGAGCACCGCCGTGCCGCCGTTCCCGTCCGAGATCAGGGTCAGGTAGTGGTCGGCGACCGGGTCGGATCCCCAATAGCCGGTGGCGGCGAAGAGGCCCTTCAAGTCGACGACGTCCTGGCCGTGCTGGAAGTCGGTGATGTGGGCAGGGGCCCAGGGCTCGGCGGCGAAGACGAAGTGGTCCGCGCCGGCCCCGCCGGTGAGCTGGTCGGCCCCGCGGCTGGCGTTCAGCGTGTCGCTTCCTGCGCCGCCGACCAGGTGGTCGCCGGCATAGGCCGAGGTCAGCACCGCGCCGCCCGAAGCCGGCGGCGGCGGCGGGGATGCGCCGCCGGACCCGCCGGATGCGCCGAGGGCGTTGGCCGCGGTCAGGCTCGTGGGGGCCACGTGCTCCAGATCGACGACGTAGTCGCCCCATTGGTGGCCGGACGCCCGGCCGTCCGGATCGACCAGCACCGCCGTGCCGCCGGCGCCGTCGGAGACGAACGAAACATAACCGTCGGCCACCGGATCGGCGCCGTTGTAACCGCCGAGATAGAGGCCCGAGAGGTCGAGATGGTCGACGCCCGGCGCGAAGTCGGTGATGTGGCTCGGCGTCCAAGGGGTGGTCTTGAACACGAAGGTGTCGGCGCCGGCGCCGCCGACCATGGTCTCGCCGCCCTGGTTGGAGATGAGGGTGTCTGCGCCGCTGGTCCCGACCAGGCTGTCGCCATAACCGTGCGAGGTGATGACGGAGCCGCCGCCGCTCGGCGGGGGCGGGGAGGCCGGCGAGGTCACGGGCGGGGGAGAGACCGGCGGGGGGGAAACAGGAGGCGGCGAGACGGGCGGCGGTGAAACCGGCGGCGGGGAGATGCCGCTCGAGCCGTTGCCCGGCAGGTTGTAGGCGCGGATGTAGTCGATGTTCATGTGCGCCGGGAACGGCGTCGTGCCATCCGGCAGGCCGGCCCAGGAGCCGCCCAGCGCCAGGTTGGCGATGATGTGCATGGGCTGGTTCATGTCCGAGGGCGTGGCGGTGCGCCAGACCTCGTTGCCGTCGACATAGAAGACGATGTCGCTGGGCGACCAGAGCGTGCCGTAGGTGTGATAGCCGCCGTCGTCGGGCAGGTAGTTGGCGACGCCGAGGGAGGGCACCTGCGGCGAGTGGATGGCGTTGTACGGGACCTTGGTGTCGGAGCCGAGGCCCTCCAGCACGTCGATCTCGTTGGCGCCGGTGGCGAGCCAGAAGGCCGGCCACAGGCCCTGGCCCTTGGGCAGCTCGGCCTTCATCTCGAAGTAGCCGTAGAGCTGGGTGTAGTTCGAGAACAGGATGCCGGAGGTGTACTGGTAGCCCCAGAGCTGGGACTGCTGGGCCCCGGTGGCGCGGTCCGCGGTGATGGTGGCGATCCCGTTCGACACCGAGAACGGGTTGATGCCGAGGGCCTGCGAGCCGGAGCCGGCGAAGCTCGGGTCGACGTAGATCTCGGCCTCGTTGTTGCGCACCAGGGTGTGGCCGGCGAGACCGTCGCCGAAGCTCGTCTGCCAGGTTCCGCCGGCGCCGAGCGACAGGTTGTTGAACTCGTCGTCGAAAGTCATCGAGCCGAGGCTCGAATAGTTCAGCGGCAGTTGGAAGTCGCTCGCCTGGAGCTGCCAGGTCTGAACGCCCCGCAGGGCGATCATCGTGCCGTTGTCGTTGACGATGGTGTCGGAGCCCTGCTGGACCATCCCGGCCTTGAGGGCCGCGAAGTCGGTCGGGCCGCCGAGCAGCCGGATCTTGTCGGCGCCGGCCTGGAAGTCCTGGACGACCTTGTTCCCCTCGCCGGTCTTGATCACGAAGGTGTCGTTTCCACCGCCGCCGACCAGCACGTCCTCGCCGCGGCCGCCGTAGAGGTACTGCGGGCCATCGCCGCCCTGGATGATGTTCGCGCTGTCGTTACCCGCGCCATAGGTGTTGGTGTTCTGGATGATCAGGTTTTCGACGTTCGCCGGCAGCACATAGCTCGACCAGATGTTCGCCGTGTCGACGCCCTGGCCGGCATATTCCGCGATCTTCTGGGCGGGGCCGGCCAGCCAGTAGTAGTCGTCGCCCAGGCCGCCGGCGATCGTGTCGGCGCCGCCGCCGGTGTTGAAACTGTCGTTCAGGCTCGTGCCGTTCAGCCATTCCGCCGCGGAGGTTCCGCTGATCCAGCTGTTCGCAGGCGCACTGTCGGGCAGCCAGCTGCCCGAGAAATTCTGGTAGGCCATGTGAAACCCCGATCCGGTGAGACGAGTTGTCGACGTGATCTCGGGGGTCTGACGAGCGACCTGCAGCCGCGCGGCGCCGCCCCCTATGCCGGAGTCCGCGGTAGAAGAGTCATTTCAGGCGGGCAACGTTTTATTGTTGCGCAGCTTTTTCTTTTAATTGTGAAGCTGAAAACACCTGCGCGGCATTGTCGCGATCGAGGTCGGTAGACTTAATTTGGCCCGATTGATTCAGGTCAAATTGCCCCAATGCCAAGCTTGTTTACTTTCCAAGTGTTCTTAGGCGGTTTCTGAGTTCAACGTCGCGGCGCGGATCGCCGCAGGCGCTGGACTTCGAAGCACGTCGCGAACTTGGCTGCGCCCGCCTCGGCTGGGGCGGTGACAGTGTCGGGCGGCGCGGCTACACCCGGGAAGGGTCGGGCGCTTGGGATTCTGGGATTCGAAGGCTTGGGTCGACTGCTCTACGCCGTCGCCGCCTCGGCGGCCCTGACCGTTCCGTTGGCCGCGACCTCGGCCCGGGCGGCGCAGCCACGCGCCACGGTCGAGGGCGAGATGGACGCCGCGCTGCGCGCCGAGATCGTCCGCGCCGTCGGCGAGACCGACCGTTCCATCGACAATCGCTTCGAGGCGCGCCGCCGGGCCAATGGCGCCGCCGAGGACGCGATCGCCGTGCTGCGGTCCGAAGGCTACTACGGCTATGTGGTCGAGCCGGAGGTGGGGGACGGAGACACGCCCTCCGCCGCCGTGCGCGTCGCGCCGGGCCCGCGTTTCCACCTGGCGCTGCCGAAGATCGAATGGGTGGGCACGCCGCCCGATGCGGACACCCAGATCGGCGCCGTCTCTTCGCTCGCGCTCAACCCGGGCGCGCCAGGCCGCGCCGCCGACGTGGTCAGCGCCGAAGGGCGCGCCGTCGCCGCCGTGCAGAAGCGCGGCTACGCCGACGCCAAGGCCCAGCCGCGCGAGGTGGTGGTCGATCATGGCGATCAGAGCGTGCAGCCGACCTATCGCCTGGCCGCCGGCAAGCTGGTGAAGCTGGACGGCGTGAACCTCACCACCAACGGCCGCACGCGCGCCAAATGGGTGAGGGGGCTGGCGCCCTGGCGCTCGGGCGAATTGTACGATCCCGAGAAGGTGGCCAAACTTGAGCGTCGGCTGCTGGACACCGGCGTCTACGAGTCCGTCACGGTCGGCCTCTCGCCCGTGGATCAGACGACGGCGGACGGTTTGCGGCCGGTCGTCGTGAGCCTCGCCGAACGCAAACGGCGGACCCTGGAGGTGGGGGCGAGCTGGGGCAGCAACGAGGGCCCGGGGTTCGACGTGCGCTGGACCCGGTACAATTTCCTCGGCCGGGCCGACACGCTCGGCCTGTTCGCCAAGGGCTCGAAGCTCGACAGCCGGGTGGGCGCGGACCTCACCCTTCCGCACTGGAAACGGCCCGACCAGACGCTCACCCTCGACGCGGCGGCCTACAACACGACCACCGACGCCTATGACGCCAAGGGCTTCGGGGTGAGGGCCGACGCCCAGCGGCACTTCACCAAGACCTCCTACCTGACGCTCGGCGGCTCGGTGGACTTCAGCCGGACGGACGAGATCAAGCCGGGGACCCTGACGCCGCTCGGCCGCGACGTGCTGACCGTGGCCGCGCTCGCCGACCTGGCGCTCGACCGCTCCAACGATCCGCTCGATCCGCGCCGCGGCTGGCGGGTGAACGCGCGCGCCGAGCCGACCCTGCTGGCCGGCAAGGGGACGGTTCCGTACGTCAAGCTGCAGACCGGCGGCTCGGCCTATTTCCCGTTCGGCAAGGAAGCGAAGACGGTGCTGGCGGCGCGCGTGCACGTCGGCTCGATCCTCAACGGCACGGTGGCCGACATCCCGGCGCCCCAGCGGTTCTATGCGGGCGGCGGCGGCTCGGTGCGGGGCTTCGCGTACCAGGGCGTCGGGCCAAGGCTCGCCGACAACACGCCCCAGGGCGGTCTGTCGCTGGTGGAAGGCTCGATCGAGCTTCGCCACGACCTGACCCGCACCTGGGGGCTGGTAGGCTTCGTCGACGCCGGCGCCGTGGGCAGCCAGAACACGCCGACCTTCAAGGATGTCGGCGTCGGGGCTGGCGTCGGCGTGCGCTACAACCTGGGCTTCGGACCGATCCGGGTGGACGTGGCCGTGCCGGTCAGCGGCAAGAACGGCGGCTCGCCCTTCCAGGTCTATGTGAGCATCGGGCAGGCGTTTTGAGCGGGCCTGAGGACCATAAGCCGGACCTCGCGCACGAGGTGGCCGAGGTGGCGCACGAGGCGGTCGCGGTCGCCAAGCGCTCCTGGCGCCAGATCGCGCTGATCGTGGCGATCGCGGTGGTGGCGACCTTCGGGGCGATCGTCACGGCCATGCGCTACGGCGTCCTGCTGCCGCAGGCGCGGCTGCTGATCCAGGCGGCGACGGACGGCCTGCGGATCGGCTCGCTCGGCCGGCTCAAGGTCGAAGGCCTGACCGGCGACATCTGGAGCGACCTGAGGATCGCCCGACTGACCCTGCGCGACGACCAGGGCGTCTGGCTGCAGGCTGACAACATCCATCTCAAGTGGCGCTACCTGGAACTGGTGCGGCGCAACTTCCAGGCCGACGACATCGAGGTGCAGGACTTGCGCCTGATCCGCCGTCCGACCCTGGCGGCGCGGGAGGGGACGTCCGGCGGGCTGCCCCTGTCGTTCCACATTGACCACGCCCACGGCCGGCTCGATCTGGAGCCGGGCTTCTCCTACGAGCGCGGGGTCTACGACCTCGATTTCAACATCCACGTGGAGCGCCAGGGCGGCCAGCGCGGCCACGTGCGGGCGATCAGCGTGCTGCGCCCCGGCGATCACCTGAACGCCGACTACGACATCGCCAAGGACCGGCCGCTGCTGATCGCGGTGGATGCCGGGGAGGCGCAGGGCGGGGCATTGGCCGGCGCGCTGGGCCTGCCGTCCAAGCAGCCCTTCTCGCTGAAGATCGCGGCGAACGGGAAGACCTCGCAGGGCCGGTTCACGGCCGAGGCCCTGTCGGGGACCACCCGGCCCCTGCAGGCCCAGGGCGCCTGGGACCAGCTCCAGGGCCAGGCGAGCGGGCAGATCTCTCTGACGGCTTCCAGCCTGACCGAGCCCTACGCCCGGCGCTTCGGCCCTCAGGCGAGGTTCGCCCTGGTCGGCCGCAAGGCGACGCCGGGCTTCTTCGCCCTGCAGGCCCAGGTGGCGGCGGAGAATATCGCCCTGACCGCCTCCGGCCTCGGCAACATCGGCGAACGCAAGATCGGACCGCAGGGGCTCAACCTCATGGCCACGACGCCGGCGCTCTCGCGTATCACTGGCGGGCCTGCGATGGGACCGGCGCGGGTGGCGGGAGTGCTCACCCAGACGCCCACCGGCTGGAAGCTCGCCGGCCAGGCCGCGGTGGCGAGGGCGAACCTCGGCGCCTATGGCCTCGATCGCGCGGCGGGCCCCTTCGAGCTTTCGTCCAGCAAGGGCGAGCTCGGCGCGAAGCTGCAGCTGACCGGCGCGGGCGGCCGCGGCGCGGGCTTCGTGGGGGCGGCGCTGGGGCCTGCGCCCAAGGCGAGCCTGGAGGCCGCCCGCCTCGCCGACGGGCGTCTGGCGCTGAACCGGCTGGAGCTCGTGGGATCAGGGCTGAAGGTCTCGGCGAGCGGCGGCAGAGGGTTGCTGGGCGGCCTGACCTTCAAGGGTCAGGCGAGCCTCACCAACCTGGCTGCGGCCCGGCGCGGCGCCGCCGGCGCGGCGAGCGCCAGCTGGTCGGCCAGCCAGGCCAAGGCCGGCCAACCCTGGGCGGTGTCCGTCGAGGCGCGCGGCGAGCGCTTCGCCACCGGCTATCCCGAGCTCGACCGCCTCCTGGGGGCGCGGCCCGGCTTCGCGGCCAAGGCGAACCTCGACAGCCGGCGGATCGCCCTCGGCTCGGCGAGCCTCTCCGGCGCCGCCCTGCAGGCCTCCACCGCCGGGGTGCTGGAGACCGGTGGCAAGATGGCGCTCAAGCTCGACTGGTCAGCCACCGGGCCGTTCCATGCCGGCCCGGTGGAGATCGCCGGCAAGGCCAAGGGCTCGGGCGCGATCACTGGCACGCTCGGGGCGCCCAAGGCCGACCTGATCGCCCATCTGGACGAGATCGACGCGCCGCGCCTGCCGCTGAAGGACGCCAATGTGACCCTCACCTTCGAGCGTCGTCTGGACGGGACGGCGGGGGTGATCGCGGCCACCGCGACGAGCGGTTTCGGTCCGGCGCGCGGCCGGTCGGCCTTCCGCTTCCCGGAGGGCGGCGTGGACCTGACGGAGCTGTCGGTGGACGCCGGCGGCCTGAAGGCGGCCGGATCGCTGTCCCTGCGCCGCAGCGCCCCCTCGGCGGCCGAGCTCGACGTGGCCCTCACCAAGGGCGCCTTCCTCGACGCCGGCCGGATCGGCGGGCACGTGCGGCTTGCCGACAGCGGCGGGACACAGGCGAGCCTGAACCTCACCGCCGAGGGGGCGCGCTTCCCGGGTTCACCCATCCTGCTGCGGCAGGCCAGGCTCACGGCGGACGGACCGCTGGCGCGGTTGCCCTACGCCCTGGCCGCCGACGGCGATTCCACCCAGGGGCGCTGGAGCGCCAACGGCAAGGGGACCTTCGCCGAGGCCAAGCCGGGCTATGTGGCGAGCTTCGACGGCTCGGGCGCCCTGGGGGGCCGCGGCCTGCGGACTCTGGAGCCGGCGGTGTTCCGCTTCGGCGGACCCGAGCGCGCGGCGCGGGTGAGGCTGGCGGCCAGCGACGGCGGCCGGCTCGATCTCGACAGCCGGCTGACCGACCAGACGGCGGACGTGAAGGCGCAGGTCGCCGGCTTCGGCCTGCAGATGCTGGACGAGGACTTCGCCGGCAAGGTCGACGCTACCCTGGCGCTGAGCGGCAAGGGCGGGCGGCTGGACGGCACGCTGGACGCCCGGCTGGCCGGGGCGCGCGGGCGCGGGGCGCCGGCGGCGTCGGGCGTCGACGGGACGGTCCGTGGACGGCTGGCCGGCGACAGCCTGACCCTGACGGCCAACGCCGCCAACGCCCAGGGGCTGCAGGCCAACGGCGAGGTGACCCTGCCCGCCGCCAGCTCGGCGGCCCCTTTCCGGGTGGCGGTCGCCACCCAGCAGCCGATGCGCGGGCGGTTCTTCGCCGAGGGGGAGGTGCGGCCGCTGTTCGACCTCCTGATCGGCGGCGAGCGCAGCCTCTCGGGCCAGGTGCGCACCCGGGGCACGCTCTCGGGGACTCTGGCCAAACCGCGCGCCGCCGGACAGGTGGCGGTGCAGAACGGCCGCTTCGATGACGGCGAGACCGGCCTGTCGCTCCGCCAGGTCTCGCTCGCCGCGGATTTCGACGAGGCCGCGGTCAATGTCACCCAGGCGAATGGCGTGGACGGCCATGGCGGGACCGTGAACGGCGCGGGCCGGATCAGCCTGGAACGGGCGGGCGCTTCGAGCTTCCGGCTGAACCTCAAGGGTTTCCGACTGATCGACAACGAGCTGGCCACCGCCTCTGCGACCGGCCAGGCGACCATCAACCGCGACGCGGGCGGCAAGGTGAAGCTGACCGGCGCCCTGACCATCGACCAGGCCAATGTCGCCGCCAGGCTGCCGACACCCTCGGGCGTCGTGGCCATGGACGTGGTGGAGAAGAACCGGCCGCTCGACCTGGCCTCGAGCCTGCCGGCCCCCAGCGGATCCGGCATCGGCGGCGAAGGTTGGGCGCTGGATGTGTCGCTCAAAGCGCCGGGGCGTGTATTTCTGCGCGGCCGCGGGTTGAATGTGGAGCTGTCGCTCGACGCCCATGTGGGCGGGACGACCACCCATCCGCAGCTCGGCGGCGTCGCGCGGGTGGTGCGCGGCGACTACGACTTCGCGGGCAAGAGGTTCGAGTTCGATCCGGCGAGCGTGGTCTATCTGTCGACCCACGCCGAGGACATCCGCCTGGACCTCTTGGCGACGCGTGACGATCCATCGCTGACCGCCGGGGTGCGGATCCGCGGCACGGCCGACCGGCCGGAGATCACCCTGACCTCGACGCCGACCCTGCCCAACGACGAGGTGCTGAGCCAGGTGCTGTTCGGGCGAACCGCCTCGCAGCTGTCGCCGCTCGAGGCGGCGCAGCTCGCCTCGACCCTGTCGTCCCTGGCGGGCGGCGGAGGGCTCGACGTGATCGGCAACCTGCGGACTTTCGCCGGCCTCGACCGCCTGGCGCTGGGCGGCGGTTCGACCGGCGCCGGCGTCACAGTTTCCGGCGGCAAGTACCTGACAGACAAGGTTTATCTAGAGCTCACCGGCGGGGGGCGCGAAGGCTCGTCGGCGCAGGTCGAGTGGCGCCTGAAACGGAGCCTCTCCATCGTCTCGAAGATCGCCGGCCAGACCGGCGGCTCACTGGCGATCCGCTGGCGGCGGGACTACTAGGCCGCGGTGCGGCCGCCGGCGTTGGCGTAGGCCTGGGTGCCGCGGGTGAACACGCGGTCGGCAGGCTCGATGGCGGCGATGGGGATGTCGCTGGCCGTCTCCAGGCGCGCGTAGAGCGGCGCGAAGTCCGTCTCCACCGTGACGTCGAGCAGGGTCTGCAGGGCCGGGACCACGAAGTAGACCTGCTGGAAGTCGTCGATCCGGTAAGGCGTGCGCATCACCCGCTCGAGGTCGAAGCCCAGGCGGTTGGGGGAGGGATCGTCGAGCGCGAAGCGGCTCTCGGAGTAACTGGAGACGATGCCGGCGCCGTAGATCCGCAGGCCCGCCGCGGTCTCCATGAGTCCGAACTCCACCGTGTACCAGTAGAGCCGGGCGAGGTTGTGCAGGTGGCCGAAGCCGAGCGCGCGTTGGCCGCCCTTGCCATAGGCCTGCATGTAGTCCGCGAACACCGGGTCGGTGAGCATCGGGACATGGCCGAAGACATCGTGGAAGATGTCGGGTTCCTGAAGGTAATCAAGCTCTTGTGGCTTGCGGATGAACTGGCCCGCGGGGAAGCGGCGGTTGGCCAGGTGATCGAAGAAGACATCGTCCGGCACCAGGCCGGGCACGGCGACGACGCTCCAGCCGGTCAGGCGGGACAGCTCCTCGTTCACCCGCGCGAAATCCGGGATACCGGTGCGGTGCAGGTCGAGCGCGTCGAGGCCCCTGAGGAAGGCGTCGCAGGCGCGTCCCGGCAACAGGGCGGTCTGGCGCTCGTAGAGCGTGATCCAGACCTGATGCTCGGCGTCGCTATAGGCCTCCCAGCCCTGGTCGATGGTCCAGTCGGGACGGGCGCCGGGGGGCGGCGCCTGGAAGGTCGCATCCGCTTTCATGCGGACGAGAATGGCCCGTTTTCGGGGGAAGTTCCGTTCGGAATGACCGCCGAAAGGCGGGCTCGCCGAATAGATCTTCCAGCCTAGTGGCAGATCCGGGGGCGAAGCGTGTACTGGCCTTCGCGGAAGGACTCGAAGATCAGCGAGGCCTGCGGATGGCCGACCGGCTCGCCGCTTTCGTCCGGCAGCAGGTTCTGCTCGGAGACATAGGCCACGTAGGCGCTCTCGTCGTTCTCGGCGAGCAGATGGTAGAACGGCTGGTCCTTGTGCGGCCGGATGTGTTCCGGAATGGACAGCCAGTATTCCTCGGTGTTGGCGAAGCTGGGGTCCACGTCGAAGATGACGCCGCGGAAGGGATAGACGCGGTGACGGACGACCTGGCCGATCGCGAATTTGGCGAGTCGTGTAGCCATGCCGTCGAATCTATCTCCCATCTCCTGACTGGAAGGTGAACGTAGCGCGCGAAGCCTTGGGTTCAAGGCCACGCTTCCTGCCAGGCCCGGCTCTTGCTACATTTGCGTCGAAATGAGGCGGGCGCCTGTCGGCGACCCCTGCGAGGACGGAAGGCGGTCCATGAGTGAGGCGCCGCGTGCGCCGGGCGCCTTTGGGCGCGGCCGGACGAGAACGGGTGGAACCGGGCCCGGTGGGGCCCGGTCGAACGGACCCAGGTCGAACGGGTCGAATGGCGAGGCCGCGTGCTATGCGGCGCTCGATCTCGGCACCAACAATTGCAGGCTGCTGATCGCCACGCCGAACGGCGGCGGCTTCCGCGTGGTCGAAGCCTTCTCGCGCATCGTGCGGCTGGGGGAGGGGCTCTCCCAGACCGGGCGGCTCTCGGAGCCGGCCATGGAACGGGCGATGGCGGCGCTGAAGGTCAGCGCCGAGAAGGTGCGCCGCCGCAAGGTCGTGCGCCTGAGGGCGATCGCCACCCAGGCCTGCCGCATGGCGGAGAACGGGCCGGCCTTCATCGAGCGCGTGGCCGAGGAGACGGGGCTCCGGCTGCAGATCATCAGTCCCCAGGAAGAGGCCAAGCTGTCGGTCGCCGGCTGCCTCAACCTCATCGACCGCAGCGCCGACGCCGCCCTGGTGGTGGATGTGGGCGGCGGCTCGACGGAGCTGTCCTGGGTCGAGCTCAAGGATGCGCCGCCGACCGGCACGC
The DNA here is from genome assembly GCF_003254475.1 of Phenylobacterium soli. Taxonomy (NCBI): domain Bacteria; kingdom Pseudomonadati; phylum Pseudomonadota; class Alphaproteobacteria; order Caulobacterales; family Caulobacteraceae; genus Phenylobacterium; species Phenylobacterium soli. Next base: position 2,361,212 of record NZ_QFYQ01000001.1, read on the forward strand.
CGCCGATGCGCGCATGGCTGTCGGTGCCGATCGGTGTCGTGACCCTCGCCGAGCGGTTCCCCGAGGGCGAACACGGCACCGAAGCCTGGTTCCGGGAGATGATCGAGGCGGTGAAGAGCGAGATCGCCGCCTTCCGCAGGGCCGATCCGATGCGGGAGGTGTTCGACGCCGACCGGGCCCACCTGATTGGCACCTCGGGCGCCATCACCAGCCTGGCCGGCATGCACCTCGAATTGCCGCGCTATGACCGCAGCCGGGTCGACGGCATCTGGATGACGCGCGAGCAGTGCGACGCGGCGGCCGGGCGGCTGCTGGCGCTCAAGCCGCAGCAGCGGGCCGAGCAGCCGTGCATCGGCCCCGACCGGGCCGACCTCGTTCTGGCCGGGGCAGCTATCCTGCAGGCGGTGCAGGAGCTCTGGCCGTGCAGCCGGGTGCGGGTCGCCGACCGCGGCCTGCGCGAAGGCATCCTGATTTCCCTGATGGCGGAGAAGGGCCGCCGTCGCCGGCGTCGCCGCCGCGGCGGGGCGCGCGGCCGCACCCTGGCGGCCGCCGAATGACCGAGCCTCCCCGCAAGCGCATGGTGAGGCCGCCCACGGGCGGCACGGAGTCCGGCCGCGGAAAGCCGGTGCGCCTGAAGACCGCCAAGCAGCGCACGCCGTCACAGCAGGCCTGGCTGGAGCGGCAGCTCAACGATCCCTTCGCCGCCAAGGCGCGGGCGCACGGCTATCGCAGCCGCGCCGCCTACAAGCTGACCGAGATCGACGACCGGCTGCATTTCCTGAAGCCGGGGGCGCGGGTGATCGATCTGGGCGCGGCGCCCGGCGGCTGGACCCAGGTGGCGCTGGAACGCGGGGTGAAGCAGGTGGCCGGCGTGGACCTGCTGCCGGTCGATCCGCTGCCGCCGGCGCACATCGTTCAGATGGACTTCACCGACCCGGCCTGCGGCCCAAAGCTGATCGAGCTGCTGGGCGGGCCGCCGGACGTGGTGCTCTCCGACATGGCGCCCAATACGGTGGGCCACCGCCAGACGGATCACCTGCGCATCGTCGGCCTGATCGAGGCGGCGGCCGATTTCGCGGTGCAGGTGTTGAAGCCCGGCGGGGTGTTCGTGGCCAAGGCCTTCCAGGGCGGCGAGACCACGGCGCTGATCGCCGAACTCAAGCGCCACTTCGCCGATGTGCGGAACGTCAAGCCCAAGGCAAGCCGGTCGGACAGCTCCGAGGTCTATCTCGTGGCGACCGGCTTCAAGGGGCGCTAGCCGCCGAGGAAACGGGCCAGGTTGTCCAGGCTCGAGGCGATGCCCGCGGCGTGGTCGGCGTCGGAAATGCCCGGAGGGGCGTCCTCGACGGTGACGGCGACCTCGGTTCCGGCGGGCGTCTCATCGAAGGTCCAGGTCATGGTCATCAGGCCGTCGAACGCCGCGTCGTCGGACCTGAAGGCGACCTGCTGGACGATGCGCTCGGGCGAGAACGCGGCGAAGCGGACCTCGACGGAGTCGCTGTCGGCCGTGGTCTTGCCCTGGCCGTGGCGGCGCGGATCGCCATAGGTCAGCGTCATGAGGTAGCCGCCGCCAGGTCGCGCGTCGAAGGACGACAGGGCGGCCGTCATGCCGGCGGGCGGCAGCCAGCGGGCCAGCGCCGCCGGGTCGGCGAAGGCGGCGAAGACGTGCGGCCTGGGGGCCGCGATCACCCGCGACACTTTCATCGCGCCTCCCGCCGTTGACTCGCAGCCCCTTTGCGGGGATACCGCGCCCGCAAAACGGAGAGTCTCATGGAGATTCGCGAAGGGCTCACCTTCGACGATGTTTTGCTCGAACCCGGCGCATCCGATGTGATGCCAACTCAGGTGGATGTGTCCACCCGGTTCACGCGAGAGATCAATCTGAACATCCCGCTCGTGTCCGCCGCCATGGACACGGTCACCGAAAGCCGGCTGGCCATCGCCATGGCCCAGAACGGCGGCATCGGGGTGCTCCACCGCAACCTGACGGTCGAGGAACAGGCCGACCAGGTGCGCGAGGTGAAGCGCTACGAGAGCGGCATGGTCATCAACCCGCTGACCATCCATCCGGACACCACCCTGCGCGAGATCCGCGAGATCAAGGCGCGGCGGAAGATCTCCGGCTTCCCGGTGGTAGAGCCCGGCACGGGCAAGCTGTGCGGCATCCTGACGAACCGCGACATGCGCTTCGAAGGCCGCGACGACGTGCCCGCCAAGGCGCTGATGACCCACGAGAACCTGGTCACGGTGCGCGAGGGCGTCAGCCAGGCCGAGGCTCGCGAGCTGCTGCGCAGGCACAAGATCGAGCGCCTGATTGTGGTCGACGAGGCCTACCGCGCCGTCGGCCTGATCACCGTCAAGGACATGGAGAAGTCCCAGGAGCACCCGAACGCGGCCAAGGACGCGCAGGGCCGGCTTCTGGTGGCCGCGGCCTCGACGGTGGGCGACAACGGCTACGAGCGCTCCATGGCGCTGGTGGACGCCGGCGTCGACGTGGTGGTCATCGACACCGCCCATGGCCACAACAAGGACGTCGCCGGCGCCGTGGCGCGCGTGAAGCGCGAGACCAACCGCGTGCAGATCGTCGCCGGCAACGTGGCGACCTACGACGGCGCGCGGGCGCTGATCGACGCCGGCGCGGATGCGGTGAAGGTGGGCATCGGCCCGGGCTCGATCTGCACCACGCGGATCGTCGCCGGGGTGGGCGTGCCGCAGCTGACCGCGATCGCCGAGTCCGTGCGCGCCGCCCGGGATTCGGACGTGCCGATCATCGCCGACGGCGGGATCAAGTACTCGGGCGATCTGGCCAAGGCGCTCGCCATGGGCGCGTCGGTGGCGATGATGGGCTCGGTCTTCGCCGGCGTCGACGAGGCGCCCGGCGAGGTGTTCCTCTACCAGGGGCGTTCCTACAAGGCCTACCGCGGCATGGGCTCGCTCGGCGCCATGGCTCAAGGCTCGGCCGACCGCTACTTCCAGAAGGAGGTCTCGGCCCTGAAGCTGGTGCCGGAGGGCATCGAGGGCCAGGTGCCCTACAAGGGGCCGATCGCGCCGATTCTGCACCAGATGGTCGGCGGCCTGCGCGCCGCCATGGGCTATGTGGGCGCGCCGAGCCTGCCGCTGTTCCGCGAGCGGGCCCGGTTCATCCGCATCACCGGCGCGGGCCTTCGTGAAAGCCACGTCCACGACGTGATGATCACCCGCGAGGCGCCGAACTACCCGAGCGCGGTCTGAGCGTGAGGCGCCAAGGTGCGTGACGGCGGACGCCTCGCGGCGGCCATTGAGGTCCTGACCGAGATCGAGAGCCGTCACCGGCCGGTGCGCCTCGCCCTGAAGGCCTGGGGAGACAGCGCCCGCTACGCGGGGGCGAAGGATCGCGCCTTCGTCTCAGGCCTGGTGCTGGACGTCCTACGCAGGCGCCGGTCGCTCGCCTGGCGGATGGGCGAGGAGGGCGCCCGGGCCGCGGCCCTTGGCGTGCTCAAGTTCCTGTGGGGCTGGGCCATCGAGCGCATCGCCGAGGCGGCGGGCGAGGCGCCGCACGGTCCTGGCCCGCTCAGCGACGCCGAGCGCCTGGCGCTCGAGACCCCGCGCGACCTCGCCGACGCCCCGGCCTCGGTGCGCGGCGACTATCCGGACTGGTTGGACGCCTCCCTGGCGCGGGCGTTCGGCGAGGCGCGGGCCGAGGAGGGGGCGGCGCTCGCCGAGCGCGCGCCTGTGGACCTGCGCGCCAACCGCCTGAAGACCGGCCCCGGCAAGGCGATGAAAGCGCTCGCCCCTCTGCCGGTGCGCGCCACCGGCGTGCTTCCCGAGGCCTTGCGCATCGACCCGCCGCGGGCCGACGAGCGGGCGCCGGCGGTGGAGGCCATGCCGGCCTTCGTGAAGGGCTGGGTGGAGGTCCAGGATCTCGGCAGCCAGATCGCCGCGGCCTGCGCCGGCGAGGTGAAGGGCCAGCAGGTGCTCGACCTCTGCGCCGGAGGCGGCGGCAAGACGCTCGCCCTGGCCGCGGCCATGGAGACCACGGGCCAGATCTACGCCTACGATTCCGACGCGCGGCGCCTGACCGACACCATCCGCCGGGGCGAGCGCGCCGGGGTGCGCAACCTGCAGGTCCGCACGCCCGCCAAGCCGGAACCGCTGAAGGGCCTCGAGGGGCGGATGGACCTGGTGTTCGTCGACGCGCCCTGTTCGGGCACGGGTTCGTGGCGGCGCCATCCCGACACCAAGTGGCGGCTGACGCCCCAGACCCTGGAAAAGCGCCTCGCCGACCAGGACCTCGTGCTCGACCAGGCGACCGCCTTCGTGAAACCGGGCGGGCGGATCGTCTATGTCACCTGCTCCGTGCTGCCGGAGGAGGACGAGGACCGCGTCGCCGCCTTCCTGGTCCGCCATCCCGAGTTCGCGGTGCGGCCGGCCACCGACGATCCGACGCTCGCCCGCCACCTCACCCCTGATCGATATCTGCGCCTGTCGCCCCGATCCGCCGGGACGGACGGGTTTTTCGTCGCCGTTCTAGAGAAGGTCCGCTAACGCACCCCCATGACCACCGAACCGAACCATGAGCGCGTCCTGATCGTCGACTTCGGCAGCCAGGTGACCCAGCTGATCGCCCGGCGCCTGCGCGAAAGCGGCGTCTATTGCGAGATCCACCCCTACGACAAGGTCGAGGGGATGCTGGACGACTTCGCGCCCAAGGCGGTGATCCTCTCCGGCGGCCCGGCCAGCGTGCACGAGGCGGAGAGCCCGTCGGCGCCGCAGCGGGTGTTCGAGCTGGGCGTGCCGGTGCTGGGGATCTGCTACGGCGAGATGACCATGGCCGCGCAGCTCGGCGGCGCCGTCGAGGGCGGCCACGAGCGCGAGTTCGGCCGCGCCGAGATCCGCATCGCGCGGGAGTCGCCGCTGCTCGAGGGCCTGGGCGACCTCGGCGACAACGAGACCGTCTGGATGAGCCACGGTGACAAGATCACCGCCATCCCTGAGGGCTTCGAGGTGGTGGCGACCTCGGAAGGCTCGCCCTTCGCGGTGATCGCCGACGAGGGGCGCCGCTTCTACGGCATCCAGTTCCACCCGGAGGTGGCCCACACGCCGCGCGGCGCCCTGATGCTGCGCAACTTCACCCACAAGATCGCCGGCTGCCGCGGCGACTGGACCATGGCCTCGTTCCGCCAGGAGATGGTCCAGCGCATCCGCGACCAGGTGGGCTCGGAAAAGGTGATCTGCGGCCTCTCCGGCGGTGTCGATTCCTCGGTGGCCGCGGTGCTGATCCACGAAGCCATCGGCGACCAGCTGACCTGCGTCTTCGTCGACACCGGCCTCCTGCGCATGAACGAGGCCGAGCAGGTGGTCACCATGTTCAGGGACCACTACAACATCCCGCTGGTACACGTTGACGCCTCTGAGGATTTCCTCGGCGCGCTGGCGGGGGTCACCGACCCCGAGACCAAGCGCAAGACCATCGGCAAGCTGTTCATCGACGTCTTCGACCGCGAGTCCCACAAGATCGAGGGCGCGACCTTCCTGGCCCAGGGCACGCTCTATCCGGACGTGATCGAGAGCGTCTCGGCCAAGGGCGGGCCGAGCCAGGTGATCAAGAGCCACCACAACGTCGGCGGCCTGCCGGACTACATGAAGCTGAAGCTCGTCGAGCCGCTGCGCGAACTCTTCAAGGACGAGGTGCGGGCGCTGGGCGTCGAACTCGGCCTGCCGCCGGCCTTCGTCGGCCGCCATCCGTTCCCGGGCCCCGGCCTGGCCATCCGCATCCCCGGCGACATCACGCCCGAGAAGGTCGCGACCCTGCAGAAGGCCGACGCCATCTACCTCGACGAGATCCGCAAGGCTGGCCTCTACGACGCCATCTGGCAGGCCTTCGCCGTGCTGCTGCCGGTGCAGAGCGTCGGGGTGATGGGCGATGCGCGAACCTACGAGAACGTCTGCGCCCTGCGCGCCGTGACCTCGACCGACGGCATGACCGCCGACTTCTTCGAGTTCCCCTGGGAGGTGCTGGGCCGCGCCGCGACCCGCATCATCAACGAGGTGAAGGGCATCAACCGCGTCGTTTACGACGTGACCTCGAAACCGCCCGGCACGATCGAGTGGGAGTAGGCCCCGGCCGGCGTCTCAGTTCGCCGTCGACGCCAGGGTGTGGAATTCGGTGATCGCGCTGTAGACGCCGAGGCCGTAGCCCATGGCCAGCTGCGCCGGATCGAGGGCGTTGTGGGCCAGGAAGACCATCACCGAGCCGTCGGTCGGATCGGCCTGCCACCAGCCGCCGAAGGCGCCCGGCCAGCCCACCGTCCCGACACCGCCCTTGCAGCGGACGACGGGCGCCTGGTCGGGATCCATCACCACCGCCACCCCGAGACCGAAGCCGAGGCCGGTGAAGACGGGCATGCCCAGCAGGCGCGCCGAGGCGCGCTGCGCCTCGCTGAGCCGGTTGGCGGTCATCAGCGCCAGGGTCTCGGGCCGCAGGATCCGCACGCCGTCAACGGCGCCGCCGCCGACGAACAGCCGGGCGAAGGCGAGATAGTCGCCGGCGGTGGACCACAGGCCCTGGCCGCCCGACTCGAAGGCCATGTCGTCCGGCCGCTCGACCAGGAACGCCCCGCCGGCGCCGGTCGGCCGCTCGGCGAGGCGGCCGCTGTCGTCGAAGCCGTACATCCGGGCGCGCCGCCCCCGCTGGTCCGCCGGGATGACGAAGCCGGTGTCCCGCATGCCGAGGGGCTCGAACAGCCGGCGCCTCATCACCTCGCCGAGGGGTGCGCCCTCCATCCGAGCGATCAGCAGGCCGAGGAGGTCGGTGGACGTCCCATAGTGGAAGCCGGCGCCCGGCTGATCGATCAGCGGCAGGGCCGCCAGGCGGGCGATCCACTGGTCGGGTGAGACCTCGCTGTCGATGTCGGCGCCGAGCGCCTCGCGATAGGCCCGGGCGAGGGGGCCGGTCTGGAAGTCCCCGTAGGTGAGACCGGAGCGGTGGGTCAGCAGGTCCTCGAAGGTGATCGGCCGTTCGGCCGGATCGGTCTCGTCCAGCGGGCCGTCAGGATCGCGCAGCACCCGCATCTCGCCGAACTCGGGCGCGACGCGGCTGATCGGCTGGTCGAGCGCGAAGCGGCCTTCGTCGAAGAGGGTGAGGGCGACGACCGAGGTGACCGGCTTGGACAGCGAGGCGATGCGGAAGAGGGTGTCGTTCTCGATGGGCAGCCCCGCATCGATATCGCGCCAGCCAGAGGCGGCCGACTGGACGAGGCGGCCGTCGCGCCAGACGCGGGTCGCGGCGCCGGCGATCTCTGCGCCCGCAACGTGGCGCTCGAGCATGGCCTGGATGGCGTCGGGTGCGGTCATGGAGCTGTCCAGATGCGATATCGATGTTATAAAATAAACAGATTATAAAATATCATGCAACACAGTCGCGCCATGGCTAGCGAAGCTTCCGAGACCCCTCCTGCTTCCCGGCGACGCCAGCCGAAGGGTGACAAGCGCGAGCGCACGCGTGCGGCCCTGCTCGATGCGGCCCTGGCGCTGACGCGGGAAAGAGGGTTCGAGGCGACGACGCTGCAGGACGTCGCCGAGCGCGCGGGCATGACCACGGGCGCCATCTACGGCAACTTCAGGAACCGCGATGAGCTGTTCATGGCGCTGGCGGTGCGCCAGTGGGCGCCGATCCGTCCGCGGTTCGCGCCGGGAGACAGCTTCGCCGACCTGATGCGGGCGACCGCCGAGGCGGTGCTGGCCTCGATCCCGGAGAGGGGCCCCGCGGCGGTGGGCGCCCTGACCTTCCGCGCCTATGCGCTGCGCCACGAGAACGTGCGCGAGTCCTTCCGCGAGGAGATGGCCAAGGGGCTCGCGGCGGGGGCGACCTGGATGGAGGCGGTGTTCGCGGTCGAGGACCTGCCGATGCCGCCGGAGCTGATGGTGCGGGTGATCAACGCCCTCATCGAGGGGCTGCTGTTCCAGCGGTTCCTGACGCCCGAGCTGATGCCCGACGAGGTGTTCCACGCCGCCTTCGCGGCCCTGGCCAACAGGCCCGCGTCAGGCGCTGCGCCAAAGCCGGCGGGCGCCTGAGCGGGAATTGCCTCAGGCCGCTTCCTGCGCCTGGGCCGTGTCGGGACCAGGCTGGCGGATCAGGTAGTCGAAGGCCGAGAGCGCGGCCTTGGAGCCTTCGCCCATGGCGATGACGATCTGCTTGTAGGGCGTCGTCGTCGCGTCGCCGCCGGCGAACACGCCCGGCACGCTGGTCGCGCCGCGGAAGTCGACCTCGATCTCACCGCGCGGGGTGAGCGCCACGGCCTCCTTCAGCCATTCGGTGTTGGGCACAAGGCCGATCTGCACGAAGACGCCTTCCAGCTCCACCTCGTGAACCGCGTCGGTGTTGCGGTCCTTGTAGACGAGACCGGTGACCTTCTGGCCGTCGCCGCGGACCTCGGTGGTCAGGGCCGAGGTGACGATCCGCACATTGGGCAGGCTGGCGAGCATGCGCTGCAGCACCGCGTCGGCGCGGAGCTGGCTGTCGAACTCGATCAGGGTCACGTGGGCGACGATGCCGGCGAGGTCGATCGCCGCCTCGACGCCGGAGTTGCCGCCGCCGATCACCGCCACGCGCTTGCCCTTGAACAGCGGGCCGTCGCAGTGCGGGCAATAGGCGACGCCGCGGTTCTTGTACTCGGCCTCGCCGGGCACGTTCATGTTCCGCCAGCGCGCGCCGGTGGCGAGGATCACCGAGCGCGATTTCAGGCTCGCGCCGCTCTCCAGCTGCACCTCGATCAGGCCGCCCGGCTCGGCCGCCGGGATGAGCCTGGCGGCCTTCTGCAGGTCCATCACCTCGACATCGTAGGCCTTGACGTGCTGCTCCAGGCCGGCGGACAGTTTCGGGCCCTCGGTGTGCGGCACGGAGATGAAGTTCTCGATCGCCAGGGTGTCGAGCACCTGGCCGCCGAAGCGCTCGGCGACGACGCCGGTGCGGATACCCTTGCGCGCCGCGTAGATGGCGGCCGCGGCGCCGGCCGGACCGCCGCCCACCACCAGCACCTCGAAGGGGTCCTTCTCCTGGATCTTCTCGGCGGCCCGGGCGGCCGCACCGGTGTCGATCATGGCCAGGATCCGCTCCAGGCTCATGCGGCCCTGGGCGAAGGGCTCGCCGTTCAGCAGCACGGTGGGCACGGCCATGATCTGGCGCTGCTCGACCTCGGCCTGGAACAAGGCGCCGTCGACGGCGACGTGGCGGATCTTGGGGTTCAGGGCGCTCATGATGTTCAGCGCCTGCACCACGTCGGGGCAGTTCTGGCACGAGAGCGAGAAGTAGGTCTCGAAGGCGAAGTCGCCGTCCAGCGCCCTGATCTGTTCGGCGACGTCCGGCTCGATCTTCGGCGGGTGGCCGCCGACGTGCAGCAGGGCCAGCACCAGCGAGGTGAACTCGTGGCCGAGGGGCAGGCCGGCGAAGCGCACCGAAACGTCGGTCCCGGCGCGGACGATGGCGAAGGACGGCTTGCGGGCGTCGTCGCCCGTGCGGACCACGCTCACCTTATCCGACTGCTCGGCGATGTCGTTCAGCAGCGCCAGCAGCTCGGCGGACTTGGGGCCGTCGTCGAGCGACGCCACCAGCTCGATCGGCTGGCGGAGGTTCTGCAGGTAGGTCTTCAGCTGACCCTTCAGATTGGCGTCCAACATCGCGGCGGCTCCGGTCGAATTCGGGAGGGGAGGAGCCGGCGGCGCGCTCCATTCACGGGACGCCGCCGGCGGTTCGTCAGTGACGGCTTAGATCTTGCCGACCAGCTCGAGGGACGGCGCGAGGGTCTTCTCGCCTTCTTCCCACTTGGCCGGGCAGACCTCGCCCGGGTGGTTGCGGACGTACTGCGCGGCCTTGACCTTGCGCAGCAGCTCGGCGGCGTTGCGGCCGATGCCCTCGGCGGTGACTTCGGTGAACTGGATCACGCCGTCCGGATCGACCAGGAAGGTGCCGCGATCGGCAAGGCCCTGGCCTTCCCGCATGACGCCGAAGTTGTTGGTCACCACGCCGGCCGGGTCGCCGATCATGGTGTAGCGGATCTTGCCGATGGCCGGCGAGGTGTCGGCCCAGGCCTTGTGCGAGAAGTGGGTGTCGGTGGAGACCGAGTAGATCTCGACGCCCAGCTTCTGGAACTCGGCGTAGTTGTCGGCCAGGTCCTCGAGCTCGGTCGGGCAGACGAAGGTGAAGTCCGCCGGATAGAAGAAGACGATCGACCACTTGCCCTTGAGGTCGGCGTCGCTGACCGTGACGAACTTGCCCTCCTTGTAGGCCTGGGCGGTGAACGGCAGCACGGTGGAATTGATCTTGGACATCACGGTCTCCGATTGGCGATGGGCGTGATGTAGGGAGGGCTGGAGTATAATCCCAATCGATTTTGTTGGGATTTGAGATAGAGAAAATCGATGACAGCCGGGCGGCGCGCGGCTTTGGGAACATGCCTCAAGCCGGCGCTTGATCTCCGTCGCGCGCCGGTCGGGCGCCGGTCATTCGCGCGTGCGGGCGTCGGGTCCACGGTGGGTCGGTTCGTCCACGGCGGAGACGCCCATGCTGAAGCTCGTGCAGACCCACACCGGTCCGGCCGCCACGGTGCGGCCGTTCTTCCTCGGCCGTCAGGCGCCCTTACGCTTCGCTGACGTGCTGCGCCTCGACTACGAGAGCCGCGTCTGGCGCCGCAAGAGCGCCCGGACGCAGGCGCGCCTGCTGCTCGCCACGGCCCTGGCCCTCGAGGACCACGGGTTCAGCTCGCCGCGGGTGGTGGACATCACCCAGGGCGCGGGCGTCTCGACCGCCGCCTACTACGTCTACTTCCACGATCTCGACGAAGGCGTCTGCACCGTGCTCAGCCGCTTCGGCGCCTGGCTGTTCGAGCCGTTCGACGATGAGCGGCCCGAAGGCGGGGCGGCGATCCGCGCCCTGCTGACGCGGGCCCACGCCAACCTGAACCTGGTGCGCGCGCTCGACCGCGTGCTGGCCAACGCCCCGAGCCTCGCCGAGGGCGTCGGCCAGGCGCGGCTCAGCTGGGCGCGGGCGCTGTGCAAGGGCCGCCCCGCGGAGAGCCTGATGTGCGATGGGCTGATCGCCGGTCTGCTGCGCGAGATGACCCTCTCGGATCCGACCGAGCAGGATGTCGAAGCGATGGCGGAGCTCGCCGTCGAGGCCCTGCGCCGCCTGACCGTTTCGCCCCTGACGCCGGCGGCCTGATGTTCATCAAGCGCCCGGAGGCGCGGTGTCATTCAGGGCGCAGCCGCGGCCGAGCAGGATGCAGTTGTCCCGACCGTTGCGCGCCCTGACCCCTTGGGGCCCGCCGGATAGGATCTTCCTCTATCTCCGGGGCGGGCCCAGGCCCGCCCCCTCTTTTTGCCGGGAGAGGCGGCGGCCTCGGATCAGCCGCCGGCGGCGAGGCGGCGCAGGCGCTCGAGCTCGTCGGGCGTGTTGGCGTTGGCGAAGCGCTCGGCCGCCTCGGCGGGCCAGTCCGCGGTCACATAGGCGCAGGTCGCCGCGAAGCCCTTCAGCGAGCGGGCGCCGCTCTCCACATAGGCCGGCAGCCGCTCGACGGCCGCGGCGCGCCAAAGGGCGCAGACCGGATGCAGCTCGCCATCGGTGCAGGCCACCGCGGCCAGGGCGCCGGGCGCGGCGTCCAGGGCGGCGGCCAGCCGGGGCAGGAGATCCTCGGGCAGGCGCGGCATGTCGCAGGGCAGGGTGAGCAGGGCCTCGTGGCCAAGATCGTGCGCGGCCCTCAGGGCGGCGGCGATCCCGGCCAACGGCCCCTCGATCGCCGGGTCGTCGAGGATCACGTGGGCGCCGACGGGACCGACCTGGCGCGGATCGCGCACCGCCACGGCCACCTCGTCGGCGGCGCGGCGCGCCAGGCGTACGGCGTTGCCGATCAGGGTCGAGCCGCCCCAGGCGCGCAGCGGCTTGTCGCCGCCCATGCGGCGGCCCTCGCCGCCCGCCAGGATCACGCAGAGCGTCTTCATCGGCCGGGCTTTCCGTGGCTCGCGATCAGACGCCGGCCGAGCGCCTTGAGGTCGGTCTCGGCGAAGCGCAGGCGGGCGAGCGGCAGGACCACGGCGTTCTCGAGGGCCAGGTGGCGCAGCTCCTGGCTGGCGAAGGCGTCGAGGGCGAGGGCGACGGAGGGATCGCGACCGGGCGCCAGCCGCTCGTCGAGGCAGCGCTCCAGATGGCCGCGCAGCGCATGGGCGTGGGCCATGTCGGCCTTGTGCTCGCCGATCAGGCGGTCGAGCACCTCGCCGATCTCGTCCTCCGGCAGGGCGCGGGCCCGCAGCAGGGGGAAGAGGTCGACCTCCTCGTCCGCGAGATGGTGGCCCAGCTCGTGCCGCAGGAACTCGATGACTGCGCGGATCGGCTCAGGCTCGAAGCTCTTGGCCAAGGCCAGCTCAGCCATCAGGCCGCAGAACTGGCGGTGGCGCAGGTGCTCGGCCAGGAACCACTCGAGCGGCTGGGCGGCGAGCGCCTTCGCGGGCGCGGAGGTGGCGGCGAGGATCGCTGACATCGGACCTCTCCTTCGGGTCAGTACTTCAGCTCCAGGGAGCACCAGACCTTGGTGCGGTCGGCGAACGCCGGCTGGGCGCCGTCGAACAGCGCGGTCTTGAGCTCGAACGTGAGGTGCGGGTTGATCGGGGCGGAGGCGAGGGCGTCGAGTTCACGGCCGTAGCGGGCCGAGCCACGCGCGGCGCGGAAGTCGTGGGCCGCGACCTGCAGCTTCACCGGGCGGCCGGCGATGGAGAACGGCGCCGTCGCGCCGGCCCTCAGGTTGAAGTCCTGCACGCCATTCGCGGGCGTGGTCAGGAAGACGTCCGCCCAGCCCTGGAAGGCATGGAGGGTGGCGAGCGGCGTCTGGAAGCCACGGCGACCATCGCCGGACAGCTTCTCGTAGCCGATGCTCGCCCAGGCGGGCTTGGCCTTCAGGCCGGCGCCGAGATCGAGATAGTCGAGATCGAAGCCGGTCGGGCTGTTCCGGTAGTCGCTCTGGCGCGCGTATTCGACCTCGTAGGTGGCGGAGAGGCCGGCGCGGAGCGGCCGCGCGCCGGCCAGCCGCGCGCCCCAGGTCTGGCTGGACTGGGTCGGCGCATTGTCGAAGTCCAGCAGGTAACCGTAGGCGCTGAGGGCGCCCGCGGGGGTCTGGGCGTCGGCCTGAAAGAGGTGGGAGTCGCTGCGCCAGTCGCCTTGCACGCTGCGCTCGGTGAACACCCGGTGCACCCGGTCCAGGTAGGCGTAGGTGAGGGTGACCTTGGCGGCCGGACGGTAGCGGACGACGGCGGCGTCGAACGTCTGCTCGGTCTGGCGGAAGCCGGAATTGCCGATGAAGCGGGCGTTGCCGAGGATCAGCCGCTGGCGGCCGACGACGACGTCCCCCTGAGCGCCGGCCCAGGCGACCTGGGCCCGGTTGAGCTGCGTGGTCGCCGGGTCGGCGACGATCGGATAGGCCGTCTTGCCGTTGACCGTGCTGTTGTAGTCGTCGTCGAGGGCCGCGACGTTCTCGCCTTCCAGCAGGGCGCGGAAGCCGCGCCAGGCGGCGGTCTCGTAGCCCAGGCGCGTCCGGAGCGTCAGCGCCAAGGCGTCCTTCGGCAGGCCGTCCTGATCCACGCTCTCGGCCCGCAGGCGCGCGTCGAGGATCCAGTGGCCGTCCGACGGCGCCGCCAGGGCCGAGGCGGGAGCGGCGAGGGCCGCAATAGACGCAAGGACGAGCGCTCGACGCACGTTCAGGCTCCCGCCCGGCGGATGATGGTGAAGGTCCGCTTGGCGGGCTCGATCTTCGAGCGCAGCACCGCGGCGAGGCAGGCGAGGGCGGGATCCTCGGCGTCGCGCGCCGCCGAGATCAGGTTGGTCCAGCGCTCGTCGTCGGCGGTCTCCAGGAAGTCGGCGACGGCGGTGTCGACGAAGTCGCCCACCGTCTCGCCGGCCGCTTCGGCCGCCCGCGCCAGGCGCTCGGCGAGGCTCGGGTCGGTAGCCGCCAGCCAAGGCTGCAGCCGGGCCGCGGCGTGACCGTCGCGCAGAAAGTCGCCGAGGGTGACGGAGCCCGGTGCAAGCTGGCCCTCGGGCGTCAGGGTCAGGGCGACGCCCTGGGCGCGCGCCTCGGCCGTCAACTCGGCGGCGTAGCGGGCCGCGGCCGCGGTCCAGGCCCGGCTTTCGAGGTGCAGGCGGATGCGCTCCTCGACCAGTTCAAACGGCAGCTCTCGCGCCTCGATGCGGCGGTCGAGGCGCAGCACGTGCCAGCCGAAGCGGGAACGCACCGGCGCGCCCGCGATCTCGCCGGGCGCCAGGGCGTCGAGGACGGCCTCGACCTCGGGGACCAGGTCGCCCGGCCGGAGCTGGCCGAGCGAACCGCCGACCTGGCCCGAGGGGCAGGCGGAGTGGCCCGCGGCGAGTTCCGCGAAGCGGGCAGGCTCGAGGGACAGGCGGGCGATCAGGCCCGCGGCCAGGGCCTGGCCCGCTTCGTCCTCGTCGTTGGCCGCGCCGATCAGGACGTGCGAGGCCTCGTACAGCGCCGGAGCGCGGAAGCGGGCGCGCTCGGCGTCGTAGACCCGGCGGCACTCGGCCGTGGTCGGGGAGGCGACCTCGAGCTCCTGGTCGAGGAGCGCGCGGATCAGCGCCTCCTCGTCGGTCTCCTCGCGCCCCTCCTCGTCGCGCTCGGTCTCGGCCGCGAGGCCGAGCTGGCGGGCGCGGGAGAGCAGGAGGGCGCGCAGGGCCAGGGCGTGGCCGGCGGCTTTCCAGGCGTCGCCCGCTGTGGCCTCCGGATGGTTCTGGGCCTCCTGGGCGACCAGGGCTTCGGGGATCTCGACCCCGTCGAAGACGACGCTGCGCATGACTATTCGGCCGCGGGCTTGAGTTGGGCCTTGGCGGGCTCGGCGTCCGCCCGCCGGACGGGCAGGCTGGCGTAGGTGGGCGCCAAGCGCTCGGCGGCGCGGGGCAGGGCGCGGCGGGTGCGCACCAGCTGCCAGCCGCGGCGGTTCAGGTACCAGACCGGCGCCGAGAGCATGTGGACGAGGCGCGTGAACGGGAAGACCAGCAGGATGGTCATGCCCAGCGTCAGGTGCGCCTTGAACACCCACTGGGTGTCGGCGACGAAGTCGGCCACGTGCGGCCGGAAGGTGAACACGCCCTGCGCCCAGTTCATGAACTTCAGCATCTCGCTCCCGTCACGGTGCTGGAGGGACACCGGGATCGTGGACAGGCCGAGGAGTAGCTGAGCCATCAAGAGGAGCAGGATGGCGGTGTCGCCGAAGCTCGAGTTCTTGCGAATCCGCACATCGAACAGGCGCCGGTGCAGCAGCAACGCCCCGCCAGCGAGCGCCATGAGGCCTGCGACGCCGCCGGCGACGATCGCCAGCATCTGCTTGGCCGAGTGGGCGACGCCCAGGGTGTCCCACACCCAGACCGGCGTCAGCAGGCCCACGAAGTGGCCGCCGAAGATGGCCAGCACGCCGAGATGGAAGAGCACCGAACCGGTGACCAGCTGGCGCCGGCGCAGGAGCTGCGAGGAGCCGGTGCGCCAGGTGTAGGGCTCGCGGTCGAAGCGGACGACCGAGCCGATCACCAGCACCGAGAGCGCGATGTAGGGGTAGACCCCGAAGAGGATCTGGTTGAGGTCCATGGCGGTTCCTCAGGCGGCCTGGCCCGCGCGGCGGCGCGGGGGCGGCGGGTTGGCGTTCATCGATTTCACGAGCAGCTCGGCCTTGGGGCAGCCCACGTCCGAGGGCCCGAAGGTGACCGCGGTCTCGGCCCAGAGCTTGTCCATGGCTTCGAGGTCGGCGGGATCGTCGTCGGGCTCGGCGTTCAGGGCGGCCAGGGCCTCGGCGTCGGCCGGGTCGGCGGCGAGGGCCACCAGGGCGCCGAACACCGCGCGATAGGCGCTTTCGCGCTTGTGCAGCCGCTCGCCGATCGCGGCGAGGACATGGGCGGCCTCGCCGAGGAGGGACGCGGCCTCGTCATCCGGCAGGGTGGAAATGAACTCCAGGAACACCGGCAGGTGGTCAGGCAACTCGTTGGCCGAGAGCTCAAGGCCCTTGGCGCGGTAGAGCTCCAGCAGCGCCACCATCGCCTGGCCGCGGTCGCGGCTCTCGCCGTGCACGTGCTCATAGAGGTTGAGCGACAGGGAGCGGGTGCGGTCGAACAGCCAGACGAACTGCTCCTGGGCCTCGTAGAGGTCCATCTCCGCCAGCTCGCCGGCCAGCCGATGCAGCGCGCGGCGCACGGGCGCGGGGATGCGCATCTCGGCGTCGAGGGCTTCGGCCACGGCCGGCATGGCCGCCTGGGTCTCGGCGGTGGGATAGGTGAGCAGCGCCGCCAGGGCGCGATAAGCCAGGGTCATTGTTCCACCTCCGCGACGGGCTTGGCGCGCGAGCGCTTCTTGGGGCCGAAGAGGCCGAGTTCGGTGTTGCCGCCCGAGCAGCCGTTGCCGAAGGTGAAGCCGCAGCCGCCGCGCAGGTCGTATGCGTCCTCGACCGTCTCGCGGTGCGTCGTTGGGATGACGAAGCGGTCCTCGTAGTTGGCGATGGCCATGTAGCGGTACATCTCCTCCACCTGGCCGGCGGTGAGGCCCACGCGCTGTGCGATCTTGTGATCGATGCGGCCGTCGACGGTCTTGGCCCGCATGAAGCCGCGCATGGCGAGCATGCGCTCCAGGGCCTGGACGACGGGCGGCTCGTTTCCGGCCGTGAGCAGGTTGGCCAGGTACTGGACCGGGATGCGCAGCGACTTCACGTCGGGCATCTCGCCGTCCATCTCCAGCGCGCCGGCCGAGGCGGCCGACTGGATCGGCGACAGCGGCGGCACGTACCAGACCATCGGCAGGGTCCGGTATTCGGGGTGCAGCGGGAAGGCGACCTTCCAGTCGATGGCCATCTTGTAGACCGGGCTGCGGCGCGCCGCTTCCAGCCAGGCGTCCGGCACGCCGTCCCGGCGGGCCTGGTCGATCACCGCCGGATCGAAGGGATCCAGGAAGACGTCGAGCTGGGCCTGGTAGAGGTCCTTCTCGTCCGGCTCGGCGGCGGCGGCCTCGATCCGGTCGGCGTCATAGAGGAGGACGCCCAGGTAGCGGATGCGGCCGACGCAGGTCTCGGAACAGACCGTGGGCTGGCCGACCTCGATGCGCGGGAAGCAGAAGGTGCACTTCTCGGACTTACCGCTCTCCCAGTTGTAGTAGATCTTCTTGTACGGGCAGGCGGAGACGCACATCCGCCAGCCGCGGCACTTGTCCTGGTCGATGAGGACGATGCCGTCCTCCTCGCGCTTGTAGATCGCCCCCGACGGGCAGGCGGCGACGCAGGCCGGGTTGAGGCAGTGCTCGCACAGCCGTGGCAGGTACATCATGAAGGTGTTTTCGAACTGGCCGTAGATCTCGGCCTCCACGCCTGCGAAGTTGTAGTCGGCCTTTCGCTTGGCGAACTCGCCGCCGAGGATCTCCTCCCAGTTCGGGCCCCACTCGATCTTCTCCATCCGCTCGCCGGTGATCTGCGAGCGCGGCCGGGCGGTGGGGAAGGCCTTCATCTCCGGCGCGGTCTGCAGGTGCGCGTAATCGAAGTCGAAGGGCTCGTAGTAGTCGTCGATCTCGGGCAGGTCGGGGTTGGCGAAGATCTTCGACAGGATCCGCCACTTGGCGCCCATGCGGGGTTCGATCTTGCCGTTCTTCTTGCGGACCCAGCCGCCGTTCCAGCGCTTCTGGTTCTCCCAGTCCTTGGGATAGCCGACGCCGGGCTTGGTTTCGACGTTGTTGAACCAGGCGTATTCGACGCCCTTGCGATTGGTCCACACGTTCTTGCAGGTGACCGAGCAGGTGTGACACCCGATGCACTTGTCGAGGTTCAGCACCATCCCGATCTGGGCGCGGACTTTCATTTTACGCGGACTCCTTGGCGGTCGCCGGCTCGTCGAGCCAATCGACCTTGTTCATCTTGCGGATGACGACGAACTCGTCCCGGTTGGAGCCCACGGTGCCGTAGTAGTTGAAGCCGTAGGCGAGCTGGGCGTAGCCGCCGATCATGTGGGTCGGCTTGAGCACCGCCCGGGTCACCGAGTTGTGGATCCCGCCGCGCTGGCCGGTGAGCTCCGACCCCGGCGTGTTCACGATCTTCTCCTGCGCGTGGTACATGAAGGTCGTTCCCTCGCGGATGCGCTGGGAGACCACCGCGCGGGCGGTGAGGGCGCCGTTGGCGTTGAAGACCTCGATCCAGTCGTTGTCGGCGATCCCCGCCTTCTTCGCGTCCGTCTCCGAGATCCAGACCACCGGGCCGCCGCGGTTCAGCGTCAGCATCAGGAGGTTGTCGGAATAGGTGGAGTGGATGCCCCACTTCTGGTGCGGGGTGATGAAGTTGAGGACGATCTCGGTCTGGCCGTTGGGCTTCTGGCCCTGGACGTAGGTGGTCTTGAGGTCGACCGGCGGCTTGTAGACGCACAGCGCCTCGCCGAACGCCCGCATCCACAGGTGGTCCTGGTAGAGCTGCTGGCGGCCAGTGAGGGTGCGCCAGGGGATCAGCTCGTGGACGTTGGTGTAGCCGGCCGTGTAGCAGACGTGCTCGCTCTCCAGCCCTGACCAGATCGGCGAGGAGATGATCTTGCGCGGCTGGGCGACGAGATCGCGGAAGCGGATCTTCTCGTCTTCCTTGGGCTCGGCCAGGTGCGTGTGCTCCCGGCCGGTCTGCTTCTCCAGCGCCGCCCAGGCCTTGACCGCCACCTCGCCGTTGGTCTCCGGCGCCAGCATGAGCAGGGTCTCGCAGGCGTCGATGTCGGTATCGATCTTCGGCAGGCCCTCGGTGGCGCCCGGCTCGGCGACGCGGCCGTTGAGATCGCCGAGCAGCTTGACCTCGTGCTCGGTGTTCCAGGCCAGGCCCTTGCCGCCGTTGCCGACCTTGCTCATCAGCGGGCCGAGCGAGGTGAAGCGCTTGTAGAGGTTAGGGTAGTCCCGCTCGACCACGGTGATCTGCGGCATGGTCTTGCCGGGGATCGGCTCGCACTCGCCGGCGTACCAGTCCTTGACGTCGAAGGGCTGGGCGAGCTCGCCGGCGCTATCGTGCTGGATCGGCGTCAGGACGACGTCCTGCTCGACGCCCAGGACCTCCGGCGCAACCTCCGAGAAGGCCTTGGCGATCGACTTGAAGATCTCCCAGTCCGACTTCGACTCCCAGGCAGGATCCACGGCCGCCGAGAGCGGGTGGATGAAGGGGTGCATGTCGGAGGTGTTGAGGTCGTTCTTCTCGTACCAGGTGGCCGTCGGCAGGACGATGTCGGAGTAGACGGCGGTGGTGGACATCCGGAAGTCGAGGGTGACCAGGAGGTCGAGCTTTCCTTCCGGCGCCTCGTCATGCCAGGCGACCTCGGCCGGCTTCTGGCGGCCGGACTCGCCCAGGTCCTTGCCCTGGATGCCGTTCGCGGCGCCCAGCAGGTGCTTCAGGAAGTACTCGTGGCCCTTGCCCGAGGAGCCCAGCAGGTTGGAGCGCCAGACGAACATGTTGCGCGGCCAGTTGGCCGGGTCGTCCGGGTCCATGCAGCTCATCTCGAGCGTGCGGGCCTTCAGCTCGCGGACGGCATAGACCTTGGCGTCGACGCCTTCCGCGGCGGCCGCCTTGGCGACCTCCAGCGGGTTGGTCTTCATGGCCGGGGCGGAGGGCAGCCAACCCATGCGCTCGGCGCGGGCGTTGAAGTCGATCAGGGCCGCGTCCCACGGGCCCTTCGGCGCCGTGGGCGACAGGATCTCGCCGGCCGCGACCGTCTCGTAACGCCACTGGTCGGTGTGGGCGTAGAAGAACGAGGTGGAGTTCTGCTGGCGTGGCGGCCGGATCCAGTCGAGGCCGAAGGCGAGCGGCGCCCAGCCGGTCTGCGGCCGCAGCTTCTCCTGGCCGACATAGTGGCTCCAGCCGCCGCCCGACTGGCCCACGCACCCGCACATCACCAGCATGTTGATGACGCCGCGGTAGTTCATGTCCATGTGGAACCAGTGGTTCATCGCCGCGCCGATGATCACCATCGACTTGCCGTTGGTCTTCTCGGCGTTGGTGGCGAAGCCGCGGGCCACGGCGATGATCTGCTCGGCGGGAACGGTGGTGATCGCCTCGGCCCAGGCGGGGCTGTAGGGCTCCACGTCCTCATAGCTCGCCGGCATGTGTTCGCCGCCGAATCCCTGGTCGACGCCGTAGTTGGCCAGGAACAGGTCGTAGACGCTGGCCACCAGGGTCTCGCCGTCCTTCAGCTTCAGGCGCTTGACCGGCACGTTGCGGACCAGGACGTCGGGGTGGTCGGTGGAGGCGAAGCCGTTGGAGGCCGAGTTGGCGAAGTAGGGGAAGGCGACGCCGGCGACCTCGTCATGCGCGCCCTTGAGGCCCAGGCGCAGCGTCACCTCGCGGCCGTCGGCGGCCTTCTCCTCAAGGTTCCACCTGCCGTCCTCGCCCCAGCGGAAGCCGATGGAGCCGGTCGGGGCGACGATATCGCCGGTGGCCTCGTCGACGGCGACGGTCTTCCATTCCGGATTGTTGGCCTGATCGAGGTCGCCCACGAAGTCGGCGGCGCGCAGCAGGCGCTCGGGGATCAACCGGCCGTCCTGGCTGACCAGGCGCACCAGCATCGGCATGTCGGAGTACTTGCGGACGTAGTCGCGGAAGTAGGGGACCTGCCGGTCGACGTGGAATTCCTTGAGGATCACGTGGCCGAAGGCCATGGCCAGGGCCGCGTCGGTGCCCTGCTTCACCGCCAGCCAGAGGTCGGAGAACTTCGAGGCCTCGGAATAGTCGGGGCAGATCACCACCGACTTGGCGCCGCGGTAGCGGGCCTCGGTGTAGAAGTGGGCGTCCGGCGTGCGGGTCTGCGGGACGTTGGAGCCCCAAAGCAGCAGGAAGCCGGAGTTGTACCAGTCGGCGCTCTCGGCGACGTCGGTCTGCTCGCCCCAGGTCTGGGGAGAGGCCGGCGGCAGGTCGCAGTACCAGTCGTAGAACGAGCCGCAGACCCCGCCGAGGAGCTGCAAGTAGCGGGCGCCGGCGGCGTAGGAGACCATCGACATGGCCGGGATCGGCGAGAAGCCGAACACCCGGTCCGGGCCCCAGCGCTTGACGGTGTAGGCGTTGGCCGCGGCGACGATCTCGGTGACCTCGTCCCAGCGGGCGCGGACGAAGCCGCCGGAGCCGCGCACCGAGGTGTAGGACTTGCGCGCCTCCGGATCGCTCTGGATCGCGGCCCAGGCGGCCACCGGCGTCATGGTCGCCCGCTTGGCGCGCCACAGCTTCAGCAGGCGCGAGCGGACCAGCGGATATTTCACGCGGTTGGCCGAGTAGAGGTACCAGCTGTAGCTGGCGCCGCGTGCGCAGCCGCGCGGCTCGTGATTGGGCAGCTCCGGGCGGGTGCGCGGATAGTCGGTCTGCTGAGTCTCCCAGGTGACGATCCCGCCCTTGACGTAGATCTTCCACGAGCAGGAGCCGGTGCAGTTCACGCCGTGGGTGGAGCGCACGATCTTGTCGTGGCGCCAGCGGGAGCGATAGGCCTCCTCCCAGCCGCGGTCGTCGTTGTTCATGACGCCGTGGCCGTCGGAGAACAGCTCGGTCTTCCGGGTGAAGAAGGCCAGGCGGTCGAGGGTGTTGCTCATCGAATCTGAACCTGTGCGTACGGGGTGCGCGCCTTACTCGGCGGCGATCTTGGGGGTGGCGCCGCGACGGCGGGCGGAGGGCTGGGGGCTGGCCGGGGCCGCGGTGGGCTCGGCGGGGTGCAGGTCGACCATCTCCGGCAGCTCGGGCAGCCGCTCCAGCTCCGGCGTGCGGGTCCGCTCCATGTGGCGGATGGCGAAGGTCATCCAGGTGAGCGCCGTGGCCACGAGGACGAAGAGCAGCATGAAGCAACTGGTCCAGACGTGGACGATGTCGTTCATGGCGCCGAAGGCGATCGGCAGGACGAAGCCGCCGAGGCCGCCGATCATGCCGACCAGGCCGCCGACCGCGCCGATGTCCTTCGGGTAGTAGACGGGGATGTGCTTGAACACCGCCGCCATGCCGAGGCTCATGAAGAAGCCGAGGGTGATCAGGATGCCCATGAAGACGGGCAGGCTGGTGGCGATGCGGAAGGCGATCGGGCCCTTGATGCCGTCGACCACATAGCTGGTGGCCGGGTAGGAGAGCAGGAAGGTGGCGATGATCGCGACCGAGAAGGTCGTGTACATCACCCGCCGCGCGCCGATCCGGTCGGCGAGCCAGCCGCCGAAGATGCGGAAGGCGGCGGCCGGCAGGGAGAAGCAGGCGGCGAGCACGCCGGCCGTCTTCAGGTCGACGTGGTAGACGCCCACCAGGTAGCGCGGCAGCCACAGCGACAGGGCGACGAAGGCGCCGAAGTTGAAGAAGTAGTAGAGCGAGAAGCGCCAGACCTGCAGCTTCGTCAGCGGCGCGAACTGGGCGAGGAACGGCGGAGCCTTGGTCTTGGCGGCGCGGCGGCTGGCGAGCTCCGGCTCATCCTTGGCGCCGAAGAAGAACACCAGGGCGAGGACCACCAGGGCGGCGGCCCAGATGCGGGCGACGTTCTCCCAGCCCACGGCGGCCATGACGAAGGGGGCGCCGAAGTTGGTGATCGCCGCGCCAACGTTGCCGGCGCCGTAGACGCCGAGCGCCGCGCCCTGCTTCTCCTTCGGGAAGAACTTCGAGACATAGGCGACGCCGGCGGCGAAGGAGCCGCCCGCCAGGCCCAGGCCCAGCGCCGCCAGGAGCATCATCGGGTAGGTGTGGGCGAAGGAGAGGGCGACGGTCGAGGCCGCCGCCAGCAGCATCACGATCAGGTTGACGATGCGGCCGCCGAAACGGTCGGCCATGACGCCGAGGACCACCCGCGTCAGCGAGCCGGTGAGGATGGGGGTGCCGGCCAGCAGGCCGAACTCGGCGTCGGTGAGGCCCAGGTCCTTTTTGATCTTGATCCCGATGATCGAGAAGATGGTCCAGACCGCGAAGGCGCCCATGAACGAGATGGTCGCCAGGCTCAGGGCCCCGCGGGCGCCCGGGCGGGCTCCCTGGTCTGCGCCCGATGGGGCGGCGGGGGACGGCGCGTGGGTCATGGGGAGCTCCGAATCCGAAGGCCGCTCTGGCCTCGTCGTCGGTGTTTTGCCCGCTGACTGACGATCTACAATTGATCCGGATCAATCGGAGCAAAGTAGAGCGCTGCGACATTCAGAAATGCGCAGTTCGATGCGCTCCGAAATACGTCATTCTCGAAAATCTATACTGTGCGTCAATCGGACGCTTGATATTCGTCAAGCCGCTGTTCGAAAGGCGTCGAGCAGGGCGACTTGATCCAGGTCAAGGCCGGCTGCGTCTTGGGCTGCTGATGAGGCCTCAAGGAGGCCACCATGCCGATTCGTCCGTCCGATCTCGATCGAGTGAAGGCGCTGCCTCTGTTCGCCCAAGCCTCGGACGAGTTGTTCCGCGACATGCTGGGCGGCGGCTTTCTGCAGAAGTTCCCGGCCGGCACGACCCTGCTGACCGAGGGCGATCCCGTCGACTTCCTCTACATCCTGCTGGAAGGCGCGGTGGAGCTGGAGGGCACCTGGAACGACAAGGCGACCACCCTGGCGGTGCTGAAGCCCGTCTCGGCGTTCATCCTGGCGGCGGTGGTCCTCGACTCCAACGGGCTGATGAGCGCCCACACCCTGGAATCTTCGCAGATCCTGATGGTCTCCGGCGAGGCGCTGCGCCGCGCGATGATGCGCGACGCCCGGTTCTGCTTCACCGTCGCCCAGGAGCTCGCTGGCTGCTACCGCGGCGTGGTGCGGGCCCTGAAGAACCAGAAGCTGCGCGGCGGCATGGAGCGGCTGGCCAACTACCTGATCAGCCAGCAGGCCCGGTGCGGCGGCGGCGAAACCTTCGCCCTGCCGCACGAGAAGCGCGTCCTCGCGTCTCTGCTCGGCATGACTCCGGAAAACCTGTCGCGGGCGTTCGCCAGCCTCGGCGACTATGGGGTGAGCGTCAGTGGACCGAACGTGACCATCCATCGGCCTGTGGTGCTGCAGCGGCTCGCCAAGCCCGACGCGCTCATCGACCAGGCGGGGCCGACCGGCGACACGCCGGCCAGCGCGGCGGAGCTGGAGCGCTGGACCCCGGAGCCGGCCCGCGCCGTCTCCTGAGGCCGGTCAGCCGCCGTACTGGGCGAGCTGGCGCGTATCCCCGCTGATCCCTTCCGCCAGCCGATGGCCGCGCGGCTTGCCCACGAGCGCCGCCTGGATGCGCGCCTTGAGCGCGTCCGCGTCGTCGCCCTGCAGCAGGTCGCGCAGGTCGACGCCGAGCTCGCCGAAGAGGCAGAGCCTGAGCTTGCCGCGGGCGGTGATCCGCAGCCGGTTGCAGCCGTCGCAGAAGCCCGGCGCATAGGGCGCGATCAGCCCGATGCGGCCGGCGTAGTCCGGGTGGGCGTATTCCACCGCCGGGCCATCGTCGAAGGCGCGGGGACGGGGACGCCAGCCGCGCGCTTGCAGCCAGTCGGTGAGGCGCCCGCCAGGGATGTGCTGGTCGGCGAAGAATGCGGCGTTGTCGCCGGTCCGCATGAGCTCGATGAACCGCACGGCGACCGGCCGCTCGCGGACGAAATCGGCGAAGGCGTCGAAGCCGTCCTGGACGCCGTCCTTCAGCAGCACGCCGTTGACCTTCACCGTCGGCACGCCGATGGCCAGCGCCTGGTCGAGGCCGCGCACCACGGACTCCAGCCGGTCGTGGCCGGTGATCCGCTGGAAGGCGGCACGGTCGAGGGAGTCGATGCTGACGTTGAGGTTGGTGAGGCCGGCGTCGCGCCAGGCGGCGATGTTGCGGTCGAGGTTCCAGCCGTTGGTGGTCAGGGCCACCTTGTCGATGCCGGGGGTGGCCGAGACCCGGGCGATGATCTCCGGGAGGTCGCGCCGCACGCTGGGTTCACCGCCGGTCAGGCGCAACTTGGAGACGCCGAGGTCGGCGAAGGCGCGCGTGACGCGATCGACCTCGTCGGGCGTCAGGAAGCTCTGCGGCCCCGACTTCCGGTAGCCGTCCGGTAGGCAGTAGGTGCAGCGGAAATTGCAGACCTCGGTGACCGAGACCCGCAGATAGTGAAAGCGACGGCCGAAGCCGTCCTCGAGACGCGACAAACTTGGCCCCTTTCCAAGCGCGGGAGGCGAGGGCGTTTCCACCCGCACCCTTGGCCCTGGCGGGCCTCGGCCGCATCGCCCTGGCGCGGAGGGCGCTTTAGGCGGCGAGGCTCGGAGCGAACTGACGGGCGGCGATGACCGCGCCGGATTCAATCTAGGCGCGCCGGGGCGCATGTCCCTTGACGCATATCAAGCGCGGGCCGGACGCGGAGTGAGCAGCATTTTCCCGTAGGCGCCCGCAAAGCTCGCGAAGGCGAGGGTCCACAGCGCGGCCGACAGGCTGAGCAATCCGACTTGCATCGTCGGCAGGAACGGCGCGGCGACGCGGCTGACCGCAGCCAGGTTGACGAGCAGGAAGATGGCCTGGGTCGCGCGGTCCGCGGTGAGCGGGCGGCCGGTATGGCCGCGGCTGGCGCGGGTCATCACCGCCAGGGTCATGACGCCCACCGCCCCGGCGGTCAGGGCATGGACGCCGGCGGTGCGGGGGACTTCGCCGGTGAGCGCCGAGAGCCCGAGCAGCAGGAGCCCTGCGCCAAGCCAGCCGTAGCCCAGGTGCAGGACGGTCACGAGCGGCTCCTTCCACGCCAGCCAGCCACGCCAGCGCGCCAGCCGGGCCAGGTTGGCGAGGCCGGCGAGCGCCAGGGCGGCGCCGGAGATCGACAGGTCGGGGAAGATCGCCCACGCCGCGGCGGCCACGCCCGTAACGCCCAGGGCGACCTGGTCGAAGCGCCCGGCCGTGGCCGGCAATCGGGTCTCGCCGCGGGCGTTCAGCCAGTTGCGGGTGAAGCTCGGCGTGATGCGGCCGCCGATCAGGGCGATCAGCACCGCCACGGCCGCCAGGCCCACCCGCACCCCGATGGCCAGCGACCCGGCCGGGCCGAAGTGGAAGGCTACGTTGGCCAGGGCGAACAGGCTGACGAGGATGCAGACCGGCAGGTTGCGCCAGTTGCGGCCGGCCAGGACCTCCCGCCAGACGACGGCTGCGAAGGCGATCAGGAACAGGCTGTCGATCGCGTAGCTGACCGGACTGGGGAACAGCATGGCGAGCCGCCCGGCGACCCACAGGGCCACGAGCACGCCGAGTGGCGCGCCGATCACCGGCATGCGCCCGGTCCAGTTCGGGACCGCGGTGGTCAGGAAGCCGGCGATGACCGCGGCGAGATAGCCGAACAGCATCTCGTGGATGTGCCAGTCGCGGGAGATCTCCGGCGGTCCGCCGTGCATGAAGACGGCGAGCCAGAGCGGCACGACGAGGGCCGCCCAGGCGGCGCCGAACAGGAAGAACGGGCGGAAGCCGAAGCTGAACAGGGCCGGCCCCGAATAGGCGCGCCGCCTCGCCGCCGTGCTCATCGCCGGGCCTCCAGCAGTCAATCCGATCAGCCGCATTTAGAGTATCCGCAGTCGCCGCAGGTGTCGCAGCCTTCCTTGCGCGCCAGGTTGAAGCCGCCGCAGCGGGGACAGCTCGCCGCCGCGAACGGGCGGACCGCCACGGCTGGCGCCGGGGGCGGGTCCGAGAGGGCGGCGTCGCGCTCCAGGTGTCGCTCGATCACCCCGCCGATGGCCGCCAGTAGGGAAGGGACGTAGCGGCCGCCGACCCAGGCGCCGCCGCGCGGATCGAACACCGCCTTCAGCTCGTCGGCGACGAACGCGACGTCGCCGCCGCGCCGGAAGACGGCCGAGATCATCCGCGTCAGGCCCAGGGTCCAGGCGTAATGCTCCATGTTCTTGGAGTTGACGAAGATCTCGAACGGTCGGCGCCCGGTGGGCTCTTCGAGGTCGTTGATGGTGACGTAGACGGCGTGGGCGCTCTCGGGCCAGGCGATCTTGTAGGTGGCCCCCGCGAGCGCTTCGGGGCGCGGCGAGAGCTGGGGGTCGGGGGCCGGCGCGGGCTCCTCCTCGGCGGGCGCGACGGAGAGCACCGAGCCGGTCACGCTGTTCGGGCGGTAGGTGGTCAGGCCCTTGCAGCCGGCGTGGTAGGCCTCGACGTAGACCGCGGCGAAGTCCTCGAATGCGATGTGCTCGGGGCAGTTGACGGTCTTGGAGATCGAGCTGTCGATCTCGGCCTGGGCGGCCGCCTGCATGCGCACATGGTCGGCGGGCGTCAGCGTCTGGGCGGTGACGAAGAGGTCGGCCGGCGGCGGCGTCTCGCCCCTCAGCCGCTTCCAGGCGGCCAGCGCATAGTCCTCGACCGGCTCCTCCCGCGTCGTGCCGTCGGCCTGGCGGACCTTGCGGCTATAGGCGAAGGCGAAGACCGGCTCGATCCCAGAGGAGACGTTGCCGGCCAGCAGCGAGGTGGTGCCGGTGGGCGCGATCGAGGTCAGGCAGCCGTTGCGAAGCCCGTGCGCACGGATCTGCTCGCGGGTCTCAGGATCGAGGGTCGCAAGGTTCGGCCGGTCGAGCATGACGGGGTCGTAGAGCGGGAAGGGGCCGCGCTCGCGGGCGAGGTCGGCCGAGGCGCGGTAGGCCTCGCGCTTGATCGCGCCGAGCCACTGGCGGGTCAGGGTCACCGCGGCGTCGGTTCCGTACGTCGCCCCGCAGAAGATCAGGGCGTCGGCGAGGCCGGTGACGCCGAGGCCGATGCGGCGCTTGGCGCGCGCTTCCGTCGCCTGGGCCTCCAGCGGGAAGCGCGAGATGTCGATGACGTTGTCGAGCATCCGCACTGCGGTGGCGGTGAGTTCGGCCAGGGACGCGTCAGGGATGTGCGCGCCCGGCTCGAACGGCGCCTCCACCAGCCGCGCCAGGTTGATCGACCCGAGCAGGCAGGCGCCGTAGGCCGGCAGCATCTGCTCGCCGCAGGGATTGCTCGCCAGGATGGTCTCGCAGTGGGCGAGGTTGTTCTGGGCGTTGACGCGGTCGATGAAGATGACGCCAGGCTCGGCCGCGTCGTAGGTCCCCTGCATCAGCCGCCGCCAGAGCTCGGTCGCGGGGACGGTGCGGACCACCTGGCCTTCGAACGTCAGGGGCCAGTCCTCTTCCCGCGCCAAGGCCGCCATGAAGGCGTCGCTGACCAGGACCGAGAGGTTGAAGTTCCGGAACCGCCCGGGCTCGCGCTTGGCGTCGATGAAGGCCTCGATATCGGGGTGCTCGACGCGCAGGCAGCCCATCATGGCGCCGCGTCGCTGGCCGGCCGACATGATGGTGCGGCACATGGAGTCCCAGACGTCCATGAAGCTCAGTGGACCGGAGGCGTCCGCCGCCACGCCGCGCACGGGCCAGCCCTTGGGCCGGATGGACGAGAAGTCCATCCCGACGCCGCCGCCCTGCTGCATGGTGACCGCCGCCTCCCGCACCTGGGCGAAGATGCCGGGGAGGTCATCGGGGATCTCGCCCATGACGAAGCAGTTGAAGAGCGTCACGTTGCGCCCCGCGCCGGCCCCCGCCAGCACCCGGCCGGCGGGAATGAAACGGAAGTCCTGCAGGGCGCTGAGGAAACGTTCGCGCATGGCGGCGCGGCGCGGCCTGGGCTCGGCCTCGGCCAGCGCGGTGGCCACGCGGGCCCAGGTTTCCTCGACGCTGGCGTCGCCGCCGCCGTCGGGGGACTGGAACCGGTACTTGGACGCCCAGATCTCTCCGGCCAGCGGATTGTCGAAAGCCATGCGGCGCCTCCTCGATGAGAGGCCCACACGCTCCTCGATTCCGGCCCGGCGCGCCGCGATGGGCGACAACCGGCCGCTTGTCGTTCGTCAAGCCCGCCGGACCCCGGCTTCAAGGCGCGCGCCGCCCGAGGGCGCTAGGTTGCCTCCTGCAATGTGAGGAGGCGTCCAATGCTCCAGTCCTGGGCCTTTCTGAGCGGCTTCACGCCGCCGCCGCGGAGCGGCGAGCCGGCCAGCGCCGAGGCCCTGATCGGCCACGTCCTTGAGCGCTACCACGACGTCCACCGCGCCGAGTTTCCCGAGGCGATCCGGCTGGCGCGCAAGGTGGAGGCGGTGCATGCCGGCGTCGCCGAGGCGCCCCGCGGCCTCGCCGACCACCTCGCGCTCATGTTCGACGACCTGGAGGCTCACCAGCAGCGGGAGGAGCGGGTGCTGTTCCCGGCCATGCTCAACGGCGGCTGCATGGTGGTGCGCCATCCGATCCAGCGGATGATGGCCGAGCACGAGGACGTGGAGGCGCAACTCGCCACCCTTCGCCAGCTCAGCAACGGCTACGTCGCGCCCGATGACGCCTGCCGGACCTGGCGGGCGCTCTACGCGGCCTGCCGCAAGCTGGACGAGGACCTCGTCGAGCATATGCGGATCGAGAACGAGGAGCTGTTCCCGCTCTTCCTCGGCTGAGAGGCGATCGGCGCCCACCCAGCGGAGCTCAGACGCGGGCGCCAGGCGGCGGCGGATCGGAGCGGTCCGCCGCCGCCGACTTATTGGGGCTCAGTTGCAGACGCCGCGGTAGCGCGGAATCTGGCCGACGAGCGAACAGGGCCGGAAGCGGCTGTCGAACTCCTGGGCCAGCACCAGGTCCCAGGCGTCGCGGCAGGCGCCGGTCGAGCCCGGCACACAGAAGACGAAGGTCTCCTCGATCTGGCCCGCCAGGGCGCGCGACTGCAGGGTGGAGACGCCGACGGTGGTCTGGCTGGCCTGGTGGAAGACCACGGCGAACCCGTCCATCTCGCGGCGCAGGAGCGGCCGAACCGCCTCGGGGGTCATGTCGCGCGGCGAGAAGCCGGTGCCGCCGGTGGTCAGGATCACATCCACGTCCGGGTCGGCGACCCAGGCGAGGATCTGCCGCTGGATGGCGTCCACGTCGTCGGTGACGATGGTGCGGCCGGCCAGATGGTGCCCCGCGCCCGTCAGGCGGTCGGCCAGGAGCGCGCCCGAGGTGTCCGTGACTTCCGTCCGAGTGTCAGAGACGGTGAGCACCGCCACCTTCAGCGGATAGAAGGGCAGGGACTCGTCGATGCCCGCCTTGCGTCCGCTCTTCGCCTTGACGACCTGATCCAATTCAACCCCCGGAAAACATTGAGAAGAAGGCGACCTCCTGGCCGGGCCGAATCCACGCCTCGTCGCCGACGATGTCGCGGTCCACAGCGCAGCGGACACCGCGTGCGCAGAGCGCCTCGATGCCGCCCTCGGTCAGCTCGCCGAGAAGCACCTTCAGCGCGGGAACGGAGCAGCCCGCGGCGGGGATCTCGACCTCGGCGGCGCGGCCGAACACGTCGGCGACTTTGCCGAAGAAGAGCACGCTGACGCGCGCGACCTGTTCGTCGATGAGGGGCGCGTCGGCGCTCGGCGCCTGGAGCAGAAGACCGGACATGGACGGCAGATAGCGCGCCCGCGCCGGTCCTCATTTGTCGGAGATCAACTGGACCGTACGAATTCGCGGACGGTCAGCGGCGGTCGGCGATCCACTGATTGACCCGCGTCTCGAGCACCGTCAGCGGCTGCGAGCCGGAGCCGACGACGAGGTCGTGGAAGGCCTTGATGTCGAACTTCGGCCCCAGCTCCCGCTCGGCCTTGTGGCGCAGATCGAGGATCTTGAGCATGCCGATCTTGTAGCCCGTGGCCTGGCCGGGGAGGGTGATGTACCGGCGCACCTCCGAGCGGGCCTGATTGGGCGGTCGGCGGCCGGTCTTGATCATGTAGTCGACGGCTTGGTCCTCGGTCCAACCCTTGGCGTGGATGCCGGTGTCGACCACCAGGCGCGCGGCGCGGAACAGCTCCGCGTCGAGGCGCATGAAGTCGGCCGCCACGTCCGGATAGACGCCCATCTCCTTGCACAGGGCCTCGGTGTAGAGGGCCCAGCCTTCCTGGTAGGCGACGTAGCCGTAGGCGCGGCGGAACTTGGGGGCGCCGGTCTGGCGCACGGCGATGTCGCCCTGCAGCACGTGGCCGGGAATGCCCTCGTGGCACATCAGGTTGTAGACGTCGGCCGGATCGTCCGTGACGCCGAGCAGGTGGACGTAGACGCGCCCAGGCCGGGCGCCGTCCGGGCTCGGGCCGGCGGCGTGGGCCGCGCCGCCCGCCACCTCGCTGAAGGAGGGCTCGCGCACGACCTCGACCCGATAGGCCGGCAGCAGGCCGAACCACTTGGGCAGCAGCTCGCGGGTGTGGGCGATGGTCGCGTTGGCGCGGGCCAGGTAGTCGGCGCGCAGGGCGTCGGTCCAGGGCTGCGGCGGATAGAGCTTCTCCCGGTCGGCGTAGTAGGCCTCGCGGTCGGCGAAGCCGGCCTGGCGGGCCAGGAGGTCCTGCTCGTGCTCGATCCGCGCCACCTCGGAGAGCCCGAGCTGGTGCACCTGCTCGGGCGTGAGGTCGGTGGTGGTGTTGAGCTTCAGGGCCGTGGCGTACCACTCGGCCCCGCCGGGCAGGGAGATCGCGCCCACCCGCCCCGAGGGGGCCTTGGGAAGCTCGCCCTCGGCCCAGGCGATCACGCGCTCATAGGCCGGACGCATGCCGAGCAGGGCGGTCCGGGTGTCGGCGAGCAGGGCGTCGGCCTCGCCGGGGGTGACCTTGCCCGCGGCCTGGAGCCGGCCGACCTTGGCCTTGGCGTCGGCCCACAGGGGCGAGTCCGGCCCCTCGGAGAACGGCGCGCCGGTGATCAGGGTGCGGCTGCCCGAGATCACCCGCTCCACCTCGAAGCGCGGCGCGCGGACGCCCATGGCCGTCGACTTGCGGCTCTCGCCGATGGCGGTGTCGAGCACGGCGGGCAGGGCGCGCAGGCGGGCCGCATAGGCGCGCATGTCGGCGGCGTCCTGCACCACGTGGGTGTTGATCAGGAAGTTCGGCAGTTCCGAATGCACCGAATAGAGGAAGGAATAGAACGGCGGCTGGTAGCGCCGGTACCGATAGGACGCCTCGGCGCGGGTCAGCTCGAAGGCCCAGATGTCGTAGCTGGCCTGGGCCTCGGGCGAGAGCTTGGCGCGGTCGAACTGCGCCTTCATGCGGGCCACGCTGGCGCGCCGCCATTCGAGGCGCTGCAGCTGGCCGGCCTCGCTGATGTCGTCGAGCCGGTCTTCGCCCTCCTTGGAGCCCAGCCGTGTGGCGAGCTGCGGCCGAAGCTTCAGTTCCTGGGCGAACTCGGCGTCGAGGAAGGCGGTGAGGCGGGCGTGCTCCGAGGCCGCGGGCGCGGCCCCCTGGAGCCTCGGCTGGGTTCCCTGCTGCGCCTGGGCGGGCAGGACGGCCGCGACGCCAAGGGCCAGCACGGCCGAGCCGGCCGCGAGAAGATACGATCTACGCATGAACAACACCCCGAACTCTATCGGAGCACGCTAGACCGGCGCTTCCGGGTTGCGAAGCGGGGATTGCAGATCAGGGTTGGCGCAACGTCGTCATGCTGGCGCGCAGCAGGTCCAGCGCCAGGCGGCGCGAGGTCTCGGGCGGGCGGCCCATCAGCTGGGCGAGCGACTGGCCGAAGAGGCCGACGCCCATGGCGAGCACCACGCTGACGAGGACGAGGTCCTCGGTCGCTTCCGCCGGCAGGCCGTTGTGGGCCATGCGGTTGGCGATCACCTCCTGCACTGCCTCGCGGACCATGGTCAGGCGGCGCGCTTCGCCGGTCAGTTCCAGCCAGGCGGCCAGGCGGGCGGCGCCGCGGCTCTCGAAGGCGTCGAACAGGGCCTGGGCGCTGGTTTCCGGGCCGCCGGGCTCGGCGGCCGGTTCGCCTTCGAGGATCTGGACGACGAGCTGGCGGATCATCCGCTCCATGAGGGCGGTCTGGACGTCGCCGATCGAGCCGAAGTGGTGCAGCACCGTGGCGTGGGCGATGCCCGCCCGGGCCGCCACGTCGGTCAGCTTCAGCGCCTGGGGGCCCTTTTCGAGCAGCAGGGATTCGGCCGCCGCGAGGATGTTCTCGCGGGCGGCTTCGGGCGAACGGCGGGCGCGGGGCCGCCTGTCGGGTGGCGCTATTGACATTTTTGTCGGTAGTGGCACTTTGCTGCCCATCGGGAACGGCCCTTCGTATCCCGCATCGCTCCATCCCGCATCTCCGGACCGCACCATGACCGCCAAGACCACGCCGGCTGACGTCGACGTCCTCCCGCGCGACATCCGCTTCGACCTCGAGAGCGCTCGCCAGGGTCACTGGCTGGGCGGTGACCCGGTCGGCACGGCGGTGTTCAACGCGCTGTCGCTGACCTTCCCGGACGGCGAGCGGCTGTTCATGGACGCGGTGCGCCACTACCGGCCGCAGCTGAACGGCAAGCTGCTGGACGACGTGAAGGGCTTCATCGCCCAGGAGGCGATCCACTCGCGCGAGCACCACGTGCTCAACCAGCTCATCGACCGCGACCGTTACCCGGTGGCGGAGATCGAGGCGCAGGTGCGCCAGCGGACCGCCGCGGCCCGTGAGCGCGGCCCGATGGCCATGCTCCTCTCCACCATCGCCCTCGAGCATTTCACGGCCATGATGGCCGAGATGCACATGGCCCATCCGGACCTCTACAAGGGCGCCGCGCCGGACATCGAGCGCCTGTGGCGCTGGCACGCCATGGAGGAGACCGAGCACAAGGCGGTCGCCTACGACGTGTTCATGGAGGTGACCAAGAGCTGGTCGCCGTTCTTCCGCTATCGCCGGCGCTGCATGACCATGGCCATCGTCACCCTGATGTTCACCCGCAACATCAGCCGCTACGCCGCGCGCCTGCTTGAGGCCGACGGCTATTCGCCCGAGGCGGCCCTGAAGGCGGTGAAGGCTTACGTGTGGGGCAAGCCGGGCCTCTTCCGCCGGGGCTGGCGCACCTACTTCGCCTGGTATCGTCCGGGCTTCCACCCGTGGGACCAGGACAATCGCGCCGAGCTCTCGGACTGGAAGGCGGAGTTCGACGCCGCGGCCCTGAAGGCGGCCTGAGGCCGCCGTCAGACGAGGGACGTGCTAGAGGGGGAGTCGCACCCCCTCAAAGGCGAAGGCGACGATGACGGCCACCCTCTACGGCATCCGCAACTGCGACACGATGAAGAAGGCCTGGACCTGGCTCGACCACCGCGGGGTGGCCTACGCCTTCCACGACTACAAGAAGCAAGGGATCGACCGCGCGACGCTGGAGGGCTGGGCCGGCCGGGTCGGCTGGGAAGTCCTGCTCAATCGCGCCGGGACGACCTTCAAGAAGCTGCCGGATGCGGACAAGCAGGGCATCGACGAGGCCAAGGCCGTGGCGCTGATGATGGCCCAGCCGTCGATGATCAAGCGGCCGGTGCTCGAGGCCGACGGCAAGCTCCTGGTGGGCTTCAAGCCCGAGCAATACGCGGCGGCCTTCGGTTGACCTGAGCGGTTTTCGATCCGGCACTTTGCCAACTGGCTAAGTCCTCGTTAAAGCTGCGCCGTTCCAAGCGCGGCGAGGCGGGCGATGGCGACCTATCGGTTCGAGACCCTGGACGTGTTCACCGACGTCCGGTTCGGCGGCAATCCGCTGGCGGTGTTCACCGACGCCCGCGGCCTCGACACGGCCCAGATGCAGGCGCTGGCCGCCGAGATGAACCTCAGTGAGACGACCTTCATCCTGCCGCCGGAGGAGCCGGGGCATACCGCGCGGGTGCGCATCTTCAACCGCACCGCCGAGATGCCCTTCGCCGGCCATCCCTCGCTGGGCACGGCCGTCGTGCTGGCCCGGACGCGGGGCGGGGCCGAGCCGGTGGTGCTGGGCCTCAACGCCGGCGAGACGCGCGTGGAGATGGCGGTCGACGCCAATGGGCAGGTGGTGGGCGGCGACGTCGCCGCGCCGCAACCGCTGTCGCTCGGGCCGGAGCTCGATCCGGCGGCGATCGCCGCCTGCGCCGGCCTTGCGCCCAACGAGGTGCCGACCGCCGCCCACGCGCCGGTGGCGGCCTCGATGGGCAATCCCTTCGTCATCGCCGAAGTGGCGGCCGAGGCGATCTCGCGCGCCGCTCCGGATCTTCCGGCCTTCCGCCGGGCGATCGCGCCGCATCCGGCGTTCAACGGCCGCCTCAGCCTGCTGATTTACAGCCGCGCCGGCGATCAGGTCCGCGCGCGGATGTTCGCGCCCTTGGCCGGCACCTGGGAGGATCCGGCCACGGGCAGCGCCAATGCGCCCCTGGCCGGCCTGCTGCTCAGCCTCTCCGGCGAGGAGAGCGCCCGCTTCGAGGTGACCCAGGGGGTGGAGATGGGCCGGCCGAGCCGGCTTAGGCTCAGCGCCCGCCGCGCGCCGGACGGCATCCGCGCCACCGTCGGTGGCGCCTGCGTGCCCATGTTCCGCGGCGAGGTCAGCCTCTAGACGGCGTTCGGGCGCCGGGCCTAGCCTGCGCCCATCCGGAGGCGCGACCCTTGATCGCTTTCAATCGCCTGAAGTGACCGCTCGCCGGGCCCCGCGCCCGCGACGCTGACCCAGCCCGACCCGCCTGGCGGGGCGAGGGCCCATGCTTCGACGATTGGATCTCAACATGACCCAACGCACCCGCGCCCTACGGCGCACGCTATTCGCCGACCTCAACGCCGTGCTCGAACACCTGGTGGAGGGCGCGCGTGCCCTGCTCGGCGACAACTTCCTGGGCGTCTACCTGCAGGGCTCCTTCGGCGTTGGCGGGGCCGACCGCTACAGCGACTGCGATTTCGTGATCGTGACGCACAGGGACATCACGCCTTCCGAACTGCCGGCTTTCCAGGCGTTCCACGCCGGCATCCACCGGCTGCCGCAGGTCGCCTGGCGCAACCAACTCGAGGGCTCCTACGCCCCGGCGGCGATCCTGCGCCGCTGGTCTCCCGAGCCGCGCGATCCACCGGGCGAGCCGCGCGCCGCCGACTGGGCCGACCCGGGCACGTCGGGGACTCCGCCCCGGGCCTATCCCTTCTGGTACCTCGATCACGGTTCGGATCGCCTGGTCCGCTCCGAACACGACAACACCCAGGTCGTGCGCTGGTGCCTGAGGGAACGGGGCGTGACCCTCGCCGGTCCCGAGCCGCGCGAGATCATCGACCCGGTCACGCCGGCGATGCTGCGGGCGGAGGTGCGCCAGACCATGGACCTGTGCCTTTCGGTCGGCCTTGAGCCCATGCACATGGCCGCCTGGCAGGTGTTCTGGGTCGGCCTCTTCTGCCGCATCCTGCACACGCTGGAGACCGGCCGCGTGACCTCCAAGCACGAGGCGACGGACTGGGCGATGGCGCACCTGGACGGGCGGTGGCGCGAGCTGATCGGCCGGGCCCAGGCGCTGCGCAAGGGCATGGCCGAGGCCTGGGCGCCCACCGATCCGGCCGAAGCGGCGACGACGCGGGCCTTCGCCCGCTATGCGGTGGAATGGGCCGATGCGCGCCTGCGTGGCGAAGGCGCGGATTTCGACACATAGTGGCGTTCGCCGCATCCGGTCGGGGTCCGGGCGGCGACTAAGGGTGACGACGGGCGGGGAGGGGCTCCGCGCCGTCACCCTGCGGAGCTTGAAAGCTCATGTATTTCGACGACTTCTTCCACGACTACTGGTGGCTGCTGTTCCCGATCGGCTTCTTCGTCTTCGGCGCCTGGGACCGCTGGCTGGCCTACAAGCGCAGCCGCGACCACCTGGACCTGATCAAGCAGTACGCCGCCCAGGGCAAGGAGCCGCCGCCAGAGCTGATGCGCGGCGCCCAGCCGGGGCCGAACGGCGATCCGGGCTGGGGCGCGCCGCCCTATCCGCCGCCGCCCTACTGGTACGGCCGGCGCGCCTGGCGGCGCTACTACCGCTGGGGACCCTACTGGCAGTGGCGGTCGGCCTTCGTGACGGGCGCGGTGGCGGTGGGCTTCTGGGTCGCCTCTGACTGGGCCGACATCCCCGGCACCGAGCACGCCTTCCGGCTGGTGGCGATCATCCTGACCTTCGTCGCCATCGGTAACCTGCTCGGGGCGATCTTCTCGAGCACCTTCCGCGATCGATGAAGTTGGAGGGGCTCGACGAGGCCCTGGTGGCGGCCGCCCAGGCCGGCTCGAGCGAGGCCTTCTCGCGCCTCGTCGACCGACACCAGCAGGCGGTGCGCGCCTTCCTCCGCCGCGCCTGCGGCGACTGGGCGCTGGCGGACGACCTGGCGCAGGAGACCTTCCTCGCCGCCTGGCCGCGCATCGACCGCCTCAAGGCCGGCGCGAGCGTCCGCGCCTGGTTCTGCGGCATCGCCTATCGCAAGCATCTGACGGTCCGCCGCTCGGCGGCGCGCGATCGCCTGCGGGACACCGCCTGGGAAGAGGGCCGGGAATCCGCGCAGGACGCGGCGCCCGCCGACAAGA
Source organism: Phenylobacterium soli (assembly GCF_003254475.1). NCBI lineage: Bacteria > Pseudomonadati > Pseudomonadota > Alphaproteobacteria > Caulobacterales > Caulobacteraceae > Phenylobacterium > Phenylobacterium soli. The sequence continues at coordinate 2,398,418 of NZ_QFYQ01000001.1, forward strand.
TCGCGCTTGAGCGGGCCATGGCCGACCTGCCGGCCGACCAGCGCGCCTGCGTCGCCCTGTGCCTGGCCGCCGATTTCAGCCATGCGGAGGCGGCCGATGCCCTGGGCCTGCCGTTAGGCACGGTGAAGAGCCACGTCGCGCGCGGCCGGGCGCGCCTGTTGCAAGCGTTGGGAGTACAAGATGAACCCTGCTGACGAGCGCCTGAAGGCGCTGTTCGCCACCGACGAGCCGCCGGCCCGCGACCCGGCCTTCTCGGCCGAGGTGATGGCCCAGCTCGCCCGTCGCCGCTGCCTGCAGGACCTCGCCTTCCTGGGAAGCATGAGCCTTGTCGGCGCGATTTCCCTCTGGGCCGCCTGGCCGGTGCTGCAGCCGGCCCTGACGGCGCTTTCGGGGCAGCTCGCGCCCGCGGCGGTGGCCGCCGCCCTGGCGCTCTCCGCCCTGGCCATTCTCGGCGGCCGGAATCATGAGCAAGATTTCATGGAAGAATTTGCATCCGTCGAACGGAGCTGACGCCTCTTTCTTCACAGGAACGGGCGGATAGCGCCCGCCATCATCGAGAAGGAGCCTGCAAGTGGAAGGCGTCATCGGGACCATGGTCCCCATCTTTTTCTTCGCCATGATCGCCGCGATCGTGATCGTGCCGCGGTACTTCAAGAGCCTCGAGCGCCAGAAGATGGCCGATACCCTCAAGGCCGCCATCGAGAAGGGCCAGCCGCTGCCGACCGAGGTGATGGACGCCATCTCCTCGGGCGTGAAGGCGCCGCCGTCGCCCCAGCGCGACCTGCGCACCGGCATCGTCTGGCTGGGCGTCGGCATCGGCCTGGCGGGCATGGGCCTGGCGCTCGGCTTCGAGGAGCCGGACGCGACCTTCCCGCTGATCGGGATCGCCTGCTTCCCCGCCTTCATCGGCCTGGCGTTCATCGCCATGTTCTTCCTCAACCGCGGGCGCCGCTAGGGGCCGTCGGCCGGGGGAGCAGCCCATGTCGGGCGCAACAAACCTAAGGTTCGCCAGCCTGCACGACGTGGAGCTTTCCGCGCTCGCAGCCACCGGCGAACGGAAAGCCTTCGGCGAGCTGGTGCGACGGCACGGCTCGGCGGTGCGAGGCCTGCTGCGCCGGATGGGCGCCCAGGCCAGCGAGGCGGACGACACGGCGCAGGACGCGTTCCTGACGGCGTTCGAGCGGATCTCTGAGTTCCGGGGCGAGGGGACCTTCGTCGCGTGGGTGAAGCGGATCGCCGCGCGCGCCTACCTGCGCCGGCTGCAGAAGGAGCGCCGGCTGGGCGCCTTTTCCGCCGAAGTCCTCGACGACGATCCGCCGCCGCGGGGCGACGCCGACGCGGCCATCGACCTCGACGAGGCCCTCAAGACCCTCGGGGCGGCGGAACGGATCTGTGTCTCCTTGTGCTTCGGGGCGGGGCTTTCCCACGCGGAGGCGGCAGAGGCCTTGAACCTGCCGCTCGGAACGGTCAAATCCCATGTCAAACGTGGTCTGGATAAGCTCAGAGCGCGACTGGCGCCGGGCGATGGCGTCGCTTCGGAAGGGAGGCGCGGCAATGGCTGAGCTCGATTTCGAACGCCGTCTCGAGCGCCTTTTCGCCGACGCCCCGGAGCTGCCCGACGCGGGCGTCTTCGCGCATGCGGTCGAGCGGCGGCTCAATACCGGCTGGACCGCCCGCCGCTGGCTGATCGGCGCCGCCGGGGTGGCCGGCGGGATCATCGGCGCCAGCCAGCTCATCATGTCGAACCTGTTCCAGCGGGTGGAGAGCGCCGGTGAATCCGCGCGCGTGCTGCAGGCGGGCGTCGCCCAGCTCGCGCCGCGCGCCGAGCTCGTCTCGGGGTTCGCCGGCGGCGGCATGGTGGTATGGATCGCCTCGGGCCTGGCGATCGTCGCCATGGGCTTCGCCCTGACCCGGGTGATCGAGGAGCTCTAACCGTGTCGTCGCATCGTCAGGAAGCCGTCAAGCGCCTCGCCGCGCCGGACATCGCCGCGCGCAAGGGCAAGACGCCGATCGTCTGCCTGACCGCCTACACCGCGCCCACCGCGGACATCCTCGACGACCACTGTGACCTTCTGCTGGTTGGCGACAGCGTCGGCATGGTGGTCCACGGCCTGCCGAACACGGTCGGCGTCACCCTCGAGATGATGATCCTGCACGGCCAGGCGGTGATGCGCGGCTCCCGGCGGGCGATGGTGGTGGTCGACATGCCGTTCGGCTCCTACGAGGGCTCGCCCGAGACCGCCTACGACAACGCCGCGCGGATCATGAAGGAGACCGGCGCCCAGGCCGTGAAGGTCGAGGCCGGTCCCGCGGTGGTCGAGAACATCGACTATCTAGTCAAGCGCGGCATTCCGGTGATGGGTCATGTGGGTCTTCGGCCCCAGTCCGTGCTGGTCGACGGCGGCTTCAAGGCCAAGGGCCGGCACAACGAGGAGCGCCAGCGCATCCTTGACGAGGCCCACGCCACCGCCGAGGCCGGCGCCTTCGCCATCGTGGTGGAGGGCGTCGCCGAAGGGCTGGCGCGCGACATCACGGCGGCGGTTCCCGTCCCGACCATCGGCATCGGCGCCTCGGCCGGCTGCGACGGCCAGATCCTGGTCACTGACGACATGCTGGGGCTCTTCGACTGGACCCCGAAGTTCGTCCGCCGCTACGCCGATCTCAGGAACGAGATCTCCCAGGCGGTGGCGCGCTATGCCGAGGATGTACGCGAGCGCCGTTTCCCCGGTCCGGCCGAGATCTATTTCGCCAAGGCGGGCTGAGCTTCGCGGGCGTTGCGACGGTTCGCGGCGCGCTATAGGTTCCCGGCCTCTGCGGCCCGCGCGCCCCTTTGAGACCATCCGGAGTCCCGATTGACCGATCTGTTCGAAGAGGTCGAGGAGCAGCTTCGCTCCGACCGCTACCGGGCGCTTGTGATCAAGGCGCTGCCGTGGGTGCTGGGCCTCGCCGCCGTGCTGCTCATCGCCTACTTCGGCTACTGGGGCTGGGACCGCTACACGACCCAGCAGGACGCCAAGGCGTCCGAGCAGTACGCCCAGGCCTTCGAAGCCCTGCAGCAGGGCCAGAAGGACAAGGCCGTGCAGCTGTGGACCGAGGTCTCCAAGTCGCCGTCCAAGGCCTATAAGTCGCTGGCCTTGATGCAGATCGGCGGCGTGCGCCTGGCTGACAAGAACACCCCCGAGGCGGTCAAGTACTTCGACCAGGCCGCGGCCGCCGCGCCGGACGACATCATCGGCGACGTGGCGCGCCTCAAATCCGCCTTCGCCTTGCTGGACACCGCTCCGGAGAAGGATCTGGAGGGGCGCTTGACGCCGCTGACCAAGGACGGCCGCCCCTACCGCGTCCAGGCGCGCGAGGCGCTCGGCTTCGCCAAGCTGATGGCCGGGGACACCGCCGGCGCCCGCGGCGAGTTCGTGGTGATCAGCCAGTCGCTGGAGGCCTCCGACGCCTCGCGCGAGCGCGCCAAGGCCGCCATGGACCTGATCGATTCCGGCTCCGCCAAGGCCATTCCGCAGGTGGCCAAGGCCGCCGCCGCCCTTCCACCCCCGGTGATGCTGGCTCCTGGCCAGACCATGCCGGGCCCGGTCGGCCCGGGCCAAGCCGCCGTTCCGACGCAACCGCAAGCCACGGGCCCGCAATGACGCCGCGCCGCAAGACGCTCTTCCTCGCTCTCCTGATGTCCGCCGCCGTCGGGGCGACGGGCTGCTCCACCGTGAGCCGCCTGAACCCGTTCCACGGCAAGGAAGGCCCCAAGGAGACCGCCTCCGAGGGCCAGCGGATCTCGATCGTCCCGCAGGACGAGGTCCTGGCGCCTGCCGATTCCCTGAAGGGCGTCGATTTCGCCCTGCCGCCCGTCGCCACCCAGGCCGAGTGGCCGCTGCCGGGCGGCACGCCGGAGCAGTCGGTCGAGAACGTCGACGCCGGCGCCAACCTGTCGATCGCCTGGCGCCGCGGCGTCGGCATCGGCTCCTCGCGCGCCGTCCATGTGACCGCCACGCCGGTGGTCGCCCAGGGCCGCGTCTACACCATGGACGGCGAGGCGGGCGTCTCGGCGCATGACGCCAGGACGGGCGCGGAGATCTGGCGGGCCAACCTGCGCCCGAGCGACAACCGCCGCGACCGCGAGGCCTTCGGCGGCGGTGTGGCCTTCGCCGACGGCAAGCTCTACGTGACCTCAGGCTACCGCTTCGTGGCGGCGGTCGACGCGGCCACGGGCAAGCTCCTGTGGCGGACCAAGACCGACGAGCCGATCCACGCCGCCCCCACCGTGGCCGAGGGCCGGGTGATGGCGGTGGCGCTCGACAACTCGCTGCTGACCTTCGATGCGGCCACCGGCGCGTCCGGCTGGACCTATCAGGCCCTCTCCGAGCCGGCGCGGATCCTCGCCGCCTCGAGCCCGGCGGTGTCCGGCGACACCGTGGTCGCCTCCTTCGGCTCGGGCGAGCTCGTGGCCCTGCGCATCGCCAACGGCAACGACCTGTGGGACGAGGCCCTGTCGCGCGCCAGCCGCACCAGCTCCCTGTCCGAGATCCGCGACATCCCCGGCCGGCCGGTGATCTACCGGGGCGACGTCTATGCCGTCAGCCACTCGGGCGTGTTCTCGGCCACCGACCTGCGCACCGGCCAGGCGCGCTGGAGCCTGCCGGTGGTCGGCGTCACCACGCCGCTGCCCGTGGGCGACGTGGTCTATGTGGTCTCCAAGGCGGGCCAGGTGATCTGCGCCTCGCGCGAAACCGGCCAGATCTTCTGGATCCGCGACCTGAACGAGGGCTTCGTGGCCAAGCGCCGCGGCGGCTTCTTCGGCATCGGCGGCACGAAGATCACGCGGCCCGTCTGGTCGAGCCCGCTGATGTCCAACAACCGGATCCTGGTGGCCGGCACGACGGGCGAGCTGGTGGCCCTGAACGCCAAGACGGGCGCGGTGGAAAAGCGCCTCGACATCGGCGCGCCGACCCTGATCGGTCCGGTCGCGGCCGGCGACACCGTCTACGTGATCACGGACACCGCCCAGCTGATCGCGATCCGCTAGGACGCGCATCGGGGACGCCATGGCGCTGAAACTCGCGATCGTCGGGCGTCCGAACGTCGGCAAGTCCACGCTGTTCAACCGGCTGGCGGGCAAGAAGCTCGCCATCGTGGACGACCGGCCGGGCGTGACCCGCGACCGGCGCTTCGCCACGGGTCGGCTGGGCGACCTGGACCTGGAGCTCATCGACACCGCCGGCTTCGAGGACGTCTCGGACGAGAGTCTCGAGGCCCGGATGCGCACCCAGACCGAGCGGGCCATCGACGAGTGCGACGTCGCCCTGTTCGTCATCGACGCCCGCGAGGGCGTGACGCCGCTGGACGAGGTGTTCGCCGAGATCCTCAGGAAGCGCGACAAGCCGGTGGTGCTGGCGGCCAACAAGGCCGAGGGCAAACAGGGCGACGCCGGGACCATGGAGGCCTTCAGCCTCGGCCTCGGCGAGCCGGTGCCGATCTCCGCCGAGCACGGGGAGGGCATGGCCGACCTCTATGCGGCCATCGCTGCGGTTTCGTCGGAGGCCGACGAGGCGGAAGAAGAGGACGAGGCAGACAAGCCGGTGCGCATCGCCATCGTCGGGCGTCCGAACGCGGGCAAGTCCACCCTCGTCAACCGCCTGATCGGCGAGGATCGGCTGCTCACCGGCCCCGAGGCCGGCATCACCCGCGACGCCATTCCGGTGGATTGGGAGTGGGGGGAGCGCAAGGTCCGCCTGGTGGACACCGCCGGCCTGCGCCGCAAGGCCAAGGTGCAGGAGAAGCTGGAGAAGCTCTCCACCCAGGACACCATCCGCGCCATCACCTTCGCCGAGGTGGTGATCCTCGTCATGGACGCCACCCATCCCTTCGAGATCCAGGATCTGCAGATCGGCGATCTCGTGGAGCGGGAAGGGCGGGCGCTGGTCTTCGTGCTCGCCAAATGGGACCTCGTGCCCGACCCGCAGGCGCGCCTCGCCGAGATCATCGACGAGGCCCAGCGCCAGCTGCCGCAGGTCAAGGGCGCGCCGATCATTCCGTTGTCGGCCGAGACCGGCCGCGGCCTCGACCGGCTGATGCCCGCCGTCTTCAAGACCTATTCGGACTGGTCGACGAAGGTGAAGACGCGCGACCTGAACGACTGGCTGCAGATGGCCATCCAGCGCCACCCGCCGCCCGCTGTGAACGGCCGACGGATCAAGCCGAAGTACATGGCCCAGACCAAGGCGCGGCCGCCGACCTTCGTGCTGTTCGCCAGCCGCGCCGACCAGCTGCCGGAGAGCTATCGGCGCTATCTGATCAACTCGCTGCGCGAGAGTTTCGATCTGCCGGGCGTGCCGCTGCGGGTGACGATCAAGTCGAACCGCAACCCCTACGCCGAGGGCGAGGACGGGGCGCCTGCCGAGCGTCCGTCGCGGGCCAAGCCGGCCGAGGGGCGCGCCGCCTCCGCTAAGCCGAGGGCGTCGGGCAAACCGAAGCCGAAGCCCAAGGCTGGCGCGCCGCGCGGCCGATCGGCCAAGCTGGCGCGGCCGGGGGTCAAGCCGAAACGAGCGTCCCGGACTTCCACTCCGAAAAGAGGACGTTGACGTTCGGCAGGCCGAGGTCGGCCTGGGCGAGTTCCACCACCATCGGACCGATCTCGGCCGGGTCGGGCAGGGTCTCAGGGTCCTCGCCGGGCATCGCCTCGGCGCGCATCTTGGTGCGCATGGCGCCCGGGTCGACCAGGGCGATGCGGACGTTCGTCTGTTCGAGTTCGTCGGCCCAGGTGCGGACCAGGTTCTCGAGCCCCGCCTTGGTGGCCCCGTATGGCCCCCAGAACGCCTTCGGCCTGGCGACCCGGCCGGTCGAAAAGACGATCGCCCGGCCCTTAGGCGCGGCGCGCAGCAGCGGCTCGGTCGAACGGATCAGCCGGTAGGTGGCGGTGAGGTTCACGGCCACCACGCGATCCCAGTGCTTGGGCTCGATGTGGGCCACGGGGGTCATGGGCCCGAGGATGGCGGCGGCGTGGACCAGGATGTCCAGGTGTCCGAAGCGCTGGTGGATGGCCAGGCCCAGCTGGTCGAGGCCGTCGCCCTCGGCGATGTCCATGGGAACCAGGGTGGCCGACTGGCCGCTGGCCTGCCGGATCTCGTCGTCGAGCTCCTCGAGCGCGCCCTGGGTGCGGGCGACGGCGACCACGTGGGCGCCGGCCTTGGCGAGGGCGAGGGCGCACTCGCGGCCGATGCCGCGGCTGGCGCCGGTGACGAGGGCGAACTTGCCGGCGAGCGGCGCGTCGGAGAGCGGGGCGGACATGGCGCGCTTCCTAGCGGGCTTTGTCGCGACTGTCCCGCCCCTTAGGCGTCGACCAGGAAGGAGAGCTGGCGCTCCACCGCCTCGTTCCGGCCCTCGGCGATCTCGCGATCGAGCAGGCGGGTGGGATAGTCGCCGGTGAAGTAGTGGTCGGTGAACTGCGGGTCCTCGGCGTTCCGCGGACCGGCTTCCATGGCCCAGTAGAGTCCCTCGACCGACAGGTAGCCCATGGAATCGACGTTGAGGATCTTGGCGATCTCCTCGACCGAATGGTTGGCGGCGAGCAGCTTCTCGCGATCGGGCATGTCGATGCCGTAGTAGTCCGGCCACTGGATTGGCGGCGAAGCCGAGCGCAGGTGCACTTCCTTGGCGCCCGCCTCGCGCACCATGCGCACGACGCGGATCGAGTTGGTGCCGCGGACGATGGAGTCGTCGACGAGCAGCACGCGCTTGCCGGCCAGAACCGAGCGGTTGGGCGACAGCTTCATGCGCACGCCCATCTCGCGCTGGCCCTGGGTGGGCTGGATGAAGGTGCGGCCGACGTAGTGGTTGCGGATGATGCCGAGTTCGTAGGGCAGGCCCGCTTCCTGGGCGAAGCCGAGGGCGGCGGGAACGCCGCTGTCGGGCACCGGCACGACGACGTCGACCTCGGCGGGCGTTTCCTGGGCCAGGCGCCGGCCCATGCGTTTGCGCACCTCGTAGACCGACTTGCCGTTCACCACCGAGTCCGGGCGGGCGAAGTAGACGTATTCGAAGATGCAGGGCCGGGCGCGCTTGGCCGGGAACGGCTTCAGCGACTGCACGCCGTCCTGATCGATGACGATCATCTCGCCGTTCTCGACGTCGCGCACGAAGCTCGCGCCGATCATGTCGAGGGCGCAGGTCTCCGACGCCAGGACCGCCTTGCCGTCGAGGTCGCCGAGGACGAGCGGGCGGATGCCCAGCGGATCGCGGATGCCGATCAGCTTCTTGTTGGAGATCGCGACCAGGGCGTAGCCGCCCTCGATCTTCGACAGGGCGTCGATGAAGCGGTCGACGATCTTCTCCCGCCGCGAGCGCGCGATCAGGTGCAGGATCACCTCGGAGTCCGAGGTCGACTGAAAGATGGCGCCGTCGGCGACCAGCTGTTCGCGCAGCGTCAGGAAATTGGTCAGGTTGCCGTTGTGGGCGAGGGCGATGCCGCCGGAGTCGAGATCGGCGAACATCGGCTGGACGTTGCGGATGAAGGAGCCGCCGGCGGTGGAGTAGCGGGTGTGGCCGATGGCGGCGCGGCCGGGCAGGCGTTCCACGAGATCCGCGCCGGCGAAGGCGTCGCCCACGTGGCCCATGTGCCGCTCGGTGTGGAAGCGCTGGCCGTCGAAGGAGGCGATGCCGCAGGCTTCCTGGCCACGGTGCTGCAGGGAGTGGAGGCCGAGGGCGGTAAGCGCCGCCGCCTCGTCCACGTCGAACACGCCGAAGACCCCGCACTCCAGGCGCGGGGTGTCGTCCCAGGCGTCCCTGTCGGAGGGATCACGAACGGGGTTGGACCATCGTTCGTGCATCACGTTCATCGGGACTTCTCCACAAGATCGTCGATCTCGCCGCGTTGGCGGGCGTCGTAACCGGTCGAAGCATTTCTGTCACGCGAGCCGTCCTTCACCGCCCGCTCGAAAGCCGGCTTCAGGCGTCCCGCCAGGTCCAGACCCCTGGGGGCCAGCTCGGTCATCAGCCCACCCATGTGCTCGGCCACCGGCCAGGTCGCCGAACCGGTGATCCAATGCGGACGCAGGTCCTTCGGCGTGGCGGCGTTGAACATCAGGTAGAGGCCGCCCAGGACCACCAGGCCGCGAACGAGCCCGATGCCCAGGCCGAGCGTCCGGTCCAGGAGGCCCAGCACGTGGGTCTTCTGGACGCGCTGCGCAATCCCTGCGCCGATCAGACGCAGGAGGCCGTAGGTGACCAGGAAGACGCCGATCAGGGCCGCGGTGGCCGCCAGCCACTGGGTGTGGATCAGGTGACGGGCGAGGGGGGCGGTGCTCGGCAGGCCGAAGATCGCCAGGAAGGCCGCCGCCACCAGGGCGATCATGGCGGCCACTTCCCGCACGGCCCCGCGCAGCCAGCCGACGCCGGCCGAGATCAGCAGCAGGACCGCGACGATCAGGTCGAACTGGGTCACGGCGTCAGCCCCATTCGCCGTCTCCGATGCGCCTGACGGCGTCGGCCAGCCGACTGGCGCCGGAGACGCTCATGCCCGCCACGCCCTCGAGATCGGCGGGCGCCAGGGCGCGGCGGAAGCCGAGTTTGGCGGCCTCCTTCAGGCGCGCGTCCATGCGGCTCACCGGGCGCACCTCGCCCGACAGGCTGATCTCGCCGAACACCACGCAGTCCTGCGGCAGGGCCTGGTCGAGGGCCGACGAAACGAGCGCCGCCGCCGCCGCGAGGTCCGCCGCCGGCTCGGAGATGCGCAGCCCGCCCGCCACATTGAGGTAGACGTCGCGGTCGCCGAACCCGATGCCGCAGCGCGTCTCGAGCACCGCCAGGATCATGGCGAGCCGTCCGGAATCCCAGCCGACCACCGCGCGCCGGGGGGTGCCGTACGCCGAGGGGGCGACCAGCGCCTGGAACTCGACCAGCACCGGCCGCGAGCCTTCCACCCCGGCAAACACCGCCGCGCCCGCCGCGCGCTCGCCGGCGGTGTTGAGGAACAGGGCCGAGGGGTTCTTCACCTCCGCCAGGCCCGCGTCGCCCATCTCGAAGACGCCGATCTCGTCGGTCGCGCCGAAGCGGTTCTTGGCGCCGCGCAGGATGCGGAACGGGTAGCCGCGCTCCCCCTCGAAGGCGAGGACGGCGTCGACCATGTGCTCGATGACGCGGGGACCGGCGATCGTGCCTTCCTTGGTCACGTGGCCGACGAGGATGATGGCGACGCCCTTCTTCTTGGCGAGGCGCACGAGCTCCCCGGCCGCGGCGCGGACCTGGGTGACCGAACCGGGCGCCGCCTCGTGGGCGTCGCTCCACATGGTCTGAATGGAATCGACGATGACGAGCTCGAAGGCGTCCTTCTTCAGGCCCTCGAGGATCTCGCGCAGCGAGGTCTCGGCGGCGAGCTTCACCGGGGCCGCTGCGAGGCCCATCCGCTGCGCGCGCGAGCGGACCTGCTCCACCGCTTCCTCGCCGGAGATGTAGGCGCAGGCCGCTCCGCGCAGGGCGGCCGAGCCGGCGACCTGCATCAGCAGGGTGGACTTGCCGACCCCAGGATCGCCGCCAAGGAGGATCGCCGAGCCCGGCACCACGCCGCCGCCGCAGACGCGGTCGAACTCGTCGACGCCGGTGATGATCCGGGGCGGAGCCGGGGTGGCGTCCTGCAGGCCCTCGAAGTTGAGGCCGCGGCCGCGGCCGGTGCGCGCCGGCGCCAGCGCGCCCGGCGGGCGGGCGGTGATCTCCTCGACCAGGGTGTTCCAGGCGCCGCAGGCCGGGCACTGGCCCGCCCACTTGGTCTGGACGGAGCCGCAGGACTGGCAGACGTAGGCGGCGCCGTCGCGGGCCAAGGGACGCTCCTGATTCGTGACGTGGGGAAGTCTAACCGACGGAAGCGGCCGCGGCTTGTCGGGCGCGCGGCGTCGTCTAGGCTTCGTGTGGGCTGTTTGGGAGTTCAGATGAGCGCGGCGGAGCCATTCTCCAAGCGCGGCGGCGTCGTGACGCGCGTCCGCGGCATGCTGCTGCGTCCGGCTCTGACGTGGCCGGAGGTGGAAGGCGAGCCGGCCACCGCGCGCGGCCTCATGTTGGGCTATGTGGCGCCGCTGGCCGCCATCGGGCCGGTCTGCAGCGCCCTTGGCCTCATCCTCTTCGGCCCGAGCATCGCCGGCATTCACCTGAAGGCCCAGCCACTGGAGACGATCGGCGGCGCGCTCATCGATTATCTGCTGAGCCTGGCCACCGCCTATCTGCTGGCGTTGGTGATCAGCGCGCTCGGTCCCCTGTTCGGCGGGCGAACCGATCGCATCCAGGCGCTGAAGCTGGTTGCCTATTCCGGCACGGCGGTGTGGCTGGCGGGCGTTTTCGCCCTCTATCCGACGCTCGGGTTTCCGATGGCGATCCTGGGCGCGCTCTACAGCCTCTACGCCCTCTTTCTCGGCCTGCCGCGGCTGATGCGGGCGCCGGGCGACCGGGCCCTGACCTACTTCGCCGTGGTGATCCTCTGCACCGGGGCCCTGGCCCTCTTCCTGCGGCTGGTGACCGGCTTCATGCCCTAGGCCTCGCCGAGATAGATGCGCTCGGCCCGGCGGCCGAGCCGCACCAGGATTTCGTGGGCGACGGTGCCGCCGGCGGTGGCGAGATCGTCCAGCAGGGCGTTGGGCCCGAGTAGCTCCACCGCATCACCGACCCGGGCTTCGGCGTCGCCGAGGTCGATGACCAGGATGTCCATGTTGACCACCAGCAGCGGCCGTCTGGCGCGCCCGAACCAGGCGTAGCCGCCGGCCTTGGCCGCGCGGATGACGCCGTCCGAATAGCCCGCCGCGACGACGGCGACGCGGGTGGTGCGGGTCAGGCGGACGCTGCCGCCGTAGCCGACGGTCTCGCCCGCCGGAATGGTGCGGATGTCGAGAACCGGGGCGGAGAGGGTGGCGACGGCCTTCAGCCGTGCGTCCGGCGTCTCCAGCGGACCGCCGCCATAGAGGCTGACGCCCGGGCGGACGAGATCGAAGCGATAGGCCGGATCGAGGAACATGCCGGCCGAGGCGGAGAGGCTGGCGCTGGCTTCCGCAAACGCCGAACGAACCTCAAGGAAGCGCTGCAACTGCTCGGAATTCCTCGGATCCTGCGGCGCGCTCGCGGAGCCGAGGTGGCTCATCACCAGGCTCACGTCGAGGCCGCGGAGCGCCTGGCCGGCGAGCAGGGCGCGGGCCTCATCCGGCGTCACGCCCTGGCGATTCATCCCGGTGTCCACGTGCAGCGCGACGGAGAGGGGCTGGCCCGAGCGTGCGGCCCAGGCGGCGGCCGCGCTGACCTGCGGCAGGCTGCAGAGCGCGGGCGTCAGGCGCGCGGCGTCCAGCCGCGGGCCGGCGTTGGCCGTGAAGCCGTCCAGGACGAAGATCGCAGCCGCCCGCTCGGGCCCGAGCGCGGCCCGCAAGCTCTCGCCCTCGCCCAGCCGGGCCACGAAGAAGCTGCGTGCGCCCTCCGCCCAGAGCCGGCGCGCCACCTGGGCCGCGCCCAGCCCATAGGCGTCGGACTTCACCACCGGCGCCACCTCCGCGCCTTGCGCCTGGGCGGCGAGGGCGTGGAAGTTGTGGGCCAGGGCGTCGAGGTCGATCGTCAGGCGCGCGGCGGCGGGCTCAGCCATGCGGGATCAGCCGGGCGGGGCGGCTCAGTGCGAGTCGTAGCGGCCGGAGTGCGCCAGGTTGCCGAACTTGGTGATGTCCTCGTTGAACGAGAGTTTCACCGTGCCGATCGGACCGTGACGCTGCTTGCCGATGATCACCTCGGCCATGCCGCGGACCTGGTCCATCTGTTCCTGCCACTTGAAATGCTCTTCCGTGCCTTCGCGGGGTTCGGCGCGGCTGAGATAGTAGCTCTCGCGGTAAATGAACATGACCATGTCCGCGTCCTGCTCGATCGAGCCGGATTCCCGAAGGTCGGAGAGCATGGGCTTCTTGTCTTCGCGGTTCTCCACCTGGCGCGAGAGCTGCGACAGCGCGATCACCGGCACCTGCAGCTCCTTGGCGAGCGCCTTCAGGCCCTGGGTGATGGCGCTGACCTCCTGCACGCGGTTGTCGTTGCGCGAGCCCTGACCCATGGTGATGAGCTGCAGGTAGTCGATGATCAGCAGATCGAGGCCCACCATCCGCTTCAGGCGGCGCGCCCGGGCGGTCAGCTTGGCCAGGGTAATGCCGCCGGTGTCGTCGATGTAGAAGGGCGCGTCCTGGATCTCGAGCGCGGCGTCGCGGATGCGGCCGAACTCCGAGGCGTCGATTTCGCCCTTGCGCAGCCGGTCGCCCGACACGCCCGACACCTCGGCCAGCATACGCATGGCCAGCTGGTCGGCGCTCATTTCCAGCGAGAAGAAGGCCACGACGCCGCCGCGCACGGTCTTCTTGGTGCCGTCCGGCTGCGGCTCCCAGGCGTAGTTCCGGGCCACGTCGAAGCCGATGTTCACAGCCAGCGACGACTTACCCATCGAGGGGCGGGCGGCCAGGATGATCAGGTCTGAGGGGTGCAGGCCGCCGATCTTCTGATCGAGGTCGATCAGCCCGGTGGACAGGCCGGCCAGGCCGCCGTCGCGGCTGTGCGCCTCGGCGGCCATGGTGACGGCGCCGTGCAGCGCCTCCGAGAAGGTCTTGAAGCCCTGCGAGACGCCGCCGGTCTCGGCGAGTTCGTAGAGCTGCTGCTCGGCCTGTTCGATCTGGTCGCGGGCGGAGAGCTCGGCGTCGCCGAGCGTCGCCTGGTTGGCGATCTCGCCGCCGATGCGGATCAGGTCGCGGCGCAGGGCCAGGTCATAGACCGCGCGGGCGTAGTCGGCGGCGTTGGCGGCCGGCGGGGCGCGGTCGACGAGGTCGGCGAGGTAGCGGACGCCGCCCAGCTCCTCGAAGGCCGGATCGCGGGCGAACTGCTCGGCGAGCAGGATCGGCTCGGCCAGCTGGCCCTTGCGGATATGGGTCTCGATGGACTCGAACAGGCGCTGGTGGAACGGCTCGAAGAAGTGCCGTCCCTGCAGGTTGTCGCCCAGGCGCTCGAACGCCGCATTGTCGTACAGCAGGGCGCCCAGCAGGGCCTGCTCGGCCTCGATGTTCGCCGGGACGCGGGGGATGTCCACGTCGTTGGAAGGGGGACGCAGGTCGAGCGCCGGAATGATCGCCATGGCTGTATCGTTAGCCCAAGCGCACCGCGACAAGCACGCTGACATACGGCCCTGCGGCCACATGTCCACAGATACGAATCACCTGTGGACAAGCTTGGCCTTGCCTCGCCCGAGGGGCGAAAAAAAGCGGCGCGGGAGGGAACTCCCGCGCCGCCGCATTCCGATCGGGATCGGATGATTACCAGTTGATCGTCACGCGGCCATAGAGGAAGCGGCCGTTGAAGCCGAAGGGCGAGAAGCTCGGGAAGCCCACGGCGCCCGTCGTATTCACGATGGTCGGCGTCTTGTTGGGATATTCGTCGAAGACGTTGTTCACGCCGAGCGCCAGGACCGGACCCATCGGCAGGGTGTATCGGCCTTCCAGGTCGACGATGGTGTGCGAGCCGGTGTGGTAGTCGAGGCTCGGCGAGTTGTTCGGCACCAGGACGTCGCCGTAGTAGGTGGCCTTGGCCGTGGCGGCGAAGGCGGCGCGCGACCAGTCGACGGAGACCACGTGCTTCTGGCGCGGGGTGCCGCGTTCGAAGGTCAGCACGTTGCCACGGTCGAAGAGGATCGGCGGCACCGGCAGGGCCGACAGCTGAGCCGTCTTCGGGGTCTTCTTGACCTTGGTCGAGTTGAAGTTCGCCGCGGCGGTGAAGTCGAATTCGCCGAGGTCGTCGGTCAGCAGGCGGTAGCGGCCGACGACGTCCAGGCCCTTGGTCTCGGTGTCGACGCCGTTGATGAAGAATCGCGCCGCGCCGAGGCCGGCGGAGCCCGGCGGGTTGATCAGGGCGTAGATCGCCTGGGCCGTGGGCGAACCGGTGGGCGAGCCCTGGATGTTCTCCGAGAGCACGATGCGGTTCTTGATGTTGATCTGGTAGGCGTCGACCGTCAGCTCGAACGGACCCTGATGGAAGACCGCGCCGAGCGAATAGTTCGTCGACTTCTCAGGCTCCAGCGGCTTGCCGCCGAGGGCCGCGGCCACCGGGCTCACCGACGGGAAGGTGCCCACTTCCACCGGCGTGTTCACGCCGTTGATCAGGATGAAGTTGGTCGAGGTGGCGGTGAAGTACTGCTGCTGCAGGGCGGGCGCGCGGAAGCCGCTGGCCACGGTGCCGCGCAGGGCGAAGGAGTCGGTGAGGGCGTAGCGGGCCGACAGCTTGCCGTTCGTGGTCGAACCGAAGTCCGAGTAGTTCTCGTAGCGGGCGGCCACGTCGACGTCGAACTTCTCGGTCACCGGGGCGTCCAGGTCGACGTAGGCGGCGTAGGAGTGCCGGTTCTTGTCGACCTCGTTGCTCGGCTTGAAGCCCGGGAAGCCCTGGGCGCCGGCGGCTTTGCCGGTGATGCCGCCGAAGGTGTAGGACGGCACGTCGCCGGCCCCGATGGCGTAGCCCTCGTGGCGGTACTCGGCGCCGAAGGCGAGGGTGGCCGGCTTGGCGATCCCGAGGTCCAGCGGCTTGGTCACGTCGATCGAGGCGACCCACTGGTCGTACTTCATGGAGCCGGCGTCGAAGCTGGTCGGGGAGGCGGCGCCCATGGAGGCGTTCAGCGAGTGGATCACGCCGTAGTTGATCTTGTCGTAGCCGTAGACGACGCCCGCGTTGACGTTGTAGCCGCCCACGTCGCCCTTCACGCCGCCGGCGACCGTGTAGTCGTCGATGTCGGTGGTGATCAGCGGCAGGAAGCCCTGAGGATAGATCGAGGGCGTGTTGCGGGAGTCGTTATAGAGCCGCGGGAAGGCCGCGCTGTCGGTCTTGCGGTTCTGGTAGCCCGCGAAGCCGTAGGCGCTCCACACATCGTTCAGCGGCAGGCCGGCGTTGGCGTAGAAGGTGACGTCCTTCTCCTGCGGGTCGCCGTAGCGCGAGCTGATCTGCGGCGGGGTGAGGCGCGGATCCAGGTCGCCGCGGCTGGTCGGGTTGCGGAAGCGGTATTCGCCGGACAGCGTCAGGAAGCCATCCTTGCCGAGCGGCAGGCCCTGCCAGGCGGCGATGGTCTCGGTCGGACCGTCGTGCTTGGTGCGGCCGTTCGGATCGCGGGCCGTCTCCACCTTGGTGTCGTAGACGCCGTAGGTGGCGGTCGCCGAACCGCCGGAACGCGCCTCGCGCAGGCGCAGGTTGATGACGCCGGCGATGGCGTCCGAGCCGTACTGGGCCGAGGCGCCGTCGCGCAGCACTTCGACCTTTTCCAGGGAGATGGTCGGGATGGCGTTGAGGTCGACGGCGGCCGAGCCGCGGCCGATCGAGCCGTTGACGTTGACCAGGGCCGAGGCGTGGCGGCGCATGCCGTTCACCAGCACCAGGGTCTGGTCGGGAGCGAGGCCGCGCAGGGTGGCCGGGCGGATCGAGTCCGTGCCGTCGGTGATCGCCGGGCGCGGGAAGTCGAGCGAGGGGGCGAGGGTCGCCAGCGAGGCGGCGAGTTCGGTGGTGCCCTGGCGCGTCAGCGCCGTCGGGCTGATGACGTCGACCGGCGCCAGCGACTCGAGCCGGGTGCGGCCCTCCCCACGCGTGCCGGTCACGACCAGTTCTTCGACGGCGGTGTCGTTCGCCGGCTTGGTCTGGGCGGAGGCCGCGGTCGAGACCAGCGCAGCCGCGGAGGCCGCGGCGAACAGCAAGAGACGCGATTTCATGAACTTAGATCCCCTTCAGGTCCCGTTCGTCGGGACGGAGCTATCGTTGGGAATCTGAGCTAAGCCGCTGCGGCGGCGCTACAAATGACAATTCTGCCACAGCAGTACAAAAACGGCGCGGGAGTGGCCTCCCGCGCCGCATCTGTGTCGTCAGTGTGACCTTTCGGTCGCCGGTGTTAGGCTTCGGTGAACTCCGCCGCCGCCTGACCCGCACCGCCCTCGAGAAGGTCCGCGGCGGCCTCTTCGGCAGCCAGGCGCTCTTCTTCGAACTGGGCGTTGATCACGTTCTCGCCGCGCGCCTGGCGCTCGGCCTCGTCCGCGCTGCGGGCGATGTTGAGGGTGACCGTCACGGTGACTTCCGGGTGCAGACGGATCTTCACCTCGTGCAGGCCGAGCGTCTTGATCGGCTTGTCCAGCACGACCATGGCGCGTTCGACCTTGCCGCCTTCGGCGTTCACCGCGTCGGCGACGTCACGACCCGCGACCGAGCCGTAGAGCTGACCGCTCTCGCCCGCCTGACGGATCAGGATGTACGAGCTGCCGTCGAGCTTCTCGCCAGCCTTGCCGGCGGCGTCCTTGGCCTTGGCGTTGCGGGCCTCGATCTCGGAGCGCTGGGCTTCGAAGACCTTGAGGTTGGCCGCGTTGGCGCGCAGCGCCTTGTGGCGCGGCAGGAGGAAGTTGCGGGCATAGCCGTCCTTGACGGTGACCACGTCACCGAGGCCGCCCCAGCCTTCCACGCGTTCGAGCAGAATGACTTTCATGGGTCCGATCCTCCCTTACTTCACGACGTAGGGAAGGAGCGCCAGGAAGCGGGCGCGCTTGATGGCGCGGGCCAGCTCACGCTGCTTCTTGGCGGACACCGCGGTGATGCGCGACGGCACGATCTTGCCGCGCTCGGAAACGTAGCGCTGCAGGAGCTTGACGTCCTTGTAGTCGATCTTCGGCGCGTTGGCGCCGGAGAACGGGCACACCTTGCGGCGGCGGAAGAACGGACGGCGGGCGCCGCCGGCGGAAGCGCCGGGAGCCGGCGCGGCGGAGGTTTCGTCGGTCATCGCGAGATCCTCCCTTTCTTAGAATTGCGGAGCGTCGTCGCGGCGTTCGCGGTCGCGATCGCGGCGGGCGAGGATGGGGGACAGCTCGAGGTCCAGCTCTTCGACGCGAACGGTCAGGTACCGCAGGACGTCTTCGTTGATCGACAGCTGGCGTTCCATCTCCTTCACGGCGTCGGCCGGGGCGTCGATGGCGAGCAGGGAGTAGTGACCCTTGCGGTTCTTCTTGATCCGGTAGGTCAGGTTGCGAAGACCCCAGTACTCGATCTTGGCGACGGTGCCGCCGCCTTGTTCGATCAGAGCTTTCAGGGTGTCGTTGAGGGCTTCGGCTTGCTGCGGCGAGATAT
Source organism: Phenylobacterium soli (assembly GCF_003254475.1). Classification (NCBI taxonomy): domain Bacteria; kingdom Pseudomonadati; phylum Pseudomonadota; class Alphaproteobacteria; order Caulobacterales; family Caulobacteraceae; genus Phenylobacterium; species Phenylobacterium soli. The sequence goes on from NZ_QFYQ01000001.1 coordinate 2,416,541, forward strand.
CCTGCCGCGAGATCACGACGTGTTCGTAGAGCGCCATAGTTTCCTTCTTCCGGTTGGGAGGGCGGCGCGTCCGGCGGCGGAAGGACCGCCGGAAACGATGGCTCTCAGGCGCGGCGACCGGAACGTCGTCCCGGCCCTTTGGAGGCTCCGCGTGAGACCGCCTTCCGTGAAGAGGCGGGCAAATAGGGGAAAAGCGCTGTCAGGGCAAGGGTTTTCACCCCCTCGACCGCCCGCGGCTGTCCCCCAGGCCCGTGGCCCTACTTCTTGGCGTTGAGACTCTTCACCGCCCCCAGCGTCTGGGCGACGTGGTCGTTGGGGTTGAGGTTGTCGTAGGCGAAGGCGACCTTGCCGTCGCGGCCGATCACATAGGAGGTCCGGCTGGACCAGTCGGGCTTCATCGACAGCACGGCGTCGTACTGCTTGGCGATGACCGCGCCGGGGTCGGCGGCGACGGGGAACTTGCCCCCGCAGTGCTCGGTCTCCTTCGAGAACTCGGCGAGCTCGCTGATCTTGCCGGCGGTGACGCCGATCACCGTGGCCTTCTGGGCCTTGAACTGGTCGATGGCCTCCGAGAACAGGTGGGCTTCCATGTTGCAGCCCGAGGTGTGGGCGGCGGGGAAGAAATAGACCACCACCGGGCCCTTCTTGACCGCGTCCGCCAGCTTGAAGGTGAAGGGCTGGCCGGCGAGGTAGGCCTGGGCGGTGAAGTCGGGCGCCTTGGCCCCCGGCTTGAGTTCGGCGAGCGCCGGCGTGGCGACCGCGGCGATGAGTGCGGCCAAGGCTGCGACAGGCGTGGCGACAGCTTTCATGATGACCTCCCAGGTCCCGATCCGGGGAGGACTAGACGTTCGCGGCGCCGCTCCGTCAACCGCCGTTCGGCGGTGTCAGGTGAAGAGGAAGTCGCTGGCGCTGAGGCTCTTGAGGCTGACCCCCACCAGGGTGAGGGTATTGAGCCCGTCCAGCGAGGTCAGAACCACGTCAGATCCGGCCTGAACGGCGTGCGACTGCACGCTTTCCCAGACGCCCCACATGTTGTGGTCCACCGAGATGGTGTCGGTGCGGGTGTCGAAATCGGTGATCTTGTCGTGGCCGAATCCGGCGTCGAACACGAACACGTCCGGACCGTTGCCGCCGGACAGGGTGTCGTCGCCGAGTCCGCCGTTAAGGGTGTCCGCGCCGTTTCCGCCGAAGAGATTGTCGTTGCCGGCGCCGCCGGAGAGCGAATCCTTGCCGTTCTCGCCCGAGACCGTGTCGGCGCCCGCAGCGCCGATCAGGGTGTCGCCGGAGTTGCCGCCGCACAGGTTGTCGTTGCCTGCGCCGCCGGTGATCACCTGCGGGTGGTTGCCGCCGCAGATCGTTTCGCCGGGCGTGGCGTTGCCGGTCACGGTGATCGTCACCGTGGTCCACTGACTGACCGAGTAGGGCCAGGTGCTGCTGTCGCCCTGGCTCGCCCACTGGTCGGCCACGCGATAGGCGAAGGTGATGGTGTGGGTCCCGACCTGCAGGTCGGGGTTGTCCGAGAAGAACGACAGCGCCTGGCGGCCGTCGTCGGTGGCGGTGATGGACAGGTTGCCGATCGCGGCGCCCGTCTCGTCCACCGGCTGGGTCCAGTCGAGCAGCCAGAAGTGGGCCGCGTCACCCAGATCGGGATCGGTGTCGTTGGCCAGGATGTCGATCAGCTGGCCGTCGGGGCCGAGGCCGGTGCTGAGCTGCGCCGCGGCGTCCGCCGTGAAGGTGAAGCTGTCGGCCACGCCGACGGGCGGATGATCGGAAGTCAGGGGCATGAGTCCGTCCCGGGCCTCAGGTGAACAGGAAATCGTGCGAGCGGAGATCTCTCAGCGAGATCCCGTCGAGGGTGAGCGTGTAGCCGCCGAAGTCGCTGGTGATCACCACGCTATGGTCCACCTGCACGGCGTGCGCCTTCAGATCGGCGAAGCTGCCCCACATGTTGTGGTCCACCGCGATGGTGTCGATCCACGGCCGGAAGTCGGTGATCTCGTCGTGGCCGAAGCCGTAGTCGAAGACGAATTTGTCCGGGCCGACGCCGCCGGAAAGCGTGTCGTCGCCGGCGCCGCCATTGATGGTGTCCGGCGCGCCGTCGCTGATGTCCTCGATGAAGCTCTTGATGGCGTTGGCGATGGCGCCCAGGCCGTGCTCGCCGTGATGATCGTCGTCGTTATCATCGTGGCAATGGCAGACGCCGAGGTCGTGCACGCCGCCATAGATGCGGTCGTTGCCGTCGCCACCCTGCAGCAGGTCCTTGCCGTTGCCGCCGACCAGGGTGTCCGCGCCGGCGCCGCCGATCAGGGTGTCGCGTCCGTTGCCGCCGATCAGGGCGTCGTTGCCGCCGCCGCCGGTGAGCGTCTGGTTGTGGTTCGTGCCGCAGAGCGTCTCGCCGGGAATGGAGTTGCCGCTTATGGTCAGGGTGACCGTGGTCTGCTGGCTGACCGAATAGGGCCAGGTCGAGGCGTCGCCCTGGCTCGCCCATTGGTCGGCGACGCGATAGCTGAAGGTGACCGTGTGGGTCCCGACCTGCAGCGCGGCGTCGTCGGAGAAGAAACTGAGGGCCTGGCGGCCGTCCGCGGTCGCGGTGATCGCCAGGGTTCCGATCGGATTGCCCGATGCGTCCACGGGCTGCGACCAGTCGAACAGCCAGAAGTGCGCCGCGTCCCCGGCGTCCGGGTCGGTGTCGTTGGCCAGGATGTCGATCATCACGCCGTCCGGGCCGAGGCCGGTGCTCAGCGTCGCAGCGTCGTTCGCCGACAGCGTCAGGCTGTCCGCGACGCCGATCGGCGGATGATCAGAAGTCAGGGGCATGGCTCGCCGTCGTCCCGAAAAGTGTGCCGCAATAGCACAGCTTGCTCTACTACTGCACGAGTTTATGCAACCGGGCGGCCAAGCAACGCTGGCCTCGTCACTGGTAGTTCGCGCTGACGGTGAAAGTCGCCGTGTAGGCTCCCGTGGGGGTTGAGCTGCTGTAGCTGATCTGCCCTCCCACATAGAAGATGAACTGGCCGTTCGTTCCTATGAGCTGGGTGCCCTGAGCTGTGGTCGAGACGGTGATCGGCAGGGTGTCGCCGTGGCCGTTGGTCATGGTGATGCTGGACGGCACGCTGAAGTTGATCGCCTGGCTCGCCGTGCCGGTGACCGTGAACTTGCCGATGGCGCGCGAGCCCATGGCCGTGGCGCCCGTCACGGTCCAGCTCTGGTCCGCCGCCGCCCAGGTGGCAGCCCCGCTCTGGCCGGTGAGCAGCACCAGGCGGCCGAAGGACAGGTCGCTGTTCTTGCTCATCGACAGCGGGTCCTCGACGGTCGCCCGTCCCGCGGCGCTGCCGCTGCCGGTGGTGTAGCCCGTGCCGCTGGCGGTGATCGTGTAGGCGGCGGTCGCCAGGCCCACCGTGCCGCTCGGCAGGATGGGGATGGTCATGCCGACCGTGAAGCTGGCCGAGCCGCTGGTGCCGGTCGCCACCGGCTTGATCGTGAAGCTGAGCGCGCCGGAGCTGCTGGAGGCGCTGGTCGCGCCGCTGGTCAGGCGCGCGGTCGACGAGCCGCTGAAGTCGGCGCTGAGCGCGGTGATACCCGACGCGCGGCCGGTCGCCGAACCGGCGTTGATGCTGATGTTGATGTTGTTGTTCTTACACTTGTTGCCGCCCGAGCAGTTGATCGTGATCGTCGTCAGAGCGGTGCGTGTGGCGCCGTAGGGCACGAACTGGGCGCCGCCCGAGCCGATGCTGACCGCACCCGATCCGGACGCGACGGTGAAGTTTGTCGTGCTCGTGCCTGAGGCGACCTTGCCGATGTTGGGCGCGGTGGATGACAGGCTCACCGTAAGGGTCTCGGCGCGCACCGGCGACGAAACAAATACGAATACGAGCAATATCCAACCAACAAGTGATAGTTGTGATGCCGTTGATAGTGCGCGCATTCGAAGCCAATCCAGTCCCGGAATCCCCGTCTATCCAAAAACGAGTATCTAATCCACTACAGGTTAACCCTGTGTTGGATCCTGAGGCCGGGGATCGAACTTCACTTCTGCTGAAGCGTCCGGGGTAAAGCCGCCATCGCCCTTGATCGTTACCGTGATGGGCGAGACGAGATGCATGCGCAGGCGCTGCGCCTGCTCCGGATCGAGCTGGAGCTGGTAGACCCCGGCCACGAGCTCCTCGAAATTGGCCGATCCGTCGAACTCGGTCTTGGCCTCGGCCACATGGCCTTCGGCGTTCACCAGCTTCACACGCACGCCGGACAGCCCGACCTTCGTGCCGTCCGGCCGGCTCAGGAGGATGCGCACGAGCACCTCCGAGGTGTTCTGCATCGGATAGTCGATCTGCAAGACCTGGCCGGCGCGGGGCGAGATCTGGATGATGCGCGGCGGCGACTTGACCGACGGATTGTCCATGCGATCGAGATCGACGTTGAGGCGGGCGGTCGGGCTGGAGCCGAGGCCGGTGACCAGGGCCCGCCCATCGGGACCGGTGACAACGCGCTGGATGCCGCCCTCGACCGTCACGTTGGGAACGCCCGGCTCGCCCGGGTCCCAGCGGCCATTGCCATTGTTGTCGTAGAACGCGTGGAAGGCGACCGTGCCGCCGGTGCCGGGACCGCTGCGGGTGAGGGCGTAGCGCTTCGCGTCCTGATCGTAAGCCAGGCCGAAATTGACCTGGGCGCCCAGCCGCCAGCTCTGGTCGCCATTGTTGTAATCGGCGGCGAGGGCGAGGTCGCCGACTCGCGTGCGAACGGTGGCGGCGGCCGTGAGGTTGAACTGGTCGAGGCTCTCGAGGCTCTCGCCGACCCCGAACCGCAGGCTGGCCCGGTCGGAGATGTCGCGGTCTACGGTGATCGCCAGCGCCCGCGGGCGCAGGTCCGGCAGGATGTCGTAGTCGACCGTGCCGCGCAGTTGCCAGGTGAAGCTGCGAAAGGTGGAGGCGGCGAAGAAGCCGGTCAGCCGCTCCTCGGTGGAGCTCCTGCCGCCGTAGGCGTGGGTGTACTCGAAACCCCCGGACAGCAGGGCGGCGGCGACGGTCGCCGAGCCGCGGGCCGAGCCGCTGAGCTCGACGCCGCCGTCGGCATAGGTGGTGCGCGCCGCCCGGAACGAGAGCGGGACGACGGCGTGGAACAGCTGGGCGTTGCCGTCGAAGCTGATCTCCCCGCGGCTGGTCAGGGGCCGGGTGAAGTCCGCGCCGGGGCCGTTCTCGTCGAGGAAGCCGTTCTGCAGCTGCACGTAGCGCAGCACGGTGGACACGCCGAACAGCTGGCCCGCCATGCCGAGGGATTCCGCCGTGCCGCCGGTGCTGTCGGCGCCGAGGTCGAGCTGGGTGAGGAAGCCGAAGAGCGAGGTGCGCGCGCCGAGGGTGAGTTCGCCGCGCGAGGAGCTGCGGGTGACCGGCGTCAGGGCGGCGCCGGCCGAGACGGTGATCAGTTCCGTCAGGCCGTAGTTGAGAGCGCCCACGACGCGCAGGCCGCCCGAGCCGCGGCTGATGAAGTCCGTCGACCCGTCGTTGGCGAGGTCGATGAGCGCCTTCTCCTGCTGGACGGCCCCGAACTCGAAGGTCGCCTCGCCGCGCTTCAGCTGGCCGCCGCCGACATTGATGATGCGGGTGGTCTCACTGCGTTCGCCGTGCGGGCCGTAGGTGACGATGCGGACGACGTTCACCCCGCGCGAGAGCGGCACGTTCAGGAACTCGTAGCGGCCCTTGTTGGGGGTGTTCTGGCCGCCTTGCAGCACGTCGTTGATGTAGAGTTCGACGTCGTAGCCGATCGGCAGTTCGCCGCGCAGGTCGATGCGGTTGAAGATGTTGGTCTGGTCGAGCGGCGCGGTCGAGAAGGACACGCCGCGGCCGCCCAGGCTGCGCGGCCCGATGGCCAGGCTGGGCGTGAAGACGTCGCCGACGCTGACCACGCGGGCGTGCAGCGGGCCCAGCAGATGGCCCTCGAGGGACCGGCGCTCGAGGAGCAGGCGGGCGACGGAGGGAACGCCCTGCTCGTCGGAACCGACGTAGGCCTCCAGGCCGGAATAGAAGAGGTCCGCGCCCGCCCGGATGTCGTAGCGCAGCGGCAGCTTGGGGCCCTGGCTGGCGGAGCCTGAGCTGACGCCGGCGCTCGCCGAGACGTCGAAGCTGGGCATGCTGAAGGCGCGGTAAGGGGAGGGGACCTTGAGGATCTCCTCCTGGAAGCGGGGGCCGCCGGTGTTCTGGCGGTCGCGCGACAGGCGCTGGAGGCGCGACTGCACCGGCAACAGCGCTTCCGGCTGGATCACCATCGCCAGTTCGGAGCTGTTCACCTGCAGCTTGATCGGCAACAGGCGCTGCACCGCCGAGGCGCGCAGATAGATGTCGGTCGGCGTGACTGCCACGTCGGCGGGCGTCAGGTCGACGACCCGCGCGCCGACCCTGGCGGTGCCCGTGGCCAGATCGACCACCAGGGAGGTGCGCGCCTCGCCCAGCCGGCCGACGATGCGGCGCTCGGTGGGCATCACCTCGACGTCATATTCGAGCAGGCGGGTGAGTTCGCCGAACGGGATCAGCGGGTCGGCGGCGTCGCCATAGGCGGCGAGGCCCTCGGTGAGGGTGAGCTTGTCGAGCTCCACCGAAAACAGCAGGAGGCCGTCGGGATCGATCTTCCCGGCGGCCTCCAAAGGGTTGGCTGCGGGCGCAGCGCAGGGCTTGGCGGCGTCTGCGCAGGCGCGCGGCGGGCTAGGCGAGGCGACCGTCGCGGCAGCGGCGGAGGCGGGTAGGACCAGAGAAAGCGTTAGGCCGGTGCTGAGTGCGAAACGGCTACTGGTCCAATTTCGCAAGCAGCTTGCCCGGAGACGTATCGTCGTCTGTGAAGGTTATCTCCAGCTTCTCGCCGTTGCCCGGATCCCGGGAGAGGGGAATCCGAACGCTCCGCTTGGCGATCTCGGGATAGACGCCGATGCCGCGGACGAACCCGATCGGGTCCTTCTGGCCGCGGACCCGCACCTCCACGTTGCCGAACAGCGAGTTGGTCCCCAGCCGAGCCAGGTCGAACACCGCGAACGCGGTCCGCTTGGAGGTCTTGCCGCCGTCGCTGGAGAGCTGGCCGTATTCCACGTGCGCGTTCTGGATCGCGGCCCGCACGTCGGGTTCGCTGAAGCGCACGATGGCGGGGATGCTGATCCCGAACACCGAGTTGATCTGGAACGAGATCTCGTTCGGCCCGCCAGCCGCGGCGGCCTCCGCCGAGAGACCGGCGGTGGGCGGCGGAATGGTGGTGACGGTGAGATGGCTGCGATACTCGCCGGTCGCGCCTTCCGGCACGCTGGCGACGCGCAGGCGGATGGTCTGCCCCTGGCCGGGCGCGAGCGTCGCGCGCCGCGGCGACAGCAGCAGGACGTCCTTGGCGGACTTCAGCTGCGCCGCGATGGCCTTGGCCTCCGGCTTCGCCTCGGCGTCCGACGCGGCCATGATCTGCCCGTCCGGCAGCATCACGCGGTCGACCAGCGCGATGTCGAACGTCGCCGGGGCGTTGCCCTGGTTGTAGATGTAGACGCTGGCGGCGCGCCGGTTCTTGTCGAACGTGACGCGCTTGGGCGAGATATTCAGGTTGGCGCCGACCGAGGTGACGGCAGGCTGCGGGGCCGCAGGCTGCGCCTGGGCGTTAAGCGCCGCGGCCGCGATCGCCAGCGCGGCGGCTGCAGTGAGGGCTGGCCGGTTCAATTGTATTGAACCACGACAACGAGCAGGCCCTCGTAGGGACCGGGGACTGCCTGGTCGGCGGAGGCCATCGCCAGCTTGCCGCCGACGTTGACGCTCATGGTGTCGGCATTGAGCCCGCCGCCAAGAACAACCCCGTTCCCGGCAAGATCATATTCAGAATTGGTGTTGGTCTTCACGGTCAAGGTCTCTGTCCCCCCAGTGCGGATGACCTTGAACGTCTCAGGCACGGCCATCGACACTGCGTCGCCAGACTGGCCGTAAATGGTTAACGTGGCATTGCCGAGCGAGGGACCGCTCGCGCCGGTTGAGCTCACCGCCGTGGCGGCGACACCGTTGCCGGAAACACTCGGGGAATTGACCGTCGTCAGCCGGCTGACCGGGACCACTGCGGTGGTCGAGACCGTCGGCAGCACCAGGGGGCTGATGATGTCAATGCCGGCGCGCTGATCGACCGAAAGGCTGATCGCGCCCTGGGCGGTCACTGCGGCGAGCGCCTGCGCACAACCGGCGAAAGCGCCGACCGCCGCGACAGCAAGAAGAAGGGATCTCTTCATCGCTTGCCAGTTGACCCAGGAAAGATTGCGCGGAGCTGAACGCCTGTGGAGAGGCGCCCGGCTCCGCGCGGTTCACTTACTGATAGGCGACCGTGACGGTGAAGTTGCCCGACTTGGTGCCGGTCGTCGACGCGTTGGTCAGGGTGATCGAGCCACCCACGCCGAAGGTCGCCGTGCCGGTGTTGCCGAGCGAGCCGTCGAGGGCGCCGGTGGAGTCGGTGGCGGTGAGCGTGACGGTCACGTCGCCGGCGGTGGCGCTGGCGGGGGTCGTGATGTTGAACGCCTGGCCGCCTTCGCCGTGCACGGTGAAGACCGCGCGGGTCGGGCTGCCGTTGCCGCTGGTGAAGATGCCGTCGCCGCCGCTGGTGGTGGGCGCGCCGTCGGCGGCGGCCACGGTGTAGGTGGTCGTGCCGGTGGACGGGCGGATCACGCGGCCGAAGGCGAGGTCCGCGGTCTTGGTCACGGTGATCGGCTGGATGACCGTCACCGAGGCCGAGGCCGAGGCCGTGGCCGAAGCCTGCGCAAAGGCCGAGTGGGCCACCGCAGTCGTCGAGATCGCGGCAGCGCCCGCGAGGAGAAGCTTGCGAGAAGTGTTCATGTTTGCCCCCAGGGCCGGTGGAAGTTGGAGTTACTGATCACTAGTAAGTTTCGGTCTCTGCGGACGTGCTGAAAGAGAGCAGAAATCCCGGGATGGGTGTGAGCACCACGCGGGAAACTTCTGGTTGCACTAGTCCACTTTTGACCTTTGGTTGTGGCGGGCCTGTAAAACCACGGTATCCCACTGTCAAGAAGGTTAGCAGAGGGTAACTATAGTCCAGGACCTGCGAAACACTTGGTCGTGCGCTAGTGCAGCCGGGCTCGTCTGATCAGGTTGTCCTCAAGACGTTACGTTCGCCGTCCTTGCTGCAGGGGTCGTGCCAACAGGTCACGCCTCTATATTCGAGAGGGCGACGGCCACGCTTCCCCAGGGAAAGCGCTGCTATTTCCATGCTGAAGCTGTGCCGGGCGACCCAGAGTGGGGCGGAATAGTTGGGCGCGCGTGTCAAAACGGCACAACTACCGAAGGGGCGGTATTGCTGCGGCGCCACATAGCCCAGGCGAACAGCCCGGGCCTGTTACCCGAAATGGGGATTTTTTAGAAAATCGGGTTCCGGAAGGGATCAGAGGTCCGGGCGGACCAGGATCTTGACGTGGGCTTCGGGGTCGCCCAGGGCCTGGAAGGCTCCGGCCACGCCGTTCAGTCCCACTTCGCCCGTGACCAGGCCCGAGACGTCGATCACCCCTTCCGCAAGATGATGCAGGGTCTGGGCGAACTCTTCGGGCGTGTATCCGAAGACGAAGGTCAGCTCGACTTCCTTGGTGATGGCGATGGAGGGCTCGATCTTGTCGGTCTCCATGCAGACCCCGGCGACGACGATCTGCGCCCCGGCCGGCGCGGCCTCGATCAGCCCCTGGAGCACGCCCGGCGCGCCGACGCATTCGAAGATCACCGGCTGGCCGAAGCGGCCGCCCATCATCCGCATCATGCTCTGGGCCGCCCGCGCCTTGGGAACGCCAAGCCCCTCCCAGCGCTCGTGCGGGCTCTCCTGGGCGGGGTCGATGACGATGTCGGCCCCCAGCCGCTCGGCGGCGGCGCGGCGGCGGGGAGAGTAGTCGGCGGCGATCACCGGGCCGTGGCCCTTGGCCTTCAGCCCCGCGATGACCGCCAGGCCCACCGGGCCGCAGCCGACCACCAGGGCCACCGAATCGGCTTCCAGCTTGGCCTTGGCCACGGCGTGCGCGCCGACGGCGAACGGCTCGGTCATGGCTGCCTGGTCGGTGGGCAGTCCGTTCGGCACCTCGAGCAGCATGGCCTCCGTGAGCAGCATGCGCTCGGCGAAGCCGCCAGGCAGGCGGTTGGAGAAGCCCAGGGCCTCGACGCCGCCCGCGGTCATGGTGACGGGCACGCTGACGACGCGCGCGCCAGGCTTCAGGATCCGCGACGTGCCGGGGCCGAAATCGAGGACCTCGGCGCAGAACTCGTGACCGAAGACGGTGTCGGCGGCGGGGTCGAAGCCGTCGGTCATGCCGCCCGCGCGGCGCGACAGGTCGATCATGTGCTCCATGTGATGGAGGGCGTGGAGGTCCGAGCCGCAGATGCCGCAGGCGAGGGTCCTGACCAGCACCTGGCCCTCGGCCGGCTCCAGTTCGGCGATCTCGTCGCAAACGAGCTGCTTGTTCCGCCGGATCACCGCGCGCATGAGCATCCTCCCCGAAGCGCCGCGCCTTGCGCGGTCGTCATTATCCCTGTTGGAGCGCGGACGGATGGCCGAACCAGTGTCCGCCGTCGCGGTCCGCGCTCTGCTTGCCGAGCATAGTCATATCCCCTAACCCTCGCCGCTCGGATTCTGAAAGACGGAGCGGCCCCAATGAGCCTCGCCTTCATCTTCCCCGGCCAGGGTAGCCAGGCCGTCGGCATGGGCGTCGATCTCGCCGAGGCGTTCGCCGCGGCCCGCGAGGTGTTCCAGGAAGTGGACGACGCGCTTGGCCAGGGCCTCTTCAAGCTGATGCGCGAGGGGCCGGACGACCAGCTGACCCTGACCGAGAACGCCCAGCCGGCGCTGATGGCGGTCAGCCTGGCGGTCACCCGCACCCTGGAGAAGGAGTTCGGCGTCGGCATCGACAAGGCCGCCTTCGTCGCCGGCCACAGCCTCGGCGAATATTCGGCCCTGGCGGCCGCCGGCGCGATCAGCCTCGCCGACACCGCGCGCCTGCTGAAGCTTCGCGGCCAGGCCATGCAACGCGCCGTGCCGGTGGGCGAGGGGGCCATGGCCTCCCTGATCGGTCCGAAGACCGACGTGACCCTGGCCGAGGAGGCCGCCGCAGCGGGCTCGCTGCACGGCGTCTGCGTCGTCGCCAACGACAACAACCAGGGCAACGTGGTGATCTCCGGCGCCAAGGCCGCGGTCGACGCGGCCATCGAGAAGGCCAAGGAACTGGGCGCGCGGGCCATCCCGCTGAACGTCTCGGCGCCCTTCCACTGCCCGCTCATGCAGCCGGCCGCGGACGAGATGGCCGCGGCGCTGGCGGCGGCCACGATCCTCGCCCCGCGCGCGCCGGTGGTGGCCAACGTCACCGCGCGTCCGACCAATGATCCGGAGATCATCCGCGGCCTGCTCGTGGAGCAGGTGACCGGCCGGGTCCGCTGGCGCGAGAGCATGCTGTGGCTGGCCGGGGAGGGCGGGGTCACCCGCTTCGCCGAGGCCGGCGCCGGCAAGGTGCTGTCCGGCATGGCCAAGCGCATCGCCCCGGAGGCCGAGGCCGTGCCGCTGAACACCCCGGCCGATCTCGAAGCCTTCGCCCAATCGCTCTAAGCGAGCCCCTTCAGGTCAGACTCTATAAGGAGCGCCCATGTTCGACCTCTCCGGCAAGACGGCCCTGGTCACCGGCGCCACCGGCGGCATCGGCGCGGCGATCGCCCGCGCCCTCCACGAGCAGGGCGCCCATGTCGTCCTCTCCGGCACCCGCGAGGCGGTGCTTCAGGAGCTCGCCGCCGAGCTCGGCGAACGCACCTCGGCGGTCGCGGCGAATCTCTCCGACCCCGCGGCGGTGGACGGGCTGGTTGACGCGGCCGAGGCCGCGGCGGGCCAGCCGCTGGACATCCTCGTGGCCAACGCCGGCATCACCAAGGACGGCCTGCTCCTGCGGATGAAGGACGAGGACTGGGAGACCGTCATCAAGGTCAACCTGGAGAGCTATTTCCGGCTCTCCCGGGCGGCCACCAAGGGCATGATGCGCCGCCGCTACGGCCGCATCATCGGCATCACCTCGGTGGTCGGCGTGATGGGCAATCCGGGCCAGGCCAACTACGCCGCCTCGAAGGCCGGCATGATCGGCTTCTCCAAGAGCCTGGCGCAGGAAGTCGCCTCGCGCGGCATCACCGTGAACTGCGTCGCGCCGGGGTTCATCGAGAGCCCCATGACCGACGCGCTGAACGACCAGCAGAAGGCCCAGATCGTGTCGACGATTCCGTCCGGCAAGCTGGGCCAGGGCCGCGACGTGGCCAGCGCCTGCGTCTACCTCGCCAGCGAGGAGGCGGGCTACGTCACCGGGCAGACCCTGCACGTCAACGGCGGCATGGCGATGATCTAGTCCGCGCCTCGGGGCTCGCCTGCCTCCGAGGAACATGCTAACGCGCCACCGACTTCAAAATTGCACCGATCCGCACGGTTGACTTCACCCGCCGCGTCGTCGATGCAGAGCCTGAACTTTTAGAGGGATCGACCTGATGTCCGACGTCCTTGAACGCGTCCGCAAGATTGTTATCGAACACCTGGACGCCGATCCGGAGAAGGTCACCGAGAAGGCCTCCTTCATCGACGACCTGGGCGCCGACAGCCTCGACAACGTCGAGCTGGTGATGGCGTTCGAAGAAGAATTCGACATCGAGATCCCGGACGACGCGGCCGAGCACATCCAGACGGTCGGCGACGCCGTGAAGTTCATCCAGGAGCGCCTCGGTTCCTAAGGAACTGATTCGGCTGTAGAATTTTGGCCGCCGCGCTGTCCGGAAAACCCGGCCGCGGCGGTCTTCGTTTGAGGAGCGTCCATGCGTCGAGTCGTCGTCACGGGAATCGGTCTCCTGACGCCCCTGGGCCAGGGGACCGAGCTCACCTGGAAGCAGATCCTCGCCGGCGTGTCCGGCGCGGGCCGCATCACCACCTTCGACCCCACCGGCTTCGGCTGCGAGATCGCCTGCGAGGTCCCGCGCGCTGACGGCCGCGGCGGCGGCGGCCCCGAGGTCCCCGGCTCGTTCGATCCCGACCAGACCATGTCGGCCAAGGACCGCCGGCGCGTCGACGACTTCATCCTCTACGCCATCGCCGCCGCCGACGAGGCGGTGCGTGACGCCGGCTGGACGCCGGAGGACGAGGAGAGCCGCGAGCGCACGGGCGTGATGATCGGCTCGGGCATCGGCGGCCTGGCCACCATCGAGCAGACCTCGATCGAGATGCACGAGAAGGGCCCCCGCCGGGTCAGCCCGTTCTTCATCCCTTCCGCCCTGATCAACCTCGCCTCCGGCCAGGTCTCGATCCGCTACGGCTTCAAGGGCCCGAACCACTCGGTGGTGACGGCCTGCGCCACCGGCGCACACGCCATCGGCGACGCCGCGCGGCTCATCAAGTACGGCGACGCCGACGTGATGATCTGCGGCGGGGCCGAAGCGGCCATCTGCCCGGTGGGCATCGCCGGCTTCGTGGCCTGCCGCGCCATGAACACGGCGTTCAACGAGCATCCCACCAAGGCCAGCCGTCCCTACGACAAGGACCGCGACGGCTTCGTCATGGGCGAGGGCGCGGGCGTCCTGGTGCTCGAGGAGTACGAGCACGCCAAGGCGCGCGGGGCCAAGATCTACGCCGAGGTGGCGGGCTACGGCCTGTCGGGCGACGCCTACCACATCACCGCGCCGTCCGAGGACGGCGACGGCGGCTATCGCGCCATGACCGCGGCCCTCAAGGACGCCGGCGTGACTCCCGACCAGATCGACTACATCAACGCCCACGGCACCTCGACCATGGCCGACGGCATCGAGCTCGGCGCCGTCGAGCGCCTGCTCGGCAATTCGGCGCCGGGTAAGGCGATGAGCTCGACCAAGTCGATGACCGGCCACCTGCTCGGCGCGGCCGGCGCCATCGAGAGCGCCTTCGCGATCCTCGCCATCCGCGATCAGATCGCGCCGCCGACCATCAACCTCGACAATCCCGACGTCGAGACGGTCCTCGATCTCGTGCCGCACAAGGCCAAGCCGATGAAGATCGACGTCGCGATGTCGAACTCGTTCGGCTTCGGCGGCACCAATGCGTCCGTCATCTTCAAGAAGGCGCCGTGAACACGGGCCGCCGACGCCCCGGCTCGCGCGGAGCCGCCCTCTCGCCCCGCGGCGTCGGCGGGCTGATCCTGATCCTCGCCGGCGTCGGCGTGATGATCCTGGGCGCGCTCTGGCTGGCGCCGGGCCCCAAGGCGCGTGGCGGCGCCGAGGCCACCACGGTGATGCTCGACCGCGGCGTCCGCCTGCCGCAGATGGCCGACCGGCTGAAGGCGGCGGGGGTGATCCGCTCCAAGCTCGCCTTCATGCTGATGGCCAAGCTGGGCGGCGGCTCGCTCAAGGCCGGCGAATACGCCTTCAAGAGCCGCGAGAACCTGGCCGGCGTGGTCGGCGACCTCAAGGCCGGCCGCGTGGTGCGCCACTTCGTGACCATTCCCGAGGGCTGGACCAGCGCCATGGCCGCCGAGGCGGTGAACAGCTCGCCGGTGCTGACCGGCCAGGCGCCGGCGCCGCCCGAGGGAACCCTGCTGCCGGAGACCTACGAGGTGCGCCGCGGCGACGACCGGGCCAAGGTGATCGAGCGCATGCACGACGCCCAGGCCGCCCTGCTTGCCGACCTCTGGCCCAAGCGCCGCCCCGACCTGCCCTTCAAGACGCCGGAAGAAGCCGTGACCTTGGCCTCCATCGTCGAGAAGGAGACCGGCGTGGCGGCCGAGCGGCCGCGCATCGCCGCGGTGTTCGTCAACCGGCTGAAGTCGGGCATGCGCCTGGAGAGCGATCCGACCGTGATCTACGGCGTGGCCAAGGCGCCGAGCCTTGGCCGGGCGATCACCATCACTGACCTCGCCACCCCGACGCCCTACAATACCTATCAGATCGCCGGGCTGCCCCCGACGCCGATCGCCAATCCCGGCAAGGCGGCGATCGCCGCCGTGCTCAATCCGCCGGTGACGACGGAGCTGTTCTTCGTGGCCGACGGCACGGGCGGGCACGTGTTCGCCAGCTCCTTCGCCGAACACCAGAAGAACGTGGCCCATTGGCGCCAGGTCGAGAAGCAGCGGGCGGCGCAAGGGACCGGTAAATGACGATTTCGGGCATGACCGGCTTCGGCCGGGCAGAGGGCGCGGCGAACGGCTGGAGCTGGGCCGTCGAGGCGCGTTCGGTGAACGGCCGCAACCTCGAGGTCCGCTTCCGCGGCCCGCCCGGCTTCGACGCCCTGGAGCGCGCGGCGCGCGAGCAGGCCCAGCAGCGGTTCAGCCGGGGGCAGGTGAGCGTCGGCGTCCAGGCCAAGCGCCTCGAGGGCGGCGCGGCCGTGCGCCTCAACCTCGAGCAGCTCGAGCGCTACCTCGCCGCGGGCGAGCCCTACCTCACCGCCGGCAAGGCCGGGCCGCCGAGCTTCGACGGCCTCCTGGCCCTGAAGGGCGTCATCGAGACCGAGGACGCCGTCGAGGATCCCGACGCCCGGGCCGAGCTGGAGGTCGCGATGGCCGCCTCCATCGGCCAGGCCATGGACGGCCTGCTGCAGGCCCGCCGGGAGGAGGGCGTCGCGCTCGAAGGCCTGCTCACCGGCTTCCTCGTGCGCATCGCCGACTTGGTCGAGCGGGCCGAGGCGATCGCCGGAGAGCAGCCCGCGGCCATCAAGGAGCGCTTCGCTAAGCGCATGGTCGACCTGATCGGCGAGGGCGCCGACGAGGCTCGCATCACCCAGGAGGCGGCGGTGATGGCGGTGAAGGCCGACGTGCGCGAGGAGCTCGACCGGCTGGCCGGCCACGTGACGGCGGCGCGCCAGCTCCTGGCCAGCGACGGCGGCGTCGGCCGCCGGCTCGACTTTCTGACCCAGGAGTTCATGCGCGAGGCCAACACCCTGTGCTCGAAGTCGGCGTCGCGCGACTTGACCGCGACCGGCCTCGACCTCAAAGCCGTGATCGACCAGTTCCGCGAGCAGGTGCAGAACCTTGAGTAGCGAGGCGCCCAACCCCTTCGCCGACGACCGGCACCTCAAGCCCTGGGAAACCGTGCGGCGGGGCCTGCTGATGCTGGTGTCGAGTCCCGGCGGGGCAGGCAAGACCTCGCTGTCGCGCCGTCTGGTGGCCGACTTCAAGGGCATGACGCTGTCGATCTCCGCCACCACGCGCGCGCCACGCCCGGGCGAGTCGGAGGGGCGCGAGTACTTCTTCAAGACCCGCGAGCAGTTCCAGGCGATGATCGACGCCGGCGAGCTGCTGGAATGGGCCGAGGTCAACGGCAATCTCTACGGCACGCCCAAGGCGCCGGTGATGGCCGCCCTGGACGCCGGCCACGACGTGCTGTTCGACATCGACTGGCAGGGCGCGCGCTCCGTCGCCCAGCGGGCGCCGGACGACAGCGTGCGGGTCTACATCCTGCCGCCGTCCTGGCAGGACCTCTCGCGGCGCCTCCATGCCCGCGCCCAGGACTCCGAAGAGGTGATCGAGCAGCGCCTGGCCCTGGGCAAGGCCGAGATCGCCCACTGGGCCGAGTACGACTACGTGATCGTCAACAAGGACTTCGACCGCGCCTACGCGGACCTCGTCCACATCTACCGCGCCGAGCGCATGAAGCCCGGCCGCAATCCCTGGCTGCCCGACTTCGTCCAGAGCCTGGAAGACGAGACGATCTGACGGTCAGGCCGACGGCTGGACGGTCTGCTCGTCCCGGTCCTCGCCGGCGGCCATGGCGAGCCAGGTCCCGGTGAGGTCCTGGAACGCCTGGCGCAGCTCAGGATCAGGGCAAGATTCGGCGATCTCCGAGGCGTGCAGGGCCCTCAGGATATAGGCGCCGGCGTCGGGGCGGGGGCTATCGTCCATCATTGTTCCTCCCGGCAGCGGGCAATGCGCCACGGTTGCGCCGGTTCCGACGGCGAGGCTGAAACACGTCCGCCTTGTCCCCGCCCAACTGCGGCGCGAGGCTCGCGCCATGACCACGGCCTTCCTCCGCGCGCCCCGCGTTCCGATCCTCGCCTCGATCCTGCTGGCGAGCCTTGCCTGCGGCAGGGCGGCGCTCGCGTCCGAACCGGTTCCGGGCGGCGCGACCGAAGCGCCGATCTCCACGGCCGACCAGATCGACGCCTTCATCAAGTCGCATCCCGCGCCCGACCTGCCCCAGGACCGGGCGGCCGGCGTCACCAGCAGCAGCGCCCACGAGCGCTCGCCTCACGGCTTCGTGGAGGTGGGCGTCGGCACGGGCGGCTATCGCAGCGTGGCGGGGCTGGTGCAGATGCCCCTCGGCGACACGGGATCGGTGACGCTGGCCGCGAGCGACCTGCGCGGCCGGGGCGTGTTCGGCGCGCGGGCCCAGTCGTTAGGCGCGAGCCTCGCGCTGGGGCCAGCGGCGGCCGCAGCCGGCGATCCGCACTGCGCCCGGTCGCTGGATCTCGGCCTGGAGATGGAGCCGCGGCTGCGGCGGAGCTGGCTGTCGCCGGACGGGACGCCGGTCTGCCGGGTCGGTCCCTAGGATCCGACCGGCTTTAGCGTGCGCCGTGGCGGATGAATCGTCTCGCCGCGCGCCAGCATGTCCACGAACCTGGCGATCCGGTCGGCGCGGGTCTGCGGCTTCCTGGCCTCGTTCACCCGATAGATCACCGCGTAGCGGTTGGCGGCGTCGATCTGGCCGAAGAAGCGCTCAGCCGCCGGATTGGCGGCGAGGGCGGCCTTCAGGTCGGACGGCGCGATGGCCTCGCTCTGCGGCGGGTAGGCGGCCTCCCAGCGGCCATCGGCCCTGGCGGCCTCCACTTCTTGCATGCCGCGCGCCGCCATCAGGCCCTGGGAGATCAGGTCCTCGGCGGCCCGGCGGTTGATGGCCGACCACTTGCTCTTCGCCCGGCGGGGCGTGAAGCGGGTGCGGAAATGGTGCGCGTCGAGGGTGGCGATCTGTCCGTCAATCCAGCCGAAGCAGAGGGCGGTCGCGATCGCCTCGGCCTTGGTGAGCGTGGGCTCCGGCGCGCCCGCCTTGGCGAACTTCATCCAGAACCCAGGCGAGGCGTCGGCGTTGGCCTCCAGCCACGTCCGGAACGCGGCGGCGTCCGCGAAGGCGAGAACCGGCAGATCCGGCCCGGCCATGGCTACTTCCGCTTCGCGGCGGTCGCGTCGCGCACGCCGCGGAATTCCGACGCCGGCTTCCACTTCGGCCAGGCCCCGTCGGCGGCGAGGGTCGATCCCATGCGGTAGAGCAGATCGACGTCCTGCGCCGCGCCGGCGAGGTTCCAGTCCGGGCTCCAGGCGTCGCAGGGCTGGTGGTAGCAGTGGGCGGTAAACTCGCTCACCCAGCGGTCGCCGGCCGCCCGGCCGCCGTCGACGAAGTCGGGCCCACCGCCGAGGCTCATCAGCAGCAGGGTCGGCACGCCGCGCTTGGCCATGGAGAAGTGGTCGGCGCGGTAGAAGAGGCCGCGCTCGGGGTGGGCGTCGGGCGTGACGGTGCGGTGCTGGGCGGCGGCCGCCTTGAGCAGCATGTCGCCGAGCTCGTTCTGGCCGGCGCCGACGAGCACCACGTCCTTCGAGAGCCCCACCGGCTGCAGGGTGTCCATGGTGAAGTTGGCCACGGTGAGCGCCGGGTCGTAGATCGGATGCACCGCGTACCACTCCGAGCCCAGCAGGCCGCGCTCCTCGGCTGTCCAGAGGGCGAAGACGGTAGTGCGGGCGGTGCGTGGCTGTTTGACGAAGGCGCGGGCGAGCTCGAGCACCCCGGCGACCCCCGTGCCGTCATCGGCCGCGCCGTGGCGGATGCGCTGGCCCTTGTCGTCCGGCGCGCCGAGGCCGAACGCGTCCCAATGGGCGGCGAACATCACCGTCTCCTTGGGCCGCGATTTGCCGGTGCGCTTGGCGATGACGTTGCGGCTCATCACCTTCTGCGCCTTCACCCCATAGTCGGCGCTGAAGGTCGCGGTCCCGATCGGCACGGGGTGGAAGTCGGCCCGGCGGGCGGCGGCCTTGAGCTGGTCGAGGTCCAGGCCCGCCCGCTTGAAGAGGTCGGCGGCGACGTCGCGCTGCACCCAGCCCTGGAACAGGGTCTTGTCCCTGGCCGGATCGGCCCGGACGATGTCGTAGCTCTCGGAGTTCGAGGACTGGACGGTGTTCCAGCCGTAGCCGGCGCCCGGGGTCTCGTGGACGATGATGGCGCCGAGCGCGCCGCGGCGGGCGGCCTCCTCGAACTTGTAAGTCCAGCGGCCGTAATAGGTCATGGCCTGGCCGGCGAAGCGGCCATAGGCGTCCTCGCCCGGCCTGGCCTCGAAATCCGGATCGTTGACCAGGAAGACGGCGACCTTGCCTTTCAGGTCATAGCCCTTGAAGTCGTCCCACTGGCGCTCGGGGGCGGTGACGCCATAGCCGACGAAGACCAGCGGGGCGTTTTCGACCTTCACCCGGTCGACCGGCCGCAGGGTCTGGACCATGACCTCCTTCGACTGGACGAGCGGCTCGGACCAGTCGCCGAGGGAGAAGGCCATCTTGGCGCCGTCGCTCACCTCGAAGCGGACCAGCGGCACCGCCTGGGTCCAGGAGCCCTTCTCGCCGCCGGGCTCGAGGCCGAGCGCCTTGAAGCGGCCGATCAGGTAGTCGATCGTCTTGGCCTCGCCGGGCGTGCCGGGGGAGCGGCCTTCATAGGCGTCGGAGGCGATCTCCTTAACCACCGCGCTCATGCGGGCGGCGCTGATCGGTCCGGATCCCGCCGGCTGAGCCCAAGCGGCGCCCGCCGCCATCGCCATCGCCACGCCGGCCGCCCAAATCCGCGCCATCTCGCCGTCTCCGTTGCAGAACTTGCGCCGGCATAGGACCGCGCGGCCTTCCAACGCAACGCCCGAGCCCCTAGATCGAGTCCATGGCCGTCGCATTCACCAGGGAAGAGGACTACGAGGCCCGGGCGGCGGACCTGCCGGACCGGCCGATCTCGCCCCACCGCAACCTGGTGACCGCCTCGGGCCTGGAGTCCCTGGAGGCCGAGCTCGCCGCCGCCAAGCAGGCCTATGCGGCCGCCCAGGCCGAGGGCGGCATCAGCGCCGACCGCACCGCCATGGCGCGCGCCACCCGCGACCTGCGCTACTGGTCCGCGCGGCGCGCCAGCGCCATCCTCACCGAGCCCGAGGGACCGGCCGACAAGGTCCAGTTCGGCCGCACGGTGGAGATCGAGCGCGAGGACGGCCGCCGCCAGGCGTTCCGCATCGTCGGCGAGGACGAGGCCGATCCCGCCCAGGGACGGATCTCCTATGTGTCGCCGCTCGCCGCCGCCCTGCTCGGCAAGGAGGTCGGCGACGTGGTCACCGTCAATGGCGCGGAGCTGGAGATCGCGGCGGTCCGCTAGGGACGGGCAGGGGGCGAGGCATGACCGATCATCCGCTGGACCGGCCCGTCTGGAGCGCGCTCACCACGCGCCAGGCGCATCTGGCGATCGTCGACGGCCCTGCGCGCCGCTTCGATCCTGCCTATGGACCGTTCGCGGCCTCGGCGGATGACTCGCCGGAAAGCTGGGCGGCCCTCGTCAGGTTGAACCCGCCGCAGGGCGGCCTCGGCCTGGTGGAGGTCGAGCTGCCCCCGCCGCCGGCCGGTCTGAACGTCACGGACGCAGAGTGTTGGCAGATGGTGGCGCAGGACATCGCGCCCGCGGCGGCCGACGACGGCCTGCAGATTCTCGAACTCGGCGACGCGGACGCCGCCGAGATGCTGGCCCTGGCGATCCTGACGAAGCCGGGCCCCTTCTCCACCGCCACCCATCGCCTCGGCCAGTTCGTCGGCGTGCGCGAGGGCGGGCGCTTGATCGCCATGGCCGGCGAGCGGATGCAGCCGACGGGTTTCACCGAGGTGAGCGGGGTCTGCACTCTGCCCGAGCATCGCGGCCGGGGCCTCGCCGGACGTCTGATGCGGGTGGTGATGGGGCGCGTCGCGGCCCGCGGCGAGACTCCCTTCCTGCACTCCTACGCCGCCAACACCGGGGCCATCGCACTCTACGAGAGCCTGGGCTTCCGATATCGGCGCTCCCTGCAGTTCAGGGTGTTCGGTCCCGCCTGAATCCTGGCCGCTTGAACATGAGCCAGAGGCTCGTACATAGCGCAGGTGTGCGAACGCCGTTGGGGGGACGGGCCGTGGAATTCCAGACGCGGAAGGTGCGCGCCGGCGCGCTCGATCTGAACGTGGCCGAGGCCGGGCCGGTCGACGGGCCTCTGGTCATCCTGCTGCACGGCTTTCCGGAGTTCTGGTTCGAGTGGCGCGAGTTGATCGGGCCGCTCGCCGAGGCCGGCTTCCGCGTCGTGGCCCCCGACCAGCGCGGCTACAACCTCTCGGACAAGCCGAAGGGCGTCGACGCCTACCGGCTCGACCTTCTGGCCGGCGACATCTTCGCCCTCGCCGCCGCCCTCGGGCGCGACCGCTTCAGCGTCGTCGGTCACGACTGGGGCGCCTCGGTCGCCTGGTGGATGGCGACGATCCGGCCGCAGCCGATCGAGCGGTTGGCGATCATGAACGCGCCGCACCCGGCGGTCTGGAAGCAGGCCATGACCACCGACCCCGAGCAGCGCAACAAGAGCCGCTACGTCCAGATGCTGCGTATTCCGGCCCTGCCGGAGCTGATGGTCAGGGCGGGCGGCTACAAGGGATTGTCCGACGCCTTCGCCAGCTCGCCGCGCCCCGAGGCCTTCACGCCGCAGATCATGGCCAGATACCAGGAAGCCTGGCGTCGGCCCGGCGCCCTGACCGGCGGCTTCAACTGGTACCGGGCGCTGTTCCGCGCCGAGCTGGCCGTCCCGGCCAAGGGTTCGATCGGCGTGCCGACCCTGGTGCTGTGGGGCGACCAGGATCCGTTCGCCGAAGCGAAGCTTGCCGAGGAGAGCGCGGCGCTCTGCGCCAGCGCCGAGGTGGTCCATTTCCCGCACGCCAGCCATTGGCTGCCGCACGACGAGCCCGACGGGGTGAGTCAGCGGCTGCTGGCGTTCCTGAGAGGCTAGGACCCGCCGTCAGGCGCGGGGGCGCAGCGCCTCGCCGAGCACCCGGCCCACCTGCAGGCCGCTCTGCCCGGCCCAGTAGAGGAAGCCCAGGCCGAAGGCGACCCAGATCAGGTTGCGCAGCAGCACCGGCAGCGGACCGGCGTTGGGCAGGAAGGTCAGCACCGCCTGCACCACCACCAGGCCGGCGCCCCATTCCATCAGCACCGGCGGGCGCATCAGCGGACCACCGTGAACAGGGCCTGGGCGTCGCGGCGCAGGTGGACCGCCTGCAGGTGCTCGTTCTCCAGCAGCTCGCGGGCCCGGTCGAGGGCGGCCTCGACCGAGTCGGAACTCAGGAACTCGACCCGCTTCGCCCCGTCGGCGAAGTCCAGGTGAAGCTCGTAGCGGTGCATCGTTCGATCTACAGGTTCCCGCCTGGCGGAGTTCGCGACCAAGGACCCGTCCGTCCGGCCGGCCACGCCAGGCCCGTCCAGCTTGACCGTCCCCTCGGCTCCGCCCTTGATCCATCTCAAGGGACCATCTGCGGCCATACCGAAATTTCGATAATGTCTTCAAGACGCGGTCGCCGCAGGGGCGATCCCGGTTCGCCGCCGTTGCGAAAAAACTGTACGGCCCCGCGAGCCGCCGTCACCCTGAGCGGACCATTCGTGGTGATTCCCCGATTTGAGTAACCTAGCGGCGAGGCGCGTAGTGGCCGGAGCGAACATACTGGTCGTTGAAGACGACGCTGAGCTGCTCCAGCTGATCGGCCGCGCGCTGGAGGCCGCGGGGCATCGGGTCCAGCTGGCGCCTTCGGGGGAGGCGGGGCTCCGGCAGTTCCAGGCCGATCCGCCGGACCTGGTGGTCTGCGACATCGTCATGCCCGATCGCGACGGCATCGAGCTGATCCCGCAGATGAAGGCGCTGAAGGACGAGGTGAAGATCCTGGCGATCTCCGGACGCCAGATGATCGGCCTGTTGGATGTCCTCAATCTGGCGCTGCAGCTCGGCGCCGATTCGACCCTGCCGAAGCCCTTCGAGCTTGACAACCTGGTCGCCCACGCCGAGGCCTTGCTGCCCGCGCGGTAGAGCGGCTCGCCGCGCAGGCGAGGCGCTCATCCCTCAAAAGCGAAATCTCGCGTCGGGCCTTGGCAAGGCGCGGATATTCCGCGCATTCGCGCGACTAGAAATATCCGTATGCTGCGCTTAAGGTGCACCCCCAGAAGTTGATCGGGGGATATTTCGCAACTCATGCGAATGAAGCGGGAGCAGGCCGCCATCGCGGTCAGCGCGCCCTTGATGCTCGGCGGGCTGGTGGCTGCGGCGCTCGCGGACACCTGGCCGGTGCGGCTTGGCGGCGCGGCGATGGTGATCGGCGCCTCGGTGGCGCTCGCCGTCACGGGGCGGCGGGCCCGCCAGCTCAGTTGGGGACTGGCGGCTCTGGGTGCGGTGGCCGTCCTGGCCAGCTGTATCTAGTCCCCATCTAATCCTCCGCTCGCTTCATCCACAGGCGTTCGGCCATTCCGCCGCATTGACGCCTTGAGGCTGGGGTCTGCTCAATCGCGGGTAGTCGAGGGAGGTGGGCTATGCTTCGCGGGATGACCCGCATCTTCACCCATAGGGCCGCCGGCGTGGCGTGGTGCCTGATGGCCCTTTCGCTCGCGGTGGTGCTTGGCGTGACCACGGCGCAATCGAGGCGTCAGGAGGACTTCCTGAAGGGGCGCATCGCCGCCCTGGCGACCCACGACGCCTCGCAATTGCAAGCCGAGCTGGTGAGCTGCCGCGCCACGGTGCGTTCGTATGCCTCCGCCGCGTCGGCCGTCGCGGCGCGCCAGGTCCAGGCCGAGACCACCCCGGTCAAGGCGGCCCGGCAGGATCCGCGCGCGCTCGCCGCTGAGCTGGCCAACACCCCGCCGGCGGGCTTCGACGTCTGTGCGCGCATGGAGAGCGCCGACCAGGCGGTGCTGAAGGCCCTGGATCGCCGATGAGAGGGCCGGCGAGAGGGCCGGCGACGGTCGCGGTCCTCGCGGCCCTGGCGCTCTCAGGTTGCGCCGCTTTGCGCGTGCCGCCGGGGCCGCCTCCGGCGCGCGCCGCGCCGCCGCCCCGCGCGGCCGCTCCCGCGCCGCCGCCGAAGGTGGTGCGGCCGCTGGCCGCCAAGCCGGTGAAGTGCGTTCCCGAGGACCTCGGCCCTGCGCCCGCCTATCCAGACACCGACGCCGCCCTGCGCGACGCGGGCGGCGCCGCCGACCGTTACCAGTTGCTGGCGGCCGGCCGGCTGCTGCGTGAGCAACGGCTTCAGAAGCTCGAAGACGTCGTCAAGCGCTGTCGCGCTGTCGCCCGCTAGAGACTTGCTTTTTTGAAGGTTTGGCGCGGAACGCGCGGCCCTTCGCATAAGTTAGTCCGGCATGCCGAAGTACTTCTTCAACACCGTGGACGGACGGCGTTATCCCGACGAAGACGGCATGGAGCTCGGCGACCTCGACGGGGTCCGGTCGCGAGCCACGCGCGTCATCGGCGAACTGCTCAAGGAGCGGTCGGCCGATTTCTGGGATACTGGGCGCCTCAGGCTCGAGGTGACCGACGAGGGAGGCAAGGTCGTGCTGGTGCTCGACGTCTCCCTGACCTGCCAGATCGCCGCCTGAAGCGCGGGATCGAACGCCGAAGCCGGGCGTTCACGTTCCATGGAGAACGAAGCCGACAAGCTGGCCCGTCTGGTCGAAGCGCTTCGGCGGGCCGTGATAGGCGCCGAACTGCGTCGCGGCCGGACGGCGCGTCCGCGCTCGCGGGCGACCTAGGTCCCGAGCCTCAGGCTGTGACGATCGCCGCCCAAATGGCCGCGCCGGCCACGGCTGCGCCGAGCGCCAGGCCTGCGATCAGACCCAGCAGATAGTCGGCCGGGGGAATCGGACGCCATTGCATGACGCTCGACTTCCCAGCGCCGTGCGCCCCGCGCCACCGAACCAAAGTTGCAGGGTGGCGACCTGATAGCTTCGGTAGCGGAGCTAGATGCGCCCCAGGAGCGCCGACTCGGCCATGTCCAGCCAGATCTCGGCGATGTCGCACAGCGTGGTGCGCTCCAGCTCCGTGGTCGCCTGGGCCAGAAGCTCGAAGGCCTCCTGGGCGCGGCGCGTATAGCGCGCCGCAGCGTCGGCGCCGCTGGTCGTGAGGCGCTCCGGGCGTGGGAAGGGTTCTATGATGGCCGACATGGGCGCTCCGTCAGGCGGGAGCGCTTCCGCGTTCTCAGCACCGGCAGCCAAGGTGAAGCCGGCGATGACGGAAGGTTACACCCGGGGGGCGGGACCGTCGCGACAATTCTCCGGCAGCGCTTGTGATAACTCCCCAAGCTGGGGGCAACCGGGGTAGAAGAGGGCGATGACGGACACCGCCTGCGAGGTCTGGTTCTACCACCTGGAGCGCACCGGGCTCGACCAGGCCTTGCCCGAGCTCCTGGAGAAGACTCTGTCGCGGGGCTGGAAGGCGCTGGTGCGCACCGCCGAGCCGGCGCGGGTGGAGCACCTCGATGGCTGGTTGTGGAGCTATCGCGACGAGAGCTTCCTGCCGCACGCGCCGGCCGCCGAGCCCAACGCCGCGCGCCAGCCGATCCTGCTGACCACCGATTTCGAGAACCCCAACGCCGCCGACGCCCTGTTCCTGGTCGATGGCGCCGAGCCGGGGGATCTGGCCGGGTTCGCCCGTTGCGTGGTGCTCTTCGACGGGGCCGACGAAGTCCAGCTCTCCGGCGCCCGGGCGCTCTGGAGCCGCATCAAGGGGCTGGGCCACCCGGTGTCCTACTGGAAGCAGCAGGCCCGCGGCTGGGAGAAGCAGGCGTGAGGCGTCTGCTGGCCGTCGCCGCCCTCGTCCTGATCGCCAACGGCTGCGCCAGTCCGCCGCCGACCCCCGAGCCGCCGTTCGGCGCGCCGCCTGCGGACCGGGCAGGCGCAGAGGCGCCGCCGCCCGAAGCGGAGCCCGAGACCGCGCCCAAGGACGCCTGCGGCGCCGCCGAGGCGCAGGGACTGGTCGGCCGGCCGCGCACCGAAATCCCCGTGCCGCTCGACCCGTCGCGTCAGCGGGTCGCCTGCACCACCTGTCCGATCACCCAGGACGAGCGGCCCGACCGCCTGAACTTCTTCTTCGACGCCGCGACGGGGATCATCAGACAGGTCCGCTGCGGCTAGGGCGCTGGCAGATCGGGGACCGCGACGCCGAGTTCGCGGATCAGGTCGATCCATGCCGCCAGGCCCGCCCGCCGGTCGAACAGCCTCTCGGCCGTGGCGCGGGCTGCGGCGCGTAGGCCGGCCTGGGCCGCCGGATCGCGGCAGGCCGCGATCATCGCTTCGGAGAGGGCGGCCACGTCGAAGAACGGCAGCAGCCGCCCGTTGATCCCGTTCTCGATCGCATCGCGCAGCGGCGCGGTGTCCGAGCCGATCACGTAGCAGCCCGACGCCATCGCCTCGGCCAGCGACCAGGAAAGCACGAAGGGATAGGAATAGTAGACGTGGGCGGTGGAGAGCCTGAGCGCCGCCAGCATGCGCGCGTGCGGCACCCGGCCCAGGAAATGAACCCGCGCGGGATCGATCTCGACGCCCTCGAAACAGACCTCCTTCCAGGTCTTCCCGTTCGGCGCCGAGCCCGAGTAGCCATGGTCGCCCATGTTGCCGATCAGGATCGCCTGGGCCTGGGGAACCTCGGCGAGCAGCCGGGGGAGGGCGCGCGCCAGGATGTGCAGCCCCCGGAGGGGCTCCATGTTATTGTTCACATGGGTGATGACCGGCGTGCCCGGCTGGATCACCCGTCCGTCGTCGAGGACGAACGGCTCCGCCGGACCGGGGCGGATGACGTCCAGCTCGACGCCCTCGTGGATCAGCCGGACCAGAGGCTGGAACACCTTGGGCAGGGTCGCGGCCTGGAACGGCGTCGGGCAGACGAGGGCGTCGGCGTCGGTCATCGCCATGGACGAGACCGCGTTCTTGGACCTCGCCAGCAGCCGGGCTTCCTCGGTGTAGGGCTTGAACTCGAGGTCGAAGCCCACGTCGAGGCCGCGGGAGGCGTAGAAGAACTCGGGGTAGAGGATCTGCCGCGCCTGGGGCCAGACTTCCTTGAGCAGGGCCGTCTCGCCCCAGCCGGTGTGGCCGATGATCAGGTCGGGCGTGAACCCCTGGGACTGGGCGCGCTGGGCCGCGGCGTGGGTGTAGGAGGCGCGCAGGAAGTCCGCCTCGGCGCGGACCGCCAGGGGAAGGATGCCGAAGGTGGTGCCGCGCTGGATCGCATACTTCAGCGAGGGCACGCCCGGCACGTCGCCCGACGCGTGCTGCTGGGCGATGGCGCCGCAGCGCACGCCCCGCGCCACCAGGGTCTCGGCGAGCGCCCGGAACTGGGCTGGGAAGTTGTTGTGGACAAAGAGGACCGTCGCCATGCGGCGCCCTTAACTCCCGAGGCGTCGGCGCTTACGGCGCCCTGGTGCGGATGAGAGGACTCGAACCTCCACGCCTTGCGGCGCTGGAACCTAAATCCAGTGCGTCTACCAGTTCCGCCACATCCGCGCTGTCGTTGCTGTCGCGGCGCCCGGCCGCGACGTCAAGTTCTAAGGCCTCGTCGTCTGGACTTGGCCGCAACACGGCCGGGCAATGCTAGGGACTTGGATGGCGCCTGCCGCCGTGACATAAGGGCGCCCGCGCGCCGCCCGCTCCAGTGAGGCGGCGCTTGTCCATTTCCAGCCAATGGGGCCGGCGCGGCAACTGCCCGCGGACGTCCCGCAATCTGAAGAATGTCCATGCAAGTCGTTGAAAAGTCGGTCGAAGGGCTCAGCCGCGTTTATGGCGTGACGGTGCCCGCCAAGGATCTCGCCGAGAAGCTGGAGGCGCGGATCGCCGAGATCACGCCGACCCTGCGCATCAAGGGCTTCCGTCCGGGCAAGGTGCCGACCGCGCACGTCCGGCGCCTGTACGGCAAGGGCCTGATGAGCGAGGTGCTCGAGCAGACCCTCTCCGAGACCACCCAGAAGGTCCTCAACGACAACAACGTGCGGCCCGCCAGCGAGCCGGACTTGAAGCCCGAGGGCGACCTCGCCGAGGTCATCGAGGGCAAGGCTGATCTCGCCTACGAGATCGCCGTCGACGTCATGCCGGAGTTCGAGCCGGTCGACCTCGAGAAGCTCAGCCTGACGCGCCCTGTCTACGAGCCGACCGACAAGGAGGTCGACGAGGCCGTCGACGAGCTCGCCAAGCAGAACCGCACTTACGAGACCAAGACCGGCAAGACCGTGAAGGCGAAGGAAGGCGACATGGTCGTCATCGACTTCATCGGCCGGATCGACGGCGAGGCCTTCGAGGGCGGCACGGCCAATGACGTCGAGCTGGTGCTCGGCTCGGGCCAGTTCATTCCGGGCTTCGAGGACCAGCTGGTCGGCGCCAAGCCGGAGAGCGACGTCACCGTGAAGGTGAGCTTCCCCGAGGACTATCAGGCCGAGAACCTGAAGGGTAAGGCGGCCGAGTTCGAGACCAAGGTGAAGGAGGTCAAGGTTCCGGTGGAGTCCAAGCCCGACGACGCCTTCGCCGAGCGCCTGGGCGTCGAGAACCTCGAGAAGCTCCGCGAGCTGATCAAGACCAACCTCGAGCAGCAGTACGCCGGCGCCAGCCGCTTCAAGCTGAAGCGCGCCCTTCTGGACCAGCTCGACGAGAAGCACGACTTCCCCCTGCCCCCGAAGATGGTCGAGGCCGAGTTCGCCTCCATCTGGAGCCAGGTCCAGCAGGACAAGGAAGCCGGCCAGCTGCCCGAGGACGACGCCAAGAAGACCGACGAGCAGCTTGAGACCGAGTACCGCAAGATCGCGGAGCGCCGCGTGCGCCTGGGTCTGGTGCTCGCCGAGATCGGCCGCATCAACAGCGTCCAGGTCACCGACCAGGAGCTGATGAACGCCATGCGCCAGGAGGCCATGCGCTACGGCGCCTCCGCCCAGCAGATCTTCGACCTGCTGCGCAACAACCCCAACGCCCAAGCCCAGATCCGCGCCCCGCTGTTCGAGGACAAGGTCGTCGACCTGATCGTCGAAAAGGCCAAGGTGAAGGACAAGAAGGTCTCCAAGGACGAGCTCATGAAGGAAGAGGACCTGCCGGCCGGCTACGGCGGCTGATCCCGCTTCAGGGCGAGAGCATCGAAGGCGGCCACGCGGCCGCGGAAGGCCCCGGGACCTCCCGGGGCCTTTTCGTTTGTGTGCGTTTCACCGGCGAAATGCGGGCCTGAAGCCGCCGGATAGCTTCACAGCTGCGGCGCCTCGCCGCGTGGCGGCCTGTCGCATCACTTGGCGGTTGCAGTCATATTCCAAACGCTCTCGCCCCGAAGGAATCGCATTCTTTGAGGGGCTTAGACCAATTCGACGCCGGCGTTGAATAAGGCAGAATATCGACGCAAGTAGATCGTTCGCAGCACCAGGATAGACTTAAGCTTTGCCGTAGAAGGAACTGCGACATCTCGCCAGTCCTGTCGCACCCCCTCGAATGACTAGCTTGCCCTCGCCGCGACGGACGGGTCGCGGAACGGGGCAGGGCACACGAGGGACAAGAATGACGGCGACGCTCACCTTCAGTGACGATTTCAACAACCTGAGCCTTTGGAACGGGTCCGGCGGCACCTGGTCGACCACCACCCACTATGTCGATCCGATGGGCAATGGCTCCTCGCTGCCGAGCAACGGCGAGCAGGAGTGGTACATCAACGCCAACTACGGCCCGACCGCGTCGGTGAAGCCGTGGACGGTGAACAACGGCGTGCTGACGCTGACGGCCCAGAAGGTCGATCCGTCGATCGCCGGCTACCTGGGCTATAACCAGTCCGGCCTGCCGGCCATGGGCTCCTACCAGTACACCTCCGGGCTGATCGAGACCGACCACTCCTTCAGCCAGACCTACGGCTACTTCGAGATGAAGGCCCAGCTGCCCGCGGGGCAGGGGCTGTGGCCGGCCTTCTGGCTGATGCGCACCGACGGCTCCTGGCCGCCGGAGCTCGACGTCATGGAAGCGCTCGGCAAGGACACCACGACCGCCTACGCCTCGGTGCACACGGCCCAGACGGGGACCCACACCTCGCAGGGTATGGCGGTCAATCTCGGCGACTTCTCCAGCGGCTACCACACCTATGCGGTGGACTGGGAAGCCGACAAGATCACCTTTTTCTACGACAACAAGCAGGTCTATCAGGTCGACACCCCGGCCGACATGCACAGCCCCATGTACATGATCGCCAACCTGGCGATCGGCGGCGGCTGGGCGGGGTCGGCGGACGCCTCGACGCCGGCCGTGTCGCAGATGAATATCGACTACATCAAGGCCTGGACCTCGAACCCCTACGCCGACGGCCAGGCGGCGGCGACGGCTCCGACGGCGGCGACCTCGCCGGCGAGCGGCTCCACCGCGACGGCGTCGGTGGTCAACGGCGTGGCCAGCGCCCCGCTCGAGGGCGGCAGCCTGCAGGGCGGCGACGGGGCTGACACCCTGACCGGCGGCGCCAACGGCTCCAACCGCCTCATGGGCGGCGGCGGCTCCGACCAGATCACCGGCGGCGGCTACTTCGATGCCCTCAACGGCAACGCCGGAGCCGACACCGTTCACGGCGGCGGTGGCGACGACTGGGTCTCGGGCGGCCGCGACGACGACTTCGTCTTCGGCGACGCCGGTAACGACATCGCCAACGGCAATCTCGGCAACGACACCGTCGACGGCGGCCCCGGCGACGACACGGTCCGCGGCGGCGCGGGCGACGACCGCCTGTTCGGCGGGGACGGCAACGACCACCTGTGGGGCGACCGGGGCGTCAACAACCTGACCGGCGGCGCGGGCGCGGACACCTTCCACACTTTCGCCGGCGCCGGCGTGAGCTACGTCAGCGACTTCCACCAGGCGGAGGGCGATCGCATCGCGGTGGACGGCGCGGCCTACACCGTCAGCCAGTCCGGGGCCGACGTGCTCGTGGACCTCGGCGGCGGCACGCAGATGATCCTGCAGAACACCCAGCTCACCTCCCTGCACGACGGCTGGATCTTCTAGCCACCCCGATCCCGGGGCAGCCCTTCTGCGCGGCGTGGTCGGCGAGGATCATGGCCGCGCAGGCGGTGACCTTGCAGCCCGTCGGGATGTGCAGGAATTCGTTCGGCCCGTGCGCGTTGGAGTGCGGGCCGAGCACGCCGGTGATCAGGAACTGGGCCTTGGGGAACTTCGCGCCCAGCATGCCGATGAACGGGATCGAACCGCCTTCCCCCATCATCGCCGCCTCGCGCCCGAAGGTCGCCTTTGACGCCTTCTGAAGCGCCGCCTCCAGCCACGGGGCGAGGGGCGGGGCGTTCCAGCCGGCGCCGGCCTGCTCGGCCTGGAAGCTGACCACCGCGCCCTGCGGCGGATCCTCGGTGAGGGCGCGCGTCATGGCCTCGCCGGCCTTCTGGCCATCCACGGTGGGCGGCAGGCGCATGGAGAGCTTCAGGACGGTCCGCGGCCGCAGGACGTTGCCGGCGGCGGCCGGCGTCGGCAGGCCGTCGGCTCCGACCACCGCGAGCTGGGCGCGCCAGGTGCGGTTCAGCACCAGCTGGACGGCGTCGTCGAGGATCGGGTGGGTGTCGCCCTTGAACGGGAACTTGCGCCAGACCTCTTCCCCCAGGGCGGCGGCGGCGACCTTGGCCTGCTCGATCCGCTCGGGCGGAATCTGGGCGGTGAGCTCAGGCAGCAGCACCTCGCCGGTCTTCTCGTCCTCGATCCGCGAGACCAGCGCCCGGGCGAGGCGGAAGCTGTCCGGGACGATCCCCGAGGCGTCGCCGGAATGGACGCCCTCGCTCAGCACCTCGACGGTGAGCTGGCCGCCGGCCAGACCGCGAAGCGAGGTGGTCAGCCAGAGCTGGTCGTAGTTGCCGCAGCCGCTGTCGAGGCAGATCACCAGCGACGGCGAGCCGATGCGATCGGCGAGGTGGTCCACGTAATGGGGCAGGTCGTAGCTGCCGCTCTCCTCGCAGGCCTCGATGAGGATCACGCAGCGGGCGCGGGCGATCCCCTGTTCCTTCAGGGCCAGCAGGGCGGTCAGCGAGGCATAGATGGCATAGCCGTCGTCCGCGCCGCCCCGCCCGTAGAGTTTGTCGTCCCTGATCACCGGCGTCCAGGGACCGAGCCCTTCGGCCCAGCCGGTCATCTCCGGCTGCTTGTCGAGGTGGCCGTAGAGCAGGACCGTGTCGTCGATGTCGCCCGGGACCTCGACGAGGATCACCGGGGTGCGGCCCGGCAGGCGCACCACCTCGAGCGTCGCGCCGGGCAGGGCGGCGAGCTTGGACTTCGCCCAGCCGGCCATGTGCTCGACCGCCCGGTCGATGTGGCCGGTCTGCTCCCAGTCGGGGTCGAAGTGCGGCGACTTCGCCGGGATCGCCACATATTCCACGAGCTGCGGCACGATCTCCTCGTCCCACAGGCGCCCGACAAAGGCGTTCAAGGCATTCACGTCCACGCGACACGCTCCGCTGGCTTTACGCCGCGGCGCCTTAGCGCGGTGGAGGAGTCAGGGAAAGGGGAGTTCGGGCCTCAAAGCCCGCGCAGGTGGCGGAGCAGCTCGGCGTTCTCGATCCGGGCGCGGCGCTCGTTGATCTCCTGGAAGAGCGTCGCGGCGCCGATGTCCTCGTCGAGCGGTGCGCTCAGGCCTTCGGAGGCCCGCGAGAGGATTTGCGATTGCGGCGTCGGAACGATGTCGCTGTCCGGCGTCATGGCGGTTCTCCCAAGCTCCCAGCCCCGGGAGCTCCCTGGTCATTAAGGTATCATTTACCTCTGGACCCCGCCAGGGTGCAGCTTTGCGGCAAGACCATTCCAGCGCTCACGTTCGCTTGAGGCAGGGCTTCCTTCGCACGCCGCAATTGCAGCGGTCGCCAAAACAACCTGAAAATGACCGAACAAGGTTCAGGAAAGGCTTGGCTTCCCTATCGGGAGGGGCGTAGCCTTCTTCCCATATCGACGCCGCGTCGCGCCCGGCAAAGGCCCTTCTGCGCCCCCGCCTTCCGCGAGAGTAGAGCGTTTCGGGAAGGAATTTGCGTAGTGCAGCGGACGAGTAGCTGGGGGCCGGATTACTTCCATAAGGTCGTGGACTGCCAGTGGGCCTGTCCGGCGCATACGCCGGTGCCGGAATACATCCGGCTGATCGCCGACGGCCGCTACACCGACGCCTACATGATCAACTGGAAGTCCAATGTCTTCCCGGGGATCCTGGGGCGGACCTGCGACCGTCCGTGCGAGCCGGCCTGCCGGCGTGGCCGGGTGGAGGAGGAGCCGGTGGCGATCTGCCGGCTGAAGCGCGTCGCGGCGGACAACAAGTCCGACATCCACGCCCGCCTGCCGGCCCCGGCCGCCCAGTCGAACGGCAAGCGCGTGGCCTTGGTCGGCTGCGGCCCGGCCTCGCTGACCGTCGCCCGCGACCTCGCCCCGCTCGGCTACGAGCTCACCCTGATCGATGCGGAGATGAAGGCCGGCGGCATGATCCGCAGCCAGATCCCGCGCTTCCGCCTGCCGGAGGAGGTGATCGACGAGGAGGTCGGCTACATCACCGCGCTCGGCGGCATGGAGCTGCGCTTCGGCGAGCGCGTCGACAGCCTCAAGGGCCTGCTCGACCAGGGCTACGACGCGGTGTTCGTCGGCTCGGGCGCGCCGCGCGGCCGCGACCTCGAGATCCCCGGCCGCGTGGAAGGCGCGGCCAACATCCATATCGGCATCGACTGGCTGGCCAACGTCTCGTTCGGCCACATCGACAAGATCGGCAAGCGGGTGATCGTGCTCGGCGGCGGCAACACCGCCATGGACTGCTGCCGCACCTCCCGCCGTCTCGGCGGCGAGGACGTCAAGGTGATCGTCCGCTCCGGCTTCGAGGAGATGAAGGCGTCCCCCTGGGAGAAGGAGGACGCGATTCACGAGGACATCCCGATCATCAACTACCGGGTGCCCAAGGCCTTCACCCACATGGACGGCAAGCTGACCGGCGTCCTCTTCGAGGTGGTCAAGGCCGAGTACGACGAAAAGGGCCGCCGCCGGCTGGTCCCGTCCGGCGAGCCGGACGAGCACTACGAGTGCGACGACGTGCTGGTGGCCGTCGGCCAGGAGAACGCCTTCCCCTGGATCGAGCGCGACATCGGCCTCGAGTTCAACGAATGGGACATGCCCAAGGTCGACGAGGTGACCTTCCAGTCGACCAACCCCAGGGTCTTCTTCGGTGGCGACGCCGCCTTCGGCCCCAAGAACATCATCTGGGCCGTGGCCCACGGCCATGAGGCGGCGGTCTCGATCGACAAGTTCTGCCAGGGCGAGGACGTCAGCCAGCGCCCGGCGCCCGACTTCTCGCTGATCAGCCAGAAGATGGGCATCCACGAGTGGAGCTACGACAACGACGTCTCCAACGACCACCGCTTCCGGGTGCCGCTTCGCGAGAAGGCCGAGGCGCTCAAGGACGTGCGGCTGGAAGTGGAGCTGGGCTTCGACCAGGCCCTCGGCCTCAAGGAGGCCCAGCGCTGCCTCAACTGCGACGTCGAGACGGTGTTCGCCGACAGCCTGTGCATCGAATGCGACGCCTGCGTAGACATCTGTCCGATGGACTGCATCACCTTCACCGCCGACGGCGAGGAGGCTGACCTCAGGCCCCGGCTGAAGGCGCCCGCCCTGAACCTGGAACAAGATCTCTA
Source organism: Phenylobacterium soli (assembly GCF_003254475.1). Lineage (NCBI taxonomy): Bacteria > Pseudomonadati > Pseudomonadota > Alphaproteobacteria > Caulobacterales > Caulobacteraceae > Phenylobacterium > Phenylobacterium soli. Next base: position 2,451,183 of record NZ_QFYQ01000001.1, read on the forward strand.
CGTCTCCGGGGCGCTGCCCACGGGACGGGTGATGGTGAAGGACGAGGACGTCTGCCTGCACTGCGGGCTCTGCGCCGAGCGCTGCCCGACAGGCGCCTGGGACATGCAGAAGTTCTTCCTGAAGATGACGCATGCGGGGGAGGCCGGATGCCGGACCAAGTGAAGCCCCGGGTGAACGACTTCGTCGTCAAGTTCGCCAATGTGAACGGCTCGGGGTCGGCCAGCGCCAACGGCCTGTTCGCCCGCTCGATCATCCGCATGGGCGTGCCGGTGGCGGCGCGGAACATCTTCCCGTCGAACATCCAGGGCCTGCCGACCTGGTACGAGGTGCGCATCACCGAAGCCGGGCACCTCGGCCGGCGGGGCGGCGTCGACCTCATGGTCGCCATGAACCCGCAGACCTGGGCCCGCGACGTGGCCGAGGTCGAGGCGGGCGGCTACCTCTTCTACGATTCCACCAAGCCCATGCCGCCGCAGGCGTTCCGCGACGACATCACCGTGGTCGGCGTGCCGCTGACGGCCATGTGCAACGCCCGCTACCAGCTCGCGCGCGAGCGCCAGCTCTTCAAGAACATCGTCTATGTGGGCGCGCTCGCCGCGCTGCTCGGCATCGAGGTCGAGGCCATCCAGGAACTGCTGGCGGAGGACTTCGCCGGCCGGCAGAAGCTGATCGACGCCAACTTCGAGGCCCTGCAGATGGGCCACGACTACGTCACCCAGAACCTCAAGCCCCTGAAGCTGCAGGTGCGGCGCGCCGACAAGGTCGGCGACCGCATCTATGTGGAGGGCAACGCCGCCGCCGCCCTCGGCGCGGTCTACGGCGGGGCGACGGTCTGCGCCTGGTATCCGATCACGCCGTCCACCTCGGTGGCCGAGGCGTTCATGAGCTACTGCAAGGATCTCAGGACCGATCCCGACACCGGCCAGGCGCGCTACGCCATCGTCCAGGCCGAGGACGAGATCGCCTCGATCGGCATGGTCGTGGGGGCGGGCTGGAACGGCGCGCGGGCCTTCACCGCCACCTCCGGGCCGGGCATCTCCCTGATGACCGAGTTCATCGGCCTCTCGTACTTCGCCGAGATCCCGGCGGTGATCTTCGACGTCCAGCGGGGCGGCCCGTCGACGGGCATGCCGACGCGCACCCAGCAGGCCGACCTCTTGGCGGCCGCCTACGCCAGCCACGGTGACACCAAGCACCCGCTGCTGCTGCCTGCCGATCCGGGCGAGTGCTTCGAGATGGGGGCGCTGGCCTTCGACCTCGCCGACCGGCTGCAGACCACCGTCTTCGTGATGCTCGACCTCGACATCGGCATGAACGAGTGGCTGACCAAGCCCTTCCAGTGGGACGACTCGCGCCAGCTCGACCGCGGCAAGGTGATGACCTACGCCGACCTCGAGGCCGGCAAGGACTTCGGCCGCTACAAGGAAGTCGACGGCGACGGCATCCCGTACCGCACCTATCCCGGCTCTCATCCGACCCGCGGCGCCTATTTCACCCGCGGCACCTCCCGCAACCCCTACGCCCGCTACTCCGAGGAGGGCAGCGTCTACGTCGACAACATGGAGCGCCTGCTCCGCAAGTTCGACACGGCCAAGTCGCTGATCCCCGCGCCGCTGGTGCGCAAGGCCAAGCGCAAGACGCCGGACGGGGTGATCTATTTCGGTTCCTCCACCGAGGCGATGCACGAGGCCCTGGAAGTGTTGGAAGGGCAGGGACGCTACCTCGACGCCATGCGCGTCCGCGGCTTCCCTTTCTGCGACGAGGTCTATGACTTCATCGCCGCCCATGAGCGGGTGTTCGTCGTCGAGCAGAACCGCGACGCCCAGCTCAAGACCATGATCGTCACCGAGGGTGGGGTCGATCCGGCCAAGCTCGTTTCCGTGCTGCACTACGACGGCACGCCCATCACGGCCCGCTTCATCGCGGGCGAGATCGCGACCCTCCTGGCGGTCGGCCCGGTCATCGAGGCGGCGGAATGACCTACATCACCAAGCCCCAGCTGCATCACCCGGCCCTGGCCAAGAACAGCCTCGGCTACACCCGCCGGGACTACGAGGGCTCGGTCTCGACCCTGTGCGCCGGCTGCGGCCACGACTCCATCTCGGCGGCCATCATCCAGGCGGTCTACGAGCTGGAGCTGCCGCCGCACCGGATCGCCAAGCTGTCGGGCATCGGCTGCTCGTCCAAGACGCCGGACTACTTCCTCGGCAACAGCCACGGCTTCAACACCGTCCACGGCCGCATGCCCTCGGTGCTGACCGGCGCCAACATGGCCAACAAGGACCTGATCTACCTTGGCGTCTCGGGCGACGGGGACAGCGCCTCGATCGGCCTCGGCCAGTTCGCCCACGCCATGCGGCGCGGCGTGAACATGCTCTACATCGTCGAGAACAACGGCGTTTACGGCCTGACCAAGGGCCAGTTCTCGGCCACCTCGGACAAGGGCTCGAAGTCCAAGAAGGGCGTGGTCAACCACGACGCCGGCATCGACCTCGTATCCATGGCCCTCCAGCTGGGCGCGACCTACGTCGGGCGCTCGTTCTCGGGCGACAAGGCCCAGCTCGTGCCGCTGATCAAGGCCGGCCTGATGCACCGGGGCGCAGCCTTCATCGACTGCATCAGCCCCTGCGTGCAGTTCAACAACCACCAGGGCTCGACCAAGAGCTACGACTATGTCCGCGAGCACAACGAGGCGGTGAACCGGCTCGACGTGATGACGCCCCGCGCGCCGATCAACGTAGACTACCAGCCGGGCCAGACCGTCCAGGTCGCCCAGCACGACGGCTCGGTGCTGTCGCTGCACAAGCTCGACGAGCTCTACGACGCCTCGAACCGCGCCGCGGCCCTGGGCTTCCTCCAGGCCAAGCAGGCGCAGGGCGAGGTGGTCACGGGCCTGCTCTACATCGACCCGGACGCCGAGGACCTGCACGCCGCGCTCGACACGGTGGACCGGCCGCTCAACGAGCTCACCACCGCCGACCTCGTCCCCGGCTCCGCCGCCCTCGCCAAGATCAACGCCGCCCTGCGCTGATTTGCTTTCCCGCGAAGCGGGAGAGGAAGTAGGGGTAGAAGAGCGCCTAGAACAAATAAAGAACCTAGGCCGTCGCCAGCTCGCCGACCACGAAGGCGTCTTCGCCCGCCGCCATCAGGCCGTCGAGCACCGCCGGCACGTCGTCGGGGGCGACGATCAGGGTCAGGCCGAGGCCGCAGTTGAAGGTGCGGCGCATCTCCTCGGTGGCGACGCCGCCGGCCTGCTGCAGCCAGTCGAACACCGGCGGCAGGGACCAGGCGTTCCAGTCGAACCGCGGGACAAGGTCCTCAGCGATGGCCCGCGGCGGGTTCTCGATCAGGCCGCCGCCGGTGATGTGGGCGAGGCCCTTCACCCGGCCGGCCTTGAGCTGCGGCAGCACGGTCTTGATGTAGATGCGGGTCGGGGTGAGCAGGGCCTCGGCGAGGCTCTGGCCGGCGGCGAAGGGCGCGGCGGCCTCCCAGGCCAGGCCCGAGCGCTCGACGATGCGGCGGATCAGTGAATAGCCGTTGGAGTGAGGACCGGAAGAGGCGAGGCCGATCAGCACGTCGCCCGGCTTCTGGTCGTCGAAGCGCGGCAGCACCTTGTCGCGGTCGACCGCGCCCACGCAGAAGCCGGCCATGTCGTAGTCGCCGCCCGAGTACATGCCCGGCATCTCGGCGGTTTCGCCGCCCACCAGGGCGCAGCCGGCCTGGCGGCAGCCCTCGGCGATGCCAGCGATCACCGCGGCGGCGGCCTCCACCTCCAGCTTGCCAGTGGCGTAATAGTCGAGGAACAGCAGGGGCTCGGCGCCCTGCGCCAGCAGGTCGTTGACGCACATGCCGACGAGGTCGATCCCGACCGTGTCGTGGCGCCCGGTCTCGATCGCGAGCTTCAGCTTGGTGCCGACGCCGTCGGTCGTGGTGACCAGCAGCGGATCGTCGTAGCCGGCCGCCTTCAGGTCGAAGAGCGCCCCGAAACCGCCCAGCGAAGGCGTCGATCCGGCCCGCGCCGTGGAGCGCGCGAGCGGCTTGATGCGTTCGACCAGGGCGTTTCCGGCGTCGATATCAACGCCAGCTTGCGCATAGGTCAGTCCATTGGGCCGGTCGCTCATGAAGGTCAGGTCTTCCAAGTCGAGGAAATGGTCGTATAGCGCGCATCGCGGGCTTGCAGACTCGGGCGCGCGCGGGGCTATAGCTAATCGATGACGCCGATCACAACCACCGCCGAACTGGCGGCGTTCTGCGACAAACTCAAAGGCCAGCCTTTCGTCGCCGTGGACACCGAGTTCATGCGCGAGACGACGTACTGGCCGAAGCTGTGCCTGATCCAGGCCGCGGCCGCCTCGGCCGAGGCGACGATCGACCCGCTGGCGGAGGGCCTCGATCTCGAGCCCTTCCTCGAGATCCTGCGCGATACCTCGATCCTGAAGGTGTTCCACGCCGCCCGGCAGGACGTCGAGATCTTCAACAACCTGAAGGCCATGCCGCGGCCCCTGTTCGACACCCAGGTGGCGGCCATGGCGGCGGGCTTCGGCGAGCAGATCGCCTACGACGCCCTGGTGCGCCAGACGCTGAAGATCGAGATCGACAAGTCCAGCCGCTTCACCGACTGGGCGCGCCGGCCGCTCTCCGACGCCCAGCTCTCCTACGCCCTGGCCGACGTGACCCACCTGGCCAAGCTCTATCCGATGCTGCGCCGCCGGCTGGAGGCCGAGGGCCGGCTGGGCTGGGTGGGCGACGAGATGGCCAACCTTTCCGACCCGGCCAACTACGACGTCGACCCGGAGAACGCCTGGCGCCGGCTCAAGCCGCGCCGGCACACTGCCAAGTACCTGGCCGTGTACCGCGCCGTCGCCGCCTGGCGCGAGCGCACCGCCCAGATGCGCGATCAGCCGCGCGGCCGCATTCTCAAGGACGAGGCGATCGACGAGGTCGCCACCCAGGCGCCGACCGACGCCGACGCGCTCGACCGGCTGCGCTCCGTGCCCAAGGGCTTCTCCGGCTCGCGCTTCGGACCGGACCTGATCGCCGCGGTCCGCGAGGCCCTGAAGGATCCCGAGGGCTACGCGCCCGTCATCGAGAAGACCCGCACCCAGTCCTCGCCGGCCGCCGGCGCGGTGGTGGAGCTGCTCAAGGTGCTTCTCAAGGCGCGGGCCGAGGAGGCGGGCGTCGCCTCCAAGCTGATCGCCACCGTCGCCGACCTCGAGCAGATCGCCAACGACGACGCGGCCGACACCGCCGCCCTCAAGGGCTGGCGGCGCGAGGCCTTCGGCGAGGACGCCCTCAAGCTCAAGCGCGGCGAACTCGCCCTGGTGCTGGACGGCGCCCGCGTGCGGGTGGTCGAGGTGCGCCGGGCCCCGAAAGCGGCCTCGGCGGGCTGAAATCGGCCCATTAACCGCGATCCTGAGGATAAGCCGAAGCGACGGAATCGTTTCGGTTTCCTGACGCAGTCCCGTGGTTCTCCACAGACGCTCCACCGCTCGCCCCGCGCGTTCTCCACAAGCCGGGGTTGCGGGCCGCTTGTCGCCGAACGGGGTTAGGGTGAAGCTCCCCTTGCCGAGAGGAACTGCGGCGCGGCGGACCGGGAAACCGGAGCGCGAAGCGGGCAGGAGGCTCTCAGGGATGGCGGCTTCTGGGGCGACCCGGCGGCCGGCGGACCTGAGGCGCCGGGGGTGGCAAGACGCGGAAGGGGGCGACCCCGGCGCGGCGAGCGCCTCCGGACCTTGAAGGCTCAGATCCCCCAACGGATCTGGTTCAGAGGGCGGCGGTTCGGGCGACCGGATCGTCGCCCTCTTGCTATGCGCGCTCCACTCTCGATGGCGGCGGCCAGTCAGTTCGCGTCCGGCGAGACAGCCGCGCGAGAATCGGCAAGCTTCCAGCTCTCGTCACCCGGATTCGGACGCCTCGCATGAGCCGCGCACCTGGCCTCGACCTGCTGCGCGCCGTCGCGATCCTCGCAGTCATGTATTCCCACACCCAACTGTTCGGGCTGCGTCCGATCGATGACCCGGTGGCCAGCTTTGGCTGGATGGGCGTGGACCTGTTCTTCGCCCTCAGCGGCTTCCTGATCGGCGGGCAGCTCTTCCGCCTGATCGCCGCGGGCGAGGCGGTCCGCCCGGGCCTGTTCTATCTTCGCCGCCTGTTCCGCACCGCGCCGGCCTACCTGGTGGTCGTCGCCGTCTACTTCGCGTTCCCGGTGGTGCGCGAGCGCGACGGCATCGCCCCGCTCTGGCAGTTCCTGACCTTCACCGAGAACCTGTTCGTCGACTTCGCCCGCGCCAAGACCTTCAGCCACGTCTGGTCGCTGTGCGTGGAGGAGCAGTTCTACCTCGTGGTTCCGCTGGCGGCCTGGCTCCTGGCGGGGCGCAGGGGCGGGGTGCTGCGGCCGGCCGCGATCGTCGCCCTGCTGCTCGGCGGCATGGCGCTGCGGGCCCACATCTGGCTGCACGACCTCGCGCCCCAGCACGGCCAGGCCTTCACCTTCGGCTGGATGGAGAAGATCTACTATCCCACCTGGACCCGGCTGGACGGCCTCCTGGCGGGCCTGGCCTTCGCCGAGGTCCGCGCCTTCCGGCCCGGGCTCTGGCAGGCGATCGCGCGCCGCGCCAACCTGCTGCTGGCGCTCGGCCTCGCCGGCGTCGCCGTTTCGATATGGATTTGCGGCGACCAGCGGTCCTTCGTCGCCAGCGTCTTCGGCTTTCCGATCCTCTCAATCTCGATGGGGCTGCTGGTCGCCGCAGGCGCGAGCAGCGGCTCGCTGATCGGCGCCCGCGCCGTCCCGGGCGCGGGGCTGATCGCCGGCATGGCCTACAGCCTCTACCTCACCCACAAGCAGACCTATCACCTGGCGCAGATGCTCGCCGGACCCTGGCTCGCAGCCCATCCGCCGCTCGCCGTGGCGGCCTACGCAGGCGCCGCCCTCGGCGTTGGATCGGCGCTCTATCTGCTCGTCGAGCGTCCGTTCCTGAAACTGCGCGACCGGATCCTCGCACCGGCTGGGCGAGCCGCGCCGGCCGAGGCCCCGAGGCTCGCCGCCTAGGCTCGTCATCGATCCGACACCGAGGCGTCGCCGAGCCGACAATCAAGCTTGGCCGTAGCGTCACGGCCAGACGCTACCCACCCGGTACGGAGCGTCGGCGGCGCTGGAGACCGCCGCGACCGACCGGGGATAGATCCATGAAAGCCGCACTGCTCGGAAGCGCCGCACTCGCCGCGCTCGTCTGCCTGACCGCCCAATCCGCCTTCGCCGCCGAAGCCGCCGCCACGGCGGACGCCGCCGCCGCCTCGTCGGTGGAAGAGCTGGTCGTCTATGGCCAGGGCGAGACCCGCCAGACCCAGACGATCAAGACCGAGGAGATCCAGCACGCCGTGCCGGGCGTCAGCCCGATCAAGATCGTCGAGAAGCTGCCCGGGGTGAACTACCAGGCCGCCGACGCCTTCGGCGCCTACGAGTGGTCGACCCGCATCTCGATCCGCGGCTTCAACCAGAACCAGCTCGGCTTCACCCTCGACGGCGTGCCGCTGGGCGACATGTCCTACGGCGCCTTCAACGGCCTGCACATCAGCCGCGCGATCGCCTCCGAGGACATCGGCACGGTCGAACTGGCCCAGGGCACGGGCGCCCTCGACATCGCCTCCACCTCGAACCTCGGCGGCGCCCTGAAGTTCGTCTCCCGCGATCCCTCGCACGAGATGGGCGGCCTGCTGAGCGCCACCGCCGGCTCGGACGCCATGCACCGCCTGTTCGCGCGCTTCGACACCGGCGAGCTGCCGACCGGCACGCGGGCCTACCTGAGCCTCGCCGACCAGAAGACCGACAAGTGGAAGGGGCAGGGCGAGCAGAAGCAGCGCCAGGTCGACTTCAAGTTCGTCCAGCCGCTCGGCGCGGCCACGCTCACCGGCTTCTACGACTGGTCGCACCGTCGCGAGAACGACTACCAGGACCTTTCCCTCGGGATGATCCAGCGGCTCGGCTACGACTGGGACAACCTCACCGGCCAGTGGTCCAAGGCCGTGGCGGTGGCCAACACCTACCTCGCCAATCCGAACGGCGACTGCACGACCAACGCCTATCCCTCGCCGATCAAGTGCGTCGACGACGCCTACTATGACGCCTCGGGCCTGCGGAACGACGCGCTCTGGGGCCTGACGCTGAACGCGCCGGTGGGCGAGCACCTGCAGACCAAGGTCACCGTCTACGGCCACCGCAACAAGGGCGAGGGCACCTGGTTCACCCCCTATGTGCCGTCGCCGAACTACGGCGTCGCCGGGGCCACGACCGACAACGCGCCGATCTCGGTGCGCACCACCGAGTACACCATCCACCGCACCGGCGCGGTGGTCGACGCCACCTACACCCTCGGCGACCACGCCATCGGCTTCGGCGGCTGGGTCGAGCGCAACGACTTCAACCAGGCGCGGCGCTTCTACGCCCTCAACCTCGCCGCGCCGCAGCGCAGCAGCCTGGAGTTCATGCGCAACGCCTTCGCGACCCAGTGGGCCTACGCCTTCAACACCAAGACCACACAGGGCTACGTCCAGGACACCTGGACCGTGAACGACGCCTTCAAGATCAACGCCGGCTTCAAGGCGGTGAAGGTGGCGATCAGCTCCGAGACCCAGGTCGGGGCGCCGGTGATCAATGGCGAGATCACCTCGCGCGACGGCTTCCTGCCGCAGGCGGGCGCCACCTACCGCTTCAACGACAGCAACGAGGTGTTCGCCGGCTACGCCGAGAACATGCGGGCCTTCGGGGCGGCGCACACGGGCCTCTCTCCCTTCGCCACCACCCAGGCGGGCTTCGACGCCATCAAGGGCAAGCTGAAGCCGGAGACCTCCAAGACCTTCGAAGCCGGCTGGCGCTTCAAGGGCGACGGGTTCCAGGGCGTCGCCGCGGCCTACTATGTGAAGTTCGACAATCGCCTGATCGGCACCTCGGCCGGGGCCGGCATCGTCGGCAATCCCACCATCCTGGCGAACGCCGGCAGCGTCACGGCCAAGGGGTTCGAGACGGCCGCCACCTGGAACCTGGCCGACGACTGGTCGCTGTTCGGCTCCTACGCCTACAACCAGTCGACCTATGACGACGACATCAAGGACCCGACCACCGGGGCGGTGACCCAGCACATCAGCGGCAAGCAGACGGTCGATACGCCCAAGCACCTCGTTCAGGCGGAGCTCAGCTATTCGCACGGCGGCTGGTTCGCCAAGCTCGCGGCCCACTACACCAGCGAGCGCTTCTACACCTACACCAACGACCAGAAGGTCCCCTCGACGACGATCGCTGACCTCTCGGCCGGCTACACCTTCGACGAGCCGGGCTGGGCCAAGGGCCTCGAGGTCCAGGTCAACGTCACCAACCTGTTCGACAAGGCCTACGTCTCGACCATCGGCTCGAACGGCTTCGGCTATTCGGGTGACAGCCAGACGCTGCTGGCCGGCGCGCCGCGCCAGGCCTTCGTGACGGTCCGCAAGTCGTTCTGACGACCGAGGGCTTCTGAGGAAAGGCGGGTGGCCCGGGAGCGATCCCGGGCCGCCTTCGCTTGGCGGCTTCAGGCCATCTCGAGCTTGAGGCGCAGGGCCTGGGCCACGGTGTTGGCCCGCTTGGCGGTCTGTTCGCCCAGCAGCATGTCTTCCCAGCCGCGGGCGGCGGTGAGCAGCAGGCGGTCGCCCCTGATTGACAGGCTGGAGCGCTCCAGCAGGCGCGGATTGCGGCCGGAGAGGTCGCAGCCGAGGCGGATCGCGGCGCCCAGCGCCCGGGCCCGTTGACGCCGTTCCGGCGTCAGGATGCGGGCGATGGTGGCTTCCTCCGGCGTCGCGCTGGCGGCGGAGTGGCGCGAGAAGACGCAGCTCGCCAGGAAGGCCCGTTCGGGGTGGCCCATGCCGGCGATCGGCGCGCGCAGCACCTGCTCGAAGGCGATGTCGGCGCGGTGGTCCGGGTGCAGCCGGGCGCCCAGGTCGGCCAGCCGGCAGGCGGCCGCCACCAGCACCGGTTCGCGATCGCCGAACACCGGGGGGAGGCCCTCGAAGGTCGGCGCGATCCAGGCCTCCAGGGCCCCGCCGAGGTCGGTAGAGAGGCCGCGCACCGCGGTCAGCACCTCGCAACCCTCGATCAGCGGGTCGCGCCGGCGGGTCTCGCTGTCCATGGATTCCAGCAGCAGGCCCTCGCGCAGGCCGAAGGCGGAGATGACGATGCGCTCGCACTTCAGCGCCCCGATCACTTCCTCGAGCACCAGGGCGGCGTAGGGCAGGGTCTCGAAGCGCCGCTTGGAGAGGCCCTCGATGCGCTGCAGCGAGGCCTTGGACTGGCGCTCCACGAACCGTGCGAGGTCGACCGCGTCGGCCCGGCCCATCTCGTACTGGTGGGCGACGCGCAGGGGATAGCCGGCCAGCTCCATGTGCAGCAGGGCGAGGTTGCGCCAGGCGCCGCCGACGGCGTGGAACTCGCGCGCCGCGAAGCGCTGGACGTGGGGGGCGAGGGCGCTCTCGATGACCCGGCGCGTGCGGTCGATGACCAGGGGCCGTGGCGCGCCCAGGGCGAACGGGCCGAGCGGCAGGGTGACGCCGTCCCCGGGGGCGGCGCCGTTCAGGCGGATGAGCTCCAAGCTCGAGCCGCCGAGGTCGCCGACCACGCCGGCGGCGTCCGGCTGGCCCGCGACCACACCGAGCGCCGCATAGCGGGCCTCTTCCTCGCCGGAGAGCAGGCGCACGGTGAGGCCGGTCTCCTCGCGCACGCGGCGCAGGAACATCGGCCCGTCGGCGGCGTCGCGCACCGCGGCGGTGGCGACGATCATCACGTCCTCGGCCCGCCAGCCGTCCAGGAGGGCGCGGAAGCGGCGCAGGATGACGAGGGCGGTGTCGACGCCTTCAGGCGACAGGCGTCCCGTCGCGGGCAGGTCGCGGCCGAGGCCCGCCAGGGCCTTTTCGTTGTAGACGGTCCAGATCGCCCGCCCGTCCAGCCGGTAGATCACCAGTCGGACGGAGTTGGAGCCGACGTCGATGACCGCGGCCTGGCGGGGCTCGGCTCGGTTATCCGCGCGCAGCCACATGATCGATCGCGCGCGGCATGTCCTTCACCTTTTGCCCTCGACCGGAGAGGCTCGGATTGGTCATGAAATACTCGTGCGCGGAGAACGCGCTTGGGTGGTCCCAGGACGGGTCTCGCGTATAGCGGCCTTCGCCATCCAAGGTCCAGCTCTGGGCCTCGTCCTTCATGTTCGCCACCAGGATCTGTTGCAGAACCTGCTGGTGCACCGTCGGGTTCTCGATGGGCGTCAGGCACTCGATCCGGCGGTCGAGGTTGCGCGGCATCCAGTCGGCCGAGGAGATGAAGACCCGCGCCTTGGGCGAGGGCATGGGCTCGCCATTGGCGAAGGCGACGATCCGGCCGTGCTCCAGGAAGCGGCCGACGATCGACTTGACCCGGATGTTCTCCGACAGGCCGGGCACGCCCGGGCGCAGGCAGCAGATGCCCCGGACCACCAGGTCGATGGCCACCCCGTCGCGGCTGGCGGCGTAGAGGGCGTCGATGATCTCCGGGTCCACGAGGGCGTTCATCTTGGCCCAGATGGCAGCCGGCTTGCCGGCGCGGGCGTTCTCCGCCTCCTGGCCGATCATCTTCAGGAGGTCGCGCTTCATGGTCACCGGCGAGAAGGAGAGCTTCTCCAGGCCCTCGGGCTGGGCGTAGCCGGTGACGTAGTTGAACAGGCGGATGGCGTCGCGGCCGAGCGCGGCGTCGGTCGTGAACAGCGACAGGTCCGTGTAAACCCGCGCCGTCACCGGGTGGTAGTTGCCGGTGCCGAAGTGGCAGTAGGTGCGCAGGGCGTCGGCCTCGCGGCGCACCACCGTCGAAAGCTTGGCGTGGGTCTTGTACTCGATGAAGCCGTAGACGACGTGCACCCCGGCCCGCTCCAGGTCGCGCGCCCACTTCAGGTTCGCCTCCTCGTCGAAGCGCGCCTTGATCTCGATGACCGCGGTGACGTTCTTGCCGTTCTCCGCCGCCTCGATGAGGGCGGCGACGATCGGGCTGTCCTTCGAGGTCCGGTAGAGCGTCTGCTTGATGGCGATGACGTTCGGATCGCGCGCCGCCTGGCGGATGAACTGCACCACCACGTCGAAGCTCTCGAACGGGTGATGGACCAGGATGTCCTTTTCCCGGATGGCGGCGAAGCAGTCGCCGCCGTGGTCGCGGATGCGCTCGGGGAAGCGCGGCTCGAACGGCTTGAACTTCAGCTCCGGCCGGTCCGGCGGGATGAGCTGGCGCAGCTCGTCCAGCCCCAGCAGGCCGTCGATCTGCAGCACGTCCTGCGGCTCGGCGTGCAGGCTCTCGCAGATGAAGGAGCGCAGCTCCTCCGGCATGGCCGCCTCGATCTCGACGCGCACCACCGAGCCCATGCGCCGCTGCTTCAGCAGGGCCTCGAACTCGCGCACCAGGTCCTCGGCCTCTTCCTCGATCTCCACGTCGGAGTCGCGGATCAGCCGGAACACGCCCTGGCCCTGCACCTCGCAGCCCGGGAACAGGTGGTCGACGAAGAGGGTGACGAAGCCCTCGAGCGACACGAACCGCCGCTCGGGCCGGCGCCGGCCGTTGCCGCGCCCGGTCAGCTCCCAGAAGCGGGCCACCTGGGCCGGGATCGGCACGAGGGCGTAGAGCAGCCGGCTGTCGCTCGTCCGGCGCAGCTTCAGCACCAGCGAGAAGGCAAGGTTGGGGATGAACGGGAAAGGGTGCGCCGGGTCGATGGCCAGCGGCGTCAGCACCGGGAAGAGCTGGGTGAGGAAGGTCTCCTCCAGGGCTTCCTTCTCGCCCTCGGTGACCTCGCTCGGCGGCACGAAGCACAGGCCGGCGGCGGCCAGTTCGCGCGACAGCTCGCCCCAGCGCAGCTGCTGGTCGGCCATCAGGTCGGCGGCCTCGGCGTTGATCCGGTCGAGCTGCTCGGCGGGCGTCAGACCCTCCTGGCTCAGCACCTGGACGCCTTCGCGAACCTGGGCCTTCAGGCCGGCCACGCGGACCATGTAGAACTCGTCGAGGTTGGCCGCGCTGATCGCCAGGAAGTTCAGCTGCTCGAGCAGCGGGTGTCGCGGGTTCTGGCTCTCGGCCAGGACGCGGCGGTTGAACGCCAGCCAGGAGACTTCGCGGTTGAAGAACCGCCCCGGGGAGGCGGCCAGCTCCTCGTCCCAGCCGTGCGCCGCGGGATCGGCCTCGATCGCAGTATGCGAGGCGACGGTCGCGACGAGGGGCATCAACGATCTCCGGCCTTGGCGGCAAGCCCTTGAGCTTACCGGCTCACCTTAACGGGCCCACCTTAACTGGGATGTGAATGCTCCCAGGAAAAGGCCAGTTTTTGGTTAATCGCCCTCCAGGAGCTGGCGGGCGAGCACCCGCGACACCGGCTTGAGCTCGTCGGGGGCCTCGTCGAGGCGCTGGACGACCTCGCGGGCGCTCACCGCCGACCGCTCGATGCGGCGCAGCAGATAGGCATAGACCTCCGGAGCCGGACGTATGTTCCGCTCGCGAAAGAACTTGCGCAGCAGGCCCTCCAGCACCGGATCGTCCGGCTCCTCGATCTCGGCGGTGTAGAGGGCGTTGAGCCGAGAGCGCAGGTCGGGCAGGGCGGCGGGCCAGGCGCTCGGCGGCGTGCGGGCGGTCAGCAACAGGCCGCCGCCTTCGCGCGCGGCGAGGTTGATCAGGTGGAACAGCGCCTCGGCGGGCGCGCCGCGGTCCACGTCCTCCATCAGGGCGGGGCGTCCTTCGGCGGCGGCCACGTCGGGATTGGCGCGGTCGAGGATCGCCGCCCCCACGGCCTCGGCCCAGGCCCGCGCCAGGTGCGTCTTGCCCGAGCCCTCCGGCCCCACCAGCGCCAGGGCGCCGCCCGGCCAGCGCGGCCAGGCGTCCAGCGCCGCGACGGCCAGGGCGTTGGACGCGCCCTGGACGAACTCGGCCCGGGCGTAGGAGGGCGGCCGGCCCAGCGTCAGTCGCAGCTGTCGCGCCATGCGGCCTTCGGTCGGTTACGGATCACGCGGGCGTTCTAGCAGGGCGGGCGGCGCGGGGGCCAGCGCCCCCGGCCCGCCATCCCCGGCATTCACATCGCGGTCAGGGCTGGGGATCGCGCAGGTCGCGTGGCGACATCAGCGTCCAGCCCTCGGGCCGAAGGAGCTCGATGGGCGTGAAGCGGACCTTGTAGTCCATCTTCTCCGACCCGCGGACCCAGTAGCCCAGATAGACGTAGGGCACGCCCGCGAGGCCTGCCTGGATGATGTGGTCGAGGATGACGAAGGAGCCGAGGCTGCGGCGGCCGATCCCCGGCTCGTAGAAGCTGTAGACCAGCGACAGGCCGTCGTTCATCACATCCACAAGGGCGCAGGCCATCAGTTGGCCGGGCCGCCCGTCCGTGGACTTGAGCCGGTATTCGACGAGGTGCGTGCGGACGGCCGTGTCCTCGACCATGGCCACGTAGTCCGGCCAGGTCATCTCGGCCATGCCGCCGTCGGCGTGGCGGGCGGTGAGGTAGCGGCGGAGCAGGTCGAACTGCTCCATGGTCGCCTCGGGCTCCACCAGCCGGCGTTCCAGGTCCTCGTTGCGGGCCAGGGTCTTCCGCTCGGAGCGGGAGAAGACGTAGTCGTCGGCCGGGATCCGCGCCGAGACGCAGGCCTGGCAGCTCTCGCAGGCCGGCCGATAGGCGATGTTCTGCGAGCGGCGGAAACCCACCTGGGTGAGGCTGTCGTTGACGATGGCGCCGTCCGCCAGCGGCAGGTGGGCGAACACCTTCCGCTCGAACCGATCGGGCAGGTAGGGGCAGGGCGAGGGCGCGGTCAGGAAGAACCGGAGCTGTCGTGTCGGAAAGTGCTGCGTCACGGACTTGCGATCGCCTTCGCCTATTGCACGGCTGAAACCTGATTAGGCGTCATGCCGGGCGCTTGCGCAAGTGGCCCCGCCTGCGGCTCAGAGGCCCAATTCAGAGCCCTGAATCCGGAGGCAGAACCGGCGCCTCACGCAACAACACGATAGCGATACGACGGTTGCCGGGCAGGGCCGGGTCGTCGGGGTAGAGGGGCTCGGAAGAAGCCTTGCCGGAAACCTGGTAGATCCGGTCCGGATCGACCCCGGCGCTCTGCAGCACCCGGCGCGAGGCGTCGGCGCGGCCAGCCGACAGGGTCCAGTCGTTCTCCGACTTACCGCCGCCGACGTTGGCCGAGGTGTGCCCGTAGATGCTGACCCGGTTCGGCAGCTGGTTGATCACCTTGGAGACCGCCCGCAGCAGCAGGGTCGCGCGGGCGTTGGGCCGGGTGGAGCCCTGGTCGAACATCGAGCGGCCTTCCTGGTCGACCAGCTGGATGCGCAGGCCCTCGGGGGTCTGGTCGATCAGGATGTTCTTCGACAGCTCGGCCAGCTCGGGCATGTCCTGCAGCGCCTGGCGCAGCGACTGGGCGGCCGAGGCGAAGGCGGCCTCCTCGCGCTTCTCCAGCTCCTTGCGCAGCGCCTCGGTCGAGGCCTGCTCGGCGTTGGCCTTGGAGGCGTCCTTGTTCTTGCCGTCGTTCGGGTTCTTCGAGTCCGGCGCCAGCTCCTGGATCACCGAGGAGGAGCCCGCCGCCTTGTCGCCGTCGGCGCCCAGGGCCGTGCCGCCGAGGATGCCGCCCGAGCCGGAGGTGGTCTGGGAGACGGATGCGGGGGCGAAATAGTCGGCGATGCCGCGCTTCTGCTCCGGCGAGGTGGTGTTGATCAGCCACATCAGCAGGAAGAAGGCCATCATGGCCGTCACGAAGTCGGCATAGGCCACCTTCCAGGCGCCGCCGTGGTGGCCGCCGCCCGAAACCTTCTTGACCTTCTTGATCAGGATCGGCTGATCGCCCACCGACATCGGTTCGCCCCGGAAAGCTCGACTTGAGTCCGGGAGAAGGTGCGCGCCGCACGTTAAGATGGCGTTGCGCGCAGGGTTAATTCGAGGAGGGCTTCGCCAATGAAGGTCGCGTTCGCAGGCTTGGGCGTGATGGGCTTCCCCATGGCGGGGCATCTCGCCAGGGCCGGTCACGAGGTGACGGTGTTCAACCGCAGCCCCGACAAGGCGGCCCGGTGGGTCGAGACCTACGGCGGCCGCTCTGCCCCGACCGTCGCTGAGGCCGCCGCCGGCGCCGAGGTCTTCCTGCTCTGCGTCGGGGCCGACGACGACGTGCGCCAAGTGGTCGGAGAGGCGCTGCCGGCCCTGCCGAAGGGATCCATCATCGTCGACCACACCACCGCCTCGGCGGAGGTGGCGCGCGACATGGCCGGGCAGGCCCAGGCGCGCGGCCTCGGCTTCGTCGACGCCCCTGTTTCCGGCGGCCAGGCCGGCGCCGAGAACGGCCAGCTGACCATCATGTGCGGCGGCGATCCGCAGGCCTATGCCCGGATCGAGCCGGTGGTGAAGCCCTACACCAAGGCCATCCGTCTGATGGGGCCGGCGGGCGCGGGCCAGCTGACCAAGATGTGCAACCAGATCTGCATCGCCGGCGTGGTCCAGGGCCTGGCCGAGGCTCTGCATTTCGCCAGGCGGGCTGGCCTCGATCCGATGGACGTCTACGAGGCGATCTCCAAGGGCGCGGCCCAGTCCTGGCAGATGGACAACCGCTGGAAGACCATGGCGGAGGGCAAGTTCGACTTCGGCTTCGCCGTCGACTGGATGCGCAAGGACCTCGGCCTGGTGCTGGACGAATCCCGGCGCAATGGGGCTAAGCTCGACATGACGGCCATGGTCGACAGCTTCTACGGTGAGGTTCAGGCCATGGGGGGCAGCCGCTGGGACACCTCGAGCCTGGTGGCGCGCCTGGAGAAGCCTGCCGAGTGACGATACTGCGTACAGAGCGCCTGAGGCTTTCGCCGCCGACCGAGGCCGACGCCGATTTCGTCCTCGAGCTGCTGAACGATCCGGGCTGGATACAGAACATCGGCGACCGCGGCGTGCGCACGCTGGACGAGGCCCGGGCCTACATCCGCGACCGGTTCAGCAAGTCGCTGTGGCTGGTCGTGCGCGACGGCGCCGGCGAGCGTCTCGGCATGTGCGGCATTGTCGAGGGACGCGAGGGGCTCGACAGCCCCGACCTCGGCTACGCCTTCCTGGAGCGCCATTCGGGCAAGGGCTACGCCACCGAGGCGGCGCGCGTGGTGCTGAACCACGCCCGGCAGGTGCTGGGCGTCGGCAAGCTCGCCGCCATCACCGCGCCCAACAACACCGCCTCCCAGCGGGTGCTGGAGAAGATTGGCTTCAAGTTCCAGCAGATGATCGATCTGCCGGGCTACGACGAGCCGAGCGCCTATTTCACGATCTAGGAGACGCCGCGTCATGGGGGTGATCGCGACACGGACGGTGGAGGCAAACGGCTTCCGCTTCGCCGTCGACGAGGCGGGGAAGGGCGATCACCTGGCGCTCTGCCTGCACGGCTTTCCGGAGAGCCGGTTCTCCTGGCGCTTCCAGCTGCCGCTGCTGGCGGACCTCGGCTACCGCGCCTGGGCGCCGGACCTGCGCGGCTATGGCGAGACCGAGCCCAAGCCCCAGGAAATCGAGAGTTATCGCATCGAGCGGCTGATGGAGGACGTCGCCGCCCTCATCGACGCCAGCGGCGCCAGGAAGGTCACGCTGATCGGCCACGACTGGGGCGCAGGCCTTGCCTGGACCTTCGCCGCCAACCAGGTGCGGCCGCTGGAGCGGCTGGTGATCATGAACGTGCCGCACCCGGCGGTGTTCGCCCAGCATCTGCGCCGATCGCCCCGCCAGATGGCCCGCTCCTGGTACATGATGTTCTTCCAGCTGCCGCGCATCCCGGAGTGGCTGAACACCCGCAACGACGCGGCCGTGATCCGCCGCGCCTTCCACGGCATGGCCGTGGACAAGAGCCGCTTCCCGAAGGACGTCCTCGACCGCTACGCCGCCGACGCCCAGCGGCCCGGCGCCATGACCGGCATGGTCAACTGGTATCGCGCCGCCGCCCGGTCGCCCGGCAAGATGGCCGGCCCCTGGCCGATGATCGAGGCGCCGACCCTCATCGTCTGGGGCGAGGCCGACGCGGCGCTCGGCGTCGAACTGCTCGACGGGACGGAGGCTCACGTCCGCGACCTGACGATCCGCCGCCTGCCCAACGTCTCCCACTGGGTGCAGCAGGAGGCGCCCGAGGCGGTGAACGAGATCCTCAGCGGCTGGCTGCCGGGGCCTGATCGCTAAACCCCAAGCGCGGGCAGGATCTTCGTCGCCAGCAGGGGCGCGAGCGGGACGTCCGGCGCGGCCGTGTCGATCCAGCGGATCTCCTCGATCTCGGCGGCAACGGCGATCTCGCCGTCGATGGTCGCGCGGTAGGGATGCGAGCGGACCCTCGCGCCCGCCTCGTTGGCGGCGGGCGCTTCGAAGGCGCCGACCGGCTCGGCCGAAATCAGGCGCACGCCCAGTTCTTCCGACAGCTCGCGGGCCAGGGCGGCGAGATCGTCTTCGCCGGGTTCGCGCTTGCCGCCGGGCAGCATGAAATGCTGCGTGCCGCGCTTCCTGACGGTGAGCAGCCGGCCTTCGGCGTCGAAGATCAGGGCGCCGACGACCTCGATCAGCAAGATCAGGCGCCCAGCATCCGCGCGGCGCGCGGCGCGAAGTAGCTGATGATCCCAGCGGCGCCGGCGCGCTTGAAGGCGCCGAGGCTTTCCAGGATGGCGCGGTCCTCGTCGAGCCAGCCGTTCTGGGCGGCGGCCATCAGCATGGCGTACTCGCCCGACACCTGGAAGGCGAAGGTCGGCAGCGAGAAGGCGTCGACCACCTGGCGGACGATGTCGAGGTAGGGCAGGCCGGGCTTGACCATCACCATGTCGGCGCCCTCGGCGATGTCGAGGGCGACCTCGCGCAGCGCCTCGGCGTGGTTGGCCGGGTCCATCTGGTAGGTCTTCTTGTCGGCCGGGTTCTCGACGCCGCCGGTCCCCAGCTTCCCGGAGCCGATCGCCTCGCGATAGGGGCCGTAGAAGGCCGAGGCGTACTTGGCCGCGTAGGACATGATCATCACGTCCTGCAGGCCCTCGGCCTCCAGCGCCCGGCGCAGCGCGCCGCAGCGGCCGTCCATCATGTCCGACGGGGCGAGGATGTCGCAGCCGGCCCTGGCCTGCATCAGGCCCTGGGCGACCAGCTGCTCGATGGTGGCGTCGTTGACCACCTTGCCGCCCTCGATGATCCCGTCGTGGCCGTGGGTGGTGAAGGGGTCGAGCGCCACGTCGCACATGATGCCGACCTCGGGCGCGGCGTCCTTCATGGCCTTCACGGCGCGGGCGACCACGCCGTCGGGGTCGAGCGCCAGGGTTCCGGCCGCGTCCTTCTTGGCGCCGTCGATGTGCGGGAAGACGGCGATGGCCGGGATGCCGAGGGCCTTGGCCTCCTTGGCCGCCGCCGCGCAGTCCTTCACCGACAGGCGGCTGATGCCGGGCATCGAGGCCACGGGAATCGTCCCTTCGCCTTCGTGCACCACCATCGACCAGATCAGGTCGGCCGGCGTCAGCACCGTCTCGCGCACGAGGCGTCGGACCCAGTCGGCCTGACGCAGGCGACGCAGACGCAGGGCGGGATAGGCGGCGAGGGGGGCTTTGGTCATGTGCGGGGAAGTCGCGCATCGGACCTCGTTCCGCAAGGGGACATTGACTTGCCGCGCGGTCGGAGCGAGTTGCGCTTCCCATGGATTTCAGCCTCACCGACGACCAGCGGGCGATCGAAGACGCCGCGCGGGCCTTCGCCGAAGCCGAGCTTGCCCCTCATTCCGCGCGATGGGACGAGGAGAAGCACTTCCCCGCCGACGTCCTGAAGAAGGCCGCCGAACTCGGCTTCGCGGGCCTCTACGTGGCCGAGGACGTGGGCGGTTCGGCCCTCAGCCGGCTCGACGCCTCGATCGTCTTCGAACAGCTCTCCTACGGGGACGTGGCCACCGCCGCCTTCCTTTCCATCCACAACATGGCCGCCTGGATGATCGACCGCTTCGGCGGCGAGGCGCTGCGCAAGAAGTACCTGCCGCGCCTGACCAGCATGGAGCTGATCGCCTCCTACTGCCTGACCGAGCCCGGCTCCGGTTCGGACGCGGCGGCCCTGAAGACCACCGCCCGCAAGGACGGCGATGCCTATGTCCTGAACGGCTCCAAGGCCTTCATCTCCGGCGGCGGCGTCTCCGACGTCTATGTGGTCATGGTCCGCACCGGCGGGGAGGGCGCCAAGGGCGTCTCGGCCCTGGTGGTCGAGAAGGGGACGCCTGGTCTCTCCTTCGGGGCCCAGGAGAAGAAGATGGGCTGGAACGCCCAGCCCACAGCCCAGGTGAACTTCGACGATTGCCGCGTTCCGGCCGGGAACCTGATCGGCGGCGAAGGCGAGGGCTTCAAGTTCGCCATGGCCGGCCTCGACGGCGGGCGGCTCAACATCGCCTCCTGCTCGCTCGGCGGCGCCGGCTTCGCGCTCGACACCGCCAAGGCCTACCTCGAGAGCCGCAAGCAGTTCGGCCAGGCGTTGAAGGAATTCCAGGGGCTGCAGTGGCGCTTCGCCGACATGGCGACCGAGCTGGAGGCGGCCCGCCTGATGGTGCGCCGCGCCGCCTTCGCCCTCGACCAGAAGAACCCCAAGGCCACCCAGTACTGCGCCATGGCCAAGCGCTTCGCCACCGACGCCGGCTTCGACGTCGCCAACCAGGCGCTGCAGCTGCACGGCGGCTACGGCTACCTCCGGGACTTCCCGCTGGAGCGGATCGTCCGCGACCTGCGTGTCCACCAGATCCTCGAAGGCACCAACGAGATCATGCGCGTCATCATCGCCCGCGAGCTGTTCCGGTGAGCGAAGAACCGGAAGTCATCGTCCGCGTCGAGGGCCAGGTCGGCCGCCTGACGCTCAACCGGCCCCAGGCGCTGCACGCCCTGACGACCACCATTTGCCGAGAGATGATCGCCGCGCTCACCGCTTGGCGCGACGACCCGGCCGTGAAGCTGGTGATGATCGACCATTCCGGGGAGCGCGGCTTCTGCGCCGGCGGCGACATCCGCACCCTGGCCGAGAGCGGCAAGGGCGACGGCGTGGCCGGGCGCGGGTTCTTCTTCATCGAGTACCGGCTGAACCACCTGCTGTTCCACTATCCCAAGACGGTGGTCTCGTTCATGGACGGGGTCGTCATGGGCGGCGGCGTCGGCGTCTCGCGCCCGGCCCGCTTCCGGGTCGGCACCGAGCGGACCACCTTCGCCATGCCGGAGACCGGCATCGGCCTGTTCCCCGACGTCGGCGGCAGCTGGTACCTGGCCCGCATGCCCGATCACCTGGGGATGTGGCTTGCCTTGACCGGCGCCCGGCTCAAAGCGGCCGACTGCGAGCTCGTCGGCGTGATCACCGACTATGTGGAGAGCGCCCGGCTGCCGGAGCTGAAGGCCGCCATCGTCGCCGATCCGGCGGCGGTCGAGACCCTGCTGACCGAATACGAGGCCGAGCCGGGCCGTCCGCCGATCGCCGCCCACCAGGACGAGATCGCCCGCTGCTTCGCCGGCGACAGCGTCGAGGCGATCGTCGCGGCCCTGCAGGCGTCGGACAGCGAGTGGGCCCGCGAGCAGGCGAAGATCATCCTGACTAAGTCGCCGCTCTCCTCCAAGATCGCCCACCGCCAGCTCGTCGAGGGCGCGCGGGCCAAGAGCTTCGACGAGGTCATGGCCATGGAGTACCGCATCGCCCACCGCCTGGCGGTCAGCCACGACTTCCTGGAAGGCGTGCGGGCGGTGATCGTCGACAAGGACAATGCGCCGAAATGGTCGCCGCCGAGCCTGGCGGCCGTCAGCGCCGCGGCCGTCGACGAGGCTTTCCAAAGCTTAACTTCCGAACAGGAGTGGACGCCCCTACCTTGAGGTCAAGGCGCCCCACGGGGGTGATGCGCCTATGGGAGATCCATCCATGAAATCGAAGTTGATGCTGGCCGCCGCGGCGGTCGCGATCCTGAGCGCCGGCTCCGCCCTGGCGGCGGACGAGCATGCGGCGCACCACGCCGCGCCGGCCAAGGCGGGCGCCTACGCCCAGGCGATCGCCGACAAGAACCGCCCCGCGGCCGACACCGCCCTCGATCCGGAGCGCAAGCCGGCCGAGATGCTGGCCTTCGCCGGCGTGAAGCCGGGCCAGACCGTCGTCGATCTCATCCCTGGCGGTGGGTATTTCACCCGCATCTTCGCCAAGGCGGTGGGCCCGAAGGGGACCGTCTACGCCGTCGGCGGCCCGCCGCGGAAGTCGGACGATCCGGCCAAGCCCGCGCCGACCCCGGCGCAGGACGTCATCGCCGCCGATCCCGCCTACGCCAACGTGAAGTCGATCCACGTGCCGTTCGCCGAGTTCGCGATCCCGACGCAGGCCGACCTGATCTGGACCTCCCAGAACTATCACGACCTCAAGAACGTCCCGAACTTCGACATCGCCGCCTTCAACAAGGCGGTGTTCGCCGCGCTCAAGCCGGGCGGCGAGTTCATCGTCCTCGACCACGTGGCCAACCCGGGCGATCCGGGCGTGACCAAGAGCGTGCACCGCATCGATCCGGCGGTGGTGAAGGCCGAGGTCGAGGCCGCGGGCTTCAAGTTCGAGGGCGAGAGCAAGGTACTGGCCAATCCGGCCGACGACCACACCAAGGCGGTGTTCGATCCCGCCATCCGCCATCACACCGACCAGTTCATCTACAAGTTCCGCAAGCCGAAGTAAGCTGCGGAAAAACCTGAGGGAGTACGTCATGACCCGCATCGCGTTCATCGGCCTGGGCAACATGGGCGGCGGGATGGCCGCCAACCAGGCGAAGGCGGGGCGCGAGGTCATGGCGTTCGACCTCTCGGCGGCGGCCCTCGACAAGGCCAAGGCTGCCGGCTGCGCGCCGGCGGCCTCGGTCGCCGAGGCTGTGAAAGGCGCCGACGCCGTCATCACCATGCTCCCGGCCGGGCCGCACGTGCGCCAGGTCTATGCCGAGCAGGTGCTGCCCCACGCGCCCAAGTCGGCGCTGCTGATCGACTGCTCGACCATCGACGTGGAGAGCGCCCGCGCGGTGGCCGCCCAAGCCAAGGCGGCGGGCTTCCGCTTCGCCGACGCGCCGGTCTCCGGCGGCACCGCCGCGGCCGAGGCCGGCACGCTCGCCTTCATGGTCGGCTGCGACGAGCCGGATTTCCCGGCCATCGAGGACATCATCAGCCCGATGAGCCGGGTCACCTTCCGCGCCGGCGACCACGGGGCGGGGCAGGCGGCGAAGATCTGCAACAACATGGTCCTCGGCATCTCGATGATCGGCGTCTGCGAGGCCCTGGCCCTGGCCGAGAAGCTGGGCCTCGACCCGGTCAAGTTCCACGAGATCTCCTCGCAGTCCTCGGGCCAGTGCTGGAGCCTGACGAGCTACTGCCCCTGGCCGGGCCCGGTGCCCACCGCGCCGTCCAACCGCGACTACGAGGGCGGCTTCGCCACGGCGATGATGCTGAAGGACCTCAAGCTGGCCCAGGAGGCTGCGGCGAAAGCTGGCGCCGCCGCGCCGTTGGGGGCCCAGGCCGAGGGCCTATATGCGGTGTTCGACCGACTCGGATTCGGCAGCCGGGATTTCTCGGCCATCCTCAAGTTGTTCAGGGGTGATCTTTCGTAGCCAGGTTGCGGCGTTTCGGCGGAGTTCCCGAGTGGAAAGCCGGATTTGAGATATATCAACCTTTCGCGACGGACCGTCCGGTAGACATTGTAAACGCCTGGTGCGAAAAGCCGGGCACATCCAAGGGGGTTGCTCCAAGGCGCGAGACGTCGAACGCCTGGGGTGACGGTATATGGCGATGGATTATCGTTCCGCGTTCCGTGACGCACTGGAGAAGATCCGGGCGGAGGGCCGTTACCGGGTTTTCGCGGACCTGAAGCGACACCGAGGCGAGTTCCCGCGCGCCACCTGGACCCTGCCCGACGGAACCCAGAAGGACGTCGTCGTCTGGTGCTCCAACGACTACCTCGGCCAGGGCCAGAACCCCGTCGTGCTGGACGCCATGCACCAGGCGATCGAGGAAGCGGGCGCCGGCTCCGGCGGCACGCGCAACATCTCCGGCACCACCCACTACCACGTCGAGCTGGAGCGTGAGCTCGCCGACCTTCACCAGAAGGAAGCGGCGCTGCTGTTCACCTCGGGCTACGTCTCCAACGAGGCGACGCTCTCGACGCTGTCCAAGATCCTGCCGGGCGTGATCATCTTTTCCGACGCCCTCAACCACAATTCGATGATCTCGGGCATCCGCGGCGCCCGCTGCGAGCGCCACGTGTTCCGCCACAACGACCTCGAGCACCTCGAGGAGCTGCTGGCCGCGGCCCCGGCCGACGCGCCCAAGGTTGTCGCCTTCGAGAGCGTCTACTCCATGGACGGCGACATCGCCGACATGAGGGGCACCGTCGCGCTCGCCAAGAAGTACGGCGCCATGACCTACCTCGACGAGGTGCACGCGGTCGGCATGTACGGCCCGCGCGGCGCCGGCGTCGCCGAGCGTGACGGCGTCATGGGCGAGATCGACATCGTCGAAGGCACCCTGGGCAAGGCCTTCGGGGTCATGGGCGGCTACATCGCCGCCGACGCGGTGATCTGCGACGCCATCCGCTCCTACGCCGACGGCTTCATCTTCACGACCTCGATCCCGCCGGCGCTGGCCGCCGGGGCGGCGGCCTCGATCCGCTGGCTCAAGGAGCACAACGAGGTCCGCGAGGCCCATCAGGAGCGCGCAGCGACCCTGAAGGCCAAGCTCGCCAAGGCTGGCCTGCCGGTGATGCCCTCGGTCAGCCACATCGTGCCGGTGCTGGTGGGCGACCCCGTCCACTGCAAGATGGTCTCCGACATCCTGCTCAAGGATCACGGGATCTATGTGCAGCCGATCAACTATCCGACCGTGCCGCGCGGCACCGAGCGTCTGCGCTTCACGCCGTCGCCGGCGCACACCGATGCGATGATGGACGAGCTGACAGCGGCGCTCGAGAAGCTCTGGGTCCGCTGCAACATCAAGCGCGTGGGCGGCGTCGCCGCCTAGGAGCGCCGCGCCTCAATAGAGGTCGACCACCTCGGCTTCCGCGGCCCAGCCGCCGCGGAGCTGCGTCAGCTCCACGATCTCGACGTCATAGGCATAGCCGTGGCTCTCGATGAGCAGCAGGTCGCCGAGCCGCGGGGTCACGGCGGCGCGCGACCAGATCGTCACCCGGCCCTTGTCGATCTCGTCGTCGAGGATCTCGTAGCCGCTGGCGCTGAACGCCTTCAGGTGGGCTGTGGCCATGGCTATTTCCGCCGCCGCACGCCGCGGCCGAGGCCGATCTGCTTGGCGAAGGCAGAGCGCCGCGCGGCGTAGGCCGGCGCGACCATCGGATAGTCGGGCTGCAGGCCCCAGCGGCGGCGGTACTCGTCGGGGCTCATGTTGTAGCGCGAGCGAAGGTAGCGCTTGAGCATCTTCAGCTTTTTGCCGTCCTCGAGACAGACGATGTAGTCGTGCTGCACCGACTTGCCGACCGGCACAGCGGGCTTCGGCCGCTCGTCCATCGGCGCGGGCGCCCCGCGGGTGATGCTTTCCAGGGTCTGGTGCACGGTGCGGATGATGTCCGGCACGGCGTCGGCGGCGACGACGTTGCGGCTCACATAGGCCGCGACGATTTCAGCCCCCAGACGCAACAACTCCTCGCCCGAATGGCCTTCGGGTTCGGGTCCTACGCTCATCTTGTCCCCCTGCTTTCTCTGCACACCACGCCGGGGGCGTGCGACGTCGCGTGCACTCCCGGCTAGCGGGTAACGCAGGAAAACATGGTTCGTTCCCTCGAAGTTGGAACCCGCGGCGGATGGGGGTAAAGAGCGCTCTCCGCCGCCCCCCGAGACTCACGAGGTCCGCCTTGACCGCGCACGCCCAGACCGATTCCCAGACCGACGCCTTCTTCGCCCAGGGCGTCGACGCCACCGACCCGGACCTCGCCAAGGTCCTCGGCCGCGAGCTGAAGCGCCAGCAGGACCAGATCGAGCTGATCGCCTCGGAGAACATCGTCTCCAAGGCGGTGCTGGAGGCCCAGGGCAGCGTCCTCACCAACAAGTACGCCGAGGGCTATCCGGGCAAGCGCTACTAC
Organism: Phenylobacterium soli; assembly: GCF_003254475.1. Classification (NCBI taxonomy): domain Bacteria; kingdom Pseudomonadati; phylum Pseudomonadota; class Alphaproteobacteria; order Caulobacterales; family Caulobacteraceae; genus Phenylobacterium; species Phenylobacterium soli. Next base: position 2,477,271 of record NZ_QFYQ01000001.1, read on the forward strand.
GGCGGCTGCGAGGTGGTCGACGAGGCCGAGGAACTGGCCCGCGAGCGCGCCAAGCGGCTGTTCGGCTGCGAGTTCGTCAACGTCCAGCCGCATTCCGGCAGCCAGGCGAACCAGGCGGTGTTCATGTCGACCATGACGCCGGGCGACACCTTCATGGGCATGGACCTGGCGGCCGGCGGCCACCTGACCCACGGCAAGAACGTCAACCAGTCGGGCAAGTGGTTCCGCCCGGTGCACTACGGCGTCCGCGCCCAGGACCATCTGATCGACTACGACCAGGCGGAGGAAGTGGCCCTCGCCGAAAAGCCCAAGGTGATCATCGCCGGCGGCTCGGCCTATTCGCGGCAGATCGACTTTGCCCGCTTCCGCCAGATCGCCGACAAGGTCGATGCGATCCTGATGTGCGACATCGCCCACTACGCAGGCCTGGTGGCGGCCGGGGTCTATCCCAACCCGTTCCCGCACGCCCACATCGTGACCACCACCACCCACAAGACCCTGCGCGGTCCGCGCGGCGGCATGGTCATGACCAACGACAAGAAGCTCGCCAAGAAGATCGACAGCGCGGTCTTCCCGGGCCTGCAGGGCGGTCCGCTGATGCACGTCATCGCCGCCAAGGCGGTGGCCTTCGGCGAGGCGCTGAAGCCGGAGTTCAAGCTCTACGCCCGTCAGGTGATCGACAACGCCCGCGCCCTGGCCGACAGCCTGCAGAGCGCCGGCTTCAAGATCGTCTCCAATGGCACCGACAGCCACCTGATGCTCGTCGACCTGACGCCCAAGGGCGTGACGGGCGCCGACGCCGAGGAGGCGCTGGAGCGGGCCGGCATCACCACCAACAAGAACGGCATCCCCTTCGACCCGCTGCCCCCGATGCAGACCTCGGGCCTGCGCGTCGGCTCGCCGGCCGGCACCACCCGCGGCTTCGGCCCGGGCGAGTTCCGCCAGATCGGCCAGTGGATCGGCGAGGTCCTCGACGGTCTGAAGACCGGCGGCGACAACACCGCCGTCGAGCAGAAGGTGCGGGCCGAGGTGCTGCAGCTGACGAAGCGCTTTCCCATCTACTAGTAATCGCGTTTAGTGGCCGCGAAGGGGGCTAGATCATGCGTTGCCCGTTCTGCGGCCATGCCGAAAGCCAGGTGAAGGACAGCCGACCGTCAGAAGACGGCGCGGCGATCCGCCGTCGCCGCCTCTGCCCGGAGTGCGGCGGCCGCTTCACCACCTTCGAGCGCGTGCAACTGCGCGAGCTGACCATCGTCAAGCGCTCGGGCCGGCGCACGCCCTTCGACCGCGACAAGCTCGCCCGCTCCGTGGCCATCGCCACCCGCAAGCGGCCGGTGGACCCCGAGCGCGTCGAGCGGATGATCTCGGCCATCACCCGCCAACTCGAGAGCATGGGCGAGACCGAGCTGCCGTCCTCGGCGATCGGCGAGCTCGTCATGAAGCACCTCAAGCAGCTCGATGACGTGGCCTACGTGCGCTACGCCTCGGTCTACCGCGACTTCCGCGAGACCCAGGACTTCGCGAAGTTCCTCGGCGAGGAGGGCCTGGCGGAGGCGGTGGAAGACGAGCGCTGAGCCATGGCGCAGGTCACCCTCAAGCTCGCCACGTCCCTCGACGGCCGCATCGCCACCGGCGCGGGCGAGAGCCGCTGGATTACCGGCGAGGCGGCGCGCGAGGAGGCGCATCGGCTGCGCGCGGCCCACGACGCGGTGCTGGTGGGCGTCGAGACGGCCCTGGCCGATGATCCGGAGCTCACCGTCCGACTGCCGGGCTACAACGGCCGCCAGCCGGCCCGCGTGGTGCTGGACAGCCGCCAGCGCCTTCGCTCCGACTGCAGGCTGGTCGCCACCGCGCGCGAGGTCCCGACCTTCGTCGTCTCGACGACCCCGCCCGCGCCGCACCTGACCGAGGCGGGCGTGCGCGTGATCCAGGTCCGCGCCGTGGGCGAGGACCGGCCGGAGCTGAAGACGGTGGTCCAGGCGCTTGAAGCGGAAGGCCTTTCGCGCCTCTTCGTCGAGGGCGGCGGCCAGGTGGCGGCGAGCTTCCTGCGCTGCGGCTTGGTGGATGCGCTGGAGTGGTTCCGCGCCCCCATCGTCATCGGCGGCGAGGGCCGGCCGGGCGTCGGCGCCCTGGCTGTTGCAGCGCTCGCCGAGGCGCCCCATTTCCGGCGGGTGGAGGCGCGCGAGCTCGGCGCCGACCTCTGGGAACGTTACGAGAGGACCTAGATGTTCACCGGCATCGTCACCGACGTGGGGCGCGTGCGCGCCGTGCGCGACACCAACCGCGACCGCCGGTTCGAGATCGAGACCGCCTTCGACCTCTCCACCGTCGACATCGGCGCCTCCATCGCCCACGCCGGCTGCTGCCTGACCGTGGTCGAGAAGGGCGAGGGCTGGTTCGCCGTCGAGGTCTCCGGCGAGACGCTCGAGAAGACCACGCTGGACGACTGGTCCGTTGGGCGCCCGGTAAACCTGGAGCGGGCGGCCAAGGTCGGCGACGAGCTCGGCGGCCACATCGTCTCCGGCCACGTGGACGGGGTCGGCGAGGTGATCTCCGTCGAGGAGGAGGGCGGCTCCCACCGGGTGCGCATCCGCGTGCCGCGCCCGCTGCACCGCTTCATCGCGCCCAAGGGCTCGATCACCGTCGAGGGCGTGTCGCTGACCGTCAACGAGGTCGAGGACGACGTCTTCGGCGTCAACCTCATCCCGCACACCTGGGAGGTCACCACGCTCGGAACGCTGAAGCCGGGCGCGCGGGTGAACCTGGAGATCGACATGCTGGCGCGCTATCTCGCGCGCTGGCGCGAAACGGCCTAAAGCGTCGGCCGACATGACCGGAGCCGACATGAGCGACGACAAGATCCGCATCCTGATCGTGGAAGCGCGCTTCTACGACCACCTGGCCGACGCCCTTCTGGAAGGCGCCAAAGGGGTGCTGGACGCCTTCGGGGCGGAATACGACGTGGTGACCGTGCCCGGCGCCCTGGAGATCCCGGGCGCTATCGCCTTCGCCGAGGAGGGCGGCCATCGCCCGGCGGGCGCTGCGGCCTATGACGGCTATGTGGCCCTCGGCACGGTGATCCGCGGCGAGACCTACCACTTCGAGATCGTCTCCAACGAGAGCGCCCGCGGCATCATGGACCTGACGGTCCACAAGCGCGCCTGCATCGGCAACGGCGTCCTGACCGTCGAGGACGAGGCCCAGGCGCTCGCCCGCGCCCGGCCGGAAGAGGGCGACAAGGGCGGCGGCGCCGCCCGCGCGGCCCTGACCATGATCGCCCTGAAGCGCCAGCTGCTCGGCCAGGCGCGATGAGCCCCCTCGCTCCCAAACAGGCGCGCTCGGTCGCCCGCCTCGCCGCCGTCCAGGCGCTCTACCAGATGGAAGTCTCCGGCGCCGGCGCCGAGGCGGTGATCCGCGAGTTCAGCGAGCACCGCTTCGACCGCGACGTGCCGGCCGAGAGCGACGAGGACGCGCGCACCCTGGCGGCCGCCGACGAGGCCTTCTTCGCCGATCTGGTGCGCGGCGTGGTCGGCCACCAGCGCGAGATCGACTCCGCCATCGCCCGGCGCCTCGCCACCGGCTGGAAGCTGGAGCGGATCGACGCGACGGTCCGCGCCATGCTGCGCGCCGGCGCCTATGAGCTCACCCACCGGCCCGACGTCCCCACCGAGGTGGCGATCGACGAGTATGTGGAGCTCGCCAAATCCTTCTTCGAAGGCCCGGAGCCGGGGTTCGTGAACGGCGCCCTGGATGCGGTGGCCCAGGATGTCCGAAAGGGATGAGTTCGACGAGATTGCGCGCCTCTTCCGCCCGCTGACCCGCGGCGCGCCGGGCGCGTTCGATCTCCTGGACGACGCCGCGGTGCTCCCCTCGCGGCCGGGCTACGACCTGGTCGTGACCAAGGACGCGGTCGTCGAGGGCGTCCACTTTCCCGAGGGCGAGGCGCCCGACATGGTCGCCCGCAAGGCGCTGCGGGTGAATCTCTCGGACCTCGCGGCCAAGGGCGCCGAGCCCTTCGCCTGTTTCATGGCGCTCGCCTGGCCGCGGCGCTACGAGGCCCGCGACCGCGAGCGCTTCGCCCTCGGCCTCGCCGCGGACCTGGAGACCTACGGCCTCAGCCTGATGGGCGGCGACACCGTGGTCGCGCCCGGGCCGCTGTGGGTCTCGATCACCGCCATGGGCTGGGTCCCCGAGGGCCGGATGATCCGCCGCGGCGGCGCGCGGGCCGGCGACCTCGTCCTGGTCAGCGGCTCCATCGGCGATGCGACCCTCGGGCTCGCCGCCGTGAAGGGCGAGATCAAGGATCCGCGGGGCCGGCTGATCTTCCGTTACCGGCTGCCCGACCCGCGGGTGGACCTGCGCGACGAGCTTCGCCGCATCGCCACCGCCGCGGCCGACGTCTCCGACGGCCTGGTGGCCGACGCCGGTCACATCGCCGAGGCGAGCGGCTTGCGCCTGGAGCTCGATCTCGACGCCCTGCCGCTCTCCGGTCCGGCCGCCAGCTGGCTGGAGCGTCAGGCCGATCCCAAGGCCGGGCTCCTGCGGCTCGCCACCGGCGGCGACGACTACGAGATCGTCTGCGCCGTTCCGCCGGGGACGCAGCGGCCGGCCGGCTTCACCGTCGTCGGGCGGCTGGTGGAAGGCGAGGGGATTGCGGTGCGGATCGGCGGCCAGGCGGTCGACGCCGGTCCCGGCGGCTTCCGCCATCTCTGAAGCGCCATTCTGAGACCGTCGGGCGGAACCGGGCCCGACCCGAGGGGTTCCGCCAACTCGCCCTCGGAGCCCTGCCATGTCGCCGCCGGTCCGGCTGCTCTCGCTCGCCACCGCCTCGCCGCCGCATGAGCTGCCGCAGGATACCGTGACCGAGGCCGCCCGCGCGGTATTCGGGCCGCGCATGCCGATCTTCGAGCGCCTGGCTCCTGTGTTCGCCAACGCCGGAATCCGCACCCGCCAGTCGGTCATGCCCATGGACTGGTACCTCCAGCCGCGCGGCTGGCCCGAACGCACCGAAGCCTATCTGGCAGGCGGCGTCGCCCTGTTCGCCGAGGCGGCCGAGGCGGCGCTGGCGGAAGCGGGGCTCAGGGGGGCGGACGTGGACGCCATCGTCACCGTCTCCTCCACCGGCATCGCCACGCCGAGCCTCGAGGCGCGCGCCATGGACCGCATGGGCTTTCGCAGCGACGCCATGCGCGTGCCGGTCTTCGGCCTCGGCTGTGCGGGCGGAGCCACCGGTCTGTCGCTGGCCGCCAGGCTGGCCGCCGCCCAGCCCGGCGCCGTCGTGCTTTTCGTGACGCTCGAGCTCTGCACGCTCGCCTTTCGCCTCGACGGGCTCGACAAGGCCGACATCGTCGCCACCGCCCTGTTCGGCGACGGCGCGGCGGCCTGCGTCCTGCGGGCCGGGGAGGACGGGTTCGCCGAGGTCGCCGGCCAGGCCGAGCACACCTGGCCCGACACCCTCGACATCATGGGCTGGCGCGTCGATCCGCAAGGGCTCGGCGTCATCTTCGCCCAGGCCATTCCGCCGTTCGCGCGGCGCGAGCTTCGGCCGGCGATGGACGCCATGCTGGCCGCTCAGGACCTCGCCGTCGCCGACGTCGACCGCTTCGTCTGCCATCCTGGCGGGGTGAAGGTGATCGAGGCGCTGGAGGCCTCGCTGGACCTCGGGCAGGGGGCGCTCGACGCGGAGCGCGAGGTGCTGGCCGACCACGGCAACATGTCCGCGCCCACCGTGCTCTTCGTCCTCGACCGGGCGCGCCGCCGCGGCCTGCCGCGCCGCTCGGTGCTCACGGCCCTCGGACCGGGCTTCACCGCCAGCACGGTGACGCTCCTGGCCGCATGACGCTCTCGATCGTCATCCTCGCCCTTGTGACGCTGCAGCGCCTGGGCGAACTCGTGCTCGCCCGGCGCAACACTCGCCGGCTCCTGGCGAGGGGCGCCGTCGAGGTCGCGCCCGAGCACTATCCCGTGCTCGTCGGCCTGCATTTCGCCTGGCTGGCGGGGCTCTGGTGGTGGGGATGGGACCGGCCGGCGGATCTGCGCTGGCTCGCCGTCTATCTGGTCCTGCAGGCCTTGCGGGTCTGGACCCTCGTGAGCCTCGGCGAGCGCTGGACGACGCGGATCATCGTCCTGCCGGGCGCGCCGCTGGTCCGGCGCGGCCCTTACAGGATCCTGCCGCACCCGAATTACGCCGTGGTGGTCGGCGAGATCGCCGTCCTGCCGCTGGTCTTCGACCTGCCCGTCTATGCGGCGGTGTTCTCCGCCCTCAACGCCTCGATCCTGTGGGTGCGGATCCGGGCCGAGGGACGGGCGCTGAAGCGCGCGTCGGCGGCGGCCTAGCCCATCAGGTCGAAGCGCACCTGCGAGCGGCCGAAATCGAGCGCCACGGCGTCGAACTGGGTCAAGAGGTCCATGCCGAGCACGATGGCCGGCTGGTCCTTCAGGCCCCAGATGTCGAACACATGGGCGTCGGCATAGACCACCGGCACGTTGCCGAGCTCCAGCCCGCCGAGCCGTAGGAACGGAAGGTAGAACATCTCGCCGGTGAATTTCTCGCCGGCGATGGTCTCCATGCCGACTTCCTCGTGCTTGCCGTGGAACGGCTGGTGCGCCTCGAGCCGCGTCACCAGGGTGTGCAGCGCGGTGTTGCACATGGTGGCCTGCGAGCCGGAGTCGATCATGGCGCTGATCTTGTGGCCGCTGAGGTCGGCGTCGACGATGGTCAACTGGCCGAGCCGTCGCTTGGCCGGCACGACGATGCGGTTGCCGTAAGAGTTCTCCGGCCGCGAGGCGGTGATCTCGATGCTCTTCTTGCGGAAGTCGAGGACCAGCCGCTGGCCCTTCAGCCAGTCGATGCCGAGCACCCCGTCGACCTCGCCGCCAAAGGTCGGCAACGAAGGCGCGCGCACCCGGCGCTGGTGGCGGTCGCCGACCTTCAGGGTGTCGATCATCACCGCCGGTCGGGTCTTCACCCCCACGACCGTGTGGACCGGCGCCGGCGTGGTCGGCTGCAGCTCCAGCCTCTCGGCCAGGGCGTGCGAGACGCAGCTGACGTTGGCGCCGGTGTCGAGGATGAAGTTGAAGGGGCCCTTGCCGTTGATGTCCACCGGAGCCATCAGGTGCTCGAACTTGTCCCGCTGGGAGGCGAGCTTGGTCGGGGGCTCGTCGGGAGCCGGCGCCTCGGCGGCGGCGGCGGGGGCGGGGGCGGGCGTCGAGACCCCCGCCGGTTCGGCGATCTGCTGGGCCAGGGCGCGCCCGGCGGTCGAAACGGCGGCGGCGCCCGCCAGCAGGCTGAACGCCGCATTGCGACGAGTGAGCGACATCCCGCGATCCTCCCTGGATCTACTTTGAAGTGAGGATACCACCGTTCGGTCACGCCCGCACGGCCCAGCCGCGCCTCAACCTTGCGGAAACCCGCGACCCTCATCCTTCGCCCATGTTCCGCCGCGCCCTCATCGCCGTCGCCGCCCTCGGGCTCGCCACCGCCTCGCCGGCGCACGCCGAGGGGCCCAAGCCGGTCGGCCAGTACGTCGACCTGCAGCCGGTCGGCCTGCCCGTCGTGGTGAAGGGCCAGCTCGTCAACTACGTCTTCGTCTATGTGCGGGTGAACCTGACGGCCTCGGCCGATGTCTCCCAGGTGCGTACCAAGGAGCCGTTCTTCCGCGACGCCCTGGTCCGCCTGGCCCACCGCACGCCCTTCACCCGGCCGGACGATTACAACCGCATCGACGAGCGCCGCGTCGCCGCCGCCATGACCCAGGCCGCCGCGGCCATCACCGGCCCGGGAATCGTCGCCTCGGCGGCGGTCACCTCCCAGGCGCCGCAGCACCGGATTCCGAACCCCAAAAGCTGAAAACCCCAGCTGCCACGCAAGCTTCCTGAGCGGCAGGTTGCGTGGGCGGGCCATCTTTGGCACTTTCGCGCCGCCTAATCTGGGGGGCGCGATGTAACGCGTCTCCTTTTCATTCGAGGAAACCAAGGGCTGGGTTCGAATCGGGGGGCCGCAGATCGACCGCGGCGGGCCGGTTAACCTTGCGCGCAATCGGAGAGGGGTGCGCACGATATGAGTTTGACGCTTACGCTGGTGATCGCAGCCGGCCTGCTTGCGGTGCTTTACGGCGCCGTGCAGGCCAGCGCGCTGCTGCGGGCTTCGCCCGGCAACGCGCGGATGCAGGAGATCGCCGCCGCGATTCAGGAGGGCGCCAGCGCCTACCTGCGCCGCCAATACACCACCATCGCCATCGTCGGCGTCGTGGTCCTGATCATCGCCGGCGTGCTCATCGGCCCGCTGGCCGCCGTCGGCTTCCTGATCGGCGCCGTCCTCTCGGGCGCGGCGGGCTACGCCGGCATGCTGATCTCGGTCCGCGCCAACGTGCGCACCGCCCAGGCGGCGTCGGAAGGCCTCGAGAAGGGCCTGTCCATGGCGTTCCGCTCGGGCGCGGTCACCGGCATGCTGGTGGCGGGCTTCGCGCTGCTGGGCGTGTCGGTCTACTACTACGTCCTGACCGGCCCGCTCGGCCTGGAGGCGACCAGCCGTGAGGTGGTCGACAGCCTCGTGGCCCTCGGCTTCGGCGCCTCGCTGATCTCCATCTTCGCCCGTCTGGGCGGCGGCATCTTCACCAAGGGCGCCGACGTCGGCGGCGACATGGTGGGCAAGGTCGAGGCCGGCATCCCGGAAGACGACCCCCGCAACGCCGCGACCATCGCCGACAACGTGGGCGACAACGTCGGCGACTGCGCCGGCATGGCCGCCGACCTGTTCGAGACCTATGCGGTGACCACGGTCGCCACCATGGTCCTGGCGGCGATCTTCTTCCGCGGCGACGCGGCGGTCGGCAACATGATGCTGCTGCCGCTGGCGATCTGCGGCGTCTGCATCGTCACCTCGATCATCGGCACCTTCTTCGTGCGCCTGGGCAAGAGCCGCAACATCATGGGCGCGCTCTACCAGGGCCTGATCGTCACCGGCGTCCTGTCGCTCGGCGCGATCTGGTGGGTCACCAACAAGCTGGTGCCCGGCGCGGTCACCGTGAACGACGTCACCTACACCGGCATGAGCCTGTTCTGGTGCGGCGTGGTCGGCCTGGCCGTCACCGCCGCCATCGTGGTGATCACCGAGTTCTACACCGGCACCGGCTTCCGCCCGGTGAAGTCGGTGGCCAAGGCCTCGGTCTCCGGCCATGGCACCAACGTGATCCAGGGGCTCGCCATGTCCCTGGAATCCACCGCCCTGCCGGCCCTGACGATCATCGTCGGCATCATCGTCACCTATAACCTCGCCGGCCTGTTCGGCATCGCCATCGCCACCACCGCCATGCTGTCGCTGGCGGGCGTGATCGTGGCGCTCGACGCCTTCGGTCCGGTGACCGACAACGCCGGCGGCATCGCCGAGATGGCGGGCCTTCCCTCGGAAGTCCGCGTCTCCACCGACGCCCTGGACGCGGTCGGCAACACCACCAAGGCGGTGACCAAGGGCTATGCGATCGGTTCGGCGGGCCTCGGCGCGCTGGTGCTGTTCGCCGCCTACACCTCGGACCTGAAGTACTTCGCCCAGAACGCGGCCCCCGGCTCGTTCTTCGAAGGCCTCGGCCCGGTGCCGTTCGACCTGTCGAACCCCTATGTGGTGGTCGGCCTGCTGTTCGGCGGCCTGCTGCCGTTCCTGTTCGGCGGCATGTCGATGACCGCCGTGGGCCGCGCCGCCGAGTCGGTGGTCGCGGAGGTGCGTCGCCAGTTCAAGGAGAACCCCGGCATCATGACCGGGGAGGTGAAGCCGGAATACGGCCGCGCCGTGGACATCCTGACCCGCGCCGCGATCCGCGAGATGATCGTCCCGAGCCTCCTGCCGGTGGCTTCGCCGATCGTCCTGTTCTTCGTGATCAAGGCCATCGCCGGCAAGGTCGACGCCTTCGCCGCCCTCGGCGCCATGCTGATGGGCGTGATCGTCACCGGCCTGTTCGTCGCCATCTCGATGACCTCGGGCGGCGGCGCGTGGGATAACGCCAAGAAGCTGATCGAAGAGGGTCACTACGGCGGCAAGGGCTCCGACGCCCACAAGGCCGCCGTCACCGGCGACACCGTCGGCGATCCCTACAAGGACACGGCGGGCCCCGCCGTGAACCCGATGATCAAGATCACCAACATCGTGGCCCTGCTGCTCCTGGCGGTCCTGGCCCGCGGGATGATCGGCTGATCTCGATCCTGAGCTGAAAAGCCGAACGCCCCGGAGAGCGATCTCCGGGGCGTTTTCTTTTGTCCACGAACCCCACGGCCGGGTGCGAGCCGGGCGGATCGCGGCCCGCCTCGGGTGCGCAGGGCTTTCCCGAGCGGCCCTGTTCACAGGGTTCGCGGCCAAAAGAAAAGGGCGGCCCGAGAGCCGCCCCATCCATTCGAATTCTGGCTGCGGACTAGCGCCGGTCGCCCGGGCGGTTGCCGGGAACCCCTTCTTCCTCGTCGCGCGGCAGCATGGTGCCGTGGCCGACGGCGCCGAGCATCTGCTCGATGATGGTCATCTCGCGGCCGCGGGTCGGGGTCTCGCGGGTGTTGTAGGCGATCACCTTGCCGTCCTTCAGGGTGTAGCTGCGCACGTCGGTGACCTGCTCGCTGTCCTTGTCGAAGGCGATGGCGGTGACGTTGCGGGCCACGACCTTGGGCCGGCGGAACGCCACGCGCTCCTTCACCTGGTTCATGTAGAACCAGACGTTGGGGTCGAAGGTGGAGGTCGCCGAGGGCGAGCCCAGCTTGCCGCGCACCGTGGACTTGGTGTCGACGCCGACCTTCACGTCCTTGGGGTCGGATTCGATGGCCTGGAAGCCGGAGTAGGAGCTGATCGGCGCGCAGGCGGCGGTGGCCAGGAGGCCAGCGGCGACGGCGGCGAAGGCGGCGCGACGAAACATCTGCAAAGCGGGAGCCTGTTCTAGCGGCAAGAGGCTTTGACCTATCCTTCGCCGCCCCTTAGTTCAATGCCGCCTTTAGTCCCGCCGTCGGGCGAAATCGAGGCGACACCATGCTGCTCGACCGTCTGTTCCGCCCAAGGCCCGCCAAACTGACCGGGCGCGCGCTCTATTCGAAGGTGGTGGACCAGTCCCGCCGGCCGGCGATCTACCGCGACCTCGGCGCCCCTGACACCGTCGAAGGCCGCTTCGAGATCTACACCCTGCACACCATGGTCGTGATCGAGCGGCTGCGCGCGGGCGGCCGCCAAGCGGGCGAGGTCTCCCAGGCCCTGTTCGACGCCTATCTCAAGCACCTCGACGACGCCCTGCGCGAGCTCGGCGTCGGCGACCTCTCGGTCGGCAAGAAGATGCGCAAGCTGGGCGAGGCCTTCTACGGCCGCGGCAAGTCCTATGACGCGGCCCTCGAGGCCCTGCCGGACAAGGCGCCGCTGGTGGCCCTCCTGGCCCGCACCGTCTACGAAGGCGCCGACCCCGCCCAGGCCCCGGCGCTCGCCGACTACCTGCTCGCCCAGCGCGCCGCCCTGGCGGCCGAGCCCATCGAACGCCTGCTGGCCGGCGAGATCGACTGGAGCGCCGCATGAGCGAGGCCTGGACCACGCCGGTGCGCCTCTACGAGCTCGCCCGCGGGCCGGTGCGTGCGCGCCTGGAGCCGGACGAGGCCGAGCGCGCCGCCGTCGCCAAGACGCTGGGCCTCAAGCGGCTGCCGAAACTCGTCGCCGACGTCACCGTGCGTCCCTGGCTCGACGGCGCCGAGATCACCGGCCGCTTCGACGCGGTCGTGGAATACGTCTGCTCGGTCAGCCTGGAGCCCTTCGAAGCCCCCGTCAGCGGCGAGATCGCCGTCCAGGTGGTCCCGGCCGGCAGCGCGCTGGCCCAGCCGGAGGACGCCGCTGGCGAGGCCGAGCTGGACCCCGACGCCCCCGATCCGCCCGACGTCCTCGAGGGCGAGGCCATCGATCTGGCCGCCTATGTGGTCGAGCACCTGGCCCTGGAGCTCGATCCGTTCCCCCGCAAGCCGGGGGCGGAATTCGAGTTCACCCCGCCCGCGCCGGAGGAATCGCCGTTCGCGGTGCTGAAGAAGCTGAAGGACGACAAGAGCTGAGCGCCGCCTTGGGTTTGCATCGGTCCGCTCGCACGGCGTATCGTCGCGGCGATTCCGGGCCGCAGCCCAAGCGTGCGCTGCGGGAGCGGGGTCCGGTCCTCACCGGTCGGCGCCCGCTTCATTCTAGGACATCGGCCATCTCGCATGGCCGCGGGGACCAAAGGCCGACTTGACCCAATCACCCGTCATCTCGATCGACGCCATGGGCGGGGATCACGGACCGTCCGTGGTGGTTCCGGCCGTGGCCCGCGCCCTCGCCGAACTGCCCGACAACGTGTGCTTCCTGCTGCACGGCGACGAGGCGGTGCTGGCGCCCGAGATCGCGCAGCATCCGGCCGCCGCCGGCCGCGTCACCATCCGCCACGCCGAGCGCGTCATCGGTATGGACGAGAAGCCGGCCCAGGCCCTGCGGCGTGGCAAGGGCAGCTCCATGTGGAACGCCGTCGAGGCGGTCCGCGAAGGGGAGGCGTCCTGCGCCGTCTCGGCCGGCAACACCGGCGCCCTGATGGCCATCTCCCGGCTGATCCTGCGGATGATCGCCGACCTCGACCGGCCGGCCCTGGTCGCCCCGGTCCCGACGCCCCGCGGCGTCACCACCTTCCTGGACGTCGGCGCCAACATCGACTGCGACGCCGAGCGGCTGATCGAGTTCGCCATCATGGGCGAGGCCTATCACCGCGCCGCGCACGGCAAGGCCAAGCCCGCCATCGGCCTGCTCAACGTCGGCGCCGAGGAGATGAAGGGCCACGACGAGGTCCGCGAGGCCGACCGGATCCTGCGGGCCGGCGGATTCGACCTCAACTACAAGGGTTTCGTCGAGGGCGACGACGTCACCCGCGGCTCGGTGGACGTGATCGTCACCGACGGTTTCACGGGCAATGTGGCCCTGAAGGCGATGGAGGGCGTGGCGCGGTTCATCACCGGCGAGCTGCGTTCGGCCCTGACCAGCGGCGGCCTCGCCACCGCCGGCGCGCTCCTGGCGCGGGGCGCCCTGACCAAGTTCCGCGACCGCATGAACCCGCCACCGGCCGCGCCCTTCCTGGGGCTCAACGGCCTGGTGCTGAAAGTCCACGGCGGCGCCAACGCCCGCGACTTCGCCCAGGCGCTCAAGGTCGCAGCCGATCTCGCCCAAAGCGACTTCGCCGCCGAGATCGAACGCAATATGAGGAAGCTCCCCGCGGCGCTGGCCGAAGCCGCGCCGGAAGCGGGCGCCGGGATGTCCGGCGAAGCGGCGGATGTGGAGCGGACTAAGTGACGAGCGTGCTGCGTAGTGTCGTGACCGGCGTGGGCGGCTACCTGCCGGAGCGGGTGGTCACCAACGACGACCTGGCCAAGATCGTCGAGACCTCCGACGAGTGGATCCGCGAGCGCACCGGCATCCACGAGCGCCGCAAGGCCGCCGACGACCAGCCGGTCTCCGACCTCGCCGTGGCCGCCGCCCGCATCGCCCTGGAGGCGGCCGGCCGTACGCCGGCCGACGTCGACTGCATCGTCGTCGCCACGACCACCGGCGACCTGACCTTCCCGGCCACCGCCACCATCGTCCAGCGCAAGCTCGGCTGCCCGGTGGGCGTCGCCTTCGACGTCCAGGCGGTCTGCTCAGGGTTCGTCTACGCCCTCTCGGTGGCCGACGGCTTCGTCGCCCGCGGCCGCTCCAAGTGCTGCCTCGTCATCGGGGCCGAGGCCATGACCCGGCTGATGGACTGGACCGACCGCGGCACCTGCGTGCTGTTCGGCGACGGCGCCGGCGCGGTGGTGCTGGAGCCGGGCGAGGGGACCGGGGCCACTGCCGACCGCGGCCTGCTGGGCTTCGCCCTGCGCGCCGACGGGACCAAGCAGGACCTGCTGTTCGTCGATGGCGGCGTCTCCACGAACGGCCAGGTCGGCCATCTGCGCATGCAGGGCAACCAGGTGTTCCGCCACGCCGTGGTCAACATCTCCGAGGCCATCCACGCCGCGGCGGCCGACGCCGGCATCCCGGTGGAGAGCGTCGACTGGTTCATCCCGCACCAGGCCAATCAGCGCATCCTCGAGGGCGTCGCCAAGCGCGTCGGCATCGATGAGCGCAAGGTGATCTCGACGGTGGCCCGCCACGCCAACACCTCGGCGGCCTCGATCCCTCTGGCGCTCTATGAGGGTGTCAAGGATGGCCGTGTGAAACCGGGCGACCTACTGCTCCTCGAAGCAATGGGCGGCGGCCTCACCTGGGGCGCCTGCGTTATCCGGCTCTAGATTTCATCTGTTCCTGGCTTTTCAGTCGGGGCCTCAAATTACCCGCTTGAAGTCTTTGACCTGATGGGACAATCAGGGCAGGCTCTTGTCGTCGCTTCGGGGGTACGGGCGAGTATGAAAGGCGAGACTGTGACGCGGGCCGACCTTTGCGAGGCGGTCCACGAAGAAGTGGGCCTCACGCGCCAGGATTGCGGCGAGCTGGTCGAGCGCGTGCTCGAGCTCATGGCCCAGGCGCTCGAGCAGGGCGAGCAGGTCAAGCTCTCCGGCTTCGGCGTCTTCCAGGTGCGCGCCAAGCGCGCCCGGATGGGCCGCAATCCCAAGACGGGCGAGCCCGCCGCCATCGAGCCGCGCCGGGTGATCGGCTTCCGCGCTTCCCAGGTGATGAAGGCGCGGGTCGACCAGGCGCTGTCGCGGTGAGGACCCGCTAGCGCCGTGGCCAAGGGGCCGGAAGCCTTCCGGACGATCTCCGAGGCGGCCGACGAGCTGAACGTGCCGCAGCATGTGCTGCGCTTCTGGGAAACCAAGTTCACCTTCATCCGGCCCATGAAGCGGGCCGGCGGCCGGCGTTTCTACCGCCCGGCCGACATCGCCGTGCTCAAGGGCGTGCGCCGCCTGCTGCACGACGAGGGCTACACGATCAAAGGCGTCCAGCGCCTGCACCGCGAGGAGGGGCTCCGCCGCCTCGTCGCCGCCGGGGAGGGTCAGTCGCTGGCCGCCCCCGTCGCCGGGCCGGAGCCGCAGCCGGGCGGCCTCGGCCTCGGGTCGTCCCCGCTCACCGACGGCGCCCGCGACCGCCTGGCCGAGATCCTCGCCGAGCTCGAGGCCACCAAGGCCCGGCTGGACGGCATCCTGAAGCAGTAGGGAAATCTCGCCGCCGGGCCGCTGGTCGGAGCGACAGGATTCGAACCTGCGACCCCTTGACCCCCAGTCAAGTGCGCTACCAGGCTGCGCCACGCTCCGCGAGGCCCAGGCGGCGAGGCGGGTCTTCTAGCGAGTTCCGGTGCGGCGGCAAACGCTAAAATGCAGGGGCTTCAGCGTCCCCGGTTCATCCAACTGATCAGCGGCAGCAGCGGCACGCCCCAGAGCACGCCGGCGAGGCCGAAGTAGATCACCTGGAAGGCCCAGTGCTTGGGGATCCGGTCGCCCAGCGTCGCCACCACCGCCACGTAGGCGGTGAGGAAGGCCAGGATGCCGACCATGCCGATCAGCTTGCGGACGCGCGCGCTCATGAGAAACCCCTCGTCCGCAGGCTCATAACGGGTGACGGCCGGCGGCGGAAGCATGGACGCGGCCACGACGCGGGTGTAGCGGGGCGCCTAATCGCCACAATTGGCCCTATAGCCCAGTTCATGACCTCGTTCCTGCGTTCCGACCGCTCGCGCGCGGTGGCCGTCTGGCTGTTCGCCGTCGCGGCCCTGGTCACCGCCATGGTGGTGGTGGGCGGCGCGACCCGGCTCACCGGCTCGGGCCTGTCGATCACCGAGTGGAAGCCGATCAAGGGCGTCATCCCGCCCCTGAACCCGGCCGAGTGGCAGGCCGAGTTCGTCCGCTACCAGCAGATCCCCCAGTACAAGCTCCTCAACCGGGGCATGAGCCTCTCCCAGTTCCAGTCGATCTACTGGTGGGAGTGGTCGCACCGCCTGCTCGGGCGCGCGATGGGCATGGTCTTCTTCGTGCCATTCGTCTGGTTCCTGATCCGCCGCGAGGTCTCGCGCCGGCTCGCCTGGCGGCTCGGCGTCCTCTTCCTGCTGGGCGGGCTGCAGGGCTTCGTCGGCTGGTGGATGGTGGCGAGCGGCCTGGCCGACCGGGTCTATGTCGCGCCGGAGCGGCTGATGCTGCACCTGGGCCTCGCCTTCGCCCTGCTGGGGGCGCTGGTCTGGACGGCGCTCGACGCCGAGGCCGGCTGGGCGCGCCAGACCCTGCCCAGCCCCTGGGGCGGCCGGGCCCTGTGGCTGGCGGGCCTCATCTACCTGCAGGTGCTCCTCGGCGCCCTGGTGGCCGGCAACCACGCGGGCCTGATCTACAACGACTGGCCGCTGTTCAACGGCCGGCTGCTGCCCGACGCCTATGCGGGGCAGGGCCTCTGGGCGACCCTCGCCCACAGCCAGGGCGCGGTGCAGCTCCACCACCGTCTGCTCGCCTATCTCGTGCTGGTCCTGGCGGTCGCCATGGGGGTCTCGGCCTGGCGCTCCAGCTACCTGGCGCGTGACGCCAAGATCCTCGGCCTCGTCCTGATGGGCGCGGTGATCCTCCAGGCGCTGCTCGGCATCGCCACCCTGATGGCCGCCGTGCCCCTGGCGCTGGGCATGATCCACCAGCTGATGGCCGCCATCACCTTCTGCCTCGCGATCGCCTTCGCCTGGCGCGTACGGCGCATCTAGGGCCCGACGAACGCCCAGGGAACGGGCGGGCCCCGCCGAGTCCGAAAACGCGGGATCGCTGTCATTGCCGCCGCGCGGGCGCCGCGACCACAGTCCAGCCGACCACGGGTCAGGGGGACTTCGACATGCGAATTCAGGGCAGGGCGCTCGCCGCGGGGCTTGCGGCGGCGATGATCGGCAGCGTGGGCCTGGCGGCGTTCGCGGCCGGGCCGGAGCAGCCGGCGGGCGAGGGGCCGCGCTACACCGCCGACGGCCGGCTGGAATTCCCGGCCGACTACCGCGATTGGGTCTATCTCAGCACCGGCATGGACATGGCCTACGTCGAGGGTTCGTCCAACCCGGACATGCACATGCTCGACAACGTCTTCGTCGGCCGCGGCGCCTACGCGGCCTTCCAGAAGACCGGGACCTGGCCGGACAGGACCATGTTCGTGCTGGAGGCGCGCCGCGCCGTGCAGAAGGGCTCTATCAACAAGCGCGGCCATTTCCAGGCGGAGCGGATGGCCACCGAGGTCCACGTCAAGGACACGACGCGCTTCAAGGACACCGGCGGCTGGGGTTTCTTCGGCTTCGGCGGCAGCGAGACCGCCGCGCCCAAGATGCCGGCCCAGGTCGCCTGCTACGCCTGCCACGAGGCGCACGGGGCGGTGGACACCACCTTCGTCCAGTTCTACCCGACGCTCCTGCCGCTGGCGCAGGCGAAGAAGACCCTCAGCGCCGGCTATCTGAAGGACGAAGCCGGGCGGTAGAGGTATCATATTACCGCTATTAAAAAGATCAGTTTTTTCAATCACCTGATCCGAATTGCGGATTGGCGTGTTGACAGGCGTTCGCGACCCCGGCATATGCCCGCGCTCACGTCGGGGCGGCCTCGTCCCGAACAGCTATACGGACGCCAATCCCATGATGAAGACCACGGCTTCGCTGAAGCCCGCCGAGGTCGAGAAGAAGTGGATCGTGATCGACGCCAAGGACGCCGTGGTCGGCCGCCTTGCCTCGTTCATCGCGATGCGCCTTCGCGGCAAGCACCGGCCCGACTACACCCCGCACGTGGACTGCGGCGACTTCGTCGTCGTGCTCAACGCCGACAAGGTGAAGTTCACCGGCAAGAAGGCCACCAACGAAGTCTACTACTGGCACACGGGCCACCCGGGCGGCGTCAAGCAGCGCACCCCGGCGCAGATCCTCGGCGGCAAGTACCCCGAGCGCGTGCTGCAGAAGGCCGTGGAGCGCATGCTGCCCAAGGAAAGCCCGCTCGCCCGCAAGCAGATGACGCACCTGCGCATCTACACCGGCGACACGCATCCCCATGAGGCGCAGAACCCTGAGACCATCGCGTTCGCCGATCTGAACGCCAAGAACGTGCGGAGCGCGTAAGAGCGATGTCGGAAACCCCGAACACCGAAGCCACCGGCTTCGACGCCCTGAAGGGCATGGGCACGCAGGCGTCCGAGACGGTCGTCCGCGAGCCGAAGATCGACGCCCAGGGCCGCGCCTACGCGACCGGCAAGCGCAAGAACGCCGTCGCCCGCGTGTGGATCAAGCCGGGCAAGGGCTCCATCACCATCAACGGCCGGGACCAGGAGATCTACTTCGCCCGTCCGGTGCTGCGCATGATGATCGCCCAGCCGCTGCAGATCGCCGATCGCCTCGGCCAGTTCGACGTCGTCGTCTCGGTGGAAGGCTCGGGCCTCTCGGGCCAGGCCGGCGCCGTTCGTCACGGCATCGCCAAGGCGCTGACCTACTACGAGCCGGGCCTGCGCTCGGTCCTCAAGCCGCACGGCTTCCTGACCCGCGACCCGCGCGTCGTCGAGCGGAAGAAGTACGGCAAGGCCAAGGCCCGACGCAGCTTCCAGTTCTCGAAGCGCTAACCGCGCGCGACAACTCGCGTTTCGGAAAGGGCGCTTCGGGCAACCGAGGCGCCCTTTCTCTTTCCGGGCTCCTTCCCGCCTTCTCCTTCCGGACCAGGTTTCATGGCTCACTCAGTCTTCATCGACGGCGAGGCCGGCACGACCGGCCTGCAGATCCGGCAACGGCTCGAGGCGCGGCGCGACATCCGCCTGGTCTCGATCGATCCGGACAAGCGCAAGGATGCGGCTGCCCGCGCCGAGCTGCTCAACAGCGCCGACGCGGTGATCCTGTGCCTGCCGGACGACGCCGCCCGCGAGGCGGTGGACCTGATCACCGAGAGCCACGTGCGGGTGGTCGATCCCTCCACCGCCCACCGGATCGCGCCCGGCTGGACCTTCGGCTTTCCCGAGCTCTGCGCCGGCCAGCGCGAGGCGGTCACCGCCTCCAAGCGGGTCAGCAATCCGGGCTGCTACTCCACGGGTTTCATCGCGCTCGTCCGGCCGCTAGTCGACGCCGGGATTCTGCCGCCGGCGCATCCGGTCGTCTGCAACGCCATCTCCGGCTACTCAGGCGGCGGCAAGGGCCTGATCGCCGAGATGGAGGGCGCGGCGCCCGAAGGGACCTCCGACGCCTACCGCACCTACGGCCTGACCCTCGCCCACAAGCATGTGCCGGAGATGCAGCTGCGCACCGGCCTCGACCATCCGCCGCTGTTCGCCCCGTCGGTGGGCCGCTACGCCCAGGGCATGATCGTCGAGGTTCCGCTCCAGCTCTGGGCTCTGCCCGGCGCGCCTGAGCCCGAGGACCTGCGCCGTGCGCTCGCCGCTCACTATCAGGGCGAGCGGTTCGTCGAGGTCGCCTCCGAGGCCGAGTGCGCCGAGCTGGCCAGCGCCCGCGCCGGCGCGGCCGGCTATGTCGCCGGTCTCGATCCCGAGGCCCTGAACGGCACGAACCAGCTCAAGCTCTTCGTGTTCGGCAACGCCGCCCGCGGCCAGGCCCGGCTGGTGGCCCTGCTCGACAATCTCGGCAAGGGCGCCTCCGGCGCCTGCGTGCAGAACCTCAACCTGATGCTCGGCCTGCCGGAGGGCGCGGGGCTCTGAAGTCTGGTGTAACCTTCGGGCTCGTCCTTGCGTATTCCAAGGCATGAGCCCGATGGACCGTCGATCCTTCCTCCTCGCCACCGCCCTCGCGGCCGCCGCGCCTGCGGCCCTGGCCGCCGACCGCTACGCCGCCTCGCCGTGGCGCAAGCTGTCCGACGCCGACTGGAAGAAGCGCCTCTCGCCGGAGGCCTACGAGGTGCTGCGCCAGGAGGGGACCGAGCGTCCCTTCACCAGCCCGCTGCTTCGCGAGCACCGCAAGGGGACCTTCGTCTGCGCCGGCTGCGGCCTGGCGCTCTTCAAGTCCGAGTGGAAGTTCGAGAGCGGCACCGGCTGGCCGAGCTTCTACACCGAGATCCCCGGCGCGCTCGGCAAGAAGGTGGACAAGGGCCTGCCGTTCGAGGTGCGCACCGAATACCACTGCGCCCAGTGCCTGGGGCACCAGGGCCACGTCTTCAACGACGGGCCCCGGCCCACAGGCCTGCGCTACTGCAACGACGGCGTCGCCCTCAGGTTCGTGCCGGCTTAGGGCCGGGCGGGGGAGAGGGAGAAGGCGAGGGGCTCGGCGAGGCCGAGACGCCGTCGTCCGGGGCGCTGTCGTCCTGGCGGATCTCCCCGGAGCCGGAGACATGGCTCTCCAGCCGCTTCGGATGGCTGAGGAGGTCGATGTCGCCGGAGCCGGAGATGTCGAGCTTGGCCCAGGACTTCGGCGCCACCTTGGCCTCGCCCGACCCGGAGATGTTCACCTCCGCGCCCTCGGCGCCGAGACCCGAGAGGTCCGCCTCGCCCGAGCCCGAGATGGAGAGCCGGGCGACGTTCGCCTTGCCGGCCACGACCGCGCTGCCGTCGCCGTTGATGTGCAGGGCCAGGAGGTCCTGCTTGTAGCCGCGCACCTCCAGGTGGGCCTCGCCGTTGATCGCGAAGTCGGTGATCTTCGGTGCGGTGATCTCCAGGGTGAGGTCGTCGCCGTCGTAGCTCGAGCGGTCGAAGCGGATCTCGCCGTTGTTGATGACCAGGTGGTCGAGCGCCTCCTTCGGGCCGCGCGCCACCACCTTCGCCGGCCCTTCGGCCTGGGTGAAGACCACATGGCCCGGCACGTCGATGGCCAGCTTCTCGCCGTTGGCCAGGGCGAAGGTGCGGCTCGCCCCGTCGGGCCCGGAACGGCTGGCGCTCCAGCCGTCGTGCATCTCCACGTGATGGGCGAACCAGCCGTCGTCGCTCCAGCTCCAGACCCCCCGCTCGATGGCTTCGGGACCGGCCATGCCGACGGCGACCGACAGGCACACCGCCGCCAGCAGGAAGCCGGAGACGGCGATCATGACGAGGGTGCGGATCATGCGACGTCCCCTTTGACTTGCGGTTCCAGCGCCGGCTGCAGCAGCCGGTAGTGCAGGCGGCCGTACCAGACGAGCGCGTTGACCAGGCCGATGGTGACGATGGTCAGCACCGCCCCGACCGAGGTCGCCGCGGCCATCAGCCCAAGGCCGCCCAGCAGGGCCGCGCCGGCCCCGCCGGGCAGGTCCGCGAACGGTCCGGCCGCGAACAGGGCGCCGCCGGCGAAGAACACCGCCACCGCCGCCACGCCGACGCCGATGATCGTCCCCGCCACGCCCATCAGGATCGGCAGCAGGACCATGATGTCGATGGCGCCGAGGCCGAGCACGGCGAACACCGCCGCTCCGGCCGAGGAGGCGTTGCGCTCCTCTTCCCAGCGCTTGAGGCCGTGCTCGGCGCGCAGCTCGCGGGCCAGCCGCGAGGGATCGCCCAGCGCGGCCGCCACCTCGGCCTCGGACCGGCCGGCGGCCTGTCCCTCGGCGAAGTGGGTCTCGTAGTCGGCCAGGATGTCGGCCTGGGTCTGAGCGGGCAGGCCGCGCAGGCCCTCCCGCAGCCGGGCCATGAAGGCCTGACGGGTCATTTCGCCCCTCCAAGGATGGTTTCGACGGCCTTGGAGAACGAGCCCCAGGCCGCCTTCTGCGAGGTGAAGCTCGCGCGGCCGGCTTCGGTGAGCCGGTAGTACTTGCGCGACGGTCCGGACGGGCTCTCCTCGAGATAGGTCTCGACGAGGCCTTCGGCCTGCAGCCGCCGCATCAGCGGGTAGATGGTGCCTTCGCCCATGCCGATGTCGTCGGCGAGGCGCGCGGCGATCTCATAGGCGTAGCTGTCGTGCTGGGAGAGCAGCGCCAGGACGCAGAGGTCGAGGACGCCCTTCTTCAGCTGGATTTCGATGCCTTCGGGCACGGGTCTTGTCTCCTTGCCGAGCCAAGAGGTACGGCAAGGTAGTGGGCGATGCAAGGTAGCTGGCATTAAACCTTAGTAAGGTTCGCCCCGACGCCGCCCGGCCGCGGCGATTAAACCTCTGTCATGACGGAGCTTTAACTCGCGCCGGCGAGCGCGGCCGTGGCAACTCCGCGCCGTGCGCTGGGGGGCGCCAAGGGAGAGCCACTTGCTTCGACACCTCATTCTCGCTGCGGCCATCGCCGCCGCGCCGGCCGCAGCCTTCGCCGGCGACCTGACGCCCGAGGCGGCCCGCGAGGTCACCGACCAGATCATCGCGGGCATGGACACCTACATCGACCCGGCCGTCGCCGCCCGGGTCCAGGCGAGCCTGCGGGCCCATCGCGAGGACTACGCCGGGCTCGGCAGCCGCGAGGCCTTCGCGGCGGCCGTCTCCAAGGACCTCTACGCCGCCTCCCACGACGGCCACCTGAAGGTCTCCCTCAAGACCCTCGAGGCGACGCGCGCCGCCGCCCTGACCCCGGAGCAGGAGGAGCTCGCCGACCAGCGCGCCGCCTACGGCCTGTCCACCGTGCGCCGCCTGCCGGGCAATATCGGCTACCTGAAGCTCAGCTATCTCGAGAACGGCGAGGCGGGCGCCCGGCTGGTGGACACGGCTCTGGGCCTGCTGCGCCACACCGACGCCCTGATCATCGACCTGCGGGAGAACCGCGGCGGCGGCGGCCGCGCCGACGAGGAGATCATCGGCCACCTGGCGGGCAAGCCGATTCCGATGGCCAGGATCACCTGGCGCAATCCCGACGGGACCACCACCGTCGACCAGCGCGAGGCGGCGCGGCCCGCGGGCGGACCGCTCTATCCCGACAGGCCGGTGTTCGTGCTCGTCTCGCACAAAACCTTCTCGGCCGCCGAGGAGCTGGTCTACGACCTCAAGGCCTCCGGCCGCGCCGTCATCGTCGGCGAAACCACCGGCGGCGGGGCCAATCCGGCCAACCGTCCCGTGCCGCTCGGCTACGGCCTGCGCGTCTTCATCCCCAACGGCCACGTGGAGCACCCGCTGACCCACGCCAACTGGGAGGGCGCGGGCATCGCGCCGGACGTGCCGGTCTCGGTCGACCAGGCGCTGGTCGAGGCCTACGGCCGCGCCCTCAAGGCCGCCAGGCCGCTGGTCGCCACGCCGGCGAGCGAGAAGGAGCGGGCGGCGGCGATCGCCGACCCCAGGGCCGCGCTGATCGCCGACCAGTCGCTCTAGCTCTTCACCTTCACATATTCGCCGGGCGCATCGCCGAGGGGCTCGAGCGTGCCCCTGGCCGGATCGCGGGCGGGGACCTGGCGGCCGGACCTCGCCTTCAGCCACTCGATCCAGTGCGGCCACCACGAGCCGGGATGCTCCACCGCCTGGCCCTGCCACTGCTCGATCGTCTCGGGCAGGCCCTGGCAGGTCCAGTGCTGGTACTTCTTCGCGTCCGGGTGGTTGACCACCCCGGCGATGTGGCCCGAGCCGGCCATGGTGAAGGTCACCGGCCCGCCGAACAGCCGCGCGCCCTTGTAGACCGAGCGGGCAGGGGCGATGTGGTCCTCCTTGGAGGACTGGACGTAGATCGGGACCTTCACGTCCCTGAGGTTCAGCCGGATCCCGTCCAGCTCCAGCTCGCCCTTCGCCAGGGCGTTCTCGCCGTAGAACTTGCGCAGGTAGAACAGGTGCAGCCGCTTGGGCATCCGCGTCTGGTCGGAGTTCCAGAACAGCAGGTCGAACGGCTTCGGCTCCTTGCCGAGCAGGTAGTTGTTCACGAAGAACGACCAGATCAGGTCGTTGGCCCGGAGCGCGTTGAAGGTGTCGGCCATGGTCTGGCCCGACAGCACCCCGCCGCCTTCGTCCATCTTCTGCTCGAGATCCTTCAGCCAGTCCTCGCTGGTGAAGAGGAGCAGGTCGCCGGCCTCGGAGAAGTCCTGCTGGGCGGCGAAGAAGGTCGCCGAGGCGATCGGGTTCACCTTCTTGGCGGCCATGTGCGCCAGGGCGGAGGAGAGCAGGGTGCCGCCGATGCAGTACCCCACGGTGTTCACCGAGCTGGTCCCGCACTGCTCCATGGCCGCGGCCACGCCGGCGTAGATGCCCTCGCGCATGTAGTCCTCGAAGGACTTCTCGGCGAGGCGCGCGTCGGGGTTCACCCAGGAGGCGACGAACACAGTGATCCCCTGGCTCGTCAGCCACCGGATCATCGAGTTCTCGGGGCGCAGGTCGAGGATGTAGTACTTGTTGATCCAGGGCGGGAAGATCACCAGCGGGATCTCGAACACCGTCTCGGTCGTCGGCGAGAACTGCAGCAGCTCGATGATGTCGTTGCGGAACACCACCTTGCCCGGCGCGGTGGCGACGTTCTCGCCGATCTTGAAGAGATCGTAGTCGGTCTGGGCGATGGAGAGCTGGCCGCCGCCGCGCTCCAGGTCGGCCATGAAGTTCTCCATGCCGCGCACCAGGCTCTCGCCGCCGGTGGCCGCCAGCTCCTTCAGAGCCGCCGGGTTGGAGGCCAGGAAGTTGGTCGGCGCGAAGGCGTCGGTGAGCATCTTCATGAAGAACTCGACCCGGCGCTTGTCCATCGGGTCGACACCCTCGACGCCCGCCACCAGGCCGTTCAGCCAGTTGGAGGTGAGCAGGTAGCTCTGCTTGATCACGTCGAAGACCGGGTTGGCGCTCCAGTCCGGATCGGCGAAGCGCTTGTCGCCGCGCGCCGGCTCGGCCACCGGGGCCGGGGTCTCGCCGGCCATCCGCCGGGCGGCCGACTGCCAGAGGTCCATGTAGCGCGAGAAGAGGTCCGCCTGGGCCCGCATCAGCTTGTCGGGCTGGGCGGCGATCCGGCTCATCACCTCACCGAGCGCCGGCCCGACGTGGAACGGGTCGGGGGTCAGGGCGGCCGGTCGCTCGGCGCTCTTCAGGGCCATCTCGGCGATCGCGCCCTGGGCCGCCATGGCCGCGCGCGCCAGGTTGGTGGAGAGCACTTCGATCTGCGCCCGCTGCTCGGCGGTGAAGGCCGCGCCCTCGGCGGCGGCCCCCGAATTGGCCCCCGAATTGGCCCCCGAATTGGCCCCCGAATTGGCCCCCGGATTGCCCTCCGGATTGGCCCCCGGATTGCCCTCCGGATTGGCCCCCGGCGGGCCGTCCTTCTGCGCTGCGGTTTCCGGCTGGACGGTCTCGGCGCTCGCCGGCTTGCCCTTGGCGGCCGCCTTCCGGCCGGCCTTGGCCCCATCCTTCTTGCGGGGCGGGGCTGAGGTCTGATCGGTCATCGAGACGCCTTTCGAGGGACGCGACCGCGCACGCCCTTTCACCGAACGCGATCATGGCATAAGAGCAAGGCGGAAATGTATGCGCCAGCGCGACTTTTTTCGATTCGGCGGCCGGCCCGCCCGACCGCAGCCCAGATCGTGAGCATGATCGCGGGCGCCGGCGCCTGCGCGGTGCTCGGCGGCTGCGCGGGCAACCCCTTCCAGGACGCCAAGGTCGATCCGGCCTCGCCCGTGGCCGCCGAGGTGGCCAAGGTGGCGCATGCCAACCGCGCCTATCCGACCTTCGCCTCGATCCCGCCCGCGCCCAAGGACGTGCGTCCGGCCGGCCAGTACGGCCGCCAGGCCAAGGCCGTGGAGCAGGAGCGCGCCCAGCTCGAGCAGGACACCGCGCCGCAGACCTGGTCGCTCGGCGGCACCGAGGGCTTCGCCGCCCAGGCTCGTCGCGAGGCCGGCAGCGAGGCCGCGCCCCAGGAGAGCGGCGAGGCCGCCGCCTTCGCAAATTCGCAGCGGAAGCGAGCTACACCGCCTCCGCCGCCCCAAAGATAGGGCCCGCGGAGGCTGATTTTCCTCGAACCACGGCTTGGCTGACTCCGGCCCGGAGTCTATCCATGCGCCGACTTTTCCTAGGCTCCCATCAGCCGCACTGGGCATTTTGCGGCGCCAGAGCTTTCAGATGACTCCGGAATTCCACCGTATCCGCCGCCTCCCGCCTTACGTGTTCGAGGAGGTCAACCGCATCAAGGCCCGCCTGCGCGGCCAGGGTGTGGACATCATCGACTTCGGCATGGGCAACCCCGACATGCCGACGCCGAAGCATATCGTCGACAAGCTGATCGAGACCGCCCGCGACCCCAAGGCCGGCCGCTACTCGGCCTCCAAGGGCATCGCCGGCCTGCGCAAGGCCATGGCCGGCTACTACGGCCGCCGCTTCGGCGTGAAGCTCGATCCCGACCGCGAGGTCATCGCCACCCTGGGCTCCAAGGAAGGGTTCGCCAACCTCGCCCAGGCCCTGACCGCGCCGGGCGACGTCATCGTCTGCCCGAACCCGGCCTATCCGATCCACGCCTACGGCTTCATCATGGCCGGCGGGGTGATCCGACACGTGCCGGCGCCGAGCCCCGAGGAATACCTCTCCGGCATCAGCCGGGCGGTGAAGCACTCCGCGCCGCCGCCGAGCGTGCTGATCGTCTCCTATCCGTCCAACCCGACGGCCCAGTGGGTCGACCTCGACTTCTATCGCGAGGTCGTGGCGCTGGCGAAGAAGCACGAGATGCTCGTGCTCTCCGACATCGCCTATTCGGAGATCTACTTCGACGACAACCCGCCGCCCTCGATCCTCCAGGTCGAAGGCGCCAAGGACATCGCGGTCGAGGTCAATTCGCTCTCCAAGACCTACGCCATGGCCGGCTGGCGCGTCGGCATGGTGGTCGGCAACGAGCGCATGTGCGCGGCCCTGGCGCGGGTGAAGTCCTACCTCGACTACGGCGCCTTCACGCCGATCCAGGTGGCGGCCGCCGCGGCGCTGAACGGCCCGCAGGACTGCGTCGACGAGATCCGCGGCATCTACAAGAAGCGCCGCGACACTCTGGTGGACGCCATGAAGCGGGCAGGGTGGGACATTCCCGCCCCGCCGGCCTCGATGTTCGCCTGGGCGCCTCTGCCGGAACAGTACAGGGAGGCCGGCTCGATGCTGTTCTCCAAGCTGCTGATCGAGGAGGCTGGCGTCGCCGTCGCGCCGGGCATCGCCTTCGGCGAGTACGGCGAAGGCTATGTGCGCATCGGCCTTGTCGAGAACGAGCAGCGCATCCGTCAGGCCGCGCGCAACGTGAAGAAGTTCCTGGCCAACGCCGACGACATCCTCGGCCGGGCCCACAACACCCTGGCGGCGCAATGACGGACAAGGTTTGGCGCATCGGCGTCGCGGGCCTGGGCACGGTCGGCACGGGTCTGCTCAAGTTCATCGCCGAGCGCCCGGACTTCGCCCCGGCCGGTGGGCGGGTGGCGGTCAGCGGCGTTTCCGCGCGCTCGCGCTCGCGTCCGCGCCCGGTCGACATCTCGAACCTCGCCTGGTTCGACGACCCGGTGGCCCTCGCCAACTCGCCGGACGTCGACCTCTTCGTCGAGCTGATCGGCGGCTCCGACGGCCCGGCCAAGGCCGCGGTCGAGGCGGCCCTGCGCGCCGGCAAGCCGGTGGTCACCGCCAACAAGGCCCTGATCGCCGAGCACGGCGCCGAGCTCGCCGCCACCGCCGAGGAGACCGGCGCGCACCTGCTGTTCGAGGCCGCCGTCATGGGCGGCACCCCGGCGGTGAAGATGCTGCGCGAGGCCATGGTCGGCGACGAGATCAAGTCGGTCGCCGGCATCCTCAACGGCACCTGCAACTACATCCTGACCGAGATGGAGGCGACCGGCCGCTCCTTCGCCGATGTGCTGGCCGAGGCCCAACGCCTTGGCTACGCCGAGGCCGACCCGACCATGGACGTCGGCGGCTTCGACGCCGCCCACAAGATCTCCATCCTGGCCGCGCTCGCCTTCGGCTGCGCGCCGAACTTCGCCGCCGCCGAGATCGAGGGCATCGAGCAGGTCGACCTGCTCGACATCCGCATGGCCAAGGACCTCGGCTACCGCATCAAGCTGGTGGCCTCGGCCGACCGCTCCGAGGACGGGGTGCTGGTGCGCGTCCATCCCTCGCTCGCCCCGCTCAACCATCCGCTGGCCCAGGCCGGCGGGGCGCTGAACGCCCTCTTTATCGAGGGGACGCGGATCGGCCGCATCTTCCTGCAGGGGCCGGGCGCGGGCTCCGGCCCGACCGCCGCCGCGGTCGCCGCCGACATCGCCGACGTCATGGCCAACGCGCGCCGTCCGGTGTTCCAGGGGCCGGCCAAGGCCCTGGCGCCCTTCACCCCGGTGGACCCCGCCAAGAGCATGGGCCGGGCCTATCTGCGCTTCCTGGTGAAGGACGAACCCGGCGTCATCGCCGCGGTGTCGGAAACCTTGGCCGAGGCGGGAGTTAGTATCGAGAGCTTCCTGCAGAAGCCGGTCGAGAACGCAGACGGGGTTCCGATCGTCCTCACCACCCATGCAGTGGCCGAATCCGTGCTGAAGGCCGCCATCGATCGCATCGCGGGTCTGCCCGCGGTCATCGACCGGCCCCGGCTGTTGCGCATCGCGCGCATTTGACAAACTGAGACACCGGGCGCGCAGGCGCCCGATCGCTGGGAGACGCGTAAGAGATGGGTTCTGAAGTTCTGGATCGCAGCCTCGTGCTGGACGCCGTGCGCGTCGTCGAGATCGCGGCCATCGCGGCCTACGACCTGGCGGGGCGGGGCGACGAGAAGGCGGCCGACCAGGCGGCGGTGGACGCCATGCGCACCGCCCTGAACGACCTCGACATCGACGGCGAGATCGTCATCGGCGAGGGCGAGCGCGATGAAGCGCCCATGCTCTACATCGGCGAGAAGGTGGGCCGCGGCGGCAAGACCAAGATCGACATCGCCCTCGATCCGCTGGAAGGCACGACGCTCACGGCCAAGGCCATGGCCAACGCCCTGGCGGTGATGGCCTGGGCGCCCAAGGGCACCCTGCTCAACGCCCCCGACACCTACATGGACAAGATCGCCTGCGGTCCGGGCTTCCCGGCGGGCGTCATCGACCTCGACAAGACCCCCGCCGAGAACGTCCAGGCGATCGCCAAGGCCAAGGGCGTGCAGCCCACGGACATCACCGTCTGCGTGCTCGACCGTCCGCGCCACGCCGAGATCATCGCCAGCCTGCGTGAGGTCGGCGCCCGCGTGCACCTGATCACCGACGGCGACGTCGCCGGCGTCATCAACACCGCCGACCCGACCACGGGCATCGACATGTACGTCGGCCAGGGCGGCGCGCCCGAGGGCGTGCTGGCCTGCGCGGCGCTGAAGTGCGTCGGCGGCCAGTTCCAGGGGCGCCTGGTGTTCCGCAACGCCGACGAGCGCGCCCGCGCCGCCCGCGTCGGCATCACCGACCTCGACAAGAAGTACGACCTGCACGAGATGGTTCGCGCCGACGCGATCTTCGCCGCCACGGGCGTGACCAAGGGCGCGCTGCTCGACGGCGTCACCTTCAAGGACGGCTTCGTCTGGACCCACACCCTGGTCATGAACTCCGCCACCCGCACGGTGCGCGAAGTTCGCATGAAGCGCCCGGTCTGAATTCCTCCTTCCGATCTTTCTCCCGCAAGGGTCGAAGAACGGGGGCGTACGTCCGAACCTGACGCAGGCTGCGGCTAATCCTCCGCGTGGCTGGCGACTCGTCGCCGGCAGGCCGATAGTGGCCCTTCGGTGCGAGGGGGCAGGGTGGCGGACGGCGCAGGACATCTCGACGGTTATCTCGGCGTCGGCCGGTCGCTCAGCGGCCGGGCCTGGCGCGAGCGCGCCGCCGACGCCGACACCGTGCGCCGCCATCAGCTCGCCCTCGGCCTCTCCGAGCCCCTGGCCCGCGCCCTGGCCGCCCGCGGCATCGCCGACGGGGCGGGCGACACCTACCTCAATCCCACGCTCAAGGCGCTGTTCCCCGATCCGTCGAGCTTCGCCGACATGGACCGCGCCGCGGCCATCCTGGTGGACGCGCTCGAGCGCAAGCGGCCGATGGTCGTCTTCGCCGACTACGACGTGGACGGCGCCTCCTCGGCCGCTCAGCTCGTCCGCTGGTTCCGCAGCCTCGGCCACGAGCTGCCGATCTATGTCCCCGACCGCATCACCGAGGGCTACGGCCCGTCGCCCGCCGCCTTCCGCCGCCTGAAGTCCGAGGGGGCCGAGCTCGTCGTCACCGTCGACTGCGGGGCCGCCGCCCACGACGCGCTGGCCTGCGCCGCCGAGATCGGCCTCGAGGTGGTGGTGATCGACCACCACCTGATGCGCGGCGAGGAGATCCCCGCCGTCGCCGCCCTGGTGAACCCCAACCGCCCGGACTGCGTCTCCGGTCAGGGTCACCTGGCCGCGGCCGGCGTCACCTTCGTCCTCCTGGCGGCTCTGAACCGCGAGGCACGCCGCCGCGGCCTGTTCGGCGAGGACCGGGCCGAGCCCGACTTGCGCACCTGGCTCGACCTCGCCGCCATGGGCGCGATCTGCGACGTCACCCAGCTCACCGGCTTCAACCGCGCCCTGGCCGCCCAGGGGCTGAAGGTGATGTCCGCCTGGCGCAATCCGGGCCTGAAGGCGCTGATGGACGTCGCCAAGGGGCAGGGGGCCGCCTCCACCTTCCACGTCGGCTTCATCCTCGGCCCGCGAATCAACGCCGGCGGCCGCATCGGCCGCGCCGACCTCGGCGCCCGGCTGCTCTCCACCGACGATCCGGAGGAGGCCGCCGCGCTCGCCACCGAGCTCGACGCCCTCAACGCCTCCCGCAAGGAGGTCGAGAAGGAGGTCCAGGAGGCCGCCGTGCGGATGATCGAACAAGCCTCCAACTTCGCCGACGCGCCCTGCCTGCTGGTCGCCCAGGACGACTGGCACCCGGGCGTCATCGGCATCGTCGCCGGCCGGCTGCGCGAGCGCTACCGCAAGCCGGTGATCGTCGTCGGCGTCGACCGCGCCGCCAACGTCGGCAAGGGATCGGGGCGCTCCCAGCCGGGGGTGAACCTCGGCCGCGCGGTCCAGGCGGCCTACGACGAGGGCCTGCTGCTGGCCGGCGGCGGCCACGCCATGGCCGCCGGCCTCTCGGTGCGCCCTGACGCCATCCCGGAGCTGCGCGAGTTCCTCTGCGCCCGCCTCAAGGACGAGCAGGACGCCGCCGCCGCCGAGGACGGGCTGGAGATCGACGCCCTGGTCACCACCCGCGCCTGCGACCGCGCCCTCTGGAGCGACTTCCAGCGCCTCGCCCCCTTCGGCCCGGGCAACCCCGAGCCGCTGTTCGCCGCCGCCAACGTCCGGGTCGAGCGGCCCATGGCGCTGAAGGGCGGCCACGTGCGCTGCACCCTGACCGACGGTTCGGGCGGCAAGCTCAAGGCCGTGGCCTGGCGGATGGGCGACACCGAGGCCGGCCGCCGCCTCCTCCAGGAGGGTGGGGCGGTGCATGTCGTGGGGCGTCTGAAGCCGGACGACTGGCAGGGTCGTCAGGGCGTTGAACTGGAGATCGAGGACGTCGCCGACCCGCGCCGGATCGAGCTCTCGAATTAAGCCTCGCAGGGGGTCTTGCGCCCCTCCGGGAAGGCCGATATAGAGCCGCCCTCGCGTCACGCGGTCCCTTCGTCTATCGGTTAGGACGTCAGGTTTTCAACCTGAAAAGAGGGGTTCGACTCCCCTAGGGACTGCCACGCGATCCTCAAAAGGCAGCTGTCTCTCCGGCAGGCTGCCTTTTTGCGCACCTGAAATTCCGATTGACGCGCCTCTCCTTACGAGAACAGTGTTATACTTGGCCAAGTAGTCGGCCGAGGGGCAGATGGCGGGTTACGAATTCGACCAGGTGGAAGCGGTTGCGATCGCGCTGCGCATCACCGGGCGCGTCAAGTGGTTCGACGCAGGGAAGGGCTATGGGTTCGTCGTTCCTGACGATCCCAGCCAGACCGATCTGAAGGACGTGCTGCTGCACGTCACCTCGCTGCGCAATTGCGGGCGCGAGCACGCCCTCGAGGGCTCCCTCATTACCTGCGACGTGGTCCGCCGGCCCAAGGGCTGGCAGGTTTCTGAGGTCGTCGACCTCGACGAGAGCGTCGCCACTCCGCCGGCCGAGCGTCGGCCGCGCGAGCCGCGCGACGGCGTCGCCCTCGGCGCCCGCCCGGCGCGCCGTCCCCTGCAGGCCACCGGTCCCAGCGAGCGGGCCAAGGTGAAGTGGTTCAACCGCACCAAGGGCTACGGCTTCGTGGTGCGCGACAACGAGCCCGGCGACATCTTCGTGCACATCGAGACTCTGCGCCGCGCCGGCATGGAGGACCTCCAGCCGGGCGAGGACGTGGTGGTGCGCTTCGCCGAGGGGCCCAAGGGTCTTGTTGTCGCCGAGATCGCGGCGTCTGATCTCGACTGAGATTCGCGCCCGCTCGGAGCCTTCCTTGCCCCATCGATCCGTGACCGGCCGG
This sequence comes from Phenylobacterium soli, assembly GCF_003254475.1. Lineage (NCBI taxonomy): Bacteria > Pseudomonadati > Pseudomonadota > Alphaproteobacteria > Caulobacterales > Caulobacteraceae > Phenylobacterium > Phenylobacterium soli. The sequence continues at coordinate 2,509,445 of NZ_QFYQ01000001.1, forward strand.
CGTCCGTGGCTGGCGCTTGGCCTCGTCCTGGCCCTCACGGCGCCCGCCGCCACCGCCGCCCATGCCGAGATCGGCCGCCAGGGCCCCGGCCGCTGCGTCGGCCAGCCGGTGCTGAAGCCCCTGCAGCCGCTGGTCATCCGCACCGCGCGCGGGCCGGCCCGGTTCCTCGTCGAGATGGCCGACACGCCCCGAAAGCGCGAGTTCGGCCTGATGTGCCGCAAGCACCTCGCCGCCGACCGCGGCATGCTGTTCGACTTCCAGGTCCCCTCGGACGACGTCGCCTTCTGGATGCGCAACACCCTCATCGGCCTCGACATCGTCTACATCCGTCCCGACGGCACGATCCTCTCGATCGCCCGCGACGCCCGGCCGCTGGACGAGACGCCGATCGCCGCCGGCGGCACGATCCGCGCCGTGCTGGAGCTGCGCGCCGGCCGCGCCGCCGAGCTCGGCCTGCGCCCCGGCGACCGCATCGAGCACCGGATCTTCCCCCGGTGAGCGCCGACGCCGAACAGATCCCGCCGCCGCCCGAAGGTTTCGTGAAGGCCGAGGGGCGGGGGCTCTTCTCCACCCACAACGGCCCCTATTTCCACCGCCTCTCCTACGGCCCCCTGGTCGAGCAGGCCTTCTGGTCGCTGCCGCGCCACTGCAACGGCGTCGGCATCGTCCACGGCGGCATGCTCTCGGCGTTCATGGACGGGGTGCTGGCCGGGGCGGTCTGGAAGGGCGCCCGGAAGCGGGCGGTGACCATCCACCTCTCCATCGACTTCCTGCACATGGCCCGGGCCGGCGACTGGATCCACGGCGAGGCCCGGCTGACCCGCGCCACGCGTGACGTCGCCTTCGCCGAGGGCCGCGCCTATGTCGGGACCCACGACGTGGTCCGCGCCTCCGGCGTGTTCAAACTGATGGGCGATTCCCGGCCCTAGCCGCCGACGGCGAGCCTGGCGATCAGGCTCGCGCCGGCGACCATGCCGGCGGCGATCAGCGCCAGCCGCACCCGCTCGCCGTGCTCGTCCCAGAACTTCGCCCGCGCGCGCTTCTTCCGCTGCGCGGTTCTCAAGCGCCGTTCGCCCATGCTTCGCCCGCCCCCAGGCTATGTCGTCTGGCCGACACAATGCGGCGCCGCCGGCGCGCCTGTCCACTGCCGCCGCGCCGGTTTGCGCTTGGCCGAAAAGGCCTATATCGCAGGCCGTCCGGCGAGATCGGGGCGTAGCGCAGTCTGGTAGCGCATCTGCTTTGGGAGCAGAGGGTCGCAGGTTCAAATCCTGCCGCCCCGACCATCGCTGAAGAGGCCGCCTCTGGAAACCGCGCCGCGGTCTCTGCTAAGTGGGCGTCGCCTGGGGGAATCTCCGGCGAGATTTGGGATCAGACATGCTCGCGCGCATCTTCCGCCCCGCCAAGACCGCCATGCAGTCCGGCAAGGCCAAGAGCCAGGACTGGGTGCTGGAGTTCGAGCCGCGCGAGGCCAGACGTCCCGATCCGCTGATGGGCTGGACCCAGACCGGCGACACCGCCTCCAGCCAGGTGCGGCTCTCGTTCGAGACCAGGGACGAGGCGATCCGCTACGCCGACCACCACGGCATCGCCTTCCAGCTGATCGACCCCAAGCCCGCGAAGCGGATCATCAAGGCCTACGCCGACAACTTCGCGTTCGGCCGCAAGCAGCCCTGGACGCACTGAGTCCGGGTCGTGCGCCCGTAGCTCAACCGGATAGAGCATCCGCCTTCTAAGCGGACGGTTGCAGGTTCGAGTCCTGCCGGGCGCGCCAATTCCGAGGGCCTCGGCGTTCAGGCCGCATCCGAGAACGCGCCGCCGTCGGTGAGCCGCGCCGCCTGCGCCATCTCGGCGAACCGGCCGCCGCTCGCCACCAGGCTCTCGAACGTCCCGCGCTCGACGATGCGGCCCTTCTCCAGGACGAGGATCAGGTCGGCGTCCATCACCGTGGAGAGACGGTGGGCGATGATGAAGGTCGTGCGGCCCTGCGCCGCCGCGTCCAGCGCCTGCTTCACCTTGGCCTCGGTGACCGTGTCGAGGGCGCTCGTCGCCTCGTCGAGGATCAGGATCGGCGCGTCCTTGAGGATCGCCCGGGCGATGGCCAACCGCTGGCGCTCGCCGCCGGAGAGGAGCTGCCCCCGCTCGCCGATCACATAGTCGAGCCCGCCCGGCTTCTCCTTGACGAACTCCCAGGCCTGGGCCGCCTCCAGCGCGGCGGTCAGCTCCGCCTCGCTGGCCCCCGGCCGGGCGAGCCGCAGATTGTCGGCGATCGAGCGGTTGAAGAGGCCGGCGTCCTGGAACACCACCCCGATCGCCTGGCGCAGGGAGGCCAGGGTGAGGCGGCGGATGTCGCGCCCGTCGATGCGGATCTCGCCGAGGTCCGGGTCGCGCAGCCGCTGCATCAGCGCCATCATCGTCGTCTTGCCGGCCCCCGAATGGCCGACCAGGGCCACGGTCGCGCCCGCCGGCACCTCGAGGCTGACGTCGAACAGGCCAAGCTCGGCCTCCTCGACGATCCAGTGGCTGACCCGCTCGAACGCGATCTGCCCCCTCACGTCCTCCAGCGCCTCGGCGTCCGGCCGGTCCGGCGAGCCCGGCCGCTCGTCCACGAGGTCGAAGAAGTTGCGCATGGCCGGAGCGTTGCGCACCACGCCGGAGATCGAGCCCGACAGGGTGTCGAGCCGGCCGATCAGCAGGCCCGCGAAGCCGCCGAACGAGACGATCTCGCCCAGGCTCGCCCGCCCGTGCTGGGCCAGCCAGGCGCCGACCCCGAAGATCGCCACCAGCGCCAGGGTCGAGGCCGCCCGCGTCAGCACCGTCAGCACCCCATACCAGCGGATCACCGGGAAGAGCGCCTTCAGGAGGTCGCCGGTCAGGGCCTGCAGGGCCGCGGTCTCGCTCTTCAGGTTGGCGTAGGCCTGCACCACCGGCACGTTGGAGATCACGTCGCCCAGCCGCCCGTAATAGGCCTGGGCCTCCTCGTTCACACGCTGCTGGCCGGTCTCGGTCTTGCGCATGACGAGCAGGTTGGCGGCCACATAGACCACCGCCAGCGCGGCGAGGACGCTGGCCATCGCCACGTTCATCGAGAAGGCCACCGGGAACAGCAGCGCCAGGGCGAAGATCGCCGGCAGCTGCTCGCGCATGAAGCCCAGCAGCAGCTGGAACAGGGCCTCGCCGCCGGCGAACACCACCTGCATCAGCTTGCCTGTGCCCCGCGCCGAGACCCGCGCGATCGGCAGGGTGATGGCGTTGTCGAAGGCCCGCGTCATGGCCGCAAGGCGCCGCCGGTGCGCGATACGGTCGGCGAACACCGAGGCGGTCACACCGGCCGCGACCGAGATCACCGAAAGGCTCGCCCAGGCGGCGATGTAGCGCCACACGTGCCCGCCCGGCTGGGCCAGCGCCCCGATCACCTTGCCGAACAGGATCGGGTCGAGCAGCGCCAGCGCGCCCAGCGCCAGGTTCGCCGCCATCACCAGGATGGCCGCGCGGGCTTCGGTCCTCAGCTGGCTGAGGCCGCGGGCGTAGGCGGTGGCGAGCAGCATGGATCCAGGTCGGCGAACCGCGGCGCGCGGCGCGCCGAATGTGGGCCAGCCGACATCCGGGCCCAATGACCTCAGCCGTCCGGAAGGCTGCGGCCTGTTGAAGCATGGCCGCTCGCCGGCTAGGTCGGCGTGCGGTCCGCCGCGAGCCGGAACACCGCGTCGGCGCGCGGCGGCATCTCCTCGAGAATCCAGCGTGTCAGCCGCTCGTAGTGGGCGACGAAGCGGCCGATCTGGCCCGGCGCCATGCCGCCGCCGGTGCGCTCGCGCAGCTTGGCCTCCTGCTCCTCGCGCCAGGCGGCCACGGTCTCGAACCCCGGCGCGGCGAGCAGCGCCAGCCGGTCGAGGCGGGCGAACAGCGGGGCGTAGGCGCCGGCGAGCGCCGTGTTGACGAAGCCGCGCCAGCGGCCGTCCGGGTCCTCGTCGCGCTCCAGGGCGTTCACCGGCGCCGCCAACGCCTCTTGGGGCTGTGGCCGCGCCCCGACGCACCAGCCCTCGAACAGCACCACGTCCACCGGACCCTGCGCCACGTCCCAGTCGGCCGCCGGCCTGCGCTCGTCGGCGGCCTTGTCGAAGCGGGGCAGGGGAACAGGGCCCGCCCGCGCCAGCGCCGCCAGCGTCGCCACGCCCAGCGCCGGATCGTGCGTTCCCGGCGGGCCGCGGGTGATCAGCAGCGGATGGACCTCATGCGCCAGGCGGGCGCGCTCGGCCCGCGGCAGGTAGAGGTCATCCAGCGACAGCACCGCGGCGCTCAGCCCATCCTCCGCCAGCAGCGCCTTGACCGCCATGGCCAGGGTCGACTTGCCCGAGCCCTGCGCGCCGCAGATCCCGACCACGACGCTGCGGCCGTTCGCCCGCCGCGCCTCGGCCGCCGTCGCGGCCAGCGGCCGCGCCACGCGCTCCACTGTTTCGCGGTAGCGGTCGGGAAGGCCCTCCGCGGCCAGGAAGTCGTCGAGCCAGGCCATCCGCCCCCAAACGCCCGCCGGGCCTCGGGGGGCGTGCGCATCAGCCCCCGCTGTAGCCGCCGATGATCGGCAGGATCTCGCCGGTGATGTAGCTCGACATCTGGGGGGAGGCCAGGAACACATAGGCCGGGGCGATCTCCTCCGGCTGGGCCGGCCGCTTCATCGGCGTCTGCGACCCGAACTGGGCCACCTTGTCGGCCTGCTTGTCGGCCGGGTTCAGCGGCGTCCACACCGGCCCTGGAGCCACGCAGTTCACCCGGATCCCCTTCTTCAGCAGCGAGGTGCCGAGCGATCGGGTGAAGGCGTGGATGCCGCCCTTGGTCATTGAGTAGTCCAGCAGGTCCTCATTGCCCATGATGCCGGTCACCGAGCCGGTGTTGATGATCGCCGAGCCCGGCTTCAGGTGCGGCACGGCCGCCTTGGCCATGTGGAAATAGCCGTAGAGGTTGGTCTTCACCGTCCGGTCGAAGTGCTCTTCGGTGATCTCCTCGAGCCCGCCGGTGTGCTCCTGGAAGGCGGCGTTGTTGACCAGGATGTCGAGCTTGCCGAGCGCCTTGACGGTGTCCTCCACCGCCGCCTTGGCGAAGTTCGGGTCGGCCACGTCGCCGCTCAGCAGGATAGCGCGCCGGCCCTCCTTCTCGACGGCCTCCTTGGTCAGCTCGGCGTCCTCGTGGCTGTCGAGATAGGCGATGGCCACGTCCGCGCCTTCGCGGGCGAACAGGGCCGCCACCGCCCGGCCGATGCCCGAGTCCGCGCCGGTGATCAGCGCCACCTTGCCCTCCAGCTTGCCGGAGCCCTTCCAGTAGGGCGCATCCCACAGGGGCTTCAGCTCAAGGTCCGCCTCGCGGCCGGGCTTCTCCAGGTGCTGCTTGGGAAAGGGCGGGACCGGATATTCGCGCGCGCCGGTCTGCGGCGGCTTCTCCTGCTCCTCGTGCGGCGCGAAGGAGCGCTGCTCCTTCTCGTCGATCCGGTGCTGGATCTCGCGCTCTTCGCGGGCGGCCCTCTCGGCGCCGTCGCCGAACGCGCCGTGCGGATCGGTGCTGCTCATGGTGTCACCCTCTGGCTTCGTCTGCCGCGCAATCGCCCGGCCGCCTCGAAGGTTCCGTATGCTCGGGCGGCCGGGGCTAGCCCACCGCCTCGGCGTAGACGCTGAGCGCCTGGCGCAGGTCGGCCATCAGGTCCTGCGGATTTTCCAGCCCGACGTGCAGGCGGATCATCGGCCCGCCGTAGTCGCGCTTGAAACTGCGCGTCTTGAACTGCGGGTCGCAGTGGATCGCCAGGCTCTCGAACCCGCCCCAGGAGAAGCCGAGGCCGAACAGCTCCAGGGCGTCCAGGAAGGCGTCGACCGCCGCCTGGGATCCCGGCTTCAGCACGAACGAGAACAGGCCGCAGGCGCCGGTGTAGTCGCGCGCCCACAGGGCGTGGTCCGGGCTCTCCGGCAGGCCGGGATGGATCACCCGCGCGACCTCGGGCTGCAGCATCAGCCAGCGGGCGACGTCCAGCCCGCTCTCGGCATGCCGCGCCATGCGGACGGGGAGGGTCCGCAGGCCGCGCAGCATCTGGTAGGCGTCCTCCGGCGAGACCGCCCAGCCCATGTTCAGCACCCCGTCGTTGAGGGCGCGGACGATCGCCGGGTCCCGCGCCGCGGCCGAGCCCATGAACACGTCCGAATGGCCGCCGACGTACTTGGTCAGCGCCTGGATCGAGATGTCGACGCCGTGCTCCAGCGGCTTGTAGGTCAGGCCTGCGCCCCAGGTGTTGTCGGCGGCCGTCAGGATCTTGCGCCCGGCGGCCAGCTTCGCCACCGCCGCCATGTCCTGCATCTCGAAGCTCAACGAGCCCGGGCTCTCCATCAGGATCAGCCGCGTCGCCGCCGAGGCCCCGCCGACCAGGGTCTCGGGCGGCGTCGCCGGGTCGTAGTAGGTGGTCGTCACGCCGAAGGGCTTCAGCACCTTGTCGCAGAACCGCCGGGTGGGCTTGTAGACCGTGTCGGTGACGAGGATCTCGTCCCCGGCCTTCAGCACGGCGAGCAGGGCGCCGGTCAGGGCCGCAACGCCCGACGGATAGAGCGCCACGCCCACGGCGCCCTCCAGCACCGCCAGGCCTTCCTTCAGCGCCTCGTGCGCCGCCAGGCCCTGCCGGCCGTAGGTGATGTAGTTGTCGTCGTCGTAGAGGGCCGCCGCATTGGGCAGCAGCACGGTCGAGCCCTTCTGGATCGGCGGAGCGACCGTCTTGACCAGCTCCTTCTGCGCGCCGTGCGCGGCGCCCGCGCGGATCAGTCGGGTTTCCTCGGCCATGGCGCACTTAGAGCCCGCCGGGCGGCGGCTTTCAAGGCGCGGCCGGCGCTATCCGCGCCAGCACCGCGGCGATGACCGGCTCCCAGTCGCCGGCCTTGGGTTGCCGGAACAGCCGCGCGCTCGGATACCAAGGCGAGTCCGTGCGCTCCGACATCCAGCGCCAGTCGCCGTTCTCCGCCGGCAGCAGCACCCACACCGGCTTGCCCATCGCCCCGGCCAGATGCGCCACCGAGGTGTCCACCGCGATGACCGTCGACAGGCTGGCGATGATCTCGGCGGTGTCGGCGAAATCCCGCGCGCCCGTATCCTCTGGATGAAGGCTGCGCGCGCCGGCCGCCAGCAGACGCGCGGCCATCGCGTCGGGCAGAGAGCGCGCCTGGTCGTTGTGGTGCTTGGGATCGCCACGCCAGGCGAGGCCGAAGCCCTGGCCCGATATCTCGCCTCGTCCCGGGCTGTCGGCCGTGGCGCGCAGATAGGGCGCGGCGGGCAGGCTCTCCTGCGTCGTACCCAGCCGTCCGGGGATCGACCCGGGCATGATCCAGAAGTCGTGCCGCGGAATGCTCACCTGGCCCTCGGCGACGAGGATCCGCGCCGGCAGCTCGGCGAACAGCCGCGCCAGGGCGGGCGGAACGAGGATCGACACCTGCGCCCCGCGCGCCGCCAGTTCGGGCGCGAAGCGGGCGAACATGATCTGGTCGCCATAGCCCTGCTCGGTCCAGATCAGGATCGACTTTCCCGCCAGCGGTTCGCCCTGCCACTCCGGGAAGGAGAGGGTCGGCCTCGGCACCCGGCCGGCGGTGCGCGTGAAGCGGAGGTCGTAGAGCGGGAAGCCGCGCCCGTAGTCGCCGCAGCCCAGCAGGGCGAGCGCCAGGTTTTCCTGCGCGATCGCGAGGTCCGGCCGGGACCGGAGAATCTCTTCGTAGATACGGACTGCCGCGGCGTAGTTCCCGCGGCGCTGGAGGGCGACCGCCTCGCGGAACCGCGCCTCGACGGGATCCACCTTCAGGCGCCCGTCGCCACCGGCGTGTCCGTCCGGCCGCCCCACTCGGTCCAGGAGCCGTCGTAGACCGCCACGTCCTCGCGGCCCAGCACCGCCAGGCCGAGCGCCAGCAGGGCGGCGCTCACGCCGGAGCCGCAGGTGGTGACGATGGGCGCTGAGAGGTCCACGCCGCCGGCCTCGAAGGCGGCCTTCAGCGCGTCTGGCGCCTTCAGCGTGCCGTCGGCGTCGACGAGCCCGTTCCACGGCACGTTGCAGGCTCCCGGCATGTGGCCCGAGCGCAGGCCCGCGCGCGGCTCCGGGGTCTCGCCGGTGAACCGGCCGGCCGCGCGGGCGTCCACCAGTTGCGCGCCGCCGGTCTCGACCACCCCGCGCACGGCGGCGATGTCGCGCACCAGCGCCGGCTCGAAGGCCGGCTTCAGCGACGCCGGGGCGGGCGAGGGGGCCTTGGTCTCGAGCGGCCGGCCCTCGGCGCGCCACTTCGGCAGGCCGCCGTCCAGCACATGCACCTTGGCGAAGCCCATGGTCCGCAGGGACCACCAGACCCGGGGCGCGGAGAAGATCCCGCGCGCATCATAGACCACCACCTCGGCCTCGCGCCGCAGGCCGAGGCGCCCGACCGCCTCGGCGAAGGCCTCCGGCGTCGGCAGCATGTGGGGCAGGTCCGTCGCCTGGTCGGCGATCGCGTCGATGTCGAAGAACACCGCGCCGGGGATGTGGCCCGCCTCGTAGTCCGCGCGGCCGTTCCCGGCCTCGTTGGGCATGTACCAGGTGGCGTCCACCACCTGCACGTCGCCGCGGCCGAGGCGCTCGGCCAGCCAGGCGGTCGAGACGAGAGGTTCGCTCATGCTATCCCGCTCATTGCATCCCGCTCATTGCATCCAAGAGGGCTGGGGCAGCCCCTTCTCCTTCAGGAACAGCGGATTGTAGATCTTCGACTGATAGCGCGAACCGTGGTCGCAGAGGATGGTGACGATGGTGTGGCCCGGGCCCAGGTCCTTGGCCATCTTGATCGCGCCGGCGACGTTGATCCCGGTCGAGCCGCCCATGACGAGGCCCTCGTGCTCGACGAGGTCGAAGAGGGCGATCAGCATCTCCTCGTCGGAGACCCGATAGGGCTTGTCGATGGTCAGGCCCTCCAGGTTGGCGGTGATCCGGCCCTGGCCGATGCCCTCCGAGATCGAGGAGCCCTCCGACTTCAACTCACCGTCCGTGTAGTAGCTGTAGAGCGCCGCGCCGTGCGGGTCGGCGAGGCCGATCTGAACGCCCGGCTTGCGCTCGCGCAGCGCCTCGGCGACGCCGGCCAGCGTCCCGCCGGAGCCCACCGCGCAGATGAAGCCGTCGACCTTGCCCTCGGTCTGGGTCCAGATCTCCGGGCCGGTGCCGTGGACGTGGGCCTCGCGGTTGGCGACGTTGTCGAACTGGTTGGCCCAGACCGCGCCGTTCGGCTCCGTCTCGTTAAGTTCCGCCGCCAGGCGCCCGGAATACTTCACGTAATTCATCTCGTTGGAGTAGGGAACCGCGTCCACCTCCACGAGCTCGGCCCCATAGAGCCGGATGGCGTCCTTCTTTTCCTGGCTCTGGGTGCGCGGGATGACGATGGTCGAGGGATAGCCCAGCGCCTTGCCGACCATGGCGAGGCCGATGCCGGTGTTGCCGGCCGTGCCCTCGACGATGCGCCCGCCGGGCTTCAGCAGCCCTTTCTGCACCGCGTCCTTGATGATCCACAGGGCCGCGCGGTCCTTGACCGACTGCCCCGGGTTCATGAACTCGGCCTTGCCGAGGATTTCGCAGCCCGTCAGCTCGCTGGCGCGCCGGAGCCGTATAAGGGGCGTGTTTCCGATGGCGTCGAGGACGCTTTTGGCGACTTGCATGAGGGCCTACTTAGGTCCTGCAAGCGCGGCCGAACAGAGGCCGATGCTGTGAGAAATCCTGCAAGGGCTGTGGTTCAAGCCTTCGCCAGGGTCAGTTGTACCACGCCGGTGCGCTCGCTGCGGAAGCCGGCTTCGCAGTAGCTCAGGTAGAAGCGCCAGAGCCGGCGGAAGCGCTCGTCGAAGCCGAGGCTCCGGATCTCGTCCCAGGCGCCCTCGAAGCGCTGCGCCCATTCCGCCAGGGTGTCGGCGTAGTGCTGCGGGAAGCGGCTGATGCCTGCCCAGGCGAGGCCCGCGCGGTCGGTCTCGGTCTTAAGGCGCGCCTCGGACGGCAGCATCCCGCCGGGAAACACGTGCTTCTGGATGAAGTCGGGGCGGCGGCGGTAGTCTTCGAAGATCTCGTCGCGGATGGTGATGATCTGCAGCCCCGCCCGTCCGCTGGGCGTCAGCACCTCGCGGATCTTGTCGAAATAGGCGGGCCAGTATTTCTCGCCCACCGCCTCGAACATCTCGATGGAGGCCACCCGGTCGTAGCGGCCCTCCACGTCGCGGTAGTCGATCAGCCGGATCTCGGCCTTGTCGGCCAGGCCCTGCTCGAACATCCGCCGGCGGGCGAAGTCGAACTGCTCCTGCGAGATCGTCACGCCGGTCACCCGGGCGCCGACCTCCTTGGCCGCGAACTCGGCGAACCCGCCCCAGCCGCAGCCGATCTCCAGCACGTGCTGTCCGGCCGTCAGCTCCATGCCCTCGGCGAGGGTCCGGTACTTGTTGGTCTGGGCCTCGGCCAGCGCCTGTCCGGGCCGCGCGTAGCGGGCCGAGGAGTAGGTCATGGTGGGGTCGAGCCAGCGCGAATAGAAGGCGTTGCCGAGGTCGTAGTGGGCGTGGATGTTGCGCCGCGAGCCGGCGCGGGTGTTGGCGCGCAGGGCGTGGCGGACCTTGTTGATCAGCCGGGCCGCCGGGTTTCGCCCCAGCATCCGCTGCAGGCGGTCGATGTTCAGCGTCAGCACGTGGAGCAGGGCCGACAGGTCCGGCGTCTCCCATTCGCCCGCCATGTAGCCCTCGGCGAAGCCGATGTCGGCGGAGCCCAGCACCCGGCGCATGAAGCGGTAGTCGATGATGATCAGCCGGGCCGAAGGGCCGGGCTTCTCGCCCACCAGCCGGAGCACGCCGCCGGCGGGCGTGACGAACTCCAGGCTGCCCGCCAGCCAGTTGCGGGCCATCAGCCGGAGCGCCGCCCTGAAGGCGTGCGGCGCGTCTATCAGTTCCGGCAGTCGCCGGAAGGCCTTCGGATCGATCGCCAGAGCCGAAAGCGAGGTCTCATGAGCCAGGCTCATCACGCCCCCCTAAAGTCCCCGAAACGCACCTTACAGGCCCCGACAGTGAGCGCCGGGAACGGGGTTTTCGCAACACATACGTGCGGCGGCCCGGTCCGGATGTGTGATGGGCGCTTGTGAAGCCGGGCCGCGCGGGCCACTTAGCGGGCTCGATTCACGCCTTTCGGAGCCGCCATGGCCGCCCTGACCCTGGACCGCTGGAACATCGGCATCGGCGCCGGCCATCCGCTGCTCGTGATCGCCGGCCTCAACGTCCTCGAGGACGAGGCCCTGGCGCTCTCCACCGGCCGGCATCTGAAGGCGGTCTGCGCCGAGCTCGGCCTGCCCTACGTCTTCAAGGCGAGCTATGACAAGGCCAACCGCTCCTCGATCAAGAGCTACCGCGGCCCGGGCCTCGAGGAGGGGCTGCGCATCCTAGCCAAGGTGAAGGCCGAGCTGGACGTGCCGATCTGCACCGACATCCACACCCCCGAGCAGGCCGAGGCGGTGGCGGGCGTCGCCGAGCTCGTCCAGATCCCCGCCTTCCTCTGCCGCCAGACCGACCTCGTGGTCGCCGCCGCCCGCGCCACCAAGGCCGCCGGCGGCTGGCTGCACGTCAAGAAGGGCCAGTTCCTCGCCCCCTGGGACGCCCGGAACATCGTCTCCAAGATCAAGGAGGCCACCGACGGCGCCGAGTTCACGGTGCTCTGCGAGCGCGGCGCCTCGTTCGGCTACAACAACCTCGTGGTCGACATGCTGGGCATCGGCGAGATGCAGAAGCTCGGCGTGCCGGTGACCATCGACGCCACCCACGCGGTGCAGCTTCCGGGGGCGGATCCGCGCACCGGCGGCGCCTCCACGGGCGGGCGACGCGAGGGCGTGGCGGTGATCGCCAGGGCCGCCGTCGCCTCGGGCGCGGACGGCGTCTTCCTGGAGTTCCACCCCGACCCGGACAAGGCGCTCTGCGACGGCCCCTCCTGCCTGCCGCTCGACGGCGCCAGGGACCTCCTGGCGAACCTCAAGGCGATCCACGGCGTGGTGGCCGGCGCTTGACCCGGCCTTCGGCGCGCCGCACACCCTGACCCTCGAGATGGACCTTTCCGACCTCCAGCATCTGCTCAGCCTCTCGGCCGGCCAGCGCGTCGTCTGCGTCGGCGACCTGATGGTCGACCGCTTCGTCTACGGCGACGTCACCCGCGTATCGCCCGAGGCGCCGATCCCGGTGCTGGCCCGCACCCGCGAGCTGGTCATGCTGGGCGGCGGCGGCAACGTCGCCCGCAACGTCGCCGCCCTGGGCGGAGCCGTGGCGCTGGTCGGGGTGATCGGCGGCGACGCCGAGAGCCATGAGGCCAGCCGGCTGGTGGGCGAGGAGCGGGGGCTCGAGGGCTATCTGATCAACGACGCCTCGCGCCCGACGACCCTCAAGACCCGCTTCGTCTCCGGCGGCCAGCAGCTGCTGCGCGTGGATCTCGAGGCCAGCCGGCCGGTGGACGCCGAGGTCGAGCAGCGGCTGATCCGCACCATCAAGGACGCGGTCGACGGGGCCGGCGTCATCCTGATCAGCGACTACGGCAAGGGCGTGGTCACCGACGCGGTGATCGCCGCCTGCCTGGAGGCCGCGGCGGCCGGCGGCGGCAAGGTCGTCGTCGACTCCAAAGCCCGCTCCTTCGCCCGCTACGGCGCGGTGGACCTGATCAAGCCCAACGACCTGGAGCTGGCCCACGCCACCGACCTGCCGACCGACACCGACGCCCAGGTGGAGGCCGCGCTGGCCCACGCCCTGAAGCTCTGGGACGCCAGGGCGATCCTCGTCACCCGCGGCGCCAAGGGCATGAGCCTGGCCGTCCGCGGCGAGGCCGTGCGCCACTTCCGCACCGCCCCGCGCGAGGTGTTCGACGTCTCCGGCGCCGGCGACACCACGCTCGCGGCCCTCGGCCTCGCCATCGCCGCCAAGGCCCCGATGGAGGACGCCATCGCCTTCGCCCAGCTCGCCGCCGGGGTGGCGGTCGGCAAGGCCGGCACCTCCACCGTCTCGCCCGACGAGCTCGTCGAGGCCGCGCTCAGCGCCCACATGGCCCCGGCCGAGGCCAAGGTCGCCACCGCCCAGCGGATGGCCGACGAGGTCGCCCGCTGGCGCGCCCGCGGCCTGCGGGTCGGCTTCACCAACGGCTGCTTCGACATCCTGCACAAGGGGCACGTGGCCTACCTCGCCCAGGCCAAGTCCTGGTGCGACCGGCTGATCGTCGGCCTCAACTCCGACGACAGCGTCCGCGCGCTCAAGGGCGAGGGCCGGCCAGTCAATGACCTGGAGAGCCGCGCCCTGGTGCTCGCCGGCCTCGGCTCGGTCGACCTCGTGGTGCCCTTCGAGGAGCAGACCCCGCTGAAGCTCATCGAGGCGGCCCGCCCCGACGTGCTGATCAAGGGCGCCGACTACGCCGAGGACGAGGTGGTCGGCGGCAAGGAGGTGCGCGGCTGGGGCGGCGAGGTGCGCCTGGCGCAGATCGTCGAGGGCTATTCCACCACGGCCGCCATCGCCAAGATGACCCGAAAGGCTGACCGATGAACCGCCGCATTGTCTTCATCACCGGCGGCGCCGGTTTCATCGGCTCCAACATCGCCGCCAAGCTCGCCGAGGATCGCACCTGGGACGTGGTGGTCTGCGACCGCCTGCGCGAGGCCGAGACCGGCAAGTGGCGCAACATCGCCAAGCACCCGATCGGCGACTTCGTCGCCCCTGAGGCCATGTTCGAGTGGCTGGAGAAGCGCTGGCGCGACGTCGAGATGGTCATCCACATGGGCGCCATCTCCTCGACCACCGAGCCCGACGCCGACAAGATCATCCACAACAACTTCACGCTCAGCCGCGACCTCTTCCGCTGGTGCGCCGACCGCCAGCGGCGGCTCATCTACGCCTCCTCGGCGGCCACCTACGGCGCCGGCGAGCACGGCTTCGCCGACGACGACAGCTACGACGCCCTGATCAAGCTGCGCCCGCTCAACACCTACGGCTGGTCCAAGGCGCTGTTCGACATCTTCGCCGCCCGCCAGGCCTACCGGGGCTATGCGCCGCCGCAGTGGACGGGGCTGAAGTTCTTCAACGTCTACGGCCCCAACGAGGAGCACAAGAGCTCCATGAAGTCGGTGGCCGCCCAGATCTGGCCGCACGTCCAGGCCGGCCAGACGGTCCAGCTCTTCAAGAGCTACCGCACCGACGTGCCGGACGGGGGCCAGAAGCGCGACTTCGTCTATGTCCGCGACTGCGCCGACGTCGCCGAGTGGCTGGTCCACAACCCGCAGGTCAACGGCGTCTACAACCTCGGCTCGGGGACCGCGCGCAGCTTCGAGGACATGGCCAAGGCGGTGTTCAAGGCCGCCGGCAAGCCGGCCCAGATCGAGTACACCCCCATGCCGCCGGCCATCCGCGACAAGTACCAGTACTTCACCGAGGCCGGCATGGACCGCCTCTTCGAGGCCGGCTATCCCAAGCCCATGACGCCGCTGGAGGAGGGGATCGGCGACTACGTCACCCACTACCTCTCCCAGCCCGATCCCTACCGGTAAGGCCCGATGATCGCGCCCTTGCTGCGCCGCAGGCGCTGGCTGGCGCTCACCGTCATCGCCGCCGTCCTCTTCGTCTGGGGCGCGGTCTACGCCTTCTGGGGCGATCTGCAGCGCTACGAGCTCGACCCCAAGCTGCCGTTCCAGACCTACACCCCGCCCAAGGCGCCCGACTACGCCCAGCGGACCGCCTGGTACCTGCTGCCCACCGACCCAGGGAAGATCGACGGCGCCGCGCCCAAGGCCGACATCTTCTTCCTCTCGCCCACCACCTACGACGGCGGCGAGCAGTGGAACGCGCCGATCGACGACCGCCGCGGCGGACGGCTCTTCCGCACCGCCATCGCCCCCAACTACGCCGGGCCCTTCGTGCGGGTCGGGCGGATCTTCGCCCCCCGCTACCGCCAGGCCAGTCTCTACACCCAGCTCACCCTGCGCGAAGACGCCCGCGAAGCCCGCCAGTTCGCCTATGGCGACGTCCTGCAGGCCTTCCGCTGGTACCTCGCCCACGACAACCGCGGCCGCCCCTTCGTCCTCGTCGCAGTGGAGCAGGGCGGGCTGCTGGCCCAGCGCCTGCTGGCCGAGGAGATCGCCCCCGACCCGGCCCTGCGCGCGCGGCTCGTCGCGGCCTATCTGATCGAGAGCGTCGCTCCGGCGGACGCGCCGCCGATCCCGCCCTGTACGGCCAAGGGCCAGACCGGCTGCGAGGCCGCCTTCGCCAGCGTCTTCGAGGGCGAGCTCGACAAGGGCCAGAACCTGCTCGACCGGGCGCTCGTCTGGAATTCGGAAGGCGAGCTGCAGAACCTCAACGGCCGCCCGGCGCTCTGCTTCAACCCGATCCTCGGCGCCGTCACCGACGAGCCCGCGCCGGCCCGCCTCAACCTCGGCGCCGCCAACGCCACGGGCCTGGAGTGGGACGCGCGCCCCGCCTTCCTGACCCGCCAGGTCGGCGCCCAGTGCCTGAAGGGCGTGCTGCAGGTCACCAGGCCCAAGTCCGGCGCCTTCCAGCGCGCCGGCTCCTGGGCCGACCGCCGCAAGGTCCCCGGCTACAACCTGTTCTACGCCGACCTCGAGGCCGACGCCCTGGCCCGCGTCGCAGCCTTGACCGCCGCCGGCTCATCTGCGCTCGCTCGGACCCCACAGGAAGAGGGAGCCCGCCATGCCGGACATGAACCGCCAGATCGTTCTCGCCCAGCTCCCGCAGGGCAAGCTCGTCCCTGAGAACTTCAAGCTGATCGAACAGCCCAAGCCCGTGGCCGGGGAGGGCGAGGCCCTGGTCCGCACCCGCTACATCTCCCTGGACGCCGCCAACCGCGCCTGGATGCAGGGCGCCACCTACCGCTCGGCCCTGACCGCGGGCCAGGTGATGGCCGGCGGGGCGATCTCCGAGGTGGTCGACAGCAAGGATCCCTCGCTGTCGCCCGGCGACCTCGTCTGGGGCGACACCGGCTGGCAGGACTACGCCGTCGCCCCGGCCGGCAAGCTCGGCAAGCTGCCGAAGCTGGAGCCGATCACCCACCTCCTCAGCGTCTACGGCGTGGCCGGCCTCACCGCCTATTTCGGCCTCCTCGAATGCGGCCAGCCCAAGCCCGGCGAGACCGTCGTGGTCAGCGCCGCCGCCGGCTCGGTGGGCTCGATCGTCGGCCAGATCGCCAAGATCAAGGGCTGCCGCGTGGTCGGCATCGCCGGCGGGGCGGCCAAGTGCGAGTGGCTCAAGTCCGAACTCGGCTTCGACGAGGCCCTCGACTACAAGTCCGGCGAGCTCAAGCGCCTCATGAAGGAGGCCCTGCCGAACGGCATCGACGTCTATTTCGACAACGTCGGCGGCGACATCTTCGAGGCCTGCCTCTTCGCCATGAACACCCATGGCCGCATCGCCTGCTGCGGCGCGGTCTCCCAGTACGACGGCGTTCCGCCGCAGCACGGCCCCCGCGGCGTGCCCGGCCTCATCGTCACCAAGCGCCTGACCCTGCGCGGCTTCATCGTCTCCGACTTCGACGACCAGCGCGAACAGGCGCTCAAGGACCTCCAGGGCTGGGTCGCCGACGGCCGCCTCAAGGTGCAGGAAGACATCATCGAAGGCCTGGAGAGCACCCCCCGCGCCCTCATCGGCCTCCTCGCCGGCGAGAACCGCGGCAAGCGCATGGTGAAGGTGTAAGTCCGATGCTCCCCCTGAGGGGGAGGACCGATGGGCGCTACCCCGCGTCCTTCAGCGCCATCCCCGCCTTCCAGTCGAACAGCTCCGAGAGCACGTTCAGCGCCTGGCCGCGCTCGGACTTGAGCTCCGGGTCGCGGGCCAGGATCAGGCGGGCGTCGTCGCCGGCCGCGGCGATCAGCTCGCGATGCAGGAAGGGGTCGGCGAAGACGTAGTCCGGAAACCCCGACTGGCGCAGGCCCAGGGCGTCGCCGCCGCCGCGCAGCTCCAGGTCCTTCTCGGCGATGACGAAGCCGTCGTCGGTGCGCCGCAGGATGTCGAGCCTCTTTTGCGCCGTCTCCGACAGCGGCGGGTCGTAGAGCAGCACGCAGGCGCTCTCCTGGCGGCCGCGGCCCACCCGCCCGCGCAACTGGTGCAGTTGCGCCAGGCCGAAGCGCTCGGCCTGCTCGATGACCATGATGGTGGCGTTGGGCACGTTGACGCCCACCTCGACCACCGTCGTCGCCACCAGCACCGACAGCCGCCCTTCGGCGAACTCGGCCATCACGGCGTCCTTGGCCGCCGCCGGCATCTTGCCGTGCACCAGCCCGACGCCGGGGCCGATCCGTTCGGTCAGGTCCGCCGCCCGCCGCTCGGCCGCCGCCAGGTCGCTGACCTCGCTCTCCGACACCAGCGGGCAGATCCAGAACGCCTGCGCCCCTTCGGCCACCACGCTCCTGAGCCTCGCCTCCACCTCGGCGATCCGGCCCATCGGCACGGCGCGCGTCGCGACCGGCGTGCGCCCCGGCGGCTTCTCGTCGATGCGGCTGACGTCGAGGTCGCCATAGACGGTCAGTTCCAGGGTGCGCGGGATCGGCGTCGCCGACATGGCGACCAGGTGCACCGCCTCGCCCTTGGCCTGCAGCCGCTGGCGCTCGGCGACCCCGAACCGGTGCTGCTCGTCGATCACCGCGAGCTGCAGCCTGTGGAAGGCCACGTCGTCCTGGAACAGCGCGTGGGTGCCCACCGCCACCTGCGTCTCGCCCGAGGCCAGGCCGGCCAGCTTCTCGGCCCTTGGCTTGCCCTTGTCGCGCCCGGTCAGCAGCACCACCCCGATGCCGTGCGCCAGCAGCGGCCCGGCGATGGTGTCGAAATGCTGGCGGGCCAGGATCTCGGTGGGCGCCATCAGGGCGCTCTGGCCGCCGCCGGCCGCCACGTCGGCCATGGCGCACATGGCCACCACCGTCTTGCCCGAGCCCACGTCGCCTTGGATCAGCCGGCTCATCCGCTCGCCGTCGGCGAAATCGGCGCGGATGTCGGCCAGGGCGCGGTCCTGGGCGCCGGTGAAGCGGAAGGGCAGGTCGCCGCGCACCTTCTCGGCGACCTCGCTGGCGGCGATCTTCGCCGCCGGCTCGCGCCGCCGCTCAGCCTTGCGCATCGCCATCGCCAGCTGGTGCGCCAGGAGCTCGTCGTAGGCCAGGCGCCGCGCATGGGCGGAGAGGGGGGAGAGATCGGCTTCGCTCTCCGGCGCGTGCAGCCGCTCCAGCGCCTCGCGCCAGGCCGGGAAGTGCTCGCGGGCCTTCCAGGCCGCGTCCTGCCACTCCGGCAGCATGGGCGCGCGCTCCAGCGCCTCGAGCACGAAGGTCCGCACCCGGCGCGCCGGCAGGCCCTCGGTGGCCGGATAGATCGGCTCCAGCTCGGGAATCTCCTCGGCCTTGTCCGGATCGACCATGTAGTCGGGGTGGACCATCTGGCGGCCGAACTTGTCGTCGCCCACCTTGCCCGAGATCAGCCGCCGCGCCCCCGCCGGGTGGCGCGTCTCCAGCTGGTCGGCGAACCGGCCGAAGAACACCAGGGTCATGAAGCCGGTCGGGTCCGACACCCGGATCCGCCAGGGCTGGCTGCTCACCCGCGGCTTCTGATGCTGCTCGATCACCACCTCGAAGGTCATCACCTCGCCGTCGCGGGCCGAGGCGAGGGTGGCGGGCGTGCGCCGCACGATCGAGTGCGGCTTCAGGAACAGCACGTCGCGCACGATCGGTCCCGCCAGCCGCTCCAGCATCGGCGCGACACGGGGCCCCACGCCTTTCAGCGAGGTCACGGGCGCAAAGAGCGGAAACAGAATCTCCGGCCGCATGGCGGCGAGGATAGCCGCCGCCGCCGCAGAATTTCGCACTTAAAATTTGACTTCTGGCGCGCTCGATGTTCTTCTTTTGTTCATGGACATGGCCGACCGGCATCGTGAGGCGCTGCAGGAGCTGACCCGCATGGGTCTTGAGCTCGCGCGCGACCTGCACGAAGCCGCGCTTTCCGCTGCCACCCTCGAGGACAAGGACCGCGCCGCGGCCGCCTTTCATCGCATCTCGCGCTCGGTCCGCCAGTCCATGGCCCTGGAATCGCGGTTCGAGCGCGAGGCCCAGCGCAAGGCGATCGAGGCGGAGAGGGCGGCGAGCGCCGCCCGTGTCACGACCCTCGTCCATCGCCAGGCCGAAGCCGTCAGCGCCATCGAGCGCCTGGTCTGGACCGAATACGAGGGCGCCGAGCCCGAGAGCCTCTTCACCGAAATCGGCGAACGCCTCGAACACGACGACTACCAGCAAGCCCTCCTCACCCAGCCGACCGACCTGATCGTCCGCCGCCTGGCCGAAGAGTTCGGGATTCCAGTTCCTCCCCTCAGGGGGAGGTGGCCCGAAGGGCCGGAGGGGGTTGAAGCCCACGAGCTTCCCAACCAGACCCATCCGCCGCCCTGACGCCCATGGCCGCCAGCTCTCCCGGAAGGAGAGGATTCCAGCCCCATCTGGCGCTTTTGCCGCGGCCGCTCTATATCCGCCGCTCTTCGATGACGACCGATGACGACGCCCGGCTGAAGAAGCTGAGGTTCCGCGCCTGGCGCCGGGGCTTCAGGGAAGCGGACCTCATTCTGGGGCCGTTCGCGGACAAGCACGTCCACACGTTCAGCGAGGCCGAGCTCGACTGGTTCGAGCTGCTGCTCGAGGTCCCCGACCAGGACCTCTACGCCTGGATCATCGGCCGCGAGGACCCGCCCGCCGAATTCACCGGTCCGATCATGGATCGGATCAAGGCCTTCCGCTTTGAGCTGAACGAAGCGCGGGGAGACGACCGTGGCGGATGACAGCTCACGACCGATTTCCGCCGCCGGCCTGCGCCGCGTCGCCGAGGATCCCGGCCGCCTCGACCTGGTCGGCGCCCCCGAGGGCTTCGACGCCCTGGTCATGGCCGACATCGTCAGGGCCCGCAAAGGCCTGAGCGTCTTCGTGGCGCGCGACGGCGCCCGGCTTTCGGCCTTCTGCGACGCCTTCGCCTTCTTCGCCCCACGGGTCGAGATCCTGCGCCTGCCCTCCTGGGACTGCCTGCCCTACGACCGGGTGGGGCCCTCGCACGGCGTCGCCGCCGAGCGCATGGCGACCCTCTACCGCCTGGCCGCCGGCCTCGACGACAAGACCCCGCGGCTCCTCGTCACCGCCGTGCCGGGCCTGGTGCAGCGCGTGCCCCCGCGCAGCGTCGTCAAGCGGGCCGCCTGGTCGGCCCACGTCGGCAACACCGTCGAGATCGCCGATCTCGAGCACTATTTCGCGGTCAACGGCTATGCCCGCGCCTCGACGGTCTCCGAGCGCGGCGAGTTCGCCATCCGCGGCGGCGTCATCGACGTCTTCCCGCCCACCGCCGAGGAGCCGGTCCGCCTCGACCTCTTCGGCGACACCCTGGAAAGCATCCGCGGCTTCGATCCGGAGACCCAGCGCTCCACCAAGCAGCTGACCGAGGTCTCCCTGCTGCCGGTGTCCGAGGCCCTGCTCGACAAGGAAGCCATCTCGCGCTTTCGCACCGGCTACCTCGAGGCCTTCGGCGCGCCGGGCCAGGACCCGCTCTACGCCACCGTCTCCGAGGGCGGGCGCCGGGCCGGCATGGAGCACTGGCTGCCGCTCTTCTATCCGAAGATGGAGAGCCTCTTCGACTACCTGCCGGCCGACACCCTGGTGGCCCTCGACCATCTGGCGCGAGACGCCCGTGACGAGCGCCTGGCCATGGTCCGCGACGCCTTCGAGGCGCGCAGCCAGACCGACCGGCGCACCCACTACCATCCGCTGGAGCCGGAGCGCCTCTACCTCGACGAGGACGAGTGGAGCGAGCAGCTCAAGGTGCGCCCGAGCCGCCGCTTCTCCGCCTTCCAGGAGGCCGAGGGCGAGGCGGTGATCGACATGGGCGCCCGCGCCGGCCGCAAATTCGCGCCCGAGCGCCAGCGCGACAGCGTCAATCTGTTCGAGGCCACCGCCGACCACGCCGCCAAGCTCTCCGCCGCGGGTAAGCGCGTGCTGTTCGCCTCCTGGTCGGAGGGCTCGTCCGAGCGCCTGGGCGTCATGCTCGCCGACCACGGCCTGAAGAACGTCCCGCTCGCGCCCTACTGGGACGCGGCCAAGGCCGCCGACCCGAAGACGCCGCAGCGCGTGGTCCTGCCGCTCGACAACGGCTTCGAGACCGACAGCCTGGCCGTCGTCTCCGAGACCGACATCCTCGGCGATCGCCTGGCCCGCCCGACGCGGCGGCGGCGGGCGACGAACTTCCTGGCCGAGGCCTCGGCCCTGACGCCCGGCGACCTCGTCGTCCACATCGACCACGGCATCGGCCGCTACGAGGGGCTGAAGACCCTCGAGGTGCAGGAAGCGCCGCACGACTGCCTCGAGCTGCAGTACGGCGGCGAGGCCAAGCTCTACCTGCCGGTCGAGAACATCGACCTGCTCACCCGCTATGGCGCCGACTCCGAGGGCGTCGTCCTCGACCGCCTGGGCGGGGCCGCCTGGCAGGCGCGCAAGGCGCGCGCCAAGGAGCGGCTGCGCGAGATGGCCGAGGGGCTCATCCGCATCGCCGCGGAGCGCGCCACCAAGCACACCGACGAGGTCGAGCCGCCGCACGGGGTGTTCGACGAGTTCTGCGCCCGCTTCCCCTACGAGGAGACGGACGACCAGCTCGCCGCTATCGGCGATGTCCTGGAGGACCTCTCCTCGGGCAAGCCGATGGACCGCCTGATCTGCGGCGACGTCGGCTTCGGCAAGACCGAGGTCGCCCTGCGCGCCGCCTTCGTGGTCGCCATGAGCGGCAAGCAGGTGGCCGTGGTCGCCCCGACGACCCTCCTGGCGCGCCAGCACTACAAGACCTTCACCGAGCGCTTCGAGGGGTGGCCGGTGCGCATCCGGCGCCTGTCGCGCCTGGTCACCGCCAAGGAGGCCGCCGAGACCCGCGAGGCGCTCGCCAACGGCGAGGTCGAAATCGTCGTCGGCACCCACGCCATCCTCGGCAAGCAGGTGGCCTTCAAGGACCTTGGCCTCGTGATCGTCGACGAGGAGCAGCACTTCGGGGTCAAGCACAAGGAGAAGCTCAAGGAGCTTCGCGCCGACGTGCACGTCCTGACGCTGACCGCCACGCCGATCCCGCGCACCCTGCAGATGTCGCTCAGCGGCATCCGCGAGATGTCGATCATCGCCACGCCGCCGGTCGATCGCCTGGCGGTGCGCACCTACATCACGCCCTTCGATCCGGTGGTCGTCCGCGAGGCTCTGCTGCGGGAGAAGTACCGCGGCGGCCAGGCCTACTACGTCGCCCCGCGGATCAACGACCTGCCGGAGCTGGAGCGCTTCCTGCGCGAGCAGGTGCCCGAGGTGAAGTTCGTCGTCGGCCACGGCCAGATGGCGCCGACCCAGCTCGAAGACGTGATGAGCGCCTTCTACGACGGCCAGTACGACGTGCTGCTGTCGACCACTATCGTCGAGAGCGGTCTCGACATCCCGACCGCCAACACCCTCATCATCCACCGCGCCGACATGTTCGGCCTGGCCCAGCTCTACCAGCTGCGGGGCCGGGTCGGACGGGCCAAGGCGCGGGCCTACGCCTATCTGACCACTCCGCACGAGAAGCCGATCACCCTGTCGGCCGAGAAGCGGCTGAAGGTCCTTCAGTCGCTGGACAGCCTGGGCGCGGGCTTCCAGCTCGCCAGCCACGACCTCGACATCCGCGGCGGCGGCAACCTCCTGGGCGAAGAGCAGTCCGGCCACATCCGCGAGATCGGCGTCGAGCTCTATCAGCAGATGCTCGAGGACGCCGTGGCCGAGCTCAAGGAGCTGGGCGGGGCAGGCGGGCTCGTCCCGGACAGGGGCTGGTCGCCGCAGATCAACACCGGCGCGGCCGTGCTCATCCCCGAGGACTACGTCCCCGACCTCAACGTGCGCCTGTCGCTCTATCGGCGGCTGTCCGACGCCGAGAAGGCGGCCGACCGCGAGGCCCTGGCCGCCGAGCTCATCGACCGGTTCGGCCCGCTGCCGCCCGAGGCGGGGCAGCTCCTCAAGGTCGTCGCCATCAAGGGGCTCTGCCGCGAGGCCAATGTCGCCAAGATCGACGTGGGTCCGAAGGGCGCGGTCGTCAGCTTCCGCGACGATCAGTTCAAGAATCCGGGCGGTCTTGTTGGTTTCGTTCAGAAAAACCAGATCGCCTGGCGCATCCGGCCGGACAACAAGGTGGTCGTGAAGGGCGAGTGGGAGACCCCCGAGCAGCGCCTGAACGCCGCCGAGAAGATCCTCACCGAGCTCGCCAAGCTGGCGGTGGCCTAGGCCGCCTTGGCGGCCCGCGCCTCGGCCAGCAGCCGGCTGGCGCGGAGCGCGATCTCCAGCCGCTGGGCGCAGACCAGGCCGACGGTGATCACCAGGGCCGCGTCGGCCACCGTGCTCACCGACATGTGCAGGGCCCCGGCGTTCTCGGCCGCGAAGGTCCGCAGGCCGTAGCGCAGGGCGAAGATGCCGAGGATCAGCAGCATGCCCACGGGCGAGGCGCGGCTGGTCAGGGCGTGGGTCTCGGGATCGACGGTGATGTGGGTGAAGCGCCCGCGCCACCAGCCGAGCAGTGCGCCCAGCGCCAGGGCGGCGATGTCGAGCGCGAGGCCGGCGGGCGAGGGGACGCCCTCCTGGGCGAGCGCCAGGCCGACGAGGAGGAGGATGACGAGCGGAGACACCCACAGCGCCTCGATCCGCAGGCGCCGGGCGCGCGAGTTGCGCAGGATCACCATGCCGATGGCGATGAGCGGGAAGAGGTAGGCCCAGACGCCCAGGTTCGCCGGTTGGTGCTGCATCAGCTCGCCTTTCGTGCGTAGGCCTCCGCCGCTGCCTGTTCGAGCGCCCGACCGGCCGGCTCGCCAGGGCCGACCTCGGCCACCCCCAGGTCGAACTCAACCACGAATGGAGGCTTGCCGTCACCTGCCTCGAAGGCTGTGCAGCCGATCACCGCCGCGATGCGCTCGCCCGCCGCCCTTGCGGCCGCCGCCGGCGTCGCGGGCAGGGCGAGGGCGAAGACCTCCGGGCCGAGCCGCGCGGCGGTGTCCTCCACCCGCACGAGCCGGCCGACCATGGAGCCGATCTGCGGGATGGCCCGGCCCAGCCAGCCGCCCTTGCGGATCGCCGCGAGCTCCGGCTTGTCGGCGACCTTGAGGACGCAGACCGAGAGGGCGCGGTTGCGCTGCTTGGCGGCCTGGGCGAGGCGCGCCAGGTGGGCGGCGAAGAGGTCGCGGGTGAAGAGGCCGGTCGCGGCGTCCATCAGGCCCGAGGTGCGCGCGCTCTCCAGCGCCTGGCGCACCGAAGTCTGGCGGCGGTAGGCCCGGGCCAGCTCGACCACGCGGCGCGCCGTCTCGGCCTCGGGCGTCTCGGGCGAGGCCACGTCGGTGATGCCGCGATGGTACGCTTCCGAGGCGGTGACGTAGCTGTCCTGGCGCATGTAGAGCACCGCGGGCGTATGATAGAGGCGGGTGTTGCGGCGCAGGCCGGCGGCGATCGACAGCGCCTCCTGCGGGTTCTCGCCGGCCCACAGCACCACGGCGTCGAACCGCCGTTCGTGCAGATAGTCGAAGGCGGTGTAGGCGGTGAACGCGCCGACCACCTCCGCGCCGTGCGCGGCCAGGGCGTTGGATAGGGCTAGGAACTGCGGCGCCGGCTCGCCGATCGCCAGCACCTGATAGGGGCCGTTGTCGGAATCCGGCACGCCGAGGGCGCGGTTCTTCTCGGCGAAGGTCTCGACGCGAAGCTCGAACTCCTCCTCGGCCACCGCCGTGCGCACCAGCGTCTCAAGCCGCATGGCCGCCTGGGCCGGGTGCAGCGGAGCGGCGAGGGTCAGGTCGAAGCCGCGCGCCTCCAGCGACGGGTCCGGCTCGCCGATCGCCACCACGGGCAGCCGGCGCGGCGCGCAGGCCTCCTTCAGCCGCTGGGCCATGTCGAGCGCCTCGGCGCCTTCCGAGAGGTCGACAATGGCCGCTTCGATCTGCAGGTCGGCGACCGCTGCCATGGCGGCATAGGCGCCGCGCGCGGTGACGGTCCGCCAGCCGAGGCGGTCCAGGCCTTCCGACAACGGCCCGGCCAGGGCGTCGTCGCGCGCCACGATCACTACCCGCGCCTGCACGCCTGCCGCCATCCCCCGCTTCATGGGCTCCGCTTAAGCTCTCTTACCTGCCAATCGGTGAATCGGGCAGGGCCAAGATTGGGCTGCGTCCTTAGGTTGCGGGCGCGCCCGGCGCCAAGGGCGATGCAAGGCGCTTGGCTGACCGCGCGGCAGGCGCTCTAGATGGCCGGCAAGACCAGGAGGAAGAACATGGGCCAGGGACCGCTCTCCAGCCTCAAGATCATCGAGTTCGCCGGGATCGGGCCGGGGCCCTTCGCCGGCATGCTGCTGTCGGACCTCGGCGCGGACGTCATCCGCATCGACCGCAAGGGCGCGGGCCGTGGCGGCGCGCCCAGCGACATCACCTCGCGCGGCCGTCGCTCGGTCGCCCTCGACCTCAAGAACCCCGCGGCGGTGGAGACCTGCCTGAAGCTCATGGAGAGCGCCGACGTGGTGTTCGAGGGCTTCCGTCCCGGCGTCATGGAGCGCCTGGGGCTCGGCCCCGACGTGGTGCTGAAGCGCAATCCAAAGATCGTCTACGGCCGCATGACGGGCTGGGGCCAGACCGGTCCCTATTCGCAGGCCGCCGGCCACGACATGAACTACATCGCCATCACCGGCGCCCTGCACGCCATCGGCACCAAGGACAAGCCCGTCCCGCCGCTGAACCTGGTCGGCGACTTCGGGGGCGGCGCCCTCTACCTCGCGTTCGGCCTCCTGGCCGCGGTGATCAACGCCCGCCAGAGCGGCCAGGGTCAGGTGGTCGACTGCGCCATGAGCGACGGCGCCGCCTCCCTGATGGCGATGTTCTACGGCTTCAAGGCCTCGGGCATGTGGTCGAGCGAGCGGCGGGCGAACATGCTCGACGGCGGCGCCCACTTCTACGACACCTACCAGTGCGCCGACGGCAAGTGGGTCTCGATCGGCTCCATCGAGCCGCAGTTCTACGCCCTGCTCATGGAGAAGACCGGGATCCAGGATCCGGACTTTGCCAAGCAGATGGATCGCGGCATGTGGCCCGAGCTGCGTGAGAAGCTCGCCAAGGTGATCGCCACCAAGAGCCGCGACGAGTGGACGAGGATCATGGGCGCCACCGACGTCTGCTTCGCCCCGGTGCTCGACCTCGACGAGGCGCCGAAGCATGAGCACAACGTCGCCCGCAAGACCTTCGTGGAAGTGGCCGGCGTCGTTCAACCGGCGCCCGCGCCGCGCTTCTCGGCCACGCCGGGCGCGATCCAGGGGCCGCCGCCGAAGATCGGCGCCCACGACCGCGAGGCGCTCAGCGACTGGGGCTTCTCGGCCTCCGACATCGACGCCCTGGCCAAGGCCGGCGCGTTAGGACTTGAGACGGTTTCCTGAAGACCCCGTTCAGCCTGGGTTCAGCCGCCGGGGACGATAACGCGTGACGGTCGGTCGTCGCGCTCTCCCGTCCCTCGAAGCGGCGGTCGGCCCGGATGGAACGACACGCCCATCGGCGGCGCGCCACCCCCAACCCGGTGGCGCGCCGTTTTGGCGTCTGATGGGTGGGGCCTGATGGGGTAGGGCTGGGGACAGTTCAGCTTCGAGGCTTGCGCCCGGCCACGTTCCTCAGCACCCTCCGCCCCGATGCTCCCTCCCCGCATCCTCTCCCGTCTCCGCAGCATGGATTGGGACCCGACCCACTGGCTGCGCATGGGCCTGCTGGTCCTCGGGCGGGCGCTGACGCGCCTCTGGGGCCGCGACGTCATGCTCTACACGGGCGGTGTGTCGTTCTTCGTCATGCTGGCGATCTTCCCGGCGCTGGCCATCCTGATCGGCCTCTACAGCCTGCTCGCCGACCCGGCCCAGGCCGCGGCCGAGGGCAGGGCGCTCTCCACCGTCATGCCCGCCGGCGTGCGCGATATCTTCCAGAGCGAACTGATGCGGCTGGTGCAGACGCCGCATGTGGCCATGTCCACCCAGAGCGGCCTCGCCCTGGTGGTCGCGATCTACGCCTCGCACCGCGGCTTCAAGGCGCTGCTCGCGGGGCTCTCCTTCATCCATGACGAGGACGAGCCGCACGGCTTCGTGGGCTTCAACCTGCTCGCAGGCGCCGTGCTGATCGCCACCTTCGCCGCGCTGGGCGTGATTTCGGCCATCTTCTTCGGCCTGCGCATCATGGGCTCGGCGTTCGAGCTGCGGCCGCTGCGCGGGGTGTCCTGGCTGCTCAGCGAGTGGACCTGGGCCAGCGTGGGCCTGACGCTGGGCCTTTCCCTGATCTATCGCTTCGCCATGTCCCGCCGCCCGGTCGTCTGGCGCGCCTCAATGCTGGGCGGCCTCGCGGCGGCGGCGCTCTGCCTGTTCGCCTCCTGGGCCATCGCCTTCTACGTCGAGCAGATCGCCCATCTAGGCGCGACTTACGGCTCGCTGGCGACGGTCATCGTCTTCCTGATCTGGCTGTCGTGGAACGTGAACGCGATCTTCTTCGGCGGCGCGCTCGCGACCGAGGTCGAGCTCGCGATCGACGCCAG
Source organism: Phenylobacterium soli (assembly GCF_003254475.1). Classification (NCBI taxonomy): domain Bacteria; kingdom Pseudomonadati; phylum Pseudomonadota; class Alphaproteobacteria; order Caulobacterales; family Caulobacteraceae; genus Phenylobacterium; species Phenylobacterium soli. Next base: position 2,537,038 of record NZ_QFYQ01000001.1, read on the forward strand.
TTCGCCGAAGCCCGCCATCCCGGACCTGCGCGGCGTCAGGCCGGTGGTTTCGCGATCACGAAACTGAGGACTCCGGCGTCCTCGCCGCGGTCCAGGATCTCCACGCCCAAGCCGGCCGCGAAGTGCGGCACGTCGATCCGCGCCAGGGGGTCGTCCGCGAGCAGGCGCAGCCGCGCTCCCGCAGGCGCGGCCTCCAGGGCCCGCCGCAGCCGCAGGGTCGGCACCGGGCATCGGTGCCCACGCGCGTCGACCAGGATCTCCTCGAAACTCATCGCTGGAGCCTTAAGGCCTTGGTCCGAGGAACCCAAGCGCTGCCTTCGCGCGTTGTGGCCGCACGGCCGGTTTGGGGACCATACCGAAGATGCGACAGGGGGAGGCGTTCGACACCGACGTTCCGGCGCGGCTGGACCGGCTCCCGTGGAGCCGCTTCCACTGGCTGGTGGTCATTGCGCTGGGGGTCACCTGGATTCTCGACGGGCTCGAGGTGACGCTCGTCGGCTCCTTGTCGCCCGCCATCGCCAGCCCGGCGGCCCTCGACCTGTCCTCGAGCGAGGTGGGGCTGAGCGGCAGCGCCTACATCCTCGGCGCGGTGATCGGGGCGCTGGTATTCGGACGGCTCACGGACAAGCTCGGACGACGCAAGCTGTTCACCGCCACGGTCGGCCTCTATCTCCTGGCCACGATCGCGACGGGCCTGTCCTGGGACGTCTGGTCGTTCATGGCCTTCCGCTTTCTCACCGGCGCCGGCATCGGCGGGGAGTACGGGGCGGTGAACTCGGCCATCCAGGAGCTGATCCCGGCCCGCCGGCGGGGCTACACCGACCTGGCGGTCAACGGCACCTTCTGGGTCGGGGCGGCCCTCGGCGCGCTCGGGTCCCTGGTGGTGCTGGATCCCGCGGTCGTTCCGCAGGCGTGGGGCTGGCGGCTGGCCTTCGTGATCGGCGGCCTCCTGGCGCTGGTGATCATATTCGTGCGCCGCTTCATCCCGGAAAGCCCGCGCTGGCTGATGACCCATGGCCGCCCAGAGGAGGCGGAGGAGATCGTCCGCCAGATCGAGCGCCGCATCGAGCGCCACACGGCCCTGCCGCCGCAGATCGAGCCCATTCGGAAGCTGCGCTTCGCTCGCCGTGAGGAGACCGGTTGGGCGGAGATCGCCGCCACCCTGTTCCGCGCCCATCCCCGACGGACGATCCTGGGGATCGTGCTGATGGCCACCCAGGCCTTCTGCTACAACGCGATCTTCTTCACCTACGCGATCATCCTGACGAAATTCTACGGAATTCCAGACCGTAACGTCGGCCTGTTCATGCTGCCGTTTGCGCTCGGCAACGTGGCGGGCCCGCTGGTGCTGGGGCGGCTATTCGACAGTCTCGGCCGCAAGACCATGATCGCGTCGACCTATGGCATAGCCGGGGCCTTGCTCTGCGCCACCGGTTGGCTGTTCGCCGCCGGGCTCCTGACCGCCGAAAGCCAGACGCTCGCCTGGAGCGTCATCTTCTTCTTCGCGTCGGCGGCGGCCAGCGCGGCCTATCTGACGGTGGGCGAGCTGTTCCCGCTGGAGACGCGGGCGATCACGATTTCGCTGTTCTACGCCTTCGGCACTCTCCTGGGCGGCGTCGGTGGCCCGGCCCTGTTCGGGGCGCTGATCGACACCGGCGAGCGCTGGCGCATCTTCCTGGGATACCTGCTGGGCGGTGGGCTCATGCTGGTGGCCGCGGCCGTGCAGCTCGTGCTCGGCGTCTCTGCGGAGCGTCGGTCGCTGGAGGCCGTCGCCCCTCCGCTGTCCCTGCTGGGCGGCGAGGAGCCCTAACCCGCGCGGCGGAGAGGCCGATAGAGGCGCTGCGCCTTCACCAGAGCCCAGCCGTCCCGGGTCAGCATGAAGGCGTGTGGCGATCCGCGCCAGCCATTGGCCGCCGCGGCGCTGCCCGCCCGCTGCAACAGCCTGCGGCCGCAGAGCCGCAGACAGAGGCCGAGGACGGCGGGGTCGCGGTCCTCCACCGGGCCGTCCATGGCGCTGCGAAGAATGGCGCGCTCGTCGGCCGAAAGGTCGTGGTAGTCACTCATGGCGGTCTAACGCCGGTGAGCGATGTCTGTTGCCGCGGCCAAGCCTCGCGCCCCTCAAATCACCGGGCGAGCTATTTCGAAAGATGCAGCGAAGCGATGCCGTTGGCGATCTGCTGGAAGATGGCGTCGAGGCTCGCCGAGTTCTTCACGTCGAAATAGTGGTCCGCACCCGAGGCGCAGCTCTGCAGCACGGTGCTCGTCCCGTTCGTGACCTCGACCCTCAGCGTATAGATCTCGATGTCCTTGGCCTTCATGTTGGCGCAGAGCTTCTGCAGCCGATCGTCGAGGGCGGCGGTGCGGTCCGCCTCCGTGCCTGAAACCAGCGGTTGCCCTGTGGTCGGGTTGAGGAGCCGTCCTTCCCACAGATAGCCCGCGCCGTTGTAGTCGGTGACGTTGGCGTTCGTGGGCGTGCTGCCCATGTTCGGCGCGTTGAACATGGTGTTCTCGCCGTCGGTCATCAGGATCACGATCTTCTTGTGCTTGGGCGTGCCGTAAGCGACGCCGTCGGCGAAGGGGGTGTTCGGCGACAGGGTGTGCCACCCCCACGCCATGCCAAGCGGGATGTTGGTCTGGCCCGTGGCCTTCATCGAGCTGATCGCGGACTTCAGCGCCGTCCAGTTGGTCGTCAGCCGCTGCAGGGCCTGCATGTCGCAGCCGTTGTTCGGGCCCCGGCTGCTCCAGGCGTTGACGCTGGCGTTCTTGTACTTCGCCGTGTCGCTCTGCGCCCCGCGCTGGTTGGTGTGGCCCGATTTGTCCTTGATGTAGTTGTTCGAGTAGCCCTGGCCGTTGCTGTCCGAGTTGTCCGGTTCGTCGGGTGCGAAGTAGGGCACCACCAGGGCCTCGGCCGTGGAGTCCGGGGCGGTGTCGTCGATGTCGTAGGGCGGCTTGCGCATCTCGACGCAGCCGGCCCAGGTGATCCCCAGCTGATTGAACAGATCGAAGCGCCTGGTCTGTTGCGGCGCGCCGTTGTCGTCCGGGAACAGGGCGTTGTTGGCGGTCGAGGCGCCATTGACGTCGAGCCATGTCGCCGAGGCGTAGCTCGAATCCACGCGGACGCTCTGCGAGAACGGCACGAGCGAGATCTTCACCGCGTTCGGGTCGGTCGTTTGCGCGGCCGCCTTGGCCATGGTGTCGATGAAGTTTCCGGCCGCGGTCTTCAGGTTCTTGAGCTTCGTGCCCTGCATCGAGCCGGTGTTGTCGAGCACCAGGGCGATCTCCAGCTCATAGCCGGCGCGTTTCACCTCGGTGTGGGCGCCCACGATGATGTTGCCGCCGGTGATGAAGCCGATGACCAGAGGGCGCACGGCGGCCGAGGCGTTGGCGATGACCGTCCCACCGGTCCCGAAGACGAAGGTGTCCGAGGCGAGGGTGACGCTGGAATCGAGCACCAGGTTCTGGTGCAGGATCCGGTCGCCGGTCGTCTGAAGCTGGGTGGCGTCGGAGGCCGTGCTCTTGGCCGTGGCCAGGGTCGCCGCGTCGAGCGCGTCCTGGAGGACGAGCTTGGCCGCGGTGGCGCGCGCGATGTCCAGTGCGCCGAGGGCGGCGAGCGACAGGGGCGCAAGCGAAAGCGCTACCGTCACGGCGACGTTGGCGCGATTGTCCCGCAGTGCTGACCGAAGCCACCGAAGCATCGTGGTTCATCCGTCCGAGCGCCTTCGAAGACGCGGTATCGAGCCGGCAACCTATTGTTGTGGGGTTAATCGTGCGCTTCGGACTTAGGTGAACGGAGGGCAACCATAGGTATGCACTGCTTCCTTAACCCCGATCTTGCAAAGTCCGGTACGGTTGAGGTGGCTTAGGCATGTGGACCAGGGCATTCGCATCGGATCGGCAGGGGGCGACGGCGATCGAGTTCGCGCTCGTGCTGCCGTTGCTGATCGGAATCATCGTCGGGACGGTGGAGATCGGCATCGTGGGCCTGGTCTCCAACACCCTCGACAATTCCGTGCAGGCGGCGTCGCGCAAGATCAGGGTGGGGGACACGGGCGCCCCGACGAGCGCCAGCGAGTTCCGTGATGCGGTGTGCTCCGGCATGTTCGAGCCGCGGAACTCGTGCCTCGCCAAGCTCAACGTCAGTGTCCGCAAGTTTTCGAACTTCGCCTCCGCCAGCGCGGCGGCGGGCGATGCGCCGGCCAATCAGTTCGACAGGGGAGGAGAGGGTGACATCATCCTCGTGAAGGCGACCTACCGCTGGCCTTTCTTCATGCCCTTCTTCACGCTCGACTATCAGCAATCGGGCGCCGCGGCCGTGCTGCTCGACGCGCGCACCACCTTCAAGAACGAGCCCTTCGGATGAGCCTGCGCCGCTTCCGAGCTGACCGGCGCGGCGCCGCCGCGGTCGAGTTCGCGCTGACTTTCCCGATCCTGGTGACCCTGCAACTGGGTTCGGTGGAACTCGTGCGCGCCTTCGAGGCGCAGCGACGGATCGCCCACGTCGCCGCCGCAATGGCAGACGTGGTGAGCCAGGGACGGACCGTCAGCAAGGCGCAGCTCGACGACACCTATTACGCTGGACAGATGCTGGTGAACCCGCTGCCCGTTTCGCACCTGGGACTGCGGATCTCGAGCATGACTGCCGACAGCAAGGGCGTGGTCGGCCTCGACTGGACCGACAACAACAACTGGACGCTCGCCGGCGCGCCCTCGGTCCCGGTGGGCTATCTGGGGGCGGGAGAGAGCGCCATCGTCGCCGACGTCTCCTACGACTACACCTCGCCAATCCGCTACCTGCTGCCGAACACCATCCACTTCGTACGCCACGCCTACATCCGGCCCCGGCTCGTGAACCAGATCCCGAAGGTGTAGCCCCCGCCAATCGTCAACGCTGGTAAACCAAGCCGTTCAGCCGATTATTAAGCGCGCGGGAGCGATCCTGCGCCCATGGTGCTGCGATCTCATCAGGCCGGCTGCGGCCGGCGTCGTCTCGGCCTCTCTCTCAGCGCATGGCGAGCGTGGGCCGATCGTTTCCGAGCCGCCAAGTCCGGCAATGTCGCGATCATCTTCGCCTTCGGGATGCCGGTGGTGGCGGCCGGCGCGGCCTTCGCCGCCGAGACGAGCTACCAGTTCTACAAGCATCAGCGGCTGCAGGCGGCCGCGGACGCCGCGGCCTTCGCGGGCGCGCTCGAACTTCTCGGAGGCTCCGGCACGACGGCGGTCCAGTCCGCGGCGTCGACGGCCGCCACCTCCAATGGCTGGCTGTCGGCCAGCGGAACGATCCAGGTGAACACGCCCCCGACCTCGGGGCCGAACACCACCAACAAGGCCGTCGAGGTGATCCTCACCCAGACCGAGCCGCGCTTCTTCACCGCCGTGCTGACCAGCACGCCTGTGGTGCTCCATCGGCGGGCCGTGGCGCTTTATCAGGTGTCGTCCAACGCCTGCATCGTCGCCCTCAGCAAGACGGCCAGCCGCGCCGTGGACGTGACCGGCAACGCTGCGATGAACCTGAGCGGCTGCGACGTCGCCTCGAATTCGACGGCCGCCGACGCCCTGCACGTCTGGGGTTCGGGCAACATGACCGCCGATTGCGCCGAGACGGCTGGCGGCATCGCCAACAACGGGGGCATGACCCTTTCCCAGTGCCCTGGCGGCATGGCCAACGCCCCGTCCGTCGCCGATCCCTACAAGGATCTGGAGACGCCCTCGCCGCAGGGACCGTGCAACACGCAATCTAGCTACAACGGCGCTGCGCTCACGGCCGGATACTACTGCAACGGCCTCAGCCTGAAGGGCAACGACACCCTGGCGCCCGGCGTCTATTACGTCGGCGGCAGCGGCTTCAGCATCGGCGCCAACGCCTTCGTCGCGGGGACGGGCGTGACCATCTATCTCACCGGTGGCGCGCGGGTGAGCATGCAGGGCAATTCGACCGTGCGGCTGACCGCGCCGACCAGCGGGACCTATTCGGGCATCCTGTTCTTCGGTGATCGGTCCAGCAGCGGCGGCGCGACGAACCTGTTCAACGGCGACAGCACCTCCAAGTTGACGGGCAACCTCTATTTTCCGACGCAGGCGGTCGCCTACAATGGCAACTTCTCCGGTGCGAACGGCTGCACCTATGTGATCGGGGACACGGTCAGCTGGTCCGGTAGCGCCACGTTCGATGTGGACTGCACGGCCGAGGGCATGGCCAAGATCCCTTCGCGCAACGCCGTGAAGCTGGTGGAATAGATGACGCGCCTCGCCACCCTCTGGCGCGATCGGCGCGGCGTCACGGCCATCGAGTTCGCGCTCATCGCTCCGGTCCTCGCCTCGGTCCTGATCCTGGGCTGGGATGGCTGGATGATGATCAGCCAGTCGCTGGACATGCGCACGGCGGTGCAGACCGGCGCGCGCTACTACCAGGTGGGCGGGACCGACGACACGGCTGCCCAGACGGCCGCCCTGGCCGCCTGGCCGCACAGGCCCGCCAACGCGAGCTTCAGCCTGGCGCGCGCCTGCGCCTGCGGCGGCGCGGCCACCAGCTGCTCGAGCGCCTGCACGGCGGGCCAGACACCCACGACCACGGTGACGCTCACCGCCAGCAGCGCCTTCGACGGCGCGATCCAGCATCGGAGCCTCAAGGAGACGGAGGTGATCCGTGTCCGCTAGGGTCCGTTTCCTGCGCGACCGATCGGGCGGCTCGGCGGTGGAGTTCTCCCTGCTCGCGGCCATCTTCTTCGTGATGCTGTTCGGCGTCTTCCAGCTCGGCCTGGCGCTGCACTATGGCGCGAGCGTCCGCTGGGCGCTGGAGACCAGCGCCCGCTCGCTGCTCATCTCGCCGACGACCACCCAGGCCCAGCTCCGCAGCCAGATGCTGGGCTACCTTTCGGATGTCCCGGGCGCGAACAGCGTCAAGGTGACCCTGGCGTCCGACATCTCCAATCCGAGCGCCAAGGTGTTCAAGGCCACCTCCAGCTACGCCTATCCGCTCTCGGTTCCCCTGCTGCCGACCTACAACCTGACCTTCAACGCCAGCGTCACGGTGCCCGCCGCCTGAGCCTCAGCGGATCGCCGCGACGATCAGCACCAGCACCAGGAGGGCGCCGCCCAGGGCCGCCGCGCCGGCCTTGAGGGCCAGCATCTGCTCGGGATTGTAGGCCGCCCAGAGCTTCGCCTGCCGCAGCCATTCGCGGGCGACGGAGCCCGCATCCTCACGGTCCACCGGCGTCTCGTCGCCGAATTCGCTCGGGATCAGGTCCAACCGGTCGGCCTGGCGATGGATCCAGAGCACCGCCTGCTCCGCCCGTGGGCGCAGCCGATCCATCACGCGCATGGCGATCCCGCCCGCATCCGGCGCTCTCGAAGCGTTCGCGAGGTTTTGTGAGGGGGCATCGAGGTCTTGGTCCATGGTCGCGCTCCCACCTGCCGGCCACAACGGCGGAGCTTGGCTACGGTTCCGCCGTCATTCCAGGTTTTCGAAAATCTGGCCTTCCGCCACTCGGATCCGGCCCGGAACCAACCTGCGGCCAGGCTTTTTCATCGGTCGGGAGGTGACGATGCCGCTCGAGTTGACCTGGCAGGACATGGCGGTGCGCATCGCGCTGGCGGTGCTCGCCGGCGCCCTGATCGGTTTCAACCGCGAGGAGCGGAGCCAGGCCGCGGGCCTGCGCACCACCGTGCTCGTCTGCCTGGCGGCGTGCCTGGCCATGGTGCTGGCCAACGCCCTCCTGGGCACCAGCGGCAAGGACCCCTCCAAGTTCGCCCAGATCGACGTCATGCGCCTGCCGCTCGGCGTGCTCTCCGGGATCGGCTTCATCGGCGCCGGCGCCATCGTGCGCCGCGGCAACGTGGTCAGCGGCGTGACCACCGCGGCCACCATCTGGTTCATGACCGTTGTGGGCATCTGCTTCGGCGCCGGCGCGCTGGCTCTGGGCGCGGCGGCCACGGCCGTGGGGTTCGTCCTGCTGTGGGGCCTTCGCTGGGCGGACATGAAGATGTCGCGCAAGTTCCGTGCAGGCCTCACCGTCTGCGCCTTGCGGGGCGGTCTTCCTGAGGTCGAACTGCGCAGGGCGATCGAGACGACGGGGCATCGCATCGTCTTCTGGGCGGTGCGGTACGAGGACGGGGCCGAGCGCTACGAGGCGCGGACCGAACTGGAATGGCGCGGCCATGAGACGGATCGCGGGCGCGAGCCCGACTGGCTCGCGGCCCTGGCGGCGAACGAGGCCGTACTGAAGGCCGATTGGGAGCCCGCGCCGACGTCGGGATAGCGCGAGGGGCTGGCCCGTGGCGGACAGGGTGGGATTCGAACCCACGGTGGGCGCGAACCCACGGCGGTTTTCAAGACCGCTGCCTTAAACCACTCGGCCACCTGTCCAGGCGGCCCCCGATGCCACGGGGGGGCGATGAAGCCAAGGGCGTCGTGACGGGGGTGGGGCCTCCCTTCAGGCTGCGCGAAGTTCGTCGAAGCGGGCGCGCATGGTGGGAACGCGCTGACCGATCGCCTCGGTCAGCTCGAGGCGCCGGTCCCAGAGCGAGCGGTACCAAGCGACGCGCTCGGGGACCTGACGGGCGAACAGCCGCTCGCCGCGTACATAGTCGTGCGCCGCGCCGGCCAGGCGCTGGCGCAGGGCCGCGTCGTCCAGGAGGCGCTGGAGGAGCCGCGGCCAGTCTTCCGGCGCGCGCGCAATGAGGCCGGTCACGCCGTCGCGGATGGTTGCCGCATAGACAGTCGGCGAGGCGATGGTGACGGCGCCGTTGGCGGCGGCCTCGATGAACTTCAGATCGCTCTTGCAGGCCTCATAGGCGCTGTCGCCGAGCGGTGAGAGGGCGATCTCGCAGGTCCGCAGAAGGTCGAGGTAGGCTTGGTAATCCAGGGCCGGGCTGAAGGTGGCGTTGGCCGCGCCCAGCGCCTCGAACACCTCGCGATCGGCGACGACCACGAACTCGACGTCGGCGCGGGCCTTCGCGAGGGGACCCAGGGCCCGCGCGGCCTCAACCCCCGCGGCGGTGCGGTTCAGGGCTCCGAAGAACACCCGGCGCGCCGCCTTACGCTCGGGGGCGGGCAGGGCGAAGGCGGCGTTCGGAAAGACGGCCACCTCCGGGTTGTGCCGTCGGAACAGGTCCGCCAGCGGTTCGGTCGACGTCTGGATGGCGTGGAAGGCGGCGAGGTATTCCCAGTGCTCCGGCCGCATCCGGGTCCGGTTGACCGCTGCGACCAGGTCAGGATGGTCGTCGAACTCCAAGACATGCACCCACCCGCGCTGGATGGTCCGGCGGAGGGGGGCGAGGCGGTCGGGATCCTCCCACGGCATGTGCCGCTGATGAACGATCAGCTTGGGCTCGCCGGGAAAGGCGCTCAGGTCCAGCCCGCCGCCCTCGGCCACGTCCAGCCCCTCGATGCCGGCGAGCGCCTTGGCCGGGAGGGCCATGCGCACGTCCAGAAACCTGGGTCGATGGTGGACGAAATGGAGGTGGAGGTGAGCCATCTGCGTCGGCGGCTATAGCAGCGGGCAAGAGGGCGCTCCACCGCCGCGCCTTGTCAGGCGGCGCCGGCTAGACGCTGAGCCACGAAGGCGGAGAAGCCGAGGTCGTCGAGAACGTCCTGCACCGGCTCCGTCAGCGCCCGCACCTGCTCGGGCTCGAGCTTTCCCGGCCACTGGAGCGCCTTGCCGACCCTGAAGAACTGGCCGCCTTGCGGCTGCTGGCCTTCCACGAAACCGAACATGCCCTCCTGGGCGCTCAGCGTGTCGAAACTCGCGAAGGCGACCGCGGCCTTGAGGCGGTAGGGGTTGGGCTCGTGGCCGAGGAAGGCGATGATTCCGCGCAGGGTCTCGAGGGTGTTCTCCGCCAGGTCGAAGTATCGGATGCGATGGACCGGCGGCGTCGAGGCGCCGAGCCAGGAGCGCGTATGCTGCTCCCACGAGCCCAGCACCTCGTAACCGTGGTTCGGCTTGCCGTTGACCACCAGTCCGGGATTCAGGAGCCGCTGAACGGCCTTGTCCTGGTCGATCCCCCAATAGGCGGCGCAGCTCAGGGCCACGTCGCAGGGATGGCGGACCACGTGCAGGATCCGGTCGCCCGGCGTGAAGGCGAAACCCGGAACGCCATAGGCCGTGCTGTTCAGCGTGTGGGCCTTGAAGAACCGCTGCTCGGGACCGGCCCGCTCCCGTCGTTTCTCGATGTAGGCCAGGCGGTTCCGCCACTGGGCCTCGATCGTACGATCGGCCGGCGCCTGGCCGGTGAGGGCGGTCCACAGTTGCTCGTCGTGTTCGCCGATCGTGGTCGCGCCGATCTCGGCAAGCGTCAGCGGCCGGCCGGCGTCGCTGAAGTAGTTGGACAGCAGGGCGCGCAGGAAGGTGTTCCCCGAGCGCGGATAGCTGACGATCCAGACGATATCCTTCATGTCCTCACTCAGGTCGCGCCCTCGTGATCGCTCCACGTCGGCCGTCCATCCGAGTCGAGACCGAACCTGCTTACAGCTCCGCTTTTATGCGCGCAATGATTGTGGCCGGCGCGCGCTATACAATACCGAGCATTCGAAAGCGATCCGGCAACCGACTGTTAACCCTGCTGAAAACTTCGCCGTGCGAGCGTGATGCTCTCCGCAAGGGCAGGGTGGCGCGATGGCGACGATGCGATGGGTGGTTGTGGCCGTGGCCGGCGCGAGCCTCGCGGCTTGCGCCTCCACCGGGCCGCGTCTGGCGACCCATGCGCCGCGGCCGGCGGGCGCCCCGGGCTACAAGGTCGGCTTGCCCTATCAGGTCGGCGGGGTCTGGTACGTGCCGCGCGAGCAGCCGAACTACAACGAGGTCGGCGTCGCCTCCTGGTATGGCGACCAGTTCCACATGAAGGCCACCGCCAACGGCGAGATCTTCGACAAGGACATCCCCAGCGCGGCCCACACCACCTTGCCCATGCCCTCGCTGGTGGAGGTCACCAATCTCGACAACGGGCGCAAGCTGATCGTGCGGGTGAA